>JAQXIO010000043.1 GCA_029007825.1 Bacteroidales bacterium | reverse complement strand
TAAAAAGAGATGTGATTTATATTTATGTATCGTATATTTGCTTTATGAACCGTACACTTTATTCTAACCTATGAAAACAAAAATGCAACCGAAACTTCTGATGTTATCCGCTTTTTTATGCTGCATACCCTTTGCCAGAGGAGTTCTGAGAGGTGACAAGCATCAGGCAAAGCTCCAGCCGAAGAGTTTTACTATCATGAAAAAGGTGATCGACCTCGAAAACTCTCCCATCTTATTCGAAGATGATTTCAGTAAAGATAATTTCCATGAGAACTGGAGCATAAAAACCGGAGAATGGCATGTGAAAGACGGTTGGTGCTACGGTAAATACCGGGAAAATGCCCCGGGTATGATCGTTTCGCTACATGCATTTCCGGGCAATGTTCTGGTAGAGTTCGACGCTCAGAACGTGCTGCCGAGCAACCACGATATCAATGTGATGTGGAACGGTACATGGGACGATGCCTTAAACAAGCGTGGCATCGCTTATGTTGCAGGCCTTCAGGGATGGTGGGAAGGCAAAGTGGGTATCGAGAAATCGCCGGAATATAAACTAAACGCGGGAACTCCGTTATTCGATTATAAACCGGGAAGGGTTTACCATATCGTTGCGGGCAGTATCGATGGTCATTGCTTTATATTCGTGGACGGAAAACTTTTGTTGGAGGTGACAGATCCCGATCCGATCGACCATATTAAAAATAATAAAATTGGGTTCGAGGCTTATTGCAGCAGCATACGCATTACGAATGTAAAGGTGCGGCAGATTAAATGGGGCCCAAGGGATATGCGTTACGAGCCGAATTTCTGAAAAGGTGCATTATCTATATCCTGTTTTAAAAGATATTTATTATTTCAGCATCTATCATACAGGACAAAAAAGAGTCGAGCGGTCAATTATCCGGTAAGGAACGATGGGATTAGGTGTTGCTTGTTAACTTTTACGTTCTTATATAAAACCCAGAAAGAAAAAACAGCTTATCTTAAGCGACAAAACTATAATAATATTATTTTATTATATATAAATTGTATATCTAAAACATAATATATACTTTTGCCGACAATACTCAACCGTCTAACTTTTTTCATATACAAATGCGATTCTTTGCGATTATTACCTTGCTTTTATGCAGGTTTTATTCGGTAATTATTTATGCTCAATCCGATACCGATGCAATCGTTATCGGCTCGGGAACCGAATCTTATATCTATAACATTTCAGAAAAGAGATGCTTTATCGATAAGAAGTCCACCATTAACTATGAATGTATTCAAAATCCTAAAAGTATCACGGTGCCGGAATTCTACGACGATAATACCGAAATAAAGAGGGTATCGGTAAAGGCATCAAAAAAAGTCACTCCCATTTATGAAATGTATCAGGATGCGACCATATTCTACAACGACTCACGCGTATGCTATTTCGATTTACCTTTTACCAAACCAGGGGAAAGTATAACGGTCGATATAGAGAAAAGATACAACGAAATCGAAACATTCAATACTATTCCTTTATTCGATTTGTCGTATATAAAGAATAAAACGGTGCAGGTGATTGTTCCTAATGAAATGAGCATAGATATCGTTGAAAAGAATCTCGACCATAATATAGAAAAAAACATTATTACCAATCCGAAAAAGCAGACCACTACCTACAGTTATTCTATCAAAGACCAGGCCGGATATCCCAATGAGCCGAATATGCCTGCATATATCCGGACACAACCGTACCTGTTAATTATTCCGAGAAAGGCGGAACTGAAAAAAAAGACTTTCATTTTTTTCGAATCGTTCGACGATGTGTATTACTGGTATAAGGAAAAAACCGACATGGTACAGAATAACGAGAGTATTATTTCCGAATTTGCAAAAAAAATCACTTCTCATTGTAAAACGGAGGAGGAGAAGATTGCCGAAATATTTTCATGGGTGCAAAATAATATCCGTTACGTAGCAATCGTGGACGGACTTGCCGGCTATGTTCCAGACGATGCGCAAGAGGTACTGAGAAAAAAATACGGTGATTGCAAAGGGATGTCTAACTTACTTAAATCGCTGTTGTGTGCCGAAGGGTTCGATGCCCGCCTGACATGGGTGGGGGTAGACAATACCGAATTATTGAGGGAGATTCCGTTACCCAGAGCCGACCATATGATTTGTACTTTATTTTATAGGGGGGAAAAGATTTTTCTCGATGCGACCGTTCAATATATGATTCCGGGTGAATATCCTCATACAATAGAAGGAAAAACGGTTTTGATTGAGAACGGCGATCATTATATTTTAGACGATGTCCGGAAAATCGATCCTGCACAAAACAGTTGTCATTCATCCTATATATATCAAATAGAAGGAAATCTGCTTAAAGGGAAGGTACACGAGGAGTTTACGGGAGAATGGAAGAATGGCTTACTGTCTCATCTTTTTACCATAGAATCGTCGAAACGCATGGGCAGTCTCAAACAATCATTAGAGAAAGAGGGGCGGAAGATTTCCAATATAAAAACGGTGCGTGATGATTCCAAAACAAAAACCTTTGAAATCACTTATGACGAAGAGCTGGCCGGTGAGGTTAACATACTGAACGAAGAAATTTACATCAATCTGGAAAACCAGCAGAAGTATCTGTATAACACGATTGACACAACAAAGCGCAAATCGGATTTTACTCTTTTTTATAAGCGACAGACGGTTTGTAAAAAGAGGCTGATGGTTCCCTCAGGTTATGCGGTGAGCTCATTACCTCCGGAACTGACTATCGAACGAGCCAATTACTTCATAAATATTCAATATACGGAAGAGGATGGCTGCATAAAATACCGGAAGGAGATTATACTTAAAGATCCGTGGCTACGAAAAAAGGATTTTGCCGTATGGAATGCAGATCTTGCTTTACTGAAAAAGAAGATTTCCGAACAGATCGTTCTGAAAAAAACATCAAAAACACTCTAATCATGCATAAAGCTTATATTTATTTTTTGTTTATTTTCATATTTATATCTTTTGCAGCACCTGCTCAAGAAATCGATTATGAAGACCGTGCGGCAACTATGCGATCGGAAGTTTGGTCGTGGGATTTACCTGTATTCAAGAATTATTCCGTTCTGGAAGAGTATTCGGGAGAGTCGGCTGTTATACTTGCCCGCCACAGGGATATCTCTGCCATAAGAGAATCAAATTTTCAGGATGTCATGAAGGGAAATCGCGGGGGCAGGCTTTATTATACCGATATCGACCGTAGAATGGTAAAACTCAACGATCAAACAGCTATCGACAAATATACGGAGTTTTCTTTCAAAGAAGAGGAAAGACAGGATACTTACGGTATGTATTCGACCCGTTTTTCAAATAGTGTCATTACAGTTTTAGGGGTCCGAATTATTAAGCCCAACAAAGAAATCAGAGAAGTAGATATCGAAGCTTCTTCGGTTTCGGTAACCGAAGGGAAAGAGGATCAGGAGAGTTACAAGAAGGTCGCTATTCCCGACCTGCAGAAGGGGGATATCATCGATTATTTCATAGGTTATCTTTATGAGATGGAGACGATCGATATACCGGCACAATACATTCCTTTTTATTCTTCCGATTACCCGACCTTACACTGCTCGGCTCGTTGCCTGTTCGATAAAAAATTAAACATCGAGTGGCGTTCTATTAACGGTGCTCCCTTGTTTACACGAGAGGACGACGAGGATAATGCCATCCTTACCGTACAAAGCGACAGCATTATAAGAATCAACTGTACAGAGAATATCCAGTGGACTTCTCCTGTCCGGGATTTTCCTATGATCCGATTCATTATCCGGCGAAAGAAGCCGGCTACCTATTACCAATCTGCGAATGCGCGACCTGCCGGAATTTATGAGAATGTTCCTTATACGGATATTCTCAAAGATGCAAAAAGTTTCTTTGCTTATCACCATGGAACGACCTATGCGATCAGTTATATTTCCAAAAAGGTTTCAGAAATTATAAAGAACTATAAATTGCGACATCCCGAAGCGACAGATAACGAACTGGCAAATGTAATTTACAGTGCCCTGAATTTCAAATGGCCGGAAGAAGAGAGTCCATTCTACAGTGCAGGGTCATTTATGATGATGCTTAATAATTTATTAAAAGACAACTCTATAGAGTGTAAGTTGGGCTTTGTCACGAGCCGGTTCGATGCACGCCGGGAAGAAATTCTGGATAGCGATGATCTTTATTATATAGTTACTGCGAACCACGATTCTCTGTATTTTTTTCCACCCTACCGATACAGGGTTCCGGGAGAGGTTCCCTATACTCTGCAAGGGGAACCTGCGACAATGATCCGGGTTGACAACGTGGTAAAGCGGGTAAATAAATCTACGCTTCAAGGCATTGAAAGTGAAATGATTCTTCCGGTCAGCGACGCTCAGGAGAACACGTATAAATCGGTTTTGGAGGTTTCATTTTTGCCCGAGGATTCTCTGAAATTAAAAATAAAAAGACATACTGTTTGCAAAGGTGCCCTGAAGGGCGATATACAGCCCCAGCTATTGCTTTATGAAGACTGGGACATCGCAATGCGGAAGTATCTACATATTGAAAAAACCTTTATCGAGGAGTTAGATGAAAAGAGGGCTACCAGAAAATATATCGATAAAATATCTTCCAATTTAAAAAGGCAACGGGAGGAGCAGCAGGAATCGATAAAAAAAGAGATTCACTCTTATCATGGGGCAGAACCGGAAATAATACTGAAAGATTCGATTGTATGTTTAGGGGTAACCGTTACCGAACCCGATCTTGTATATGAATTAGCTTATACAATGGATGGATTTGTCAAAAAAGCGGGTAACAACCTGATTCTGGATGCGGGAAAACTGATAGGGACACAATGGGTACCGAGTGATAACGAACGAAAAAGAAATGCAGATACTTACCTTCCGACAAGGTCTATATCGGAGCGCGATATTCATATAAATATTCCAGAAAATTACGAGGTGGAAGGTATAGAAGCTTTAAATATGGATTATGCAAACGATTGTGCTTCTTTTGAATCCAAATGCTCAATGGAAGATAATATTCTTACCATACAGACCAAGAAGAATTATTTTAAACCATTTATTACCAAAGATGAGTGGGATAAATTATTGGAGATAGCTGACAAAGCAACTAATTTTTATTCTACTTCCATTATATTAAAAAAGAGGTAATTCCAGATAAAAATATTTTCTGACCAGGCTGTGGGGATAATCGCATCGAAGTAAAAAGAGTCAGAGGAAAATACAGGTTCTTTTATAAGAATACCCTCCATCTATTCGGTAAACCGATGGAGGGTATTGTATTTGTCTTTATTTAAAACTTAAAAGGGATATTCGTTGCAGAGGCAATATTTTGCGGGATGGTCTTCTATGATTTCCGGGAAGCGCCCGAGTTCTTCATAGAAGCGGTTATCGTTGTTGTCGTCGTTTACTTTCGATACTTCACCGACAACGCAGGCTTCTCCTTCAGCCCAGAACTTATGATAGAGGTAGGGTGTGAGACAGATACTTTCGCCCGGGGAGAGACGTACTATTTCTCCGGGCTTAAGGGTTCTGGCTATGCCATCTATTTTCACTTCAAACGATTCGTCGGAGAATTTTTCATCGGGTGTTGCCTTCCAAAGCTGAATCGCTAATTTGCCTCCGCTGCGGTTGATGATGTCTTCCATTTTTTTCCAGTGAAAGTGCATCGGGGTTATTTGTCCGGGGTAGGATATCATAAGTTTTTCGCAATAGGTCTTACCATTGGCCCCATCGGCGGGATTTCCGTTGCGGAGGGTAAAGAGCGTGAGTCCTTCTTTTTCAAAATTTCCTTTTCCGAAATCGGTGATGTCCCAGCCTAACGCACAATCGCGTATCTCATTGCAGGATGCTCCCTTTGTCTTCCATTCGGCAGGGGTAAAGGTTGCCCATGCCGGCAATGCATAGTTGCTATGTGAGAAAATAACAAGGGCTCGTTCTATATATCCGTTTATTTCCGATCGTTTCATGGTAATTTTATTTATGGTTACTAATTTAGTTATTCCAATCCGATAAAGCGCTTTATCTCCGATACGGGTACGGCGCCTCCGGTGCAAGTGGCGTCGAGCAGATTAAAACGTGCATTGGCATTTGCCAGAAGAAGGGCTTGTTGGGGCGTATAGTTTTCATGGATGGCATACAGCATGGCTGCACAGAAGGCATCGCCGGCACCAACAGTAGAGACTATTTGTCCGGGTTGCATAGCGAATGAAGGGACATAGTAGCTTTCTCCTGTTTTAAGGAGGGTGTATCCTCCTTCGGGAAAATGAATGGTTACCTGCTCTCCTACTCCCTGTTTTATCAGCATTTGCGCTGCTTTCTCAAGATTTTCACGGCATAAGGTATTATCGTCTTTCCTTATTTTATATCCGGTAACGTTACCTGCTTCTATTTCGTTAAAGATGAGGTAGTCTATATAGGGCAAACAGGGCGTTACAATTTTCGAGAAGCGGTCGCTTTCTTCTGATACCACGTCGACGGAAGTTTTATAGCCTTTTTCTTTCAGGTGCTTTAAAAGGCGGGCTGTCCGGGTACCATATTCGGGATCGGGCATATCGAGCTTATCAAGCAAGAGCAGGTAACCGAGGTGTACGATCTTTGCCTGCGTGTCAATCTTTTCGATATGTTCCATATCGAGATAGGCATTGGCTCCGCGGCAATGAAAATAGGTACGGGATGCCCCTCCTTTTTCAGACATTACATCGGTATAAGCGGTGGCTATCCCTTTTATTACGGTCATGTAATCGTAATTGAGGTTGTTTGCCTTTATTTCACGCATGACGTAATCACCATTGGCATCGTCGCCTATGCATCCTACGGCATAGAGGGGTAATCCTGTCTGCATTTTCGCAAGATTGACGGATACGTTGTGGGCGCATCCGCCCAGACCGGTTTCTACCGATTCAATGGTGGTCAGATTGCCGGGTGCCGGATATTTTTCAATTACTTTTACAAAGTCAACCAGCCAGTTTCCTACTGCTACGATTCCGCTTCTCATGGTATTTCGGGGTTTATTTATCAGTTATTCTCCCATCCTACAAGTTTTTCCTGAAAGAAATCTTTTATTTTATCACCTCCGTTCTGTACATTTTCCAGTTTCAGAACGCGATAATGATCTAAGGGAATGGATTCTATACCGTTGGTTCCGTCGTAATCGGCCCATCCTCTCAACAAGCCTTTCCAGCTTTTTCCGGGATGTACCCACAGTCCTTCGGCATAGAGACAATTTCCAGCAGCAAAATCTACCACGACAGCCCCATATTTCTGCAAAGCGACGGCTACGGCTTTGTCGCCGGGCAATAAATCGAATTGGGAAAGGTCGAGATCGGGATCGAGTTGAATCACCGCACCTTCGGGCACTCCGCCCTTAAAATTTCCATCCGTCCAGACAGCGGGATAGACGTATTTCTGAAAATCAACAAAACGCAGGGCGCAAGCGAGCTTGTGGTTGATTTCGCCTTTCTTCGCTTCATCATACATAATCAATCCGGCAAACGAGGGTACTCCGGCAGCTCGGCTCGGACCGTACTGATGAATGGATTCACCTACTTTTATTGGGAAGCTGTCGGGGGAGAATACGCCATCGCCCCGAAGGTCAACGACCATACCGGTATAGGAGGCCCAATTGCCTGCCGAATCTTTCTTTACGTAGAACATATCCCATGCCAGACCTTTGTCGCGATCTATAATCGTCGCGTGCATATCTCCACCGGGGGAGGGCTTAAAGTCGGCAGGCATAGGCACTCCCATTTCGTGAAACTCACGCGACTGGCTGTATCCTTCCAATTGTTCTACTTTAACAAAGGGTACGGTGCTATCTACTTCGTATACGGGAATGGTATATTCATCGGCATTGATTCCGAAATTCTGTCCGGAGTGGTCTTTTTTCAGATAACCGATCATTTCATCACTGCGCGGATCGACTTCGGCTCCGGCAGGGATCGGCGTATTCCAGAAACTGGTTTCGGAAAAGAATCGTTCCACTTTAGGGGCTTTTTGGGGAGCCGGGTTACATGCTCCCAATACACTCATCATCATCAGCAATTTCGCTGTCGTCTTTTTCATCATTCGTTTGTTTATATAAAGTTTGTATTTATCCGGATTTATGCTTTACCGTCACTTTCGAATAACAGCATATGGCTTATAACGGCTTCTTTCGTCGCTTCGATCATTTTCCACTTCATGTCGATATAGTTGGGCTTTGATGCGGTTGCGAGATATTGCTGTATCTTATTGGTTATGGCGATCTGAAGAGCTGTGGCTACGTTTATTTTGGCTATTCCGTTGTGTACACAGGATTTGAAGTCTTCTTCACTCGTTCCGGTGCCTCCGTGCAGCACCAAGGGGATGTTGTTACGGTGCGCTATTTCTTTCAGACGCTGAATGTTGAGTCTCGGGGTGGCGACGTACTTTCCATGCAGGTTTCCGATGGCTATCGCCAATGCATCGACACAAGTGAGTTCCAGAAAACGTGCGGATTCTTCTACGTCGGTAAAGACATCGGCTGTGTCGGCGCTGCCTGTTCCTTCTCCGCCACCTTCTCCCGTGTCGCCGACTTTCCCGAGTTCGGCTTCCACATCGACATTCACGGCTTTCGCCATCTGCACTACCTGACGGGTTATCGCTACATTTTCGTTGAAGGGCAGAGCCGCTCCGTCAAACATTACGCTGTTAAAGCCCAGTTTAATGGCTCTTGCACAGGTTTCAAAGCTTTGTCCGTGGTCGAGGTGAACGGCAACGGGTACGGTTGCTTTCTGTGCGGCTTCGAGAAAAAGTCCGGCCATTTTTTCCAACGGGGAATAGGGAAACTGCACTTCGGCAAGCTGAAGGATAACAGGCGACCGCAATTCTTCTGCGGCCTGGATTACGCCCATTACATTTTCAAGACTTAAACAGTTGAATGCTCCTACGGCATAGCCGCCATTTTTCGCGGTATTGAGTATTTCTTTAAAAGGTGTCAGCATATTGTCTTACTAATTATCGTGTTCTAAAAACAAATGTACATCAATTATTTATTTTTTCCGAAGTTTCGAGCTTTTGATTGTATCTCCAATCAATCCGTAAATTTAATACAGACATTTTCCCGAACACAGACAAGAAAGGATTAAGAGCAGGGAATAAAAAGAACAAGACTGCCCGAAACCGAACAGCCCTCTTCTAAATGTATCACAACGGAATCATCCTTATTGTGATTAGCTTTCAAAATTATGTTTCAAATGTAAATATATTTTCTAAAAGAACAAAATATATTTAATATCTTTATAATCCGAAACCTTATAGATACACAATTATGGGAAAAACACTAGGCCTCGACATTGGTACAAACAGCATAGCATGTGCTCTCACTGATGTTCAAAACAAAAAAATAGAGATGGCATGCGTCCGGATCATTCCTATGGATGCAGCTATACTGGGAAATTTTGAGAAAGGAAATCAGATATCACAAACTAAGCAACGGACCCAATACCGGAGTATGCGCCGCGTGCGTTTGCGGCAACTCTTGCGCCGGGCTCGTCTTCACAGAGTGCTTCAGATTCTCGGTTTTCTTCCTGAACACTACGCAAAAGAGATCGATTTCGAGAAGCATCCGGGATGTTTTTTGCCTGAAAAAGAGCCTAAACTGGCATGGCGGGAAATTGCGCCCAAAAAGTTTGAATTTATATTCAAAACATCTTTTGAAGAGATGTTACTTGATTTCCAAAAAAATCAACCCAATCTATTAAAACCGAAAAAAAATGGGGAACAAGCACTAATTCCTTATGACTGGACAATTTATTATCTTCGCAAAAAAGCACTGAAGCATCCGATAAGCAAAGAGGAACTAAGCTGGATTTTGTTGAATTTTAATCAAAAACGCGGCTATTACCAGTTAAGGGATGAAAAAGAAAAGGAGGAAAACCAACACGAAGAATTTTGTCCACTAAAAGTAGAATCCGTAGAAGCTACAGATGAAAAAAGGGGTAAAGATACATGGTATAATGTTTATTTAGAAAACGGATGTATCTATCGCATGCCAAGTTCCCAACCGTTAGACTGGACAGGAAAGATAAAAGAGTTTATTGTTACAACCAAAACAGGAAAGAACGGAGAAAGCAAACGTTCACTCAGGATTCCTGGAGAGAATGACTGGACTTTAGTTAAAAAAAGAACGGAAGCGGATATCAATAAAAGCGGTAAAGAGGTAGGAGAATTTATCTACGACACTTTACTAAATACTCCGAATCAAAAAATCAGAGGCAATCTGATCAGTGTTATCGAACGAAAATTTTACGAACAGGAGCTTAGCCGGATACTGCATAAACAAAAAGATTTTCACCCGGAATTATGCAGCAAAGATTTACTGAACGACTGTTTAGCAGAATTGTATAAAAACAATGAAGGGCATAAAACAAACCTCAAGAAAAAAGACATATGTTACCTTTTACTCCATGATATTATTTTTTATCAACGTCCATTGAAAAGAAAAAAATCACTGATTGCAAATTGTCCATACGAAGAACGACATTATGTAGATAAAGATACTGGTGAAATAAAAAATATTCCACTCAAAGTCATACCGAAATCGCATCCTTTATTTCAGGAGTTTCGCCTATGGCAATTCGTTCTAAATCTGAAAATCTACAAGAAAGGCGATACTGCCGACAGAGACGAAGAGGTTACCTCTCTGTTTATCAAAGATTATGCCGATATTTTCAGCTGGTTGAACGACAAAGAGAAGATTGATCAGAAAGGCTTTTTTTCATACGAAGGGTTCAACCTAAAACATAACGAAAGGGAAAAGTACCGGTGGAATTATGTCGATAAAGCTTATGTGTGCAATGAGACCAGATCTCTTATGCTGAACCGGCTTTTAAAACATAATCTGCCAACCGTTTTTTTGAATGAGTCTGCTGCCGAAACCGCGCTATGGCATATCTTATATTCAGTCAAAGACAGTAAAGAATTAGAGAGCGCGTTAGGTAAATTCTCCCGCAAATATAAGCTGGAGAGGAAAGCTTTTATTGCCGCATTCGGCAAGTGCAAATCTTTCGCCTACGACTATGGGGCGTACAGCGAAAAAGCTATTAAAAAGCTTTTATCTGTTATGCGTACAGGAAAATACTGGTGTGAGACATCCATATGCACGGATGTCAGAAAAAGAATCGACAAAATTATATCAAAAGATTTCGATGTCGATATCGATGAGAGGACACAAGCCAAATGCCTGGATTTAAAAGAGATTAAAGATTTCCGGGGGCTACCTTCGTGGCTGGCGTGCTACGTTATTTACGGACGCCATTCGGAAGCAAAAGAGATTACAAAATGGAATTCACCCAAAGATATCGATATCTATCTCAAAAGCTTCAGACAGCATTCGCTCCGCAACCCTATTGTAGAGCAGGTTGTCATGGAAACTCTGAGGGTGGTACGGGATATATGGGAAAAGTACGGCAGCATCAATGAAATACACGTTGAATTGGGACGGGAAATGAAGCTTCCTGCCAACGAACGCAAAAGATTATCAGAAGAAATTGCCAAAAACGAAGAGACCAATATACGGATACGGAGGCTGCTGGAAGAATTCACAAATGCCGAATATCGTATCGAAGGCGTCCGTCCTTATTCTCCAAACCAACAGAATTTATTGAAAATATATGAGGATGAAGCATTAAAAGGTACTATAGAGGTACCGAAAGATATCGGGGTTACCATTAACAAATTCCGTGAAACGGATGAAAAAAAACGGCCGTCAAAAGCAGAGATCATGCGATACAAATTATGGCTGGAGCAGCAATACCGATCGCCTTATACGGGAGAAATCATCCCATTGGGAAAGTTATTCACTCCAGCTTACGAAATCGAGCATATTATTCCGCAGTCGCGTTTCTTCGATGATTCGCAAAGCAATAAGGTTATATGCGAATCAGCGGTTAACAAGCTGAAAGACAACAAAACGGGTTATGAATTCATTAAATGCCACCATGGTGAGAAAGTATCCCTGCCGAACGGCGAAACAGTTACGATTTTCGAAGAGGAGGCTTATAAAAGTTTCGTAGAAGAACGCTATTGCCGAAACCGGAAAAAGAAGAACAAGTTATTGATGGAAGATATTCCGAAGGATTTCAATCAGAGGCAATTGAATGATACCCGATATATCAGTAGGCTTATCAAAGGCTTATTATCAAACATAGTGAGAGAACCGGGGGAAACCGAAGCCGAATCGAAACATGTTATTTCATGCACGGGGGCAATCACAAACATACTAAAGCAGGAATGGGGGATGAATGATGTATGGAACGATCTGATATATCATCGATTCGAACGACTCAACGAAAAAACAGAGAGCCTGCAATTCGGGGAGTGGACTAACAAAGGGGGCAAACGTGTATTCCAAACCCAGATACCAGCGGAATTTGAGCGGGGCTTTAACAAAAAACGTATCGACCACCGCAACCATGCACTGGATGCAATCATTTTAGCATGCATGACACGCAATCACATCAATTACCTTAATAATAACAGCGGAAAATCAGATAATACGATTTCAAGGTATGACCTGCAACATACATTGTGTTACAAAACGAAACCAGACGAGAACGGACATTATCAATGGCGATTTCATAAACCGTGGGCAACTTTTACACAAGACGTCAAAATGACGCTGGAAAGTATTACAGTGAGTTTTAAACAAAATTTACGCGTAATAAATAAAGCGACCAATCGTAGCCTCCGTTACGATGAAAAAGGGAAAAAAGTTTTTTTGCCACAGCAAGGGGAAAACCTGGCCATACGCAAACCGCTTCATGTGCCTATGCCGTACGGAAAGCGCATATATGATTTTGAGATTATGAAGATATGTGAAAATGTAGGCATGCGGTCCATGATAAGTGATTCTTATATCAGGAGCAAAGTTGAAGAAGCTTTTACCGCTCATGATAAAAATATAACAAAAACCCGAAATTTTCTAAAAAGCAACCCGGTCAGGGATAAAGAAGGAAACATTGTCAACGAAACGGCTTTTAAGATAAGAACTGAAAAATTCAGGAAGCGACAGCCTATTTCCAGATTATCAGACAGAGGGCCTTCGGGAATAAAAACATCAGAAAAGGCTGTGCAGTTTATCAATAAAATAGCGGATAACAGGTTACGGACAGATTTACTAAGCCATCTGCGGAAAAACGGGAACAATATAGATTTAGCTTTCAGCGCCGATGGGATAGAACGTTTCAACAGCAACAGAAAAAAACCTGTTTTCAAGCTTCCTATTGCTGAAAACGGGGAAAAAAGATTTCCTTTGGGAGAAAGACATAACACAAAACACAAATGGGTGGAAGCAGAAAAGGGCACCAATCTTTTCTTTGCCATTTACAGAGACCAGGGAGGTAAGCGCAGTTTCGACACTATTCCGCTGAACGTCGTTATCGAGCGTATGAAACAAAGGCTGCCGCCCGCGCCGGATAGAGATGAAAAAGGAAATCTTTTGCTTTATGTATTATCTCCCAACGACCTGGTATATGTTCCAACCGCAGAACAAAACAACAGGCGTCTTTCGGTAACGGATATAGAAAAAGAACGCATTTATAAAATGGTGAGCTGCACAGGTACCACTTGCGATTTCATACCGGCGCATATTTCGTATCCGATTATGAATTCCGTAGAACTTGGGAGCAATAACAAAGCGCAAAAATCCTGGACCGGCGAGATGATAAAAGAGGTATGCATACCGATCAAAGTAGACCGGCTTGGCAATATTATCAAGATATACAATGATTAAGAAGACTCTGTATTTCGGAAATCCGGCTTATTTAAGCCTGCGGAATTCGCAACTTGTCATTCACATCCCGGATGCGCAGGGCATGGACGATGCTACGGGTAAAAATACTATAGCAGTCGAGGACATAGGGGTCATTGTTCTGGATCATAAGCAGATTACCATTACACACGGTTTGCTGGAAGCTCTTTTAAATAATAATTGCGCGGTGATTAGCTGTAACAAGAGCCGGATGCCTGTGGGGCTGTTGCTTCCGTTATGCGGAAATACTACTCAAAACGAGCGTTTCAGATTTCAAATCGAAGCTTCTCTTCCGTTGCGGAAACAGCTTTGGCAGCAGACCATTCAATCTAAGATTGCCAATCAGGCTACCGTTCTGGAAGAGTGCCGGGGTGTTGTCGTAAAAAATATGCGGGTATGGTCGAGCGAAGTACGAAGTGGGGATGCCGACAATTCGGAAGCCCGGGCGGCCGCTTACTATTGGGCTAATTTATTTTCCAATTTTAAACGTAACCGGGATGGAGAACCGCCCAACAATCTGCTGAATTACGGTTATGCCATTTTACGAGCAGTTATAGCGAGAGCATTAGTTTCAAGCGGTTTGCTGCCTACTCTGGGAATACATCATCATAACCGTTACAACGCTTATTGCTTAGCGGACGATATTATGGAGCCTTACCGTCCTTACGTCGATCAATTGGTCGTTAAACTGTTCGATTCAGGAAAGACAGAATTGACTAAAGAGGTCAAGATCGAACTTCTGTCTATTCCGGTACTCGACGTCTTTATCAACGGCCAACGCAGACCTCTTATGATTGCTGCCGGACAAACTTCATCTTCGTTGTGTAAATGCTTTAGCGGAGAAAACAGAAAAATAGCTTATCCGGAGATTTAAATTACATGGAACGATTTTCCGAATACCGAATTATGTGGGTACTTGTATTTTTCGACCTTCCGACAGAAACAAAGAAGGAGCGTAAACTTTATGCGAATTTTCGTAAAAAACTGCTGAACGACGGATTTACGATGTTTCAATTCTCGATCTATCTACGGCATTGCCCCTCAAAAGAAAATGCAGAGGTTCATATCAAACGTGTGAAAGCTGCTCTGCCGGCTTACGGAGAAGTCGGAATTTTATGTATAACGGACAAACAATTCGGCCAGATGGAGTTGTTCAGGGGATGTAAGGCTGCCCCCGTAAAAACACCTTATCAACAACTCGAACTGTTTTAGTCCGATGCATTTATCCCAATCATAAAATAAAGAAACCCACTGTGTTGTGGGTTTCTTTATTTTAAACAGCCTCTAATTTTCCATTCTAACACACAGGATAAACACCTTATTTTAAGAACATTACAAGCATTGTACTGTTTGTAATATCTCAAAGATATAATTTTGTAAGCTAATCACAACCATGTACATTCCGGGGATAAATTCGCCTCCACTGTTTGTAATATCTCAAAGATATAATTTTGTAAGCTAATCACAACCTCTTTTTAAAGTGATTGCATATTCTGGTACTGTTTGTAATATCTCAAAGATATAATTTTGTAAGCTAATCACAACTTGCCAATATGAAGTGGCAAGACCAACGCGACTGTTTGTAATATCTCAAAGATATAATTTTGTAAGCTAATCACAACCATAGACGGTTTATTAGCTAATAAACGAAGACTGTTTGTAATATCTCAAAGATATAATTTTGTAAGCTAATCACAACAAATTCTAAGAAGCATATTCCTGATACTAACTGTTTGTAATATCTCAAAGATATAATTTTGTAAGCTAATCACAACTCCCCAAAGTTCGAGGATATGTTACTAAAACTGTTTGTAATATCTCAAAGATATAATTTTGTAAGCTAATCACAACTTCCGAGAAGGGGAAGTATAAATTGTTGAAACTGTTTGTAATATCTCAAAGATCAAATGAAGCCAGGGCTAAAAGCTAAATTCCGGAAGGCGTTATTCCC
>JAQXIO010000042.1 GCA_029007825.1 Bacteroidales bacterium | reverse complement strand
AGAAAAATAAGGCCCGTTCGTCCGATGGAATCAAGCCCGAAGAAATAGCTCTTATGTATAAACAATTGACACAATGGTGTACAACAGGCATCTGTTTAACCATACGGCAAGGAGCAGGAATAAAAAGTAACGAAACGACTTTAGTCCTTAAAAAAGACGAATGGAAACCGCTGTTTCCATTTCTGCCGCTGTTGAAAGAAATCATACCGGAAGATATTATGAATGGACCATATGGAGGCTTCATTAACGGATTTCTTGATTTCTTCATTAAAACGCTGAATGATCCCGAGTCAGTTGTCGAATTCGGTATATGTATTGATAATCATATTGAATTACCGGATCAGGAATAAATATATATTGATAATTCAAGAGAATTAATTTCCTGATTAAAAAAGATTTAAAACGATGAAAAAAATATACCAGTTATTCTTTTTGGCGATATTCTTATTTGCCGCAACGGTTTCAGCACAAACCGTTAAAGGGCATATCTATGATGCGGAGAATAATGAACCGCTGGTAGGAGTTAATATAACATACAAAATAAAAGGAGTGATGAAAGGAGCCACCTCCGATATTGATGGTGCATATGAAATCGTATTACCTGAAGGAGGTGTCGATCTCCTGTTTAGCTATATCGGTTATGATAATGAATCGGTGCCGTTAGTCATCGAAAAACGGGGAGCAGTGAAAGATATTTATATGAAGCGGAGTGTCAATCTGCTTGAAGATGTGGTTGTGAGTGCCGGACGTTTTGAACAGAAAATCAGCGATATTACTGTTTCTATGGATTTATTGAAAGCTTCTGATATTAAACGTCAGGCACCAACCGATCTGAGTGCAACGTTAAATACATTGCCCGGTGTAGATGTCAATGATAAGCAACCCTCCATACGAGGGGGGAGCGGATGGACCTATGGTGTAGGATCGCGTAGCCAGATTCTCGTGGATGGGATCTCTGTGCTTAATCCCGGAACCGAAGAAATCAACTGGAATACGATTCCTTTGGAAAATGTAGAACAGGTAGAAGTTTTAAAAGGAGCCTCTTCCGTACTCTATGGATCGTCGGCTTTAAACGGATTAATCAATGTTCGTACCGCACGTCCGGGACTCTCTCCGAAAACTGGAGTAAATGTTTATATGGGAATTTACGGTGACCCTGCGAATCCCGGCTACCAATGGTCGGACAAAACATTCTGGAAATCGGGCAAATATCCGGTAGAACCGTTTCTTCGTAAAAGTATATTGACCGGGGTTCGTAATCCGATTTATGAGGGGGTCGATGTTTCGCATTCACGCCGTATCGGTGACTTTGATGTTTCGGGAGGACTCAATTTCTTTACAGATGAAGGTTATCGTGAACAAGGTTATAATAAACGTTTCCGTGTAGGAGGAAATCTGACTTATCATCAACCGGGAACCAATGTAGTTAACTATGGCTTTAATGTGAATTTTTTATCCAATCAGTATGGTGATTTTTTTATCTGGCGCTCTCCTAAAGAAGCATATCGTCCGTCTCCCTTTACCAATATGGGACGTGAAGGAAATACATTTTATATAGATCCCTTCTTTAATTTCACAAATCCGGTAAAACAAACCTCACATAAAATAAAAGGCCGTTTTTATTACCGCGGCGATAATATTGTAAAGCCCGGTCAAGGAACTCCCTTAACTGAAATTCTCGGTAACATGGGAACCGATGTTGGAGCTATACAGGGAATTGTAAATGATGTGTCGAATGGAGATTATAGTGATTTTCTTCCTTTACTGCCCCCTTTACTCGAAGGCGATCTGAACGGCATAGTAAACGGAACGAAAAATATTCTTGACAAGATATTCCCCACTGCAACGACATCAGATTACTGCGATCTGATCGGATGGGTAATGAATAACGGATTGCCTCAGGGTACTTCTGATCTGATACCGTGGCTTTCCGGTGTATTGAATCCGCAGGCATTGCAAAGCGGAATCGATAAAAATTATTCCTACTATCTCGATTACCAGTTCAGTAAAAAATGGAATACGGCACAAATAACTACAGGTGCCACTTATGAACATATGCAGAGCAATTCTCTGACAACCGGTTTGCATAACAGTGATAATGCTGCGTTCTTTTTCCAGTACGATCAACGCTTTTTTGACCGTCTCAGCATTTCGCTCGGTTTGCGTACGGAATATTACCGGGTAGATGATTTCTACCGCGAAGCGGAAACAAAAATATTAGGGACCAAAATACCTGTTAAACCGATTTTCCGCGGAGGTATAAATTACCAGCTGGCAGACTATAGTTTTATACGCGCCTCCTTCGGACAAGGCTATCGCTATCCGTCGCTGACTGAAAAATATGCCCGGAAAGATATCGGCGGGGTAGGGGTATATCCCAATCATGATTTGAAAGCAGAAAAAGGTTTTAATGCCGAACTGGGCTTTAAACAGGGTTATAAACTCGGAAACTTACAAGGCTCCCTTGATATTGCCGGATTTTATACACAATACACCGACATGATAGAGTTTCGTTTCGGAATATTCAATAATAAAACCTTCGAATACATTAACAGTCTGTCTCAGGCTGCCGATATGCTTCTGAGCGGAGCAATACCCGGCATTGGGGCACAATTTTATAACGTATCGAAAGCTCGTATCTATGGCGTAGAACTGACTACTTCCGGTGAATATGTTTTTAATCGTGATATGAAGCTGTTTTATACGTTAGGATATGTATTTATCGAACCGGAAGATGCAGACTATAAAAAGACGAATGAGCGTGAAGCCGCTTATACCGATCCGCTTCAGATGAAAGAAAAATCCAATACATCCAAATATTTAAAATACAGGCAAAAACACACGGCAAAAGCGACTTTGGATTTTCAGTGGAAGCGCATTAGCTTGGGGGCCAACCTAAGCTGGAAGAGCAAGACACTGGCCGTTGATTATCTGATGGTCGATGAGCGTCCGAAATATCAGGAAGAAGTAATGGATTATGTCCGGAATATTCTTTTCGGAAACATTGAAGGTGAGACGTTAGCTACCTATTGGCAGGATCATAATAAAGGCTGTTTTTTGATGGATTTGCGTGCAGGAGTAAAGGTGACAAAAGAGATTCGTTTTCAGTTTATGATTAATAATCTGCTGAATAAGGAATATTCGATTCGTCCGATGGCTGTCTCTGCCCCGCGAACGTATGTGATGCAACTGAATATGAATTTCTGATAAAGAAGGCATAGCTTGTATATGGAAAAGACGGAACCCTGAAAATAGAGAGTTCCGCCTTCTTTGTGTAGCTTTAATTTATCTGTATTTAGCTGAATACTCCCGATAAATAATTTCTGGTCAGCTCTTTTTTCGGATTCTTGAAAACCTGTTCGGCTGTACCCTCCTCGATAATCTCACCCATATACATAAAGACTACATAATCGGCAATACGAAGAGCCTGGCGTAGTGTATGTGTAACCAAAACAATTGAATAATTTTCTTTTAGTTGGAGGAATAACTCTTCAATGATTTTACTGGATACCGGATCAAGTGCAGACGTAGCTTCATCAGCCAAGATATATTGAGGTTCAACAGCCAGTCCCCTGGCTAAACATAAACGTTGTTGCTGACCGATAGAAAGCCTTGCAGCCGATGAGTTTAGGCGGTCTTTCACTTCATCCCATAAACCGGCGGCTTTCAGATAATGCTCTACGATTGCCGTCAATTTCTTTTTTCCGGTAATACCGTTAATACGGCAACCGTAAGTGATATTATCGAAAATAGACATCGGAAGAACGCAAGGACGCTGGGAAAGCAATCCCATTTTTCGGCGGATATGTGTCTCTTCTACCTTTTTATCCCAGATATTCTCCCCGTCCACCATAACTTTACCTTTCACTTTTACCCCGTCATTCGTATCGATCAGTCGGTTTAGTGTTTTCAGCAATGTCGATTTTCCACATCCCGAAGGACCGATAATACAGGTGATTTTTTTATTGGGAATGGTAAGGTTGACATCTTTGAGAATATGATTATCGTTTATATAAACGTTTAAGTTCTCAACGTTTAATGATGATTTCTCCACATCTGTGTCGAATTTACGATCAGGAGCAAAACCCTCTTGGTTGCCCTTCTCAGTAGTACCCCCCTCTTCCGTAGGGAAAAGTGAGTTTTTTAAAGATTCTAGAGAGATGGGTGTCTTTGTCATTGTATCTTGTTTTTTGAAAAATGAGTAGTAATAATACGTCCCACGATACTTAAAATCAGAATAATAATTGTTAGCACTAACGCAGCGGCATAAGCCCTGTTTTGGACTTCCTCGATGGGACTCGTCAACTGAAAGAATACGGCAAGAGGCAACGTCGCCGCAGGTTGGCTCAATGATGTCGGTATGCTGTCGGAATATCCTGCTGTGAATAACACGGCCGCTGCATCTCCGATCGCTCTGCCTATGGATAGCAAAGTAGCTGTCGCGATTCCGGGAGCAATCTGTCTCATTACCACTCCGATTGTTTCCAGCCGCGTAGCTCCTAATGAAAACGAAGCATCGAGAATATCGCGGGGCATTTGGCGGGCAACCTCGTCCATTGAACGGATCAGTATCGGAATAATAAGAAGTGTTATAACAATAATCCCCCCAAGTAAAGAAGTGCGTAAACCGAAATAGATCATAATGGTGAATCCGAAAGCACCATAAATGATGGACGGTACACCCAATAGCACGTCGTAAGCAAGGCGGGCATAAAATGCAAACCGTGAACCCTTACGCAAATATACGTTCATATAAAACACAACCGGTATGCTGAATGCCAGTCCCAATATTGTTGAGGCTCCGACAATGTAAATAGAACCAACGATAGCGTTTAAAAAACCTCCCTCTTTTCCGATATAGAAACCGTCGCCCGGAAGTTCGGAAATCATTTCCCAGCTTAAGGCAGGAATACCTTTTGCCGCGATAACACAAATAATGCTGGCCACGCAACCGAATACGATCATCGTGGAAAGTATCATCAGTAATTTTGCAATTTTTGCTTCTATAAATTTCAGTTTCATTATGCAAAAGATTTTTCAATTCGGTGCATGATCAGACGAGATGCTATATTGAAGAGTAAAACAACAACGAAAAGGATCAGCGCTGCAAACATTAGCGCCGATTCATACATTGGTAATGATAGCATTTCTCCATAGTTATTTGCAATGAGAGCAGGCAAAGGATAACAACCATCGAACAATGAATGGGGAGCCTGGATGATGTTTCCGCAGACCATCAGTACAGCAATCGTTTCGCCCATTGCCCTTGATATGGCTAATATCAGGGCGGCAAAAATGCCAGGCAGTGTTTTCCTGAGCACGACAAACTTGGTCGTTTGCCATTTCGTCGCACCTAACGAAAGGGACGCATCGCGCAATTCTTTCGGAACCGAAGAGAACAATTCCACGAACAAACTGATCAACATAGGCAAAATCATGATACCTAAAACGATACCCCCTGCCAACACGGTATAGCCTGTCGAATACTCTACGAAATGAGGAGCAAACCGGTCTGAAATCCAGGGAACGATAATCAATATCCCCCATACACCGTAAACTACGGAAGGTATGCCTGCTAGGATATCTAGGGTAGGTAAGACGATTCTTTTTGCAAATGGCCGTGAATTTTCAGTGAGCATAATGGCATTAAGAAGGGAAACAGGTAGAGCCCATATTACCGCTAAGGCCGTAACCGCCAGCGTACTCATAATAAAAGGGAAGAATCCGAAATCACCTTTAAGCGGCTTCCATTGGCTCGTGCTTATTAGTTCCCATAAAGATTTTTCATGCAATATGGGGGCTGATTTGAAATAAAGTCCGATTCCGATGATAATCAATAACAAAACCGACGTGATCGTCAGTAGCTTCATGATTGCTTTTGCAATACGGTCTTTAGCTGTCCGGCAGCGGTTGTTTTTTTCCAGTTCTTCTCTGTTGTTCACCGTAAATTAAGTTTTTATTGTAATTTCGATAATCCCTTTTCTATTGTCTCGTTAGGCAGTGCGATATAGCCTGTTTCTGCCGTCCAGCCCTGACCCTTTTCCAGAATAAATTTCAGGAACTCTATTACTTCGGGCTTAGTCGGTTTTCCGTTTGAAACCAGATAAAGGTCTCTTGCCGGAGGTGATGGATATTTTCCGTTTGAAATAGCTTCCATCAATTGATCGATATGATCGTAAAAATTCTCTTCCGGATCTATTTTCCCATTGTTGTTTACGTCTAGGGGAAGCACCGTAATACCGTTGAACGGCTTTTTCGTTTTCTGGTCGAAAACATAAGCTATATTGCAATAACCCACACCCGCTTTGTCTTTTTGTACGGCCGAAGATACTCCCGGATCGCCGAACACTGCCGTACCTTCCAGGTCTTCTTGTTTTTTACCGAACCATGCAGCCCATGTTTCTGCTGCGCCGCAGGCATCGGAACGGGTGTAAACATTTACCGGAACTTTACTGGATGTACTCAGAACTTCGCCCCAGTTATTAATGGAACCGTCAACCCAGAGTTTCGTAGCCATGTCTTGTTTCAATCCGATAGCTTTGATATCGTTAATAACAGGATTGGCGATGTTTACAATGGGAACCACCGCATCTTTGGTTACAGCAATCGGGAAAGCACCTTTTTCAAGCTCGACATCGTAAACCTCTCTCGATACCATACCTAAATCAACTACTTTGGCCAATGCATCGGTCATTCCTTTACCGGCTCCGCCGGCAGAGATATCGATTTTTACATCCGGGTGAAGCTTTTGAAATTCACTGGCCCATTTTACAACCATCGGATAAAGAGCAAAAGCTCCCGATATTTGAATTTCTCCTTTGTGTGAGCCGGAAGCCTGGCTTTCTGAACCTTGCTGTTTTTGTGAATTCCCAGAGCAACCTGATTGCAGAGTCATAAAAGACAATACCGAAAGTATAGAAAGCGATAAAATTAATTTTTTCATATTTTGTACTATTTAGAATTTTAGAAAACTATATATAATTGTGCTACGATTTGATTGATATTTGCTTGGCCAGGAATATCGTTATAACAATAATATAACTGCACATGCGATAACTTATCTTTTTGGAAAAAATAATTTAATCCGGCCCAATATTTTGTTTTTTCCGATAACGGATTATCGCTGTCTTTACGCATGTAATCGTATTTGAATACACCCTGCAGTTTTGGGATAAAATAATAAGAACCCAAAGCATACCAACCGTAACTCTTCAGGTTCTTGACAGGCGTATTTATCGTTACTTTACCGTCCTTATCCGGTATATTTACCTGAGTATTGCTTAAAACAGCCTCCGAACGCACCTGTATTTTTCCGTCATCGTAACGGAGACCTACCCCATAGCGTTCTCTTTTTTTCTCTTTTTCAGCATCTAAAGTGCCGTAACGTCCGTTCATAAATGAGAAACTGATGGTGACAGGCTTTATCGGATTAACCATAACCGTTCCGATATAATCTTTTTTTCGGTTATTGTCTTTTATATTAGAGCCGTTTCCATTAAAAACGCCCACATTATAATCGATAATGTTGTATCCTTTTTTATGAAAAAAACCTCCGTATAAGCTGACACCTATATCGCGGCCGTTTGATTTGATGCCGCTTGGGTCGTCTGAGTAATAAACCAGTTGTTCTACGATCTGCGAGTTTTCGGGCGATTCGAGTACCCAACGTGCATAAGTGGTTTCAAGTGAAAACGGCACTTTGAATTGTCCCGCCCTTATGTTTAACTCTTTCAAGGGAGTCCATGATGCGTTTGCATCCAGTATTTTAGGATTGTTGGCAAAATCGAGCATTAAGCGGTAATCCAAGTTTTTCATCACGCTGCCCTTTAAATCGATTTGAGCCCTTCGCAGGTCGAACCCGGACGGTTTGCCGTCGTCGGCATAGATATAGCGCGGATTTATAAATATCAGCATTCTGGGTAGTTTGCTGACGATGTTCTCCAGTTTGGCTATTTTGGTACTATCGGTAAATAGCCTTTCGGAAATTTTTATGTCTGACAAAAGCCCTTTTTCATCTGCTTTTACAGCAGTGACCAATAAACCCGAAAAAATGATCAGACATACTCTTTTAGTGAAAAAAGAGTAAAGTGTTTTTGTACATTTCAAATTCATGATTAGAAGATGTAAAAATGTTAATAAATATTTCTTTAGGTTTATTAGTTAGTTTTTTTGTATTGAGCGGAATACAATGTTTTTCATAGTCCCCTGAATAATAGCGGAAAAAACTTTATACTCAGTCAAATGAACGTGCAAATTTACGATTAATTTATCACTTAAAATACAATTTTGTCCCTTAATCTTACCATTCTCTTGTTTCAGAGAGATATAGCAATTGCTTTTTGGGGTACATGTTGTAGACATAATTAGCTACGCGTGAAATAATTTTTGTTGAAAAACATAGCCGCCGTTTAAGAATAGTTACTGCTGAAATAACTATATTTACGGAGTTTTTGAAGATACTATGTTATGATCGATAATTTGGAAGAACTTAAAAAGCTGGTTTGTAAAGCTAATCTTGATCTGGTAAAACACGGACTTGTCTTATTTACATGGGGAAATGTCAGTGCAATCGATCGTCAGAAAGGAGTCGTTATAATAAAGCCCTCTGGAGTCGAATACGATAAAATGTCTCCGGATGATATGGTTGTTGTCGATATGGACGGAAATGTGGTAGACGGAAAAATGAAGCCCTCGTCAGATACTCCGACACATCTGGAGCTTTATAAAGCTTTTCCGAATATCGGAGGGATTGTTCATACGCATTCTACTTATGCTACGGCGTGGGCACAATCGGGTGATGCCATTCCTAATCTGGGCACGACGCATGCCGATTATTTTAAGATGGGAGTACCATGTACACGTGACATGAAAGCAAACGAAGTGAACGGTGAGTATGAAATGGAGACAGGGCGCGTAATAGCGGAACTGTTTTCCGGTATAAATCCTGACTATACCCCTTCGGTACTGGTGAAAAATCACGGTCCGTTCTCTTGGGGAAAAGATGCTGCCGAGGCTGTGCACAACGCAGTCGTATTGGAACAGATTGCGAAAATGGCTTATCTTACGTTGCAGATTAACCCGGATTCGACAATGAATCCTCATTTGGTGCAAAAGCATTTTTTTCGTAAGCATGGGCCGAATGCCTATTATGGCCAGAAAAAATAAAATTATAAATAACCAGAGAAAGACACAACTCTTTAAAAATCTTGAATACGATGAAATTTGAAGATGCAGAAGTTTGGTTTGTAACCGGAGCTCAGTTGCTCTATGGTGGTGATGCAGTTAAAGCCGTTGACGGACATTCGAATGAAATAGTAAAAGGTTTGAACGAATCGGGCAAGCTTCCGGTGAAAATAGTATATAAAGGAACGGTTAATTCGTCTGCCGAAGTATCTGCAGTTATGAGAGCTGCGAACAATGATCCCGGATGTGTGGGAATTATAACGTGGATGCATACCTTTTCACCCGCGAAGATGTGGATTCATGGGCTGAAAGATTATAAAAAACCCTTATTACATCTTCATACCCAGTTTAATAAAGAGATACCATGGAGTGAAATCGATATGGATTTTATGAATCTGAATCAAAGCGCCCATGGAGACCGCGAATTCGGACATATTGTGTCACGTATGCGTAAAAACCGGAAAATTGTAGTCGGATATTGGAAAGATGAAAAAGTGCAGGGACATATCGCTGTCTGGATGCGAGTTGCCGTTGCATGGGCCGATGCTCAGGATATGCGTATTATCCGTTTCGGTGACAATATGAATAATGTGGCAGTGACCGACGGCGATAAAGTAGAAGCAGAAATGCGTCTGGGTTATCATGTCGATTACTATCCTATCGGCGATTTGGTTGCCGTGATGGAACGTTTTTCGGATAAAGATATAGATGCCTTGGTTGCGCAATATGAAAAAGAGTACCTCTTTGCGGAAAATTGCAAAAGAGGTACGGCCAATTTTAAACAAGTGCGTGAGGCTGCCCGTGAAGAGCTTGCTATAAGGGCATTCCTGAAAGAAAAAGGAGCGAAAGCCTTTACGACAAATTTCGATGCATTGCACGGAATGAACCAATTGCCCGGTTTAGCATCGCAACGGCTGATGGCAGACGGCTACGGATTTGGAGCCGAGGGCGACTGGAAGACTGCGGCATTGGTACGTACCTTTTGGGTAATGGCTCAGGGACTTCCCGGCGGAACGTCGTTCCTTGAAGATTATACTTATCATTTCGACGGGGAAAGAAGCGCCATCCTGCAAGCTCATATGTTGGAAGTTTCTCCCGAAATAGCATCGGAAAAACCGCGGTTAGAAGTACATCCGTTAGGTATCGGAGGAAAAGCCGACCCCGCTCGTCTTGTATTTACGGCTCATAAAGGTAACGGTATTGCTGCGACTATTGTCGATATGGGAAACCGTTTCCGGATGATTGCAAATAAAGTAGAAGTGATAGAGCCGTTGGCTCCGCTGCCCAAATTGCCGGTAGCAAGTGCCTTGTGGATTCCTAAACCCGATCTTGAGACGGGAGCAGCAGCATGGTTGTATGCGGGTGGTACGCATCATACGGCATTTTCTTATGCTTTGACATCCGAGTTCGTAGAAGATTATGCAGACTTGGCAGATATTGAACTGGTGACTATCGATGAACAGACAACACTTCCCTCATTCAAAAAAGAGTTGAGGCTGAATGAAGTTTACTATATGTTGAATAAAGCATTGCGCTAACCAAAATTATAGTCTTAGATGAATAAATACGTAATAGGATTAGATTACGGGTCGGACTCCTGCCGTGCCGTTGTAATAAACGTGGCGACGGGTGAAGAACAGGCATCGTCGGTAAAATATTATACCCGTTGGAAAAAAGGTCTTTATTGTAATCCATCGAAAAATCAGTTTCGTCAGCACCCCTTTGACTATATAGAGGCTCTCGAAGTCAGTGTTAGGGAAGCTTTGGCAAAATGTGCTCCTGATGTGGCGCCCAATGTTGTGGGAATAGCGTTTGATACGACAGGTTCTACTCCTGTTTTAATTGATAAAGAAGGTCTTCCGTTAGCTTTGCGGCCTGAGTTTAAGGAAAATCCCAATGCCATGTTTGTGCTTTGGAAAGATCATACCGCGATACAGGAAGCCGCTGAAATAAATGAACTTGCTAAAAAATGGGAAGTTGATTATACCGCCTACGAGGGCGGCATTTATTCTTCCGAATGGGTATGGGCAAAGATGCTGCATATTCTCAGGGAAGACCCATCGATACGTAGTGTTGCATATGGTTGGATAGAACATTGCGATTGGATGCCGGCGCTTTTGACCGGAAAGACGAAACCTGCAGAGATTGTGCGGGGACGTTGCGCCGCAGGACATAAGGCCATGTGGTTGGAAGAGTGGGGAGGACTGCCGTCAGAAGAGTTCCTTTGTGCACTTGATCCGTTGTTGAAGGGAATGCGAAGTCATCTCTTTGAGAAAACTTATCCCGGAAATACACGTGTCGGAACGCTTACCGAAGAATGGGCCTCCCGTCTTGGTTTATCGAAACAGGTGGCCGTTGCCGTGGGTGCCTTTGACTGTCATTATGGAGCAGTAGGTGCAGAGATTGTACCGGGAGCCTTTGTTCGTGTTATAGGAACCTCTACGTGTGACATTATGGTTTGTTCGTACGAAGAGATGAATAATCGTCTTATACCGGGCATTTGCGGACAGGTTGACGGTTCGGTTATTCCGGGAATGGTCGGGTTGGAAGCCGGACAATCGGCTTTCGGTGATTTATATGCATGGTTTAAAGACGTGCTAAGCTGGCCGGTTAAACAATTAGTGTCTAAATCAAGACTCATAGACGATACGGTGAAAGAACAGTTAATAGAGGAGATAACGGAACGTATTATTCCGGAACTCTCTTCCGAAGCTGAAAATATTCCGGTCGAAGAATCTGTTTTACTGGCTACCGATTGGGTAAACGGACGTCGGACACCCGATGCAAATCAGTTGGTAAAAGGAACGATTACAGGTCTCACGCTCGGAAGTTCTGCTCCCCTGATATTCAGGGCACTCGTAGAAGCTACGGCATTCGGTTCCAAAGCAATAGTCGATCGTTTTATCGAAAACGGAATAAAGATAAATGAAGTAATAGGAATCGGAGGAATTTCTCTGAAATCGCCTTTTGTTATGCAGACTTTGGCCGATGTATTGGGTATGCCGATTAAAGTTGCCCGTTCAGAACAGGCATGTGCTTTCGGTTCGGCCATGTTTGCGGCTGTTGCCGCCGGTTGTTATGCAACGGTAGAAGAAGCCCAGCAGGCTATGGGGCAGGGATTTGCCAAAGAATATTATCCTTCGGAGAAAAGTCATGCATTTTATATGAAAAAATATAAGGAGTATCTTAAACTTGGAAAGCTGACCGAAGAAAATTTCTTTACAGAAAGATAAACACGCATAAATAAAATACCATGGCAACACTGGATATAATTGTAATTGTAATCTTTATTTTAGCCCTTATTGGCATTGTACTTTGGGTTTTTTCCCAGAAACAGAAAGATTCGGGCGACTATTTTCTTGCCGGACGTGACGCAACATGGCTGGCAATCGGAGCCTCTATTTTTGCATCTAATATTGGTTCCGAACATTTGATAGGACTTGCCGGTTCAGGAGCTTCGAGCGGTATGGCGATGGCGCATTGGGAGATGCACGGTTGGGCAATTCTGCTTTTGGCTTGGGTATTTGTTCCGTTTTATTCGCGAAGCATGGTGCTCACTATGCCGGAGTTTCTGGAACGCCGTTATAATACGACCTCGCGAACGATATTGTCTCTGATCTCTTTAGTCAGTTATGTATTGACAAAAGTTGCCGTAACGGTTTATGCCGGAGGGCTGGTCTTTAAAGAAGTTTTCGGAATTCAGGAACTCTGGGGAATCGATTTTTTCTGGATTGCGGCAATCGGGTTGGTTGTAATTACCGCCATCTATACTGTAATCGGCGGAATGAAATCGGTACTTTATACTTCTGTTTTGCAAACACCCATTTTACTGCTTGGTTCTATTGTAATTCTGGTTTTAGGATTGAAAGAGATCGGAGGATGGGATCAGCTGCTTGAGATATGCAAAGCTACGCCTGTAAACGATAACGGAGATACGATGGTGAATCTTATACGCAGCAACAGCGACCCCGATTACCCGTGGTTCGGTGTAATTGTAACTTCGGCTGTAATCGGTTTCTGGTATTGGTGTACTGACCAGTATATTGTTCAGCGTGTATTGTCTGGTCGCGATGAAA
Source organism: Bacteroidales bacterium (assembly GCA_029007825.1). GTDB lineage: Bacteria > Bacteroidota > Bacteroidia > Bacteroidales > JAQXIO01 > JAQXIO01. The sequence continues at coordinate 19,544 of JAQXIO010000042.1, read as the reverse complement.
CGCAGGCACGGCGAGGGGCGATATTCGGTGCTTATTTGAAATTGACGCCCGTATTTCTCTTTCTTATCCCAGGAATGATCGCCTTTGCTTTAGCACAGAAAGGAGCAGTCGTAAACGATCAGATATTTACCCTTGTAAATAGCGATGCCGCTTTCCCCACTTTGGTAGCCCGTTTGCTCCCGGCCGGGTTTAAGGGCCTTGTAGTCTGTGGTATTTTGGCGGCGTTGATGAGCTCTTTAGCTTCGTTGTTCAACTCTTCCGCAATGTTATTTACCATTGACTTTTATAAAAAATACCGTCCGCAGGCAAGTGAAAAAACATTGCTGTATGTGGGGCGTATGGCTACCGTTATAGTGGTATTACTTGGAATTCTCTGGATTCCGGTAATGAAAAGTTTGGGATCTGTGCTTTATACCTATTTGCAGGATGTTCAGTCGGTTTTGGCTCCGGGTATAGCCTCCGCTTTCCTGCTGGGGATTCTTTCGAAGCGTATAACACCGTTAGGCGGGATGTGGGGATTGATCTCCGGATTCGTCGTAGGTATGACACGCCTTGGTGCGAAAGTCTATTTTAACACAGTTGGGCCGGATGCCTCTTCGACTTGGTTTAAATACCTTTTCTACGACGTGAATTGGCTTTTCTTCAGCGGCGGAATGTTGGTATTCTGTATGTTGGTGATTATAGTTGTCAGCTTATTTACAAAACAGGCGCCTGCCGCTCAGATCGAAGGTTTGACATACGGTTCGTCTACACCGGAACAACGCGCTAAATCGCGTGCGAGCTGGAATCACTGGGATGTGATAAACACAGTGATTATTTTAGGTATAATAGTTACGTTCTACTGGTATTTCTGGTGATTCTCCGGTAGTGAAAAATAAATTATAAAAAAAGATAGAATGATTCTCAGTTGGATTGATGTTTTGGTGATAGTGGTCTATCTAGCCTTGCTGGTGATAATTGGTATAGTGCAGAAAAAAAAGGCCGCTGCGAATAAGGAAGCTTATCTTTTAGGCGGTTATAAGCTGCCTTGGTATATGCTCGGGTTGTCGAATGCTTCGGGAATGTTTGACATTTCAGGCACCATGTGGATGGTAACCCTCACCTTCGTATATGGAATGAAAAGTGTGTGGATACCTTGGTTATGGCCGTGCTTTAACCAGATATTTCTGATGGTTTATCTCTCTGCCTGGTTGCGCCGCTCCGGGGTTACAACAGGAGCCGAATGGATCACGTTCCGTTTTGGTAAAGATAAGGGAGCGGTTTGGTCACACGCAATAGTAGTCGTATTCGCCCTAATAAGCTGTTTCGGCTTTCTGGCGTACGGTTTTGTCGGATTAGGGAAATTTGTGGAGATATTCCTTCCGTGGGATGTGGTGGCTCCTTATGTACCTTTTCATGTTGCCCCCGAATACGTGCCTCATTTTTATGGAATTCTTTTTACAGCATTCGCTGTCTTTTATTCGATTATTGGCGGTATGTCGAGTATCGTATTCGCCGATGTGCTGCAATACTCTATTATGACGATAGCAGGTCTATCCGTTGCAGTTATAGCCATGATGCATTTATATTCGAACGGAATATTGAATGTGCCGGAAGGTTGGATGAATCCTTTCTTCGGTATGCATCTGAATATGGATTGGACCGGAATTATCGATGAAGTGAATGCCAAAATAGCAAGTGATGGCTATGAACTATTCGGTATCTTCTTTATGCTGATGGTGTTTAAAGGAGTCTTGGCCAGTCTTGCCGGACCCGCTCCGTCGTATGATATGCAGAAAATTCTTTCTGCCAAATCGGGTAGAGAAGCTTCTTTAGTCAGTGGTTTCGTAAATGTGGTACTTTTTCCTACCCGTTATTTGATGATTATCGGTTTTGCCGTTCTGGGCCTTCTGTTTTATGACCAGATGAACCTTCAGACGCTTACGGGCGATATCGATTTCGAGAGAATACTTCCCGCAGCAATCCGTCAGTTCGTTCCGGTCGGATTGATGGGATTGCTTTTAGCCGGTTTGTTATCTGCATTTATCGGAACGTTTGCCGGTACTTTAAATGCTGCCCAAGCCTATATCATTAATGATATCTATCTGAAATATGTAAATCCGAAAGCATCGAACCGTAGTGTAATTACAATTACCTATATTACCGGTGTTGTCGTGGTTGTTATCAGTATAATTCTCGGGATCTTCGCAAAAGACGTAAACAGTGTGCTGCAATGGCTGGTATCGGGATTATATGGCAGTTATATAGCTGCAAACGTGCTTAAATGGCATTGGTGGCGTTTCAACGGCAGCGGATATTTCTGGGGTATGCTTTGCGGACTGATACCTGCGTTGATATTCCCTTCCTGGATAGGAGGATTGGATTTGTATTACTGGCCGTGGATACTGCTTATCTCTACAGCCGGCTGTATCATCGGTACATACCTTGCACCTGCTACGGAACCCGAACGCTTGAAAGACTTTTATAAAAAAGTACGTCCGTGGGGTGCTTGGGGACCGGTTCGGAAAATGGCAGAGACTGAAGATGCTTCTTTCCGTTACCAAAGTACATTTAAAAGGGATGTTGTAAATATAGTAGTGGGAATTGCTTGGCAGGTTTCGCTGGTAATCGCACCTATGTATCTTGTGTTGATGAAGGGAGTTCCTTTGGCTGTATCGTTGGCATTGTTGGTGTTGACGACCTGGTTCCTTAAAAAGAACTGGTACGATAAATTGGATAAAGAGTAATTAATATCTATAATAATTAAAGATTTAGTATGAATACAAAATTTGATGAAGCGGTAAAGAATCTTCTGGCGAAACACGAAGCTTTTTTGTCTGTGAAAAATGAAATGGTCGAGGAAAACAACGGTATTTACAACCGTTATAAAAATCCGGTAGTTACGGCAGCCCATACGCCCGTAATCTGGAGATACGATCTCGATCCCGAAAGCAACCCGTTTTTAATGGAACGGATCGGCATGAATGCCGCGATGAACTCGGGTGCAATCAAATGGAATGGAAAATATGTTCTTGTTGTACGCGTAGAAGGAAATGACCGTAAATCGTTCTTTGCCGTTGCGGAAAGCCCTAACGGAGTCGATAATTTCCGTTTCTGGGACTATCCTGTTACCATACCCGATATCGATGAATCCGAAACGAATATATACGATATGCGTCTGACCGCTCATGAAGACGGATGGATATATGGTATATTCTGTTCGGAAGCGCACGATCCCGAAGCTGCTCCCGGCGATCTCTCTTCCGCTACCGCAAAAGCGGGTATCGTACGTACAAAAGACCTTATAAACTGGGAACGTCTTCCGAACCTTAAAACAAAAAGCCAGCAACGTAATGTTGTGTTGCATCCCGAATTTGTAAATGGCAAATACGCTCTTTATACACGCCCTCAGGATGGTTTTATCGATACCGGTAGCGGCGGTGGAATCGGTTGGGCTTTGGTTGACGATATAACACATGCGGAAGTAAAAGAAGAAAAGATCATCGACCATCGTTATTATCATACGATTAAAGAGGTGAAAAACGGAGAAGGTCCTCATCCGATCAAGACGCCAAAAGGCTGGTTGCATCTGGCGCATGGCGTGCGGGGGTGTGCTGCCGGATTGCGTTACGTGCTCTATCTCTATATGACGTCGCTGGAAGATCCTACGAAGGTTATAGCAGCTCCAGCCGGTCATTTTATGGCTCCTATGGGCGAAGAGAGAGTAGGAGATGTTTCGAATGTACTCTTTACCAACGGTTGGATTGCAGATGAAGACGGAAAAGTATTTATTTACTACGCTTCATCCGATACGCGTATGCATGTCGCAACCTCTACCATAGATAAATTGGTAGACTATTGTTTCAATACGCCTGCCGACGGGTTCCGTTCCTGCAAATCGGTTGAAACACTGAAAAAACAGATCGCTAAAAATTTAAAAGCATTGGGTAAATAAGACCTATCCGGTATATTTATAAGGCCGCAGTCTTTAGACTGCGGCCTTTTTTTGTGAATGATTGTTTCGGTTTATTGGTTTTCTATCTCAGAAACTTTGTCAGATTGCCGGCATTTTTTCGCATAGCAACAGATTTAAAGAATATGGAGTAAATTTTTGGTTTTTATTGGTAAAACAGCGACAAGTAAAATTCATCTCTTGTTTGTCGCTGTTTATTTACCTCCATAAATATAAATAGAATATTATATAATTATAAATCACTTGCTTAACAGATAAGTTTGAGCCTCAAAATTATAAATTACCTTATAATGCGTACCGGCATTCACTTCCGCCGATGACGTTTGGGTAAATGTTTCTCCGTCTGTATTTTTAGTAATTAAGGTATAAGTTATAGATTCACTCTCCTTAAACATAAAATAGGCAATATTTTCCTCATTAATAGTTACCTCACGACTTCCGTTATAGCCGGCTGTTAATTGAATAGAAGCAAATTGATCAGTCAATTCATCAGGAAAATCGAAACTAAAAGCTATATTAATCATCGGAACCTTCAAATCAACATAAGTAATTTTATCATATTCGATTTCAAAAACTTGTTCCAAATAATAAACCGGTTGCCCTAAATCAGAATTAGTCCAATTCATATACTCCTTATAACTGCCTGTAAAAGCCTTTATTTGGTAACTGCCCGGTTCCAAGGCAATCTTATTGGGAACACTTCCCGGGTCGTATTCAAGAATCACCCCCTCAGACGCGTTCAATATTTGAATATACATTCCCGTATCAATGGAACGTGCGCTGATCTGTTTCTGTACATTCACTAAAGGCTTACACCCCGTAAGACTCAGATACCCCACGGTTGCAGAAGGAAAGTCCTCTACCCGGCAACTGAATAATACCAAAGAAAGAAATAATATATATATCGTTTGTTTCATCTTTTTTATTTGTCGTAGACTAAGGATATATCATCAATTTTGAGTTGACTACCATAATGACATTCCTTTTTACCACTGTTTTGACTAAAATCCGCTAAATTTATAGTTCTTCCGATACCAAAATGCGTATCTCGTTCTATTGTTTCCACATAAGTAGAAATAAAACTAATACATAAAGTAGTAGGCTTTAAATCGGCAACTGAAGCATCTTCCATATAGATCAATGGCAATTGATAATGTTGATAGCTGCCGTCGGCTGTAGAATAAGGAGTAGGAATATAAGTCGCCGTAGCCAACGTCGTTTCTCCGCTTTTCAAGGTCATTACAACCTTAAAAGCGTCCGTATTGTAAGGTGTATATTTATACCAGAATGATAAAGCGGTAGGGCGGGATACATAACTTCTGCCTTCGGCTTTTACCTCCCCATCGTTCCATGCGTAAGTTCCTAAAAAAAGACTACCGGCAAAAAAGCCTTTTGGATAAGTAACAGAAGCACTTCCTGCATTAGTTGTAGCATATCCGGCACCATGTCCGGAAGTTCGAACTTCTGCAGCTTTGGAACCTCCATGTGCATCAGTCACATAACTGCAATTAGGCGTTGTTGTAGCTTCGATAGGAGCAGTACTCCAAATAACCGCTTTTTCCATATTGGTAGCCCACCAAGGATCGGAATCTCCCGATGCGTATGGATAGTAACGGGGAACCCATTGGCGTATTGGCCATGTCCCTTCTCTTGTCTCGGTCTTATGCCATGCCTCCATATCTCCATTCACCAGGGCTATTTGTGGATAAGTGACCAGGCTCACATTGGAGGAAACCAATTTATTGCGGTATACCCCACGTACATAATATGTTTTGTCGGGAGTCAATCCGGTTTGCCGGCGATCTGAAGGAATATCTGTCCAGTTATTGCCATCTGTACTATATTGATATGAAAAATCGGAACTTATCTTATCAAACTTGCCGGCTGTTACCTGTGATGCGGAAAGAGCATTTACAGTAAACTCTTTTGTCCAAATATTACGAGGATAAACACTAACCGAGAACTCCGGTCTATTCGTCTGAATAAAATAGGGCTGTCCGTTATCAGCACTCCAACGATTATTGGCTTTAATTTTTAATATCACTACATTATTTGTCTGTTCGCCAGATCCTTTGGTTGTCAATTTAGGAGTCAGATTCGTAAAGTCCAGACATTGGTTCGTTGAAGCCCCAATCGTAGGCAAAGTAACGCCCGCCGAAGCAAAAGCATCTTTTTGTTCATCGGTCATTGCAGAAAGAAGATAATCTCCATTCAAAGAACTATAATTCGGATCTTCAAAATTAATTGTAAACTGCATATCTTGTAAAGGCATAGCAGCCGAATAATGGATTGCTGCCGAAATCGCATCATCCGTTTCGATATATTTAACCAAACTACCTCCATTCCCATCAAACCCTTTTAGTTTCGGAGTAGGCAACCACTCCAAAGGTATCGTTTCAGTCATAGTTGCCTTCATCACTTCAACTTTCTCTACAGTCAATATGGCACCCTCTTCTACAGGAGCCACCGTTAAAGTTAATTTTACATGTTGGGCAGCGTCGAATACCGTCGGTATTTGATCTGAAACAATATCCCAGGATACCTCTTTCCCATTCTCCTTTAAAGTGCCTTCAAACCTTAAAGAAATAGAAGAACCAGCAGGAAAATAAACGCTTTGATCTGGATTCTCATGGGTTACCTTTATCGAATAGTTCCCATTTTGCACCTTCACAGCATACGCTGAAAAGAACTTCTCAAAACGGGCATTATTATCAAATTTAAACGAAACCAATGCATTTCCTACTTTACAAGGAATAGTCACTTCTACTGGTTCGGTCATTCCCGGCGCAATCTCTGCCGTAGTGCTTCCGATAAAGTAGGGAACATCCAAACCTAAAACCGGATTGTCTCCGTACGAAGCCGTCAAGTCGAATGTGCCGGCCGGAGCAGCGATTATTGTTTCCTGGAAATAGTCGTTATAAATTTCATGTCCATTGTCCTGCTTTATAATGCGAACCATAAACTCCTTAAAGTTGGGTTTCAATTCACCCGGAGCTTTTCTTGCCTTCACCGATAGTTCATCCGATAAGGAGAGTTGGAAGCCGCTCATGCGTTGCTCTATTATACCCTCGTCTTGCTGACAAGCCGCTATCGTCAACAGCCATAGAAGCGAACATATATATTTTATCTTTCTCATCGTGCGCAAGGAGCGTTTAATCATAAATCAGTTCAAAATTATCAACCCATAGCTTACTGCCTTCGCCACCGGTGAAGAAGTCTCCGTATTTGCTGGCGGAAGCTACAATTACAATATATTTCGGAGTACGTTCGTTTCGATACTTCAGTTCCAGGTCCAATTGCCTGTATGAAGGAGTATCATGTCCCTCTATCAACTCTGCATAAGCGATAATTGACGGATCGTTTTTATCAAACAGCTGGCGTTCCGAAGGGCGGGTGCGGATTTCCAACGGTTGATCCCAATCGGTCAACGCAATATAGATGTGGCACGAATCCGGCAATCCTTTCAAATGCGCATAATCATCGTCTCCTATTCGATTGATTGTTTGTGACGAATATTTATAGTTTACCCTTAACTTAGAAGGAAATGAAGAAAATTCACGTCCAAAACTTAATATCCCATTGGTACCATCGGTCCGCAAATAGCTGCCTGTAAAGATATTTCCGGCGGCAAATTTTATAATAATGTATTTTGATTCCAGCAAGCCCGCTTGTCCCTTTCCGTTACATGTTTCATCGGTTGGATAAGAATTGCTTTTTCCTACTGTAGTAGCCCCACGGTTACCGGTATCCCAGAACGAAGTGCCGTTTGCAGCCCAGGGATTCCACAATTTCGCATCCGAATGCCAATCATCAAAGCTTCCGTTGGGTAAAAGTATCTGGGGAGCCGTACTGAACTCACCCGTCTGGGTAACGTCGCCATCAATAGTGATACGGTACAGATAAGATGTCGCAGGTTGCAATCCACTCATAGTAGCTGTAAAGCTTGTCCCGTTTACCGTTACTTGTGAAACCGCAAGAGTCGTCCATTCTGAAGTGCCGGATAAAGCGTATTCTATTTGCGGAGTCTTTCCGCCTGATATACTTCCCTTCACGGTTGCTTGAGTTGTACGAGCCGTTACAGCCGCATCAGTCGGAGAAGCTCCTCCTTCCTCACCTTTTATATTATAGACATATACGGTCCATTCATAACTAATCTCTTCCCAAGCATGAGAGACAAAAACTGAAACAGGTTCGGAAAAGTCGTAATAAGCCGGAGCAGTCAGGTTCGGTACGACACGTCCGTATTTACCACCCAAATCAAAAGCCGATACCTTAACCTTATTAAGTGGTTGCCCGGCAGCCAGATAAACCACTACGTTGCGGTTGATATCGTCCACCACTGCTTTTCCGACTTGATTCTCGAAGATGATATTTCTTTCTATCACTTGTTGAATATCGACTCTCCATTCATAGTCTTGATAAGTCTGCAAAATAAAGGAGACGGGACGAGTAAAATCCATCCGGGTATTGGAAGAGAGAGGAAGTGTCGAAAGCGATTCAAAGCCGACAGCAGGGAACTTGGCATAATTATCGCAAAGCGTACTGTCAACCAGAATCCGGGCCTGATTGCTTACAGTTAACTTCTTGATCTTAAGCCGGGTGATATCTACCGAGTCATTGACAAAGAGTTGGATAGTTCGTTTGTTTTTATCGATGGTTGCCTGTACATTTCCCTCGGGTGTTTCCGCACATTGCCCCTCCACTTCAAAGGCAAGGATACTCCCCTCTACAATCGGATAAGGAATATCGTTTTCAACGGCACATGCACTGATCAATAGTGAAACGAACAAGCTTGATAATACATTTTTTTCCATAGGACAGACCGTTTATAATTGGTTGTTTTTTACAAGTAAAAAGTAAGTCCGATATTTACTGAAAAAAGATCAATATTAAATTTTCCGGAAGCCACATGTGTCTTGCCTTTTTCCACTCGGTTGGTAGTCTGTTCCTGCCAACTGAAATTGTATCCTAAAACACCCATAGAAACCTCTGCTGCCAAGAAATTGGTGACGAAAGCAGTCAATCCCGGTGCAAAACCAATCTGCAAATTGTGAGAAGTGGCATAAGTCCCATCGTATTCAATACCGGTTCCGGTAGAATTCTTACCCTCACTATAGCCGTACGACAAACGAATATCGTTGAAAAAACCGAAGATTTTACTTTTCCCGATAGACATATAACTACGGAAAAAACCGGTGGCCTGATATTCATGTTGTAAATAATAGATATTGCTCAGATTAATATTGAAATCCTCACCCAAATTCAGATCCAGATTAGGCATATCCAGCAGAGTTCTATTATAACTGAAGCGAAAGCCCGCAGCCAGGTTATCACGAAAGAAATATCCTACGTATGGACTCACCTTCAAGGTATAACCAATTGCATTTACATCTTTAAGCACCAAAAAATTTAGATTCTTGCTGTCAAATTCCGAGTAACTAAATGTACCTCCGACCATCCATTGGCCTTTCGGTATAAAAGTAGTATGCATAATTTGGCGGTCGATACGTACCGGACGTTCTGCCAAAGCGTTCAATACCATCAATGACAAAAAGAAGCTAAGTATAATTCTTAATCGCATAAACTGGTTTGTATACAACCCGATCAATGAAAGAGACAAGACTGTCTCTTTCATTGGTCTGATTGATATTATTTATTATTCCACTACTCTCGGACTGTCACCATAAACAAATTCCAAATCGTCTAAATAAAGCAAGCTGGAAGTACTACCGGTAAAGTAATCTCCGTACTTACTGGAGGAGAATACGATGATTAAGTGAGTCGGTTTTGCCGTCAAATTCTTATACGTTAAATCAATGGTAAACTCTTTCCAATTGTTGGAAGCAATACATTGAGCATCCGGCAATGCACCGTAAGCAACCACAAAGTCATCGTCCGGATTATTCAATAAAGCGTTGAAATCTTTTAAAGTACCGGCCATATCGGTATTATCCAATGTATAAGTACCGGTGGTCAAAACAACGTAAGCAGACCATAAGTCAGTATCTCCTTTTGACACTGTCCCTGAAGGCTGATTATTCCCCGCATAGTCTATTGCTCCGGTTGAATATTGGAACCATCCCTTAAGCTGAGTCGGACGACCGGTAAACGGACGGCCGAAATTAATCTTTGCACCGTTCGTACCCACTAAACCTCCAAATTCACCGACATACAAACTGGCTGCTGCAAACTTGCCGATACCGGCGGCAGAAGCATATTGTGATTTTAATTCTGCCGCTTTACCACCTGCGGTATGTACCGGGTTGGTTACACCTTGTGTTGGGTTCTTGTTAATCAAAACACCCGCACCGGTAGTGGTTCCAGGGTTACTGGAATCCCAGAAATGATTTCCAGCATTGAAATCAGCTTCAGAGATAGCATCCCAAGTTTTACCGTCTTGATACCAGGCATCCATATTGCCGTTGTACAAAGCGGGAGCTGCATCAGTCGTAAAACTTCTCTCATCGCTTACATACGTCTCTTCGCCCTTACTATATACCATACGGTAACTATAGGTCGTATTGGGTGACATATTTTTGATAGTAGCCGTATAAATTCCGTTAGAAACGGTAGGCACCGAAGTCCACTCATTAGCTGTAGATGTTTTATATTCCATCTTCATACAAGACGTATCCAATTCTGATTCTGACGAAAGCACTTCTCCCTCTAAAATTGCAAAATTGCTCCATACAATCGGTTTATTTACAATGAGATAAGTTTTTGCAATAGTTGATACATTAAATGTATATGTATAAGTCCTCGTCTCATCGTCCACTTGCACATTTATGTTGCCAGAACCGCTATTAGCCGTTTTTACATTCAAAATATAATGATTACGTGCAACAACCGGCCCCTCGATAGGATATTCTAAGGTGTGTGATACATTATTTTTATTTACTATTGTTATTTCGGCTGCCAAATTACCTACCGGATAATAGGCGGAAGGATCATTGTTGTTCATAACAAAGTCTAAATAAGATCTTTCAGGGACAGCTGCTTCAGAACGAACACGTACTGCTGCATAAGAAAATGCATTATTTACACTTTCGTCGAAATTGACAGTTACTTTTACATTATCCAAAGTGCATTCCACATTAGCCAAAGTCGGGGTATCTCCGCTTTTTACAATCGCAGTAGCTGATCCTGCATAAAAAGGAATATCAAAATCGATATATTGGCCGTCAAACCCGTACGAATAAGCATTGATCGTATAAGTCCCAGGCTTCAATTGAAATCTTTTATCTACTGTCCATAAAGTATGGTCATTAGTCTTTGCTTCCTCACCATTAAAAGAAGTGCCGTCCCACTCTTTAGCGACATTTCCGTCAGCATCCAGAATCTCCACGTATAATTGTTTCGGATTATAACCCTCTGCAGGTTTACTTTTGGATACAACAGTAGTGTTAGTTGAAAGATTAAGTTTTAAATATCCGATCTTCGAATTGCTATCTATTATAATCTCTTCGTTAGAACAAGCAAAAAGACCGCACATACAAAACAGCGTAAATAATCTATATATCTTTTTCATATCGTTATTCTGTAATAGTCATTGTTATTGTATCTTTTACGGTTTTGCCGTTAGCATCGGTCAACGTAATCTCAAAATGATGAACACCGGTAAATAAATTCAAGAAAATATAAAATGTGTGCAATGGGAATATATATTCTGTTTCTCCTACTACCGGAGTCTTTTTAGGATTACCGCTTTCATCCGTTAAATCCATAGAATCGAATAGATCTTGCATACCTTTATTTCCAACCAATTCTGCACCGGTTAACAAAGCTCCCGGAGTATCGAATGCGGCTTCAGCTAACGTAGCTTGAAAATCTTTGTTATCGGTAGTAATCTTCACAATTGCACTCTGCAATCCTGCCGGAGTTTTTAAAGTAGCATTAGCGGTAGCCGGAGCCGCAGGATTTCCACTTATAGAATAAGAAATATCACTTGGTAGAATCACTTGAGGGCCGTCAGTCGTTGTTCCGCCACCTTCACCGGAGCCTTCACCCTCTTCATTGCCATCTTTATCCTGATCCCAAAGCACATCCACATTTACTGTTTGATCATTCATAGTAAAAGACACGTTAGCCGAAATCTCGATACCGGTAACTGTACCTTCTGTCACTGTAGCCTTGCCTAGGTTCAATACGATCTTATCTCCTCCTGCAAAGGATTTATTATCTCCATCGTAAGATTCGGTTGCCGAACTTTTCAACAATTCTACATAGTCGGAAATAGTACTGCCGGTAGATCGGGTAGTTGCTTTAATGGTTACTTTAATTGCTTCCACATCCTCTCCAAACAACCAATAAACCGGAGTTAAATTAACGCCATCTTCATTGGTATATACCAGTGAATTCTCATTTCCATCGGTGATAGTTAATGTCCATGTAGAAAATGTAGATAAAAACTCTTGATCGTATTTCACCTCAATAGGGCTGTTCGCCATCTTGCAAATAACATTGATATTTTCTGTTATCCCCTTTTGAATGTTAGCACTGGCTTGACCTTTGTAATAAGGAGCACTCATTTGCTGCTCCAGTTCACCCGGAGAATGAGACGTAACCACGTATGCACCTATTGGCAAAAGCACCGGTTTATCTTTCAATTCGGCAGCGTTATTAAATGTTTTCGATACAGCACCCACAATCGATACAGGAAATTCTTCGGTAGATATATTCGGGTTAGCAGCTTTTGATATCGGAAATTCTGCAGTAGATATATTCTGATTAGCAGCTTTTGTAGTTAAAGGCTCGTGTACCGCAACCTCTAAACTCATTTTGCCGAAGCCTTCAATGCTTATATCATCTTCCGAAGAAATACAAGCAGTCATGCTTATTGCTATGGCATTTACCAATATAAATTGATTTAATTTCATATTCTTCTTTAATTTAATTCGTTATTAAATCCATTCAGAAGGAATTACAACATCCAATGGTATATCATTCGTCTCCTCATTGATTGTAATAGTAATGCCTAAAGATCCTACTACTGGATCATAAACCGGATTAATATTCAAATTCCAGCCTTGGTTAGGACTTAGTACGTAGGTTTTTACTATCTCTGTAGATTTACCGTCAGAAGCACGTATTATATGAATAGTAGCAGTCACCTCCTCGTTTTTATCCAGCTTTAAATACCAGGGAGCAGTATTATCTTTGCTCCAAATAGCAGTTGTTGAAGTTTCAGCTTTCAAAGCTTTTGTCGAATAAGTAACATAATAATCACTAAAGTAATTTTTCATATTACTATTGAAATTCACTACAAATTTACCGCATGTAGGCTCACAAGACACACTTACCTCTTGAGTTGGTTTTTCATCGCCATTTACGGTAAAGGACGTAGACCCGGTTACCAAAAAATCGGTCTGCGAAGCGACATACTCATTTCCAAAAAATGCTTTAAGTGTATATGCACCGTTCTCCAAAGTGATGGCCCCTTGATTCTCCAAATCGCTATAAACAAACTCGTACTCTTTAGTTTGAGTCTGATTATTGAAAATTTGTACGGTATAGTTTGCCGTATTCTTGTAAGCAGCCTCATTCAAAATCTTAGATTCTGCACCGAAAGAAGCATTAGTTGCCATACTAAGCATCACAGTTCCCTGTCCTTCGTTTATCTGCAAATCGTTATGATCGGATGAACAAGATATCGCGAATACTCCTATTGTTAGCGTCGCTAATATCCATAAATAATTTTTCTTTTTCATAAATATATTTACAATTTTAACGTTTGTAAAATTAGAATCCTTTTTTATAATCTCCAAAAATAACAGGTGCGTTTTTGTTTTTTAACTGAATGTTTTAGTAATAGGACATTTTGTTTGTAGAATAGACCAATAAAAATTGCTTTTATGCTCATTTATAGGTGCTAATTGAAGAAAAAGGACACATGTTGTAATTAAAAGACCATTTGTTGTTTGCGTTGAACCATTTTGGTGTGGAATATTTTATTCCTTCCTTTTCAAGCTTTAATCAATATTCTTATTTCTCTTTATTTTCTAAAATAATGAACTTTTAACAAGTAAAATTCATCCCCAAAAACGATTTATTAAAGGATACATAACTGTTTTTCTATCCAGATACATTCCCGAACCAAATACGAAAATAGGGCGAAGAAGTGAAATGCATTTTTGTTAAATGGAATTAAACTTGACCTAATCGTGGTTTCAATAAAAGAATATTTTTGCTTTTTGTGCTGAGAAGTTGTTTTTGTAGAGTGTTTGAAACAGGTTGGCACAATATAAATATTAGTATGTGAAACGGCAGAAATTTTACAGGCGAGTTTTCTTTAGCTTATTTAGATGGATTGTAGCTCTGCTTTCAATGAACCGTAGAGCTTGTAAGTACGAAAAAGATTCTTAAATCCTATAATTGACCGTTGACTCGAATCTCTTCCGTAAAATCTCTCTAAACCGCTTATTTGCAGTCTTTCTGCTATATTCTGCATTTATTGCCATTTTTAATTCATATCTTTGTCGTTAATAGTTGATAACTCGGATCTCTAATCTTATATATACCATGCGTTTAAAACCTCTTTTGACAGTGTTGTTGTTTAATTGTTTTCTGCTTGTTGCTGCCGAAAAAGATTTTATTAAAGATTACCGTTCCTTTATTGAAAATATCGATTGCTTTGAATTGAATCAGTTGGAAGGCCATGTGCGGACAGTACCGTTTACATCTGTTTCGGAAGCTTTGAAAGGTAAATGGGATAAGTCGGGGAATTATTTATCCCTGAACGGGAAATGGAAATTTCATTATGCAAACGTTCCGGAAGAAGTGCCCTCGGATTTTTTTCGTTCGCATTTTAAAGATGCATCGTGGCCGGAGATAAATGTTCCCTCTAACTGGGAAATGGAAGGTTACGGAGACCCTCAGTTCCGTAATATTATACATCCTTTCGAACCGATAGCCCCGCCCTTGGTACCGAAAGATTTTAACCCTACTGGCTCTTACCGGAAGACTTTTACTCTTCCGTCGTCATGGAAAAATAAACGTGTCATTTTACGGATGGAACGATCGGCTTCCGCTACATTTATATGGGTAAACGGACAACAGGTCGGTTATAATGAAGGAGCGCATGAACCTGCTGAATACGATATAACACCCTTTCTTAAGCCCGGGAAAAATCTTATTGCGGCAAATGTGCATAAATTCAGCGACGGCTATTATCTGGAAGGTCAGGACTATTGGCGGTTAGCGGGAATCTTTGATGATGTATATCTCTACGCTGTGCCGGATTTACATCTTTTCGATTGGGTGGCAATTACCGATCTGGATGATAATTATAAGAATGCCAACCTGAATTTAAAAGTAGATATAAAGAATTTTTCATCTGGGGTGTACGATGGTTACAAAGTAAAAGCCGTATTGTATGACAAACAGGGAAAGGTGGTAAATGAGATGCTCTCGGAGGCTTTTGATGTGCCTGCGGGTTCAAAAAAAACATTGGAATTTTCTTCTTTTATAAAAGAACCGTTTAAATGGACGGCCGAAACGCCGTATTTGTATAGCCTGAGTTTCGAACTGCTTGATTCTTCCGGTCGCTGTACGGAAGCTATCGCAGGCCGTATAGGCTTTAAAGAAACGGAAATACGGAATCAGACTTTTTTCCTGAATGGTGTTCCGGTCAAGCTCAATGGAATGAATAGCCATCTTCAACATCCCGATAGAGGGCATGTCGTGGATGAAGCGACCATATTGGAGGACTTTAAGCTTTTTAAGCAGTTCAATATCAATTGTATCCGTACCTGCCATTATCCTGCGATGCCTCGTTATCTGGAATTGGCGGATGAATGGGGCTTTTACATCGTCGATGAAACGGGTGATGAAGCGCATGCAACGGAATTTTTATCGGAAAAAGAAGAGTGGATTCCAATGTATCTTGAACGGGTGCAAAGAATGGTGCTTCGTGACCGCAATCATCCTTCCGTTCTTTTCTGGAGTGCCGGAAATGAAACAGGAGAGGGGAAAAATATCTGTGCCGTCATTGACGAGGGAAAACGTCTGGATCCGACACGCTGGTGGATGTATGGAGGAAATGCATTTTCCCATCCCTGTGAAGACATAATAGGGCCCCGCTATCCGACGCCTTTCGAACTGAAAACTCAGGTAGCAGTCGTTCCGGAATCACAGGATCCGCGCCCTTCGTTTATGGACGAATATCTTTCTGTTGCCGGAAATGGTGGTGGAGGAATGGATGAATATTGGGATTTGATCTATCGTTATCCGCGCTTGATGGGC
Source organism: Bacteroidales bacterium (assembly GCA_029007825.1). Taxonomy (GTDB): domain Bacteria; phylum Bacteroidota; class Bacteroidia; order Bacteroidales; family JAQXIO01; genus JAQXIO01. The sequence continues at coordinate 3,352 of JAQXIO010000042.1, read as the reverse complement.
GGTGCCATATGGGATTGGGTAAGTCCCGGTTTGACCGAAAAGACAAGGGCTCTCAAAGATGCATCCGGGCATAATGTTCCGGTTCACTTGATGGGACGAGCCGTTTTGGCTGACGGATATAGGGGAAAAGCAGTAGACCTGAACGGTCACGACCAATGGGTTGAAGTGTACCGGGACAGTGTGGTGGAAATTGAAGGAGACCAGTTAACTCTCGGAGCTTGGGTTTTTCCGCGTCATCTCAATGCCTCTAACGGAACGTTTATAACAAAAGGAGACTGGCAGTTCGGATTAAAGCAAAAAGGAACCGACTCTTTGGAATTTTACCTTACGGTTTTTTCGTCTCATTTAGGAACGGAACGTGCTTCGGTAATCTCCGTGTTACCTGAAAACTGGAATAATCAATGGCACCATATTGCAGGCTCTTATGACGGAAAGAAAATGTATTTGTATATCGATGGAAAGCCGGTTGCTGGAAAATCTCTTTCAGGCAAAATGCGGAATGCTCCTTTTCCTGTTAATGTCGGAAGAAATGCCGAAAAGCACGGGCAAGACACCCCCGGTTATTTATGTGATGCCCGTATAGATGAGGTGGCCTTGTTTGATAAAGTGGTTGATATGGAACGGCTGATGGCCGGTGATACGGCCATAAAAAGAGAAGCTGTTTTATGGCTTGATTTTGAAGAAGAAAATATCGGCGCCGATTATTTTAGTTATGGAATCGGTGCGCGTACCTACGGAGCGATCTGGCCGGACAGAGTTCCCCAGCCAGAATTGTGGCAAATAAAAAAATCGACACAACCTGTATCCGTAAGATTAACGGATGTAAACGAAGGCACTGTGGAGGTATGGAACCGGAACTATTTTACCGATCTCAGCCAGTACCATTGTGTGTGGACATTGGAAGCGGACGACCGGAAAATTGAGAGCGGAGAGATAACTCTTTCTACACAACCGCTTTCACGTGAAATCGTCCGGATACCATTCACGAAGCCAGCGAAAAATCCGGGAACGGAATACCGGTTATTAATCCAATTCCTGCAGCGGGAGAAAACATTTGGCCTGGAAGCAGGTTATGAAGTTGCCTTTGACCAATTCGAATTACCCTGGTACGTTGCTCCTGAAAAGAAAAAAGCGGATTATAATCAGCCGTTGGAAATCAGCCGCTCTTCAGATACACTGCGGATAGGAACCGGAGAGTTTGCCTATTTGTTCAGTTCTGAATCAGGAAATTTGATCTCTTTGACATATAAAGGTAAAGAGTTGTTACGAGACGCAATGCAAGCCAATTTTTTCAGGGCCCCTTTGGCAAACGAACAGGATGGCTGGTCTTATTGGGAATATCCGAAAGAAATTGATGCCGGGGATATGGGAACTTATATCGTTTCGGACTGGTATGCCTTCGGGTTGGATAAATTGAAACGTAGCCTCATCGGTTTTGACGTGGAAAGAAGAGGCGATTCGGTAGCCGTTATTGTAAATCAGGATATTTCTTATCCTTATGTTGATAAATCTGGCTTTGATAATTATTTTACCTATGTGATAGCTCCTGATGGCAGTTTGTTCTTACATCACCGGATAGAACCTGTACATACGGCACCCCGCTGGATTCCTCGTATAGGGACGGAGTGGATCCTTACTCCTTGTATGAAAAATGTGGAATGGTATGGCCGGGGACCCCAGGAAAATTATCCTGATCGTAAAACCGGTTATAAAATCGGCGTCTATAAATCGACGGTCGAAGAGATGTACGAACCATATCTGATACCTCAGGATTGCGGGTTAAGGACAGACAACCGCTGGGTACGTCTGACCGGTAACGATGGGGTAGGACTTGAGTTCAGCAGTCCGCAGTTATTCAATTTCAATACCTATCCCTATTCTACCGATAATCTGACGAAAGCGATGTATCAATATCAGCTCCGTCCTTTTGACTGCATTACTTTTAACTTTGACTATGCGACAAGCGGGGTAGGCTGCACCGCACGTTCTACTTTTAATGCTTACCGTGTTATTCCTGAAGTTTACGATTGTACGCTGCATTTAAGGTTAGTTCATCCATGAAAATAAAGTTATTCTATATTATACCTGTACTGCTTCTCTCGTTTGTTACGCTTCAGGCCGGAGTGAAAGTAGGAGCGGAGCGCTTGGATATTTTGCTGCCCCTTCTCCAACAGAAAAGGGTAGCGTTGGTAGTAAATCACACATCACAGGTTGGAAATATACATTTGCTCGATACATTGCGGGCGTTAGATGTAAATGTAAAAACTATTTTTTCTCCCGAACACGGTTTCAGGGGAGATGCCGATGCCGGGAAGACGATTAAAGACGGACGGGATGAAAAGACGGGAATTCCGATTGTCTCCCTGTATGGGCGGAATAAGAAGCCCACTTGTACACAATTACAGGATATAGATGTAATACTATTTGATATACAGGATGTGGGAGCTCGTTTCTATACGTATATCAGTACGATGCACTATGTAATGGAAGCCGCCGCCGAATGTGGAAAAGAGATGATTGTGCTGGATCGTCCCAATCCGAATGATTTTGTGGATGGGCCGGTATTGCTCGATTCGATGAAATCGTTTGTCGGTATGCATCCGATTCCGGTATTACATGGCCTCACGGTCGGGGAATTAGCCCGGATGATTAACGGTGAAGGTTGGCTGAAAAACCGGATGAAAACCGATTTAACCGTTATTCCCGTAGAAGGTTGGAAGCATGGAGACAGCTATTCTTTACCGGTAAAGCCTTCTCCTAATCTCCCGAATATGCAGGCGACTCGCCTTTATCCCTCTCTTTGTCTTTTCGAAGCGACGCAGGTGAGCATAGGCCGCGGAACATATTTCCCGTTTCAGGTGATCGGGTACCCCGATCCGGAATGGGGAAGCTTTAGCTTTACCCCCCGTTCTCTGGTCGGTTATGATACCTCTCCTGTACAGAAAGACAAGGCTTGTTATGGAATCGATCTGCGGGATTCGGTCTTTGAAGGAGGTTTCACGCTTCGTTTCTTTATCGATGCGTGGAATAAAGCAGGAAAGAAAAGCTCTTTTTTTCAGCGGCCCAGGTGGTTCGACCTTTTAATGGGAACGCCTCAGGTGCGCCGATTGCTCGTAGAAGGTAAGAGCGAAGCGGAACTACGTAAGCTTTGGCAGCCGGAGTTGAACAAGTATAAACAGATGCGGGAGAAGTATCTCCTTTACTAACTTTGCTATTTAAAAGGGTTTTAATACCTTTGTCAACCCAATACAAATTGTATGCTTAAGCGTATTATACACTTAATGATAAAGCTGATTCTACGTCCTTCGGAAACATGGAAAGAGCTGGATCGCGATGAAGATATGAATCTTTT
>JAQXIO010000041.1 GCA_029007825.1 Bacteroidales bacterium | reverse complement strand
ATTTTTTCCTTCGCGTAGGTAAGGCTTTAAATCGAGCGGGTCCGCCTCTTGCCATCGTGGATCGCTCGGAGCAGGTCCCCATTGTACACGTTGACCGTTCACGAACAACAGATAACGGCTGTCGGCCAGAATCCATCCGGTCGCTTTCTGGGGAATATCCCGGAGCTCAAATTCTTTACGGAAAAGAACGAAAGAGTTCTGGAGAGTACGTTCGGAAGGATACCAGATCCATTGGGCTGGTGCTAAATCGAGTGGGGCATTCCGTTCGTCTGCAGTTGAAAAAAATGCGATAGAAACTAAGAAGAAAAAAGTTAGCAGGTATTTTTTCATGGAAATTTAGGGTAAAGAGCGAAGAATATGAATGGTATGTAGAGAATCTCACAAACTGCTGGATACGGAAAGATAGAAGGTTTCTACTTCTTCGGCTTTCCGTAGTAACGAATCAACGGAATTATTAATAAAAGCCATGCTATCAAAGCAATAATCCAGACAAAAGTTACATATTCCATAAAGAATGAACTGAAATAACTGCCTAATAGAATACCCGAAAATAGCAGGCATATTTTAAAGGAAGCAAAATCGAAGATTGTGAACTGACGGACAGCATTCATAAAATTTTTGATAAGATCGCCCATAGATGTAGTTTTAGCTAAACGAACGAAACAAATCCTGCCGGTTCGTTATATTTAATCCAACGGACGTTTTCTGGCCCTGTACATCAGGTAATTGTCCAGTAAAACGATAGCCGTCATCGCTTCCACGATTGGTACGGCTCTCGGCAATACGCAGGCATCGTGTCGTCCTCTCGCTTTAAACAAAGTCTCTTCGTTGTGGATGTTTACCGTCGATTGATTGCGTAGTAAGGTAGCGACCGGTTTGAATGCAACACGGAAATAGATATCCTCTCCGTTGGAAATGCCGCCCTGAATACCCCCCGAATTGTTACTTTTGGTAGAAACCTTTCCGTCTTTTATGCAGAATTCGTCGTTTATTTGTGAGCCTCGGCATTTCGTCATATCGAAACCGCCCCCGTACTCGAATCCTTTTACCGCATTGATTCCCAGCATTGCATTTGCTAATTGAGCCTGTAACTTGTCGAAAACAGGTTCGCCCCAGCCGGCTGGAACACCCTGGGCTACGCATGTAATCACCCCACCGGTAGTATCGCCTTCCGATTTCATTTCGCGGATAAAAGCCGCCATACTCTCTGCCGTCTCGGGATCGGGGCAACGCACCGCATTTTCTTCCGCTAAAGCAAGATTATAATGCTGATAGCCGAGAGGCAATGAAATAGGGCCCACCTGTGAAGTATAAGCTGTGATGGAAACCCCCAATTGTTTTAATATAAGTTTTGCAATAGCGCCGGCAACGCACCGGGCAATCGTTTCCCGGGCGGAAGATCGTCCCCCGCCACGATGGTCGCGCACACCGTATTTGCTGAAATAGGTGTAGTCGGCATGTGACGGGCGGAATATTTCCCGCAGATTGTCATAATCCGATGAATGCTGATCGCTGTTCCATATAATAAAAGCAATCGGAGTTCCCGTTGTTTTGCCTTCGAATACCCCCGAGAGAAACTCGACTTCATCCGCCTCTTTTCGGGGAGTTACTAATTTGGATTGTCCGGGTTTGCGGCGGTTTAATTCGTGTTGGATAAAATTCATATCCAATTCTACGCCCGAAGGACATCCGTCGATAATTCCTCCAATGCCTTTTCCGTGTGACTCGCCGAAAGAAGTTAGGCGGTAAAGTTGTCCGAAGGTATTCATAGGAAATTCGCTCTTTTATTCGTTACAACCACATCCCGATCCGCAACCGTTAGAGCTGCTGCAACCTCCTTCTTCCGAATCGCATCCGCTGCATCCGCAACCGCATGAAGGCGCGGCCAGAGCGGCAATCTCTTCGGCTGTGGCTTCGCGCACTTCCAATACCTCTCCCGAAAAATAAAGGGTCTCTCCGGCAAGGGGATGGTTAAAATCCATTTTTACGGAATCATCGCCGATGGAAACAACCATGCCGTTCAGACGGTTTCCGTTCGTATCTAACATAGGCACGATATTGCCTTCGTAAACGATATCGGTATCGAATTTACCTTCTACTTCAAAAAGATTTTTAGGTAAGTCGATAAGATGTTCGTCGTTATATTCGCCATAAGCTTCTTCCGGTGTTAAGGTGAATTCGAATTTATCTCCTTTGGAAAGACCGTTCAGGTTACGTTCGAAAGCGTCGAGCATCATACCCATGCCGCCTATGAAAGTAAGGGGATTCTCTTTGGTCGCTTTTTCCATTAATTCACGTTCCTTATCGTCGCCTACGTTTAGGTCGTAACTAACCGCCACGAACTTATTTGCTTCAATCTTCATTTTATTGTCTTTTTTGAGTAATACTTCTTACAAAGATAATCATAAAATCCGAATACTTCCCTATTCCGGCTCCCCCGCTTGCTAAATCTTTACTACCTTTGCACCGTTAAAATCTGTCTGAATTTTGTTCACCGCTGTTTTGAGAATTTTTTGTGGAAAATTTAGACAGGCTCTATAAAGTTCAATAAACAAAAGAGATGATTGCAGCACTATACGGAGCAGTTCCGCGTATGGAGGAACTTGCATTGGATGAACCGGTTGATTGGCAGATAAATGAAGGACAGCACTGGGCGGTAATAGGACAGAACGGAGCAGGAAAATCATTGTTATGCAATTTGCTTTTGGGACGCGTCCTTCTTAAGTCTGGAAAACGTGAATTAAAATATGGTGATAAAATATCCGAATGGGCGAAAATGATTGCTTTTAACGATCTCTACTCTTTGCCCGATGTGCGGAACAGTTATTATCAGCAGAGGTGGAATGCGACCGAAATAGAAACAATTCCGACCGTGCGGACATTGTTGGGTGAACTGGCGGATAAGCAGGAACTCCTTCGGATGTCTGAAAATTTCCATTTGCAACCGATGCTCGACAAACCCGTACTCGCATTGTCATGTGGGGAAATGCGGAAGTTTTTGATTGTGAAAGCAATGCAATCTGCTCCGAAACTCTTGATTTTGGATAATCCTTTTGTCGGTTTGGACGCAGCGTCACGGAAAGAGCTTTCCGGCATATTCTCAGTGGTGGCAGAGCAGGGTAAAATGCATTTGATTTTATTGGTATCGGATCCGTCCGACATTCCCTCTGCTGTAACGAACGTGCTTCCTGTAAAAAATAAGCGGCTTCTGCCGTCATGTCCCCGTATGGAATTTTTACGGAATCGACGGTTTATAGACGACCTGTTCGATATCTCCTCATTGAAGCAAAAACAATATCGTTCATCTGTTCCTGTCGAAACTTTGGAAGAAGAGCTTTTTCGTTTGGATAAGGTATCGGTATGTTATGGTCGGCATACATTGTTGAACCGGATCAGCTGGCAGGTAAACAAGGGAGAACACTGGGCATTGGTGGGACCGAACGGCTCCGGAAAATCGACGTTGCTGAGTTTGCTTTGCGGAGATAATCCGCAGGCATATGCGCAGCAGGTCTTTCTCTTTGGGAAAAAGAGAGGCTCCGGAGAAAGCATTTGGGATATAAAGAAACGTATCGGATACTTATCCCCTGAGATGCAACTCTATTTTAGTACGCCTCTGCCGGCTGTCGACGTTGTAGCCTCCGGCTTCTTCGATACGATGGGATTATTCAGAAAGCCGAAGGAAGAACAACGGCATACCGCCCTTCGGCTTATGGATTATTTCGGAATACAGGAACTGTCCGAACGCCTTTTTACGAAGCTCTCCTCCGGAGAACAACGATTGGTTTTGTTATGCAGGGCTCTGGTGAAGGAACCGGAAATTTTGATTCTGGACGAACCGTTGCAAGGGTTGGATAAGAGAATGAAAGAAATGGCGCGTAATATAATTGGGAACTTCATAGAGCAAGGAAAACGGACGATGCTTTATGTTTCGCACAATTTGGAAGAACTGCCCCCTTCGGTACATCGGATCTATTCGCTTCCCGGCGGAAATATATCAATGAGGTAAATAGTCGCGGCGGTGAAGATGTTCGCCGTATTGTTGCAGGCGCGCTTTTAACTGTTCCAATAGGAGAGGAGGCATCTCTTCGCCTTCCGGAAGGAGATTCTGCGTCAGAAGCGGGTCGTCCTTATATGCATAAATACCCGTTACCTCTTTTTCGTTGAACAGATAAAGCCGGTCGTCTGTAAGGCAGTTATAGCCGTTTCCGAAATAATGAAAAGCAAAACGTTCATTAGACGAAGTATTCAGCAGGTCGTTTCCGAATCCGAAATGCGGACGAGGATACCCCAGCATATTCAGAATGGTCGGAAAAATGTCGATATGCTGTGCTATACCGTCCATTTCTCCTTTTAAGAGTTCTTTGTTACCTGGATAATAAAAAAAGATAGGCACCGCATAATTATAGGGTGAAGACTGGAATTTGGCAGCCTCGCCTCGTGATCCGTGGTCGGCTGTAAGAATGAAAAGAGTGTTTTTATACCACGGCTCGTGCTTGATTTTATCGAAGAACAAGCGCAGGGAAAAATCGCTGTATTCGATAGCCCTGTGAATAGGCTGGCTCCCCTCCTTGAACTGCTGCTCGTACTCTTGGGGGATAACGTTCGGGTGATGAGACGACAAAGTGAAGATAGTCGCAAAGAACGGTTGAGGGAAAGTATTCAGTTTATCGGCCGTATAGTCTAAGAACTTATCGTCATGAATTCCCCAGTAGCCGTTATAGTCCTCTTTACCTCTCTCTTTTTCATATTCTTCCAGCATATAGAAATGATCTACGCCGCACAATTCGCTGAAAGCGACAAAACTCATTGTTTTTCGTGTTGCACCGTGAAGGAAAGCGGTAAAGTAACCCATCTCCTGCAGCGAAGTCGGTAATGTCCTGAATGCGGCGATTGAGTAGGGCAGCGATAAAAATTCGCTTTTGAAAGAAGGGATAGACCCCCATATGGCAGGTAATGCATCCATTGAACGGATACCGTTCTGAAAAGCGTTCGTGAAAACAAGCCCCTCATGGTAAAGGGAATCTAAGAAAGGAGTGTGATTATTGCTGCCGGCAACATCAGGTTTCGATAAAAATGAAGAATGGCCGCTTCCGAAGCTTTCGAGAATAAGTAATACGACGTTTGTCGAATCGGGAAGTTGCACGGCCGGATCTTTGACCGGGGCTTGCTGAGGCCGGTAGATACGGTTTAGTTCCGTTTCATCGTAATAGGTCGGAAAATTCGTCTCTTTCTTTATTGTTCGGATAAGGCAGAAAGGATTGCTGAGTACCAGAGAAGCCTGTTTCGGTGAAGCGTAGAATGACGCATCGCTCATTTGCATAGGAAAGGTCGCTTTTGATACCCCGCCGCGGATAAGAACGATCGAAACACCCGCAGTAGCAGCGATGAAAAACACATATATAAAATAATACGAAACCTTTTTAAAAGGAGTAGCCGTTATTTTTTCGGTTTTATAAAGTACGAAAAGCAGCCAACAGATCAATGAAAGGAAAAACGGCAGGGCATACCAGTAATCTAAAATAGAATAACCCAGAATAGACCCGATTCCCTCTTCGGTAAAGAAATGCAAGTCATCCGATGCGATTCGTGCCAGTTTAAATGGATAGTAAAAAATATCTGCAATATTGATGATTAACCCTATGCCGTTGACAATCAGGAAAAAACTCCATAATAAGATACGATACCCTTTCGATGATTTAAACGGTAGCGGCAGAAGCGACAAAAGAAGAAAAGGCAGGTTGATGTAAAAAATAGACGCAGAGTCGAACACAAGCGAACCATGCAGTAGCCTCCATACATTTTCTAATGAGATAGCCCCTAAATCGTTGATATTATAAAAATAAAAGAAAATCCGGCATAGGAAAAAAGCGATATAAAGACCGAAAATTCTTAATGCCGTTTTTATAAAGTCGTTGAATAAAAGAGTATTTCTCATTGTAATCATCGTGTAATGAATGTTGCAAAGTTAGTAATCTTATGGAATCTAAGCTTATTCTTTTCAATTTGAAACTTATTTTGATTTCTAACCTATAAACCTTAAGGAAAATAATCCTTTTTGATACGGATTATTTGGTTAATTCATAGATAGCCGTTAATTTTGTGCCCAATTATCTACTTAAAGATCACATTATGATGAGCAAGTTGAGAAGTTCCTTCAGTACACAAGGCAGAAGGATGGCAGGCGCGAGAGCTCTTTGGCGTGCAAACGGTATGAAAGAAGAGCAGATAGGAAAACCCATTATAGCGATAGTAAATTCATTTACACAATTTGTTCCCGGACATGTACACCTTCACGATATAGGCCAGCAAGTAAAAGCGGAAATTGAAAAATTAGGTTGCTTTGCTGCTGAATTTAATACCATAGCCATTGATGACGGCATTGCGATGGGACACGACGGAATGCTTTATTCCCTTCCCTCCCGCGACATCATAGCCGATAGCATAGAATATATGGTAAATGCCCATAAAGCAGATGCTATGGTATGTATAAGCAACTGCGATAAAATTACGCCGGGAATGCTTATGGCCGCTATGCGGCTTAATATACCTGCTGTGTTTGTATCCGGAGGGCCTATGGAAGCAGGAAAACTGGATGACCGTCAGCTTGACCTGATCGACGCGATGATTGAGGCAGCCGATGAAAGCGTTAGTGATGATGCGGTGAAGCGTTTGGAACATGCGGCATGTCCTACGTGCGGATCGTGTTCCGGAATGTTTACGGCCAATTCGATGAATTGTCTGAACGAAGCGATAGGAATGGCCCTTCCTGGAAACGGAACCATTGTGGCAACGCATGTAAACCGGAAGCAACTGTTTGTGGACGCAGCGAAACTCATAGTTGAAAATACATATAAGTATTATGAACAGGGTGACGAATCCGTACTTCCTCGTAGTATAGCTACCCGTCAGGCATTCTTGAATTCTATGACAATGGATATTGCAATGGGAGGTTCTACCAACACGATACTTCACCTTTTGGCCATTGCCCATGAAGCCGGAGTCGATTTCACTATGAAAGACATCGATCAGCTTTCCCGCAGAATCCCCAATCTTTGCAAAGTAGCCCCGAACTCACAGAAATACCATATTCAGGACGTAAACCGGGCTGGAGGAATTCTCTCGATAATGAGCGAATTATACAAAGCCGGATTAGTCGATGGCTCCGTAAAAAGAGTAGATGGGCTTACTTTGGCTGAAGCGATAGCAAAATACACCCCGACTTCGCCCGATGTGACAGAAGAAGCGTTGGTGAAATGGAAAAGTGCACCTGCCGGAAAATTTAATCTCGTTTTAGGCTCTCAGGCGCAATATTATAAAGAACTGGATACCGATCGGCAAAACGGATGTATTCGTTCCGTTGAAAATGCATACGCAAAAGAAGGTGGTCTGGCCGTCCTTTTCGGTAACATTGCCCAATCAGGTTGTGTAGTAAAAACTGCAGGAGTGGATGAAAAAATTTTACACTTTATCGGCCCGGCAAAAGTATTTGACTCTCAGGACTCGGCATGTGAAGGAATCCTTTCGGGAAAAGTCGTCTCCGGCGATGTCGTGGTAATTACCCACGAAGGACCTAAAGGCGGTCCCGGCATGCAGGAAATGCTCTATCCCACCTCCTATATTAAATCGCGTCACCTCGGCAAAGAGTGTGCATTGATTACGGACGGTCGTTTCTCCGGTGGTACATCGGGACTATCTATCGGGCATATCTCTCCTGAAGCGGCTGCCGGTGGAAACATTGCACTTGTTAGAGATGGCGATATAATAGAGATAGATATTCCCAACCGGGCGATAAATGTTCGCCTTTCCGACCAGGAACTTGCTCAGCGTAGGGAACAAGAGCTAAATCGTGGAAAGAAAGCCTTTACCGCCCCGCGTCGTGACAGAATCGTGCCGAAATCGTTGAAAGCATATGCATCGATGGTATCCTCTGCCGATAAAGGAGGGGTACGCATTATAGAAGATTAAACATATTATGGGAAAAACATTGCAGAATAAAGAAATAAAAGCACCCGCAGGCAAGCGGCGTCTGATAGGATGGGTAATAGCATTGGTTGCGGTTTTCTTCGTTGCATTCACTTATATCTTCAATAGTAAGTTAGATTTGAATGGCGATAATTGTAATTACTATATCTATAGTTCTGCAATGGCCGAAGGATTTGGGTATGCCGATATTTCTGTGTTGGGAAATCCTCCCACCACCGGTTTTCCTCCGGGATATCCGATTCTGATGACGCCCTTGAGATTTTTTACGGACAGCTTTGTTGCGCAAAAGTGGTTGAATGGCTTTTTCCTGCTCGGAAGTGCTTTGCTTTTTTTCTTTTGGCTTCTGAAACAAGGAGTAAAAGATACGTTGGCGTTTATTGCGGTTGCCGTGACGCTGCTGAATTATCACGTCTTGCACTTTACGACGATGATGATGAGCGAACCCTCCACACTCTTTTTTACGGTATGGGCACTCTGGCTGTTGGGAATGATAGACGATAAGAAACCGTTTTGGAAAGACCCCTATTTCTGGCTGCTGGTCGTAGTGGTGGGCTTTGCCTATCACATACGCACGCAACTGGTTACGCTCTTTGCTGCCATTTTAGTCTATTTCGCCTTTAACAAACGTTGGATGCATTTGCTGGGTATGATAGCAGGGTTTGCCGTAACGCTGCTTCCATGGATAATAAGAAACAAAGTGCTCAACCTGAATTACAGCCGCTATCTCGATATGATGACGATGGCGAACCCATGGCGACCGGAAGAAGGAGCGCTTGGATTCGGTGAATTTATGGGACGTTTCTTTCAGACGCTGAGAATGCTGGTAACGCAGGCCCTCCCTAATTCGGTCACACCCTATTTTGATGTAAATTATGGGGAAGCTCCGGTTTTAGGAAACTGGATAGCAGGAATTGCTATGATTGCACTGATTGTTTTCGGATTCTGGCAGTTGGGTAAATACCGCTATTTCCTGATTGCATATCCGGTGTTTTTGTTCGGACTTATCTGTTTGTGGAGTACTCCGAGTGAAAACAGATACATTGTAAGTCTGGAGCCCTTTTTGGAAATAGGGTTGATATTAGGTGTATATTATTTGATACAATACTTGGCAGTGCGCTCGAAAATGGTGAAAAAAGAGGTAACCCCTTGGATTATGGTGATATTCCTTTTGGTACCGGTTCCTCGTTTGCAGCAACTGAGAGCTCAGAATAGAAGTGATTTTCCGCAGCAATATAAGAATTTCTTTATGGTTGCAGAAGCAGTGAAGAAAAATCTGCCATCTGAAACGGTAATAGCCTCGCGGAAGCCGTCGCTCTTTTATATGTATTCGAAATCGAAAACCGCCGGATTCCCTTATTCCTCTAATGACAAACTGGTTCTGAAAGGTCTTCTGGACGAAAAAGTAGAATATGTAGTGTTGGATGAACTGGGATATAGTGCGACTTATCTATACCTGCTTCCCGCAATACAGAAAAATCTGGATCTGTTTCAGCCGGTAATGCAGGTGCCTGATTCGAATACATACCTCTTTAAGTTTGATAGGGAAAAAGCCCAGGCAAAATTGACAAAATGATAAACGGAAAGAAAATAATAGTTGTATTGCCCGCTTATAACGCTGCCAAAACATTGGAAATAACCTACAATGAAATACCCTTTGACATTGTAGACGATGTAATTCTTACCGATGATTGCAGTCGTGATAATACGGTTGAAGAAGCAAAACGGCTCAACATAAAAAACGTAATTCGTCACCAGAAAAACAGAGGATACGGAGGAAATCAGAAAACCTGTTATAAAATGGCGCTTGAATTGCAGGCCGATATAGTTATAATGTTGCATCCTGACTATCAGTACACGCCGAAATTAATACATGCCATGGCCTATATAATAGCCGATGGAGTATATCCGGTCGTATTCGGGTCGCGGATTTTAGGGAAAGGAGCTTTGAGAGGAGGAATGCCCGTATATAAATACATGGCGAACAGACTGCTCACCTTTCTTCAGAACCTGATGATGGGGAATAAACTATCGGAATACCATACCGGATACAGAGCGTTCTCTGCCGGGGTATTGAAAGATGTGGATTTTGAGAAGTGCTCGGATAATTTTATCTTTGATAATGAGATTATAGCCCAGATATGTGATAAAGGGTATGAAATAGCCGAAGTCACATGTCCTACGAAATATTTTGATGATGCATCGTCCATAAATATAAAGAACAGTATAGCTTATGGATTAGGAGTTTTGAAAGTGTCGATGTGTTATTTTTTACATAAAAAGAAGATATGTAAATATAACCTGTTAGATGAAAAAAACGAAAAGTTGCAAAATGGATAAAAAGAAAATAAGCGGATCTGAAATACTGATACGGTCGCTTCTGGAAGAAGGAGTAGATACCGTTTTTGGATATCCCGGCGGAGCGATTATCCCCGTTTTTGATTGTTTATATGATTTCCGTGATCGGTTGAAGCATATACTGGTACGTCATGAACAGGGAGCGACGCATGCAGCACAGGGTTATGCCCGTGTAAGCGGGAAAGTAGGGGTTGCATTGGTAACATCCGGGCCTGCGGCGACGAATGCCATTACCGGAATTGCCGATGCGATGATTGACAGTACCCCGATGGTAGTCATAACCGGTCAGGTAAGTGCATCCCTTTTAGGTACGGATGCCTTTCAGGAAACGGACGTTGTCGGCATTACACAGCCGATTACGAAATGGGCGTATCAGATTCGAAGAGCCGAAGATATTGCGTGGGCGGTAGCAAGGGCATTTTACATAGCCTCTACCGGTCGGCCGGGACCTGTCGTTTTGGACTTTGCTAAGAATGCACAAACGGCATTTGCCGAATATGAATACAAAAAGACAGAACATATCAGGAGTTATCTGCCTACTCCAGATACCTCCGTTCAGTGTTTGGTCGAAGCGGCGCGTTTGATAAACGAAGCGAAGAAACCGTTGGCGCTTGTAGGGCAGGGAGTAATACTCTCTAATGCGGAAGCTGAGCTGAAAGCATTTCTCGATAAGGGAGATATTCCGGCAGCATGGACAATATTAGGCTTATCTTCCATGCCTTCCGATTATCGTTTAAACAAAGGCATGTTAGGTATGCACGGCAATGTTGGGCCCAATATGAAAACCAATGAATGTGATGTATTGATAGCGATAGGAATGCGTTTTGACGATCGGGTTACAGGCGACCTCAATACATATGCAAAACAAGCGAAAGTAATTCATTTTGATATAGATCCCTCCGAGATAGACAAAAATGTAAAGACTACCGTTGCGGTTTTGGGTGATGCGAAATATACCTTAGAAGAAGTAACTCGCCGTATGAAGCAAAATAACCATACGGATTGGATTGATAGCTTCTCTGAACATGAAAAGCAGGAAAAGGAAATCGTTATTGATCGCGAAATAGCACCCGGAGCAGGTCCTATCAAGATGGGGGAAGTAGTAAATCTGGTATCTGAAGCTGCAGGCCACGATGCGGTTCTGGTAACCGATGTGGGGCAGAATCAGATGATGAGCATCCGGTACTTTAAGTTTAAACGCACAAGAAGTATAGTAACATCGGGAGGCTTGGGGACGATGGGATTCGGACTTCCCGCCGCTATCGGTGCTAAATTTGGAGCGCCGGATCGTACGGTTTGCCTCTTCTGTGGTGATGGTGGATTGCAGATGACCATTCAGGAATTGGGTACGATTATGCAGTCGGATGTAGATGTGAAAATCATATTGCTGAACAACCAGTATCTGGGAATGGTACGGCAGTGGCAGGAACTTTTCTTTGATGAACGCTATTCTGAGACTACAATGAAAAATCCCGATTTCATAACAATTGCAAAAGCCTATGGAATTGCAGGGAAGAAAGTAAGCGACCGTTCTGAATTGGCAGCAGCCGTGAAAGAAATGTTGGAACACAAGGGCGCTTATTTGTTGGAAGTCGAAGTTGAGCAGTTTGGACTTGTTTATCCGATGATTCCCGCAGGAACATCCGTTACGAATATATTGTTGGGCGACAAATAAAATTGAAGCTTATGGAAGAAAAAAAATTATATACAGTTACGATCTTCTCGGAAAATACGGTAGGATTGTTGAATCAGATTACGATTATTTTCACACGTCGGCAACTGAATATAGAGACATTGTCCGTTTCGCCGTCAGCGTTGAAAGGAATACATAAGTTTACGATTACAGCCTTCGCCGAGCAAGATATGATTGAGAAAGTCGTAAAACAGATCGATAAGCGTGTCGACATACTCAAAGCATATTATAATACCGACGATGAACTGGTATTTCAGGAAATAGCACTCTATAAAATATCTACCGACGAATTATTGAAACTCGGATCGGTAGAGGAAATGATTCGGAAATATAATATACGAGTCCTCGAATTTAACAAAGACTATGTAGTGCTCGAACTTACAGGACATTATAAAGATACGCAGGCATTGTTTGATGAACTGAGTCATCGCATAGGAGTTTTGCAGTTTATTCGTTCGGGAAGGGTAGCGATAACACGCTCCAGAAAAGAGCGTCTGAGCGATATGCTTGCGGAAATGGAACGTAAATTAAAAAAATATAAATAATACCCTCAAACGAATATGGAGAACGTAGGAACATATAATTTTGTAACGGAATCCTATTTAGTCGATTTTCAGGGTGAAGTTCCAATCCCTATGCTTGGAAACTACATGTTACACGCAGCGGCGGCACATGCTGAAGAACGAGGATTCGGCTATGCGGATATGACACGTCATAATCTGGCGTGGGTACTGTCCCGTATAGATATTCAGGTGGATGAATATCCGAGAATGTCCGAACCTATTGCCGTACAGACATGGGTGGAAGATGTGAACCGGCTTTTTACCAGCCGTTGTTTTGCTGTATTGGATAGGGAAGGACGTGAAATTGTTCATGCGCGTTCCGTTTGGGCAGCCATAGATTTGACAACCCGCAGGCCGTCGGATTTAATGAAACTCGATAACTTCATGCGGTTTATCTGTGATAAAAAATGTCCGATCAGTAAATCGGCGAAAGTGCCGCATGCGGAAGATGCTCCGGCTATACAGTATCAGGTGAAATACAGTGACTTGGATATCAACAAGCATCTTAACAGCATTAAATACATGGAGCATTTGCTCGATTTATTTGATATAGAGAAATTTAGAAAACAAAAAATTCGTCGTTTTGAGATTCTTTATCTGGCAGAAGGCAAATATGGGATGAATCTTTCCTTACATCTGAAAAGACAGGAAGATACGGAACAATACATAGCGGCCATTTGTGACGACACAGGTAAAGCGATATGCAGGGCGGCAATAACATGGGAGTAAAATAGTTTTAACCCATTAATATAAATAATTATTATCATGGCAGTAATGAATTTTGGCGGTGTAGATGAAAATGTAGTTACCCGCGAAGAATTTCCATTGGAAAAAGCAAGAGAAGTATTAAAGAATGAAACAATTGCCGTAATAGGTTATGGCGTGCAGGGACCGGGTCAGAGTTTGAACTTGCGTGACAATGGTTTTAATGTCATTGTCGGACAACGTAAAGGCGGCAAAACTTGGGAAAAAGCCGTTGCCGACGGATGGGTACCGGGTGAAACACTTTTCGATATCGAAGAAGCTTGCGAAAGAGGTACGATTATTCAGTATCTGCTTTCTGATGCTGCACAGATAGAAGTATGGCCGCGCATTAAAAAATACCTTACTCCGGGTAAAGCACTTTATTTCTCTCATGGTTTTGGTATTACTTATAAAGAACGTACCAACATTATTCCCCCGAAAGATATAGATGTTATTCTGGTTGCTCCGAAAGGGTCGGGTACCAGCTTACGTCGTATGTTCCTTCAGGGACGAGGTCTGAACTCCTCTTATGCGATCTTCCAGGATGCTACCGGAAAAGCATGGGACCGTGTAATCGCTTTGGGTATAGGCGTAGGTTCGGGCTATTTGTTTGAAACAACATTTAAGAAAGAAGTATATTCCGACTTGACCGGAGAACGTGGAACATTGATGGGTGCAATACAGGGACTTCTGTTGGCTCAGTACGAAACACTGCGTGAACACGGACACGAGCCCTCTGAAGCATTTAACGAAACGGTAGAAGAATTGACACAGTCGTTAATGCCTCTGTTTGCAGAAAACGGTATGGACTGGATGTATGCAAATTGCTCTACTACAGCACAGCGTGGTGCTTTGGACTGGATGGGGCCTTTCCACGATGCAACCAAACCGGTATTCGAAAAATTGTACAATGAAGTAGCTTGCGGTAACGAAGCACAACGTTCGATTGATACCAACAGTAAGCCGAATTATCGTGAAGGATTGGAAAAAGAACTGGAAGCCCTTCGTAACAGCGAAATGTGGCGTGCCGGAGCAGTCGTTCGTAAACTGCGTCCTGAGAACAATTGATAAATTGGAAAGTTGATATAAAAAAGCCGTCGATTACATTCGACGGCTTTTTTATTGAGTTGGAACTTAATTTTTACTTCGTTACTAAATTCATACTACTTTAGTATAAGTAATAAATACGGTAGAAAGTTTTTTATTTTTCGATTATGGAATTTTTTAAACTGTAAGCCGGAAGAGAAGCCTGGGCGGCTTTTCCTTTGAATCCGTTCAAAACGAGATCTTTCACATTTTCACATTCGAGCGCGTACGTATAGAAAGGCAGGAAATTACCGCTCCATTCAACCTTTATGTTCTCTAATTTTAATCCCTCTACATTGCGTGCAAATATGGCCGGTATATCATGCTCGAAAATGGAAGTAGCCATGCTGTTCGTCGGCCTTAAATCAAAGTTCCCTCCGTAAATGTCCGCAATAGGGCTTTCCTTGATTGTAAGCTTCATATTATCGAATAAGATATCCTGAATATCGTTCTCTTTATCACTCCATATAACGATACCCGTCTCACTCTGAGCCGTAATGTTCGAGAATCGGATATTGCGAACGTAACCGGCAGGAGCATCTTTAAAACGGGGAATCGAAGAAACGTGTATAGGTTCCCCTTTACCCCACCAATGTCCTTTGTGTAAGCGATTTGAGATGATGATATTGTCAAAATAGATATTTTCGATATTAGCCTCCGGTTCTCTGGCGAAAACGCCTAAACCGCGATTGGAATCGTAGATAACTAAATTGGAAAAGATACAATTCCGGATCGGATAATGTCCGTATCCTACACGAATACCCGCAGAACGTGATTGAAGTACACAATTCGTAACGGTTACATTCTCTGAGTAATTGGTAAAATTACCGAACTGCTTATCCTTGGTTGAATTCGACGGATCTTCGAAAACTTCTTCGTTCCCATGCGGAAACCCTGTTACGATAATGGCATCGTCACCGCATCTCAGGTCGCAATTACTGATACGTACGTTACGTGAGTGAGTAACATGCACCCCGTCGCTGTTCGGTATCAATAAATTGTTGAATATGCGGATGCCGTCCACGAGCGCATCTACGCAATCTCCGATCCGGAGTGACCAAGACGGAGAATTTACCATGGTAAACTCTTTTAGAGTGATATTCTCGCAAAAGAGAAAAATCATTTGCATACCAGGTCTATTCTTGTAAGCGATAGGACCGTCCTCAAGTCCATGCTTCGGATTCATGAAATCCGCTTTTTGCCGTGTAAAATTTACATCGTAATCAGGATAAAGACCGATATGGGGAACTCCCTCCTCATGAAAAAAAGTACCGTTTCCGTCTAAAGTGCCCCGGCCTGAAATCGTGATATTATGGGCATTCATGGCATACATAAGTCCATACGTCTTACCATCGATCGTATAGTCGTTCAGATCGGAACTGCCCTTGATCGTAGAGCCGTGTTCAAGATAAAGATGAACATTGCTTTTTAGAAACAAAGTACCGGAAATATATTCACCTGCCGGAACGTAAACCGTTCCTCCGCCACTTTCGGAACACTCATCGATTGCTTTTTGGATTGCTTTCGTTGATAAAGCATGATTCTTAGCTCCGTAATCTACGATGTTGTATTTGTTCTCTTTTGAATTACATCCCCATATAAAGGGAAAAAGTAAGAGAAGGATAGCGATCTTTTTCATCGTTGAAAATTTAGAAGTTATTTTTTCAGTTTGTAGGTACCTCCTTCGAAATCGAGTTCGTCGAGTGTAAGAGTGTGAGGACTGTTATAAATTGCCTTTACCATTTCGGGAGTATTACCGAAACCGTCGCCGATAAAATAGCCCCAACTCATAAACCATGACCATTGCTTTTGCGCGTCGTATTGTTCGAGAGTAGGTAATTGACCGATTTCACCTAAAGTGATTAATTTTCCCCCGCCTATTTTTAGTAAATCGTCATGATGGCTTTGTTTATAGTCTTGTCCGTACACGTCGGCAGCAAGAACATCTACATATTCTTTTCCTGGAAAAAATAACTCATACGGATAAGCTTCGTCTCCTGGAATGTCGCGGGGAGCATTTGAATTCCATACCCACAACAGATTATTCAGTTTATGATGGTTGGTAAAATAATCGTACATCATAATCCATAATTTTTTAAAGCCCTCTTCACCTGGATGATTACACCACCAAAACCATACTCCGTTCATTTCATGGTAAGGGCGCCACAGCACAGGTACATTGGCAGCCTGAAGTTGTTTGAGATATTTCGCAATGTTATCAGCCTGTTCTTTCCATTTTGTGTTAAGCGGAGTTCCATCCGTAACTAACTCTTTCCACTCTTCGGGAGAAGGTCGGTTCTCCATTGCCCATACCGACGTGCCGTTGCAGCTGTCACCTTCCGCTGGATAACACTGGTGCCACATCAAGGTAATAATCCTTCCGTTTTTGTGTTGACGGATAGCCTCGTCGACCATTCCCTGGCGCAGTTCGTCGGGGGTGCGTCCGTTAAAATCGCATGAATCGAAAGGAACAGTCAGGTTCATAGGGCCGCAGTGCTGGAAATTTTTGACATTGTCGCCCATCGCATTGAAGCTGAAGTCACTTCCCCATACAACAGGTTTTTCTCCTGTAATTTCAGTGACCAATTTGTCGTAACGCTGCAAATCGCTGACAAAATTATGTTGTCCCGCAAGAGTATATTTCCCTTGTATCGAATATAAAAATTCCAATAACTGTTTTGCTTCGGGAGAAGCATTGGGATTGACCGGATCGAATTTTGGAGCCGATGAAGATGCACAACCCCAGAAAATAATACCGATAAGAAATAGAAATGTTGATTTTAATACTGTATTCATAAATAGATAGTTAGCATTTATTTGCAAATGTACAAAATATTTCCGTAGGATAAAGAAGTAGTGGTTTAATGTTGTTTTATCATAGAAAAATAGGGAAAAAATTTTTCGGAATGCAGAAAACCTTTACCTTTGCGCCGGAAACAATTCACTTTTAAATATTAAAACTATGGCTTACGTAATTTCAGAAGATTGCATTGCTTGCGGTACTTGCATCGGCGAATGCCCTGTAGAAGCGATTTCGGAAGGTGATATCTATAAAATAGATCCCGAAGTTTGTACGGATTGTGGAACTTGCGCAGAGGCTTGCCCTGTAGAAGCAATTCATCCGGCATAATTTTAAATGGTTATAAAAAGGAAGGTTGTCTGATAAATTTTAGACAGCCTTCCTTTTTTTGTGGGCTTTTTATCTTTCCGCAGGTAAAAAATAGTTTATGGATATTTTTGAAGATTTATTTGGAACTGAAATTGTAGAATCTTTTGTAAATATCTGTCAATAAAAAATATTTAATGTTTTAATTGTTTCTTTTTGATGAGATATCTACTTTTGCAAAATCGTAATTTAAAACAATAAAAAATGAGAAAAATCACTGCATTAATGTCCGTAGCAATACTTTTTGCTATGACACTATTTTTTAGTTCTTGCGAAAAAGATGAGATTACGGATGTGTATGGCTATGGTATCTATTCCTTGCAGACTTCTAGTTTTACCGCTTTTGGTATAGTACAGAATTATATGCAAGAAAAAGGATGTCAGCTTGAAGCTACAACTTTTACATCTGAGAAGACGAGTGATAATAACAATAAAGCGATTGCTCTTTTTAATGCCAGTGTAGCAAAAATCAATGAAGCGGAATTAAAAACGCTTTTGAATGGAGAAAAAATTACCTTTACTTATGGAGTAGTGACTGCATCTACTATTCCCGGAGCGGAAACCAATTATTTAGGAAAAAAAGAATATGTTTTTGAATAACCGGAAGGTTTCCGGACAAATAAAAAAGGGCGGATTCTTCTGCCCTTTTTTATTTGTTTGATATAGTATAGGTTAAACGTTTTATAACCTCCTTTTTTGTCAATAAGTCTTTTGTTTTTATCTCTGCCACATGGGAAGGCTAAAAATTAGGAACAAGCATCTATCATTTTGTTTTTATTCGGTTGCGTAATCAGTGCAATATTCTTATTTTTGTACACCTCAAAAGTAAAATCATTTAATAAATATCTGCTATGTCTGCAAAAAAGAAAATTAAGACTGCATTGATCTCGGTTTATCACAAAGACGGATTGGATGCCATTTTAAAGAAGTTACATGCTGAAGGCGTAAGTTTCTTATCTACCGGAGGAACCCAGCAATTCATCGAATCATTAGGTTTACCTTGCAAAGCAGTAGAAGATTTAACCGGATATCCTTCTATTTTGGGAGGGCGTGTAAAAACACTTCATCCTAAAGTTTTCGGAGGTATTCTTTGCAGACGCGATAATGGAGGAGACCTTGAACAAATTAAAAAATACGATATTCCGGAAATCGATTTGGTAATTGTAGACCTTTACCCCTTTGAAGAAACGGTAGCTTCGGGAGCAGAAGAACAGGATATTATAGAAAAGATTGACATAGGTGGAATCTCATTGATACGTGCTGCTGCAAAAAATTTCAATGATGTGGTAATTGTAGCCTCAAAAGCACAATATGCTCCGCTTATGGATATGCTGAACGAGAAAGGTGCCGAATCGTCTATCGAAGACCGTAAATGGTTTGCTAAAGAAGCGTTTGCAGTCTCTTCAGGGTACGATACGGCCATCTTTAATTATTTTGCAGGCGATGATGTTTCCGATTTACGTATAGCTATAAACAACGGAAAAGTATTGCGTTATGGGGAAAATCCTCATCAGAGAGGTATTTTCTATGGCGACTTTGATAAAATGTTTGAACAGCTTCAGGGCAAGGAAATATCCTATAATAATCTGTTGGATATTGATGCTGCTGTAAACCTGATAAGCGAATTTGACGATTTGACATTTGCCATACTCAAACACAACAATGCCTGTGGTATAGCATCGCGTTCGAATGTTCTGGACGCGTGGAAAGATGCCTTGGCAGGAGATCCCGTTTCTGCTTTCGGCGGTATTTTAATTACGAATGCAGTAGTCGATAAAGCAGTTGCAGAAGAAATTAATAAGATATTTTTTGAGGTAATTATAGCACCCGATTATGATACGGATGCACTTGAGATACTGATGCAGAAAAAGAACAGGATTATCTTGATTCAGAAGCCTTTCGAGGAAGGTAAGATGCAATGCCGTTCGATCCTCAATGGAATGTTGGTACAAGATAAAGATTTGAGCGTTCAGACAGCAGCAGATTTGAAAGTTGTGACAAAAGTAGCACCTAACGAAACTCAGGTAGAAGACCTTTTGTTTGCGAATAAACTGGTTAAGAATACGAAATCCAATGCAATTGTATTGGTAAAAGGAAAACAACTCTGTGCGAGTGGGGTAGGGCAGACATCCCGTGTAGATGCATTGCGTCAGGCAATAGAGAAAGCGCACTCGTTCGGCTTTGATCTGAATGGTGCCGTTATGGCTTCCGATGCATTTTTCCCTTTCCCCGATTGTGTTCAGATAGCCAATGAAGCAGGTATTGAAGCGGTAATACAACCGGGAGGCTCCATTAAAGACCAGTTATCGATAGACTACTGTAACGAGAATGGAGTGGCTATGGTAACGACAGGAATACGTCATTTTAAACATTAAAGTAAACAACAAGTCGAATGCAGAAGCAAGCTTACTTGATTATACATTCGGCGCCGCGTTTATTCCAAGCAATTTAATTTATAGATTAAAATAAAACGATAAGAGATGGGTTTTTTCTCACTGACACAAGAGATAGCTATTGACCTCGGTACGGCCAATACGATTATCATCTCTAACGGCAAAATAATTGTCGATGAGCCGTCCGTAGTGGCTTTGGATCGCCGTACGGACAAATTAA
Organism: Bacteroidales bacterium; assembly: GCA_029007825.1. GTDB lineage: Bacteria > Bacteroidota > Bacteroidia > Bacteroidales > JAQXIO01 > JAQXIO01. The sequence continues at coordinate 2,277 of JAQXIO010000041.1, read as the reverse complement.
TTGCCGTAGGAGAGAAAGCACGGCAGATGCATGGTAAAACACATGATAATATACGGACCATCCGCCCGCTCAGGGATGGAGTCATTGCCGATTTCGATGCGGCAGAGCAAATGATCAAAGGAATGATAAAGATGATCAGCAATAAAAATCGCTGGTTTGCTCCATCATTGCGCATTGTGGTTTGTATTCCTTCGGGAAGTACGGAAGTAGAGATTCGTGCGGTACGCGACTCTTCCGAACATGCCGGAGGACGTGATGTATATATGATTTACGAGCCTATGGCTGCTGCGATAGGTATCGGTATTGATGTAGAGGCGCCTCAGGGAAATATGATTGTTGATATAGGCGGAGGAACGACAGAAATCGCTGTAATCTCGTTGGGCGGTATCGTATGTAATAAATCGATACGGATAGCAGGTGACGATCTTACGGAAGACATAGTAGAGTATATGCGCCGCCAGTACAACATTAAGGTCGGTGAATCTACGGCTGAACAGATTAAAATTGCGGTTGGTTCGGCTTTAACGGAACTGGATAATCCACCCGAAGATTTCGTAGTTTGTGGTCCTCATCAGATGACGGCATTACCGATGTCCGTGCCTATTTCATACGTAGAAGTAGCACACTGTCTGGAAAAGTCGATATCTAAAATAGAATCGGCAGTACTGGGAGCCTTGGAGCAAACACCTCCTGAACTCTATGCCGATATTGTACGGAATGGAATATATCTGGCCGGAGGCGGTGCATTATTGCGCGGATTGGATAAACGTTTGTCTGATAAGATAAACATACAGTTCCATATTGCAGAAGATCCTTTACATGCAGTAGCAAGGGGAACTGGTATAGCATTGAAAAATGTCAATCGGTTTAACTTCCTGATGCGCTGATAAAGATTATACGATCAATGAATGATTACCTGCAAAATGACAGAAAAGGGTCGTTTTGCAGGTTTGTTCTCTTTTGAGTTTGCTGCTGGATGAAGAATTTACTGCTCTTTTTGAATAAATATGCTTATTGGCTGCTTTTCCTTGTTTTGGAGACAGTGGCAGCTATGTTCTATATTTCATCCGGTAAATACCAGCGAAGCGCAGCATTGAGTTCTTGTAATGTTATTGTTGGGAAAATTTATTCGGTATCCGGTTTCCTCTCTTCCTTCTTCTTTTTACATGAAGAAAATGCCAAATTGTTGGAACAAAACGGAATATTGGAAGATGAAATAAGACAATTGAGATGGCAACTTCATAATAGTACGTACGATACGGCTTTCGTTGCGATTCCTCTTGTGACGCCTGATTCGCAGATAATCGGGATAAGTCATTCTTCGGTTGTGGCCGATGTAATAAACAATAGTGTCGCCAAACCTTACAACTATATAACCCTGAATAAAGGTCTTTTAGATGGAATTCGGTCGGATATGGGAGTTGTTTCGTCCGAAGGAGTGGTAGGAGTGGTATCGGCTGTGTCCGATCATTATAGTGTCGTTATATCCGTGCTCAATGCAAAAATGAAAGTCAGCAGCAAATTGAAAAATGGAAAGTTCTTTGGTTCTTTAGCCTGGGATGCCATCGATCCGCGTTTTGCACAAATGGCCGATTTACCTCGGCATGCGACTTTTATTCGTGGTGATACGATTGTAACGAGCGGATTCTCGACAATCTTTCCAGAAGGAATAATAATCGGAACGATAGAAGATTATGCAAAACAGAAAGACGATAATTTCTATACGTTGAAAATAAAACTTTCGACAGACTTTTATTCTCTTCATCAGGTGCGGGTACTTATGCCCGAGAAAGTAGAGGAGCGGGTAAAATTAGAGCAAAAAGTAACGGCAAATGACAACTAATTATCTTAAATTAATACTCTATACCCTATTACTCATACTGCTGCAAGTCGTAGTATTTAATAAGCTGCACCTTTTTCAGGTGGCAACACCCTATCTGTATATCTATACATTGATAAAATTTCCGACCGGAATGTCCCGTTCGCTGGTTTTGATCTGCTGTTTTATAATCGGTTTTGTCCTTGATATATTTGCCGATACTCCGGGACTGAATGCCGGTGTTTTGACGCTGGTAGGGATGACAAGACCGGTTTGGATGAATCTTTTTCTTCCCAAGGATATATTGGAATCCTACATCCCTTCCGTACGCATGGTCGGCCGGGCACCGTTTTGGCGTTACGCTTTTAGTATAATATTACTCCATCACTTTATTCTTATGTTGGTCGAAATGTTTTCATTTATCGATTTCGGCTTTTTGTTGTTAAGAATACTTGCAT
>JAQXIO010000040.1 GCA_029007825.1 Bacteroidales bacterium | reverse complement strand
CCGATATTGATTACCATATCGATCTCTTGCGCACCGTCTTTGCAAGCCTCGATCGTTTCGAATACTTTTACCTTTGTCGTACTGTTCCCATGTGGAAAACCTATAACGCAACCGACTTTAACATCGGTACCTTTGAGTAATTCGACAGCATCTTTTACCATATACGGTTTTACGCATACGGATGCAACATCGAATTGTTTAGCCACTTCGCAGCCCTCTTTCAGGTCTTTGTCCGTAAATGTCGGATGAAGGATTGAATGATCAATCATTTTTGCCAGATCTTTAACTTTTCCCATTTCTGTAATTTTTAGGATTTGTATATAAATAAATTTGCTATAATGTACACGTTGAACTTTCTACCTGGTAATGACGTGTATCGCATACCAGTCTGCTGTAAAGATGAAAATCTTTATCCGTTTTAAATTTAATGTCGATCCGGAGCAGTGGGGCTTTGCTTTTTACCCTGAAAAGGGCGGCAAACTCCGATGTCGCTTCGATAGCCTTTACGTTTTGCCGGGCTCCGATGATTCCGATATGATAATTTTTATTCAATGTCTCGAAAAAAGAACCGTTTATAAAGGACGTTTTTGTAAAACCGGTCAATTCTTTATCGGCAAACCATGTTTCTTCCAACATTACAGGATATTCGTTGATGCTTCGCAAACGTTTGAAGCGTATGCACGGAAGATATGTTTCATCTAAGGGAAAGGAAAAGTTACTACACCATTTGTCGAAAGCGGGTGGCTCTAACATCTCAGAAGTGACTTTTTCCCCTGAGGCAGCTTCCGTCAGCCCTTTCACCGAAAGTATGCCTAATGAACGGCTGTTGCGTATCACAACGCTTCCTTTCCCTTTGTGCTTGGATATATAACCCTCTTTCAATAGGGAGGCAAGTGCCTGGCGTACCGTTGTCCTGGTTATGTTAAATGTCGAGGCCAGAATATTTTCCGACGGTAATAAATCCCCGTCGTCGTATTTGCCCGAGAGAATATCCCTTTTCAGCAGTTTGTACAGTGATATATATACGGCTTCCGTCATTATTATTTTACAGTATACAAAAGCAAAGATAAAATAAGCCAGGTACAGAATAAATCAACTCGATTATGCCGGGCCGGCCTTTTTTTGCTCGTCTGTGGCAAAGATAATAAAAAACCTGTATATACAAGTTGATGTGAAAATTATTATTCCGGCGGAAACTTTTCCCAAAACTATACAAACAGAAGTAGGGTTGATAATAGAGTTAATCCGATGATAACATTACGGTAACTTTTTTCAGGAAGCTGTTTGGTCAAAAGAATACCGAGAATAGCTCCCGCGAAGATAAACGGAAGGGAATAAAGATTTATAAGCAGTGTATCGGGGGTTATGTTGTCCCATACCCAGATTTGTAAAGGCAGTTTCAGATAGTTGACAATCAGGAAAAACCAGGCGCTCGTACCCACAAATGCGTATTTAGGCAGCCGCATAGCCAGAAGATAAACGGCCATTATGGGACCTGCAGCGTTTCCGATCATAGTCGAAAAGCCTCCCAGAAGGCCGAAAAGCGGGGCAAACCACCAAGCCGATAAAAACTCCGGATTTTCTTTCTTTTTTTCGGAGTAGAGTAGAATTCCGAATCCGATAAGGATAGAGAGAGCCAGCAATCGTTTAAATTGTTGGGGAGGTATCAGGGCGTCCACAGCTAAAGCTACGGCAAAACCGACAAGAGTATAAGGCAAGAGCCGGAAAATATATTTCCATTCTGCCGTGCGACGGTAATAGCAAACAGCCATCAAGTCGGCTGCGCATAACATGGGCAGTATTAATCCCGTTGAAGGCTTTGCTCCCGCAACCAGTGCGAGGATCGGGACAACCAGTGTACCGCTTCCCTGTATCCCGGTTTTTGATATGCCGATAAGTACTGCCGAAAAAAAGATAGCGAACCATTCCATGCGCCCGCAAAGGTAATAAAAACGGCACGATTACGGGATTTTTATCCTTTCATAATTTATTATTACAGCTCCTTACGAAATTATTGTAAAATGAAAATTTAATATTTAATATAGGATGTTAGTTTATTTTTATACTTTTGGAGAGAAGTATAATATCCTTAATATAAAGCTATTTTGCCATGAAAATCAGAGTGTTTTTAACAATTCATCTATTTTTATTTGTATCGGTTGTTTTTGCAGTAGACTATCCGTACAATCCTCAGCAGCGGATAGAATTTACATCGTCCGATCTGCCTATCGTAATAATTGAACTCAATGAACCGATGAAAAGCAAAGACGAAGATCAGCGGGTGGATGCGACAATGACTATTGTAGACAGGAAAGACGGACTTCGCAATAAGATAGAGGATTTTGAGAATGCTCCCGATTTTGAAAATAAAGATATTTTCGATTATCATGGAAAGATAGGTATTAAGTACAGGGGGAATTCATCTTTTACCAATTCGGATAAAAAGCCGTTTTCAGTGCGTACACAAAACGAAAAGGGAAAGAAAAAAGAAGTCTCTATACTCGGCATGGGTGCTGACAGCGACTGGGCATTGCTGGCACCTTTTTCCGATAAGAGTATGATCCGTGACGTCTTGACATTTGATCTGGCCAGGGATTATTTCGATTATACGCCGACGGGTAAATATTGTGAATTGGTGCTGGAAGGTGTTTATCAGGGTATTTATATAGTGGCTGCGAGAGTGAGGAGAGGTACCAGCCGTCTCAACCTGCCGGAGCCTGGCGAGTCGGGAGATGCCCTGACGGGTGGATATCATCTGGAGATTGACCGGAGTTGGGACGATCCCGGATTTTTTTCCAAATACAAACCTCGTGATGCCTATGGAAAGGAGAAAGGCAATAATATCTATTTTCAATATAAATATCCGGAAAAAGAAGATTATGATAACGGAATGCAAAAACAAGAACAGTATATTCAGGATTTTATCAATCGTTTCGAAGATGCATTGAACGGAGATGATTTTAAAGATTCTGTCGATGGCTATCGCGCCTTTCTGGACGTCACTTCTACCATCGATTTTATTTTTACCCAGGAGATAACCCGCAATGTGGACGGATATCGTTTGAGTACGCCCATTTATAAATACAATAATGCGAAAGATTCGCTGCTCAAATTTTCTATTTGGGATTTTAATATCTCTTTAGGTAATGCGAATTATATGGATGGCCAGTATACCACAGGATGGGTTTACGATAATAATCGTTTTGACGACGCTAATCTGGTTCCCTTCTGGTTCAAACGTCTGATGGAAGATGAATCTTTTTATCATGAAATGAAAGAGCGCTGGAGCTTATACCGCTCTACGAACTATTCGGAGGAGAATGTACATCATAAGATCGATTCGCTTACGAATCTTTTGGGAGAGGCAAGCGTCCGTAATTTTGAAGCATGGCCGATATTGGGTAAATGGGTATGGCCGAACGCTTATGTCGGAAACACATGGGAAGGGGAAATCAATTATTTAAAGGGCTATATAACCGATAGGATTCACTGGATTGATGAACAATTGGAACTTTATAAGGTCGATATCGATAATGGGACAGCGACGCCTTTCTCGGTATGCAAAGGAGTTGAAGTTTGCTTAACTGCGGCACCGGCGCCGGAGGGTATGATTTTTGACCGGTGGGAGGGAGATGATCTGATTTCGTTCGCTGATCCGTATTCCGAAAGTACGACCTTTATAATGCCCGGCGAAGATGTATATGTTACGGCTTTGTACAAGAGTAGCAATGTAAACATAAATCAGGCGGAAGCAGAACAACAAACGGTTTATCCTAATCCTGCGGATGATTTTATCATGATAACGGGAATTGAAAACGGTGCTTGTTATTCAATTATAAACTATTGGGGGCAAACTGTGCAATATGCCGTGTACGACGGCAGCTTAGTCGATGTCTCCGCACTTTTTCCGGGTGTTTATATTCTGAAAACCGGAGAAAAGAGAGTATTGTTTTTCAAGCGATAACAAGACAGGATATTTCATTTTCAGTTTTGTTGCCGGCATATAAAAAAGACTATAATTTTTAAGCATATATTAAAGATAGGCGCAATTAATCCGTGGAATAAATATATTCGGTACATTTGAATTGTTTCGTTGTCAGCTTCTGAACGCATGTGTAAATGATACAAATTGTAACAGGAAATATAGTAGATATCGATAACCGGGAAGTTTTCGGGTGTTCCATTGAAATAGAAAACGGTATTATAATCCGGATTAACAGAGTGGATAATTGTGACAGCAGCTTTATTATTCCGGGTTTTATCGATTCGCATGTACATATTGAAAGTTCGATGCTTGTTCCCCGGGAATTCGGACGGATGGTTATCGGTCGTGGAACGGTTGCGGTCGTTTGCGATCCTCATGAAATAGCGAATGTGAAAGGAGTGGAGGGCGTTGATTTTATGATCGAAGATAGTAAAGAGTCCCCGATCAAAACTTTTTTCACGATACCTTCCTGTGTACCTGCTACACCTTTCGACGTTGCGGGAGGTATTATTTCTGCCGGGGATATAGAGCAAATGATCCGTTCGTCCCGGTTTGTAGCTTTATCGGAGATGATGAATGTGCCAGGTGTATTGACAGACGATCCGGATGTGCTGGCAAAAATCAGGATAGCAAAAAGGACTGATTTACCCGTCGACGGGCACGCCCCTGCGCTTTTCGGCGAGCAATTGAGGAAATATGTAAAATGCGGAATATCCACAGACCATGAATGTTTGAGTCTGGAAGAGGCACAGGAGAAAATTGCCATAGGAATGAAAATTCTTATAAGGGAAGGTAGTGCGGCGCGTAATTATGAAACGTTTAAATCGTTGATCCGGAGCAATCCCGATGATGTCATGTTTTGCACGGATGATTCGCACCCGGACGAATTGATGCTTTCCGGTCATATTGATAAAATAGTCAGGCGGGCGATTGCCGATGGTTTCGATTTGTTCGATGTATTGAAGATTGCCTGCATTAATCCGGTAAATCATTATAAGCTGGATGTTGGAAAATTGAAAGCAGGAGATCGGGCGGATTTCGTAATTGTAGATAGCCTGGAGTCGTTTGGTGTTAAAGCCGTTTATATCGATGGAGTGAGGCGATACGGTGAAGTCTTGTCCGGAAGCCGGAGAAAAAATTTATCGAAGGAACCTGTTTTGAATAATTTCAATCATGAAAAAATTCATAAATCGCAATTAAAGAAAAGAGTAACAGCTCCGATTAAGGTTATATCGGTTACAGACGGAGAACTTCTTACCGATGTTTATGAGTATAAGCCGTTGTCTGTACTTGAAAATCTGGAATCTGATCTTGATGAGGATATTCTGAAAATAGTCTATATAAACCGATATAAAAATGGTAAGCCTCAGATCGCTTTTTGTAAAGGTTTTAATTTGAAAAATGGAGCTTTTGCCAGTACTGTTTCGCACGATTCGCACAATATTCTCGCAATAGGGTGTAAAGATTCCGAATTGACAACCGTGATTAATGCCGTTATCGAACGACAGGGAGGTCTTGCTGTCATTGACGGAAAAACGGTATCGGTACTACCTCTACCGATCGGCGGTATTATGAGTAATGCTGACGGAGAAACGGTAGCAAGGGAATATGCGGAAATAAATGATCGGGTTGCAAAAATGGGCTGTACGCTCGATTTTCCCTTTATGACTTTATCTTTTTTATCTTTAATCGTGATTCCGGAAATAAAAATCGGGGAGAAAGGCCTGTTCTGTTATGAAAAGTTTGATTGGTTGGAAAATAATTGATTGTAAATAAATCTCTCAATAAGAGTCTATAGACTTTCACTTTAATTATTTACTTAAAGAAGCGTTATTCGTTATTAAATCTTTCATTAAAGAAATTGCTCTATACTATATAAGGCACAGATAAAAAATAGGGCAGCTTTGTTTGGGCTGCCTTATTTTTATATAGAAAACTCTGTTTTTATACGTTAGGAAGTCCCCATGGTTTGCGGTATTCTTTGGTCAGGTATGCGTTAGCCGCTTCGTCGTTGGTAAAGCGGGAGCCGTTCCATTCCAGTTTTTTACCTGTCCGGTAGGCAACATTTCCGAGGGCAGAGAATTTGCAGATATGCGAGCCGATCTCAATGCTGGCATTCGTATTGCGGTCACGGCGTTTCATACAGTCGAGGTGGTTGCGTACATGGTAATCGAGGCCACTGGCACCTACTGCCGTGTCGCCGTCTTTTGCTCCCTGGCCGTGTTTACAACCTTCCATGCGTTGATTGCCGTTTACAATTTCAGGAATTACTTCCCAACCGCCACGATCGACAACCAATGTTCCGTTTTCACCTCCGAAAGCGACTCCGTGTGTACGTCCGTATGCACCGTCGTTGATTCCGATAGCATGATCCCAAAGAACCGTAAAGTCATCGAATTCGTACAAAGTCTGTAAAGTATCGGGCGTTTCGCAGGCATCATCCGGATAGCCGAATTTTCCGCCCATTGCCATAATCGATTTCGGAGTCGATACATTCATACCGTAAAGAGCGTAGTCTAACAAATGCACACCCCAGTCGGTCATTAATCCTCCTGCATAATCCCAGAACCAGCGGAAGGTAAAATGAAAACGGTTCTCATTAAACGGACGTAATGGAGCCGGCCCCAGCCACATATCGTAATCTACTCCTGCAGGTGCTGCCATATCGGGTTTTACCGGAATAGAAGGGCACCAGCCCTGGTAAGAGAACACCCGGACAGTCCGGATTTTCCCTAATTTTCCAGAGCGGACAAAATCTACTGCTTGCTGCCAGTGGGGATCGCTCCGCTGCCATTGTCCGACCTGAACGACTGTGTTGTATTTTTGTGCGGCACGAACCATAACGTTACATTCTTCGATCGTATTGCCGATCGGCTTTTCTACGTAAACGTCTTTTCCTGCCTGGCAGGCAGCAACCATCTGGATGCAATGCCAATGATCCGGTGTTCCGACGATTACGAGGTCCACATCTTTATTGTCGATCACTCTGCGCCAGTCTTTATAAATATTTTTTACTTTACTTCCCTGTAATTTCTCCGCATCGTTTTTGCGTTGAGCCAGAACAGAGTCGTCGATATCGGCCATTGCAATGCATTCGCACTCTTTGTTTTGTAAGAAAGCTGTCAGGTCTGAGAATCCCATTCCATTGACACCGATAGCCCCGATTTTGATTTTGTCGCTTGGTGCTACCCGTTGTGCACTGGAATAGAGAAGGTTCGGCATCGTAAGCAAGCCTGCTCCGGTCAGAATTGAGTGTTTTAAGAAATCCCGTCGATTAGTCATGGTTATCAGATTTATATTAATAAAATTATGTTTTTCATATAGATTGAAAGAAGGATACGGAATGCCATATCCCTCTTTCAGATATGCCTATTCAAATTACCAGGCGAAAAGCGGATAATCTTTCATAATACCGTTTACTTTTTCGCGTACGCCTTTGATTACTGTTTCGTTTTCAGGGCAGGTAAGTACGGTGTCTATCATTTCGACAATCTCACCCATTAAAGGTTCTTTTGCCCCGCGGGTTGTGATTGCCGGAGTACCAATCCGTATGCCGGATGTGAGAAAAGGAGAACGGCTGTCGAACGGTACCATGTTTTTGTTTACCGTGATGTCAGCTGCAACAAGGGCTTTCTCTGCAACCTTACCGGTCAGTTCCGGGAATTTAGCACGTAAATCGATTAACATACAGTGGTTGTCCGTACCGTTCGATATGATTTTGTATCCTTTATCTATAAAGGCCTGTGCCATTACGGCAGCATTCTTCTTAACCTGGCTCTGGTATGTTTTGTATTCCGGTTGAAGAGCTTCGTAGAATGCTACGCCTTTGGCTGCAATTACATGTTCCAGCGGACCGCCCTGAATTCCTGGGAATACCGCTGAATCGAGTAATTGCGACATCATCTTGATTTCTCCTTTCGGTGTTTTCTTACCCCAGGGATTTTCAAAATCTTTGCCTAACAAAATGATACCTCCGCGCGGGCCACGAAGAGTCTTATGTGTTGTCGATGTAACGATATGTGCATATTTTAAAGGGTTCTCGAGTAACCCGGCAGCTATCAGGCCGGCAGGGTGAGCCATATCTACCATAAAGATCGCACCGATCTTATCTGCGATTTCCCGCATGCGCTTATAATCCCATTCACGTGAATAAGCGGAAGCACCGCCGATAATCAATTTAGGACGTTCACGAAGTGCTACTTCCTCCATCTGTTCGTAATCTACGTAACCCGTAGTCTCTTTTACTCCGTACTCCGTAGGTGTATATACGATACCGGATAAATTTACAGCCGAACCGTGAGATAAGTGGCCTCCGTGAGAAAGATTCAATCCCATAAACTTATCTCCGGGATTAAGGCATGCCAAAAATACGGCAGCATTTGCCTGTGCTCCGGAATGAGGTTGAACGTTTGCCCATTCGGCACCGAAAAGCTCTTTCAATCGATCGATGGCAAGTTGTTCGCTTTGATCTACAACTTCACAACCGCCATAATATCTTTTTCCGGGATATCCCTCTGCATATTTGTTGGTAAGACAAGTACCCATAGCTTCCATAACCTGGTCGCTTACAAAGTTTTCGGAAGCAATTAACTCAATACCTTTTAATTGGCGTTGTTTTTCCTTTTGAATAATTTCAAAAATTTTGTTGTCTCTTTTCATCCTGATTTGTATTGTTTTAGAAATAATATCCGATAGCAAAACTCATTGTGTTTATTCTTCGCTTGTAACTGAGCGTCATCTCTTGAAGATTATTTGTCGCATAAACGTTATAATGTGTCGTATTCGTTCTCAGTGGATCGATGTTGTATCTGAAATCAAATGATAAATGACTGATAATTGCACCCAATCCGAATGAAACATTAAATTTTAATGGCGTTTCGTCTGTTGTTATATCTCTGCTGTTGTAATAATATTTTGAGGAAAAATTATATATTAACTGAGGCCCTACATAAACACTCATGATATAAGGGGCCTTTTGTATAAAATTGTAACCCAGAAAAAGAGGAACATAAAGGGAATGGCTTTTAAATTCCAGATCTTGTCCGATGTAATTTTCCCCTTTTACCTTTTCCGTAATATCGAAAGTAGTACATCCGTTTGTGTAAGAGTATGTTATTTCGGGTTGCAGGTATATCCGGTTGAAGATATGCCGCCAGGATACGGAAGTGAAAAAGCCGACACGCCCTTTTCCCTGAAAATTATAGGTATCAATTCCATCCATTTCGAAATTGCTTAGGTGTGGAACCGATGCATTGATTCCTGCACGTACACCCCATTTGATCCGTTTGGGAGCTTTCTGTTCTTCTTGTTGCGCATTTATGCACAAGGAGAAGCAAAAGAGTGTTATGCAGAGAAGCAATTGACGCATTTATTTGTTTTTTTTCTGGACACTCCATCCAAATTTACCTACAAATTTACCCAATTCATAATATTTACCATGCGAATAAGCTAAAAGATTTGCCTTTTCCATATCGAAAGCTCCTGTTTCCGGATCGATGTATTTATCGTCGGCCTTTACATTGACTACATCTGCTATAAACATATCGTGCGTGCCGAGGGCTATGATCTCTTTTACCTTGCATTCGATACTGACCGGAGCTTCTTCTATAATGGGTGCCATCACTATCGAAGCCTTGCCGGGAGTCAGGTTCATTTCTTTGAATTTATTATAATCTTTTCCGGAGCGGACACCACACCAATCGGTTGCAAAAGCCATATCTTTATTGGTCAGGTTGATAACGAACTCCATATTCTTTTTGATAATAGGGTAGGAGTATCTTCTTGGGCGCACGGATATATAACACATGGCCGGATCTGTGCAAATGGTGCCCACCCAGCTTACCGTAAGAATGTTATATTCGTCTTCCGTGCTTCCGCACGAAATCATGACAGCCGGTAACGGATAAATCAGAGTGCCGGGTTTCCAGTCTGTTTTCATAAAATCTGAATTTCTTCTTTCGTTATTTTTGTTTCACAATAATGGCAGCGGAGTGTCACTTCCTTTTTGTCCAGAACATCAAAACGGCTTTTCATCGGTTCGTTGTTCGTTATGCACTTGGGGTTGTTGCATTTTACGAGCCCGATCAGTTCGTCCGGAAGAGAAAGGCGTTTTTTTTCAACGACTTCGAAATCACGTATTATATTTAAATTTACATTCGGAGCAATCAATGCAATCTTATTGATTTCATCTTCTTCGAAAAATTTTCCTGATATCTTGATGATACCTTTGGTATCCATTTTTTTGCTTTTCAGATTGTTCCCGATCGTTATCGGTTCGGAAAAATTTTCAAGTCCCAGTAAAGAGGCGACTTTGAAAAGCCTGTCCGAGGGAATATGGTCTATGGAGGTCCCGTTTTCCAATGCGGCTACCTGCAAAGCTCTCTTTTTTTCGCTCATAATTTCAGAATTAAATTATTTACAAGGTATACCTAAAACGTCGCATATAATCGCTTCTCTCACATACATTCCGTTTTTTGCCTGTTCTATAAAATATGCTTTGGGATTGTCGTCGACATCGTAGGCAATTTCATTTACACGGGGCAGTGGATGGAGGACGCGGAGATTATCTTTGCTGTTTGCCAGCATTTTATTCCGTAATATGTAAACGTTTTTTACTTTTTCGTATTCGATGAGGTCTGTGAAACGTTCGCGCTGTACTCTTGTCATATACAGAATATCCGAGACATTGATTACGTCTTCTGAGAACTCTGTATGTTCGTAGTAGCGGATGTTATGTTTGTCGCAAAAGTTTTTATATACTTCGGGCAAACGTAATTCTTCCGGAGCTACGAAATGGAATGTCGGATTGAAATGAGACATTCCGAAAATGAGGGAGTGGACGGTCCGGCCATATTTCAGGTCGCCTACCATCGTTATATGAATATTATCGAGTGTTCCCTGGGTTTTATAGATGGAGTATATATCCAGCATCGTTTGAGTAGGATGTTGGTTGGCTCCGTCGCCGGCATTTATAACCGGTACATTAGTTATCTCTGAGGCATAGCGGGCAGCTCCTTCGAGATGGTGCCTCATAATGATCAGATCGACGTAATTGCTTACCATCGAGATCGTATCTTTCAGTGTTTCTCCTTTTGACGAACTGGAGGTTGCCGCGTCGGCAAACCCGATAATTTTTCCGCCTAAGCGGTTGACGGCCGTTTCAAAACTCAGACGGGTACGTGTGGAAGGTTCAAAAAAGAGAGTTGCTGCTATTTTTCCCTGTAAAACAGAGCGGTTGGGTTGTTCTTCAAAAGATTTGGCGCTCTGTATGATACGCCAGATATCATCTTTTGTATAGTCGCTGATAGATACTAAACTATTCTTGTTCATAGTCGTATTATGTTCTTATGATGACAAAAGTAGATAAAAATTGACTTCTATACTAATCGAATGAATGGCAATTTGCGTAAAATCATTAATTTTGCAACCAATTATATCTCTGTAAAAAAGAGAGTAGAATTTATAGAATGGCAGAAAAAAGAAAATTCAGTAAAATTATCCTGATTTATTGGTTGCTTGTTATTTCAGGGGTTCTTGGTGTTTCCTTTATTTTTTACCTTATTGCCGTAGGTAAAATAGGTTATATGCCGAAGGTTGAAGACCTTGAAAATCCTATAGATAAATATGCGTCGCAGATTATATCGTCAGACAACGAACTGTTGGGTACCTATGCCCAAAGTAAAGATAATCGTATTTATGTAACTTATGACGAGCTGTCGCCTTATTTGGTCGAAGCGCTTATCGCGACGGAGGACGTGCGGTTCAATTCGCATTCGGGTATAGATGCCTATGCTTTGGTGCGTTCGATTATCAAGCGTGGTATCCTGATGCAGAAAAGCGGGGGAGGGGGTAGTACGATTACCCAGCAGTTGGCAAAGCTGCTGTACTCTCCCAGTGCTGAAAATTTTATGGAACGTCTTTTCCAAAAGCCGATCGAGTGGGTGATTGCTGTACAGTTGGAACGTTATTATACGAAAGAGGAGATTATTAATATGTATCTCAACAAATTCGATTTTCTGTATAATGCGGTAGGAATCAAGTCTGCGGCAAAGGTGTATTTTAATAAAACACCTAAGAATTTAACGATAGAAGAAGCCGCGACACTGATCGGTATGTGCAAGAATCCTTCTTATTTTAATCCGGTACGTCGCAATGAACGTACGAAAGGACGCCGGAATGTGGTACTGGAGCAGATGTACAAGGCTAATTACATTACGAAAGCGGAACTCGACTCGTTGACAAGTCTTCCTCTTACCGTACATTTTCAGAGGGTTGACCACAAAGAAGGGTTAGCTCCCTATTTTCGTGAATACTTGCGTATGGTAATGACGGCTAAAAAACCGGATAAAAGCGATTATGCTTCATGGCAGCGTCAGAAATATTCGGATGATTCATTGTCATGGGAAACCAATCCTTTATACGGCTGGTGCAATAAGAATAAAAAAGCCGACGGTTCCAAATACGATTTATATACGGACGGATTAAAGATCTACGCGACGATAGACTCCCGTATGCAACGCTATGCGGAAGAGGCTGTGCGTGAACATGTCGGTTTTACATTGCAGCCCGCTTTCGACAGAGAAAAGAAAGGCCGCCCTTATGCTCCGTTCTCGAAAGATCTTACGGTGGGTATGGTAGATACGATATTGTATCGGGCTATGAGGCAATCGGACCGTTACCGGGCGTTGAAGAAGGAGGGTATGTCGCAGAAAGAGATCATGAAGATATTTAAAACCCCAGTGGAAATGAAAGTTTTCAGCTGGAACGGCGTAAAAGATACGATACTTAGTCCGTTGGATTCGATTCGTTACCATAAGAGCTTTTTACGTTCCGGTTTTATGTCGATGGATGCGGTGACAGGGCATGTGAAGGCCTATGTCGGAGGTATTGACTATTTCTTTTTCCAGTACGATATGGTTAATACGGGACGCCGTCAGGTAGGCTCTACCATTAAGCCTTATTTGTACACTTTGGCTATGGAAGAAGGATTTACACCGTGCGACCAGACGTTGAATGTGCCACAGCAATTGATTACGGAAACAGGACAAATATGGACGCCTCGTAATGCCGGAAATAAGCGTTACGGGGAGATGGTTACCCTAAAGTGGGGGTTACAGAACTCTAACAACTGGATTTCCGCTTACTTGATGAAACAGTTGTCTCCCTATGCATTTGTTCGATTGCTTCACTCTTTCGGATTGGCTAATCAAATGGACCCTGTCGTATCGTTATGTCTTGGTATTTGTGATGCTTCGGTCAGTGAAATGGTCGGCGGATATTCGGCGTTTGCAAGAAAAGGTATTCGTGTGACGCCGTTGTATGTAACCCGTATAGAAGACTCTTTCGGAAATACGATAGCCTCTTTCTCTCCCCAGATGAACGAAGTGTTCGGAGAGGAAACTTCCTACAAAATGCTGGATATGTTGAGGGCTGTGATGGATGGCGGTACCGGTTCGCGTATACGCTACCGCTATAAAATCAATGCTCCGATGGGAGGTAAGACCGGTACGACCCAAAATCACTCGGATGGTTGGTTTATGGGATTTACCCCCAGACTGGTTTCCGGTTGTTGGGTAGGAGGTGAAGAACGAGCGATCCATTTCGACCGTATCAGCGAAGGCCAGGGTGCCAGTATGGCATTGCCTATTTACGGTTTGTTTATGCAGAAGGTTTATGCCGATCCGTCGTTAGGCTATAGTCCTACGGATAATTTTGAAGTACCCGAGAAGTATAAGAATCCTTGCCAGACTCCGGCTGATGAGGAAATTCCATCCGGGGTACAGGGCGGTAGCAGTGAAGAACAGGTAGAGGAATTCTTGGATTGGTAAAAGAGACTATAATATTTTAAAAGCAGGTACATGAAAATACATTTTTTGCTGGTATTTTTTGCAGTAATAGCAGGAATTGCTTCAGCGCAGGAATATCCGGCTCCGGATGTAACTCTTCCGGAGACAGCAGGACGCCATATTGTTCAGACGATGCATTTGTTGGAAACATCGAATGCAAAACACCGTAATAAAGTCAAGATTCTCGTATATGGACAATCGATTAGCAAACAGACTTACTGGATTCCTGTCCGTGACGAATTGCAGCGTCGTTACCCGTATGCCGATATTGAGATGAAAAACCTCTCTATCGGAGGTTTTTCTACCCAGACATTATGGAAGACGGTAGAGATGGATGTTGTTCCGTTTTATCCTGATCTCGTGATTTTCCACTGTTACGGGTCCGATATTGATTATGAGCGGATTATGCAGATTATCCGTAGCCGGACGGCTGCCGAAGTCATGATTCATACGGATCATTATACGGGAGAAAGTGCATGGTCTGACACAATGTGTTATAATCGTCTGCCCCGCTATGCTGAGCAATACGGGCTGGAACTGGTCGATGTGCGCCATCCGTGGATCGATTATCTTGAAAAATACAATTATTCACCCGACCAGCTTGTTTTCGACGGAGCACATCTGAATGACCACGGTCTTTTTGTGATGAGTGAAATATTGAAAAAATATTTTGTTTACCGTCCTGAATACTTGAAAGAGAGTGCCGATAGAGTAACCTATATTCCCCTTAAGAAAGGCAAACCGGTCGATGTCGAATTTGACGGAAACCGTATCGATGTCGTGATTGATAGGGCAAAAGGCGTGCAATCGGAATTGTATCCGTTAATAGACGGAAAAAAGCCGTCCGAGTTTCCATCGGCATATACTTATACGCGTCCAAACAATGACGAGCAAAAAGATTGGCCCTGGGAGACGGGAGCCGCTTATAGAATCGTAAACCGCGATCCGCAGACGGAAGACTGGACGCTTACCTGTACTGCAGTCGATAGCGTCAAAAGTAAAGATGGTAAGGATTACGATCTCAGCTATTTTGAATTTACAGTTTGCGGTTCTAAAACCGGATTCGATGGAGTTGGGAGAATGGGAGAAACTTTTGTTTCCAATTCCGGCAGGGTGGTTATTGATGCCAACGATTGGTGGCTGGCAGAACCCTTCCGCCGTTTCAGGTTGGCAAGTGCACCCGGTTATACGATTACATGGAAAACAATTATGCAGGGGGATGCTTCTGATACGTTGCGTGTCGATGGGGAGATGCCGCAGATAAAGACTGTGGTACAAGGTCTTCCGAATGGAAAGCACCGCTTGCGGATGGAAGGGTCGAAAGCTGTTAGGGGAATAAAAGTTTATAAGCCTTATTTAAGGGAAATGACTATAAAAGAATAGTCAAATCCGTGCAACCGCGAAAAATATGGTATAAAGGGTGATGGTGGTGATTAACCATATCAATTCTGATTTTGCAGGATTAAAGCGAAAAAAACGATATTCCAGAGCATTATGATTACAATGGGGAAGGCAGTCGCCGCAAGAGGTACATACCAGCGGTGAAGGTCTTCCTTTCTTTATGTCTTCCGGTTGCAGAGCATTATACGGACAAGCGGAAGTACACCGCATACATTGCGTGCATTGCTGCATGTTAATCTTGAAAGAGAAAGGCGAAAGGAATTTTAGATACCCGGTCAGAAGTCCCAGGGGACAATAGTAGGTACAATGAATCATCCTTTTTTTACGGAATGAGAGGATGAGGACTAATAATCCGGTGACTCCTGCCGAAGCCGCTATCAGATTGATATAATTATTGAAAAAACCGAATAGGCTGAAAATAATGGATAGGGCAATAAAGAAAAAAAAGACGGTGTGCCGGATACTGTTTCTTTTTACCGTTGAAAATGAGATCCTGCTTCCGGTACGGGAAGCCATGGCATCGAACGCACCGAAATAACATAGCTGGCTGCACCAAGCACCTCCCGATAATAACACCGTCGAGAAAAACAGTAAAGGCATGAACCCGATTTCCCTCCGGTATATGGCACCACCTGCTATCATGGAGGGTATAGGAAAATGTAATTTGCCTGTTAAAAGGAATACAGAATCGGCAAATAAGCCCAGTAACAGCTGCGAAAAGAAAAAGACGGCAAAAAGAAGCCATGCGAATTTCCGCCAGTAAGCTCTCTTCTTCCTGTCGTACATTTTCCAGAATAAAAATCCCGCAAAGAGGGATAATATTACGATTTGAACCCATCCTCCGTTTTTATGAAGCCGTTCGAATAATAGCAGGGGATGTTGCGGAATTACCTGTATTACGAAAAGCAACGAAGAAACGAGAAAGACAGTAATTAGTGTACAGATTGTTCTTTGATGTCTCTGCATATAAAAAGACGTTTCATACACAAAAATAGTGCAAGCCGAGTGCAGAAGCAAGTTTACTTGGTTATGCCGAGGCGCCGCCTGTTTTCGTTTATTTGTAGCAAAGATAGTGCAAACCGGGACAGAATCGTTAAGTTTGCCTAAATGTTATGTTGCGGTATAACTTAATATGGGATAAAATAATAATCCCGTTCCGACACGTAGAACTTCTCCCGATCCTGTTGTTTAATTAGAGGAGCTTCTTTATTTTTACATGCTGTTAAGAGCAGGTTATGATATGAAAATAATTTGGGCGAATATTTGTGTATTGTTTTTCCTTTTGCAGGCTTGTTCGACGGTTCCTCTTACCGGACGCAGGCAAATGCTGCTCGTTTCGGATCAGGAAATTATGACTACAAGTCTGAAACAGTATAACGATTATCTGAAAACGGCAACCCTGTCGCAAGATAAAGCGAATTATGCAAGGGTTGAGCGGGTAGGTAAAAAGATCGCAAATGCCACGGAAGCCTATTTGCGGGCAAATGGGTTGGAAAGTCAGATTCAGAACTTTTCATGGGAGTTTAAATTGGTTAAAGATAAGGCGGTCAATGCATTTTGTATGCCCGGAGGGAAGATTGTCGTTTATGAGGGGCTGCTTCCTTATACGACTACGGATGACGAACTGGCTGTTGTTATCGGGCATGAGGTAGCGCACGCTGTTGCCCGGCATGCCAATGAACGGATGAGCCAGCAGCTGATGACTCAATACGGAGCTGCTGTTTTAGGAGCTGCTTTGAGTAATAAGTCGGAAGCCGTACAGTCCATTGCCGGGAGCGTATATGGATTGGGGGCACAATATGGATTAATGTTGCCCTATTCGCGCAAACATGAATACGAGGCCGATTATATGGGTCTTATTTTTCTGGATATGGCCGGATACAAGCCGGAAGTAGCGATTACGTTCTGGCAGAAAATGGCAAAAAACGGTAGTAATTCTGTTCCTGAATTTATGAGTACGCATCCGTCGGATGAAGATCGTATTGCTCAAATAAGAAAAAAG
This sequence comes from Bacteroidales bacterium, assembly GCA_029007825.1. GTDB lineage: Bacteria > Bacteroidota > Bacteroidia > Bacteroidales > JAQXIO01 > JAQXIO01. Next base: position 9,399 of record JAQXIO010000040.1, on the reverse strand, counting down.
CTGCCAGAGATAAAAAACAAGACTTACCTGAAAAGTAAATAGGCATCACAAAAAGGGTAAGAAATATATCAATTTGATATGGAGTATTTTATATTCTGCATGTTATAAGAAAAATGGAATTGTATATCCGAAATATAGGCTCTTTCCCATCGGATGACAATATTCAGATATTGGATATATGGTATCGTCTATGTTGGAAGGATGGAAAGTAGAACGTGTTATTTTTGTAATTGAGGCATTGGAATGAAAGAATACGGGCGGGATGAAGCCATTTTACGTATGAATATTCTGGGAAAAGAAAAAAGACCTTTTGTATTTCTTATCGATTATAAACAAGAGATCTCTTATATAGAAGAACCTCAGAATATAGCTTCGTCGGAATGGTTATATGATTTGAATGGTTTTACGAATATACCTGTTATGCAAGTAGATGACAGGGTAGTCGAATGGAATATTGAACCTATACCATATACGCAATACAAGGATTCGTTTAGTAATGTAATGAAGCATCTTCGCAGGGGCAATACCTATCTTGTAAACCTGACCTGTATGACACCGGTTTCTACGAATTTATCTTTATCGGAGATATTTTTCCGGACAAAAGCAAAATACAAGGTTTATCTGAAAGATCGTTTTGTCGTCTTTTCTCCCGAAATTTTTATACAGATAAAGGATGGCTTTATCCATTCTTATCCGATGAAGGGAACTATAGACGCCGCATTGCCTGATGCATGCACGCGGATTCTGGAAGATGAGAAGGAAGCGGCCGAACACGCGACCATTGTGGATTTAATTCGTAACGATGTGAGTCGGTATTCCCGTAATGTGGAGGTGCAGAGGTATCGTTATGTCGAAGAACTGCAAACGAACGACGGGGTTATCTTGCAGGTTAGTTCTGAAATTTCGGGAGAGCTGGACTCCGGTTATAGAACACATTTGGGCGATATATTATTCAGCTTGTTACCAGCAGGATCCGTTACAGGTGCGCCGAAGAATAAAACATTGGAGATAATCGGTGAATCTGAAAATTATGAGCGGGGATTTTATACCGGAGTTACCGGGTATTTCGACGGAACGGATATGGATAGTGCCGTATTGATCCGTTTTCTGGAACAGAGAGGAAATGGCTTGTTCTTTAAAAGTGGAGGTGGCATAACGGCTAAAAGCGATTGCCGCAGTGAATATGAAGAGATGATTCAGAAAGTTTATGTGCCGATTTATTGAAACAATCAGAATAGAGCAGGGCACGATATACAATCTCGTTTATCATAACCGGAGATTCAATGAGACCCGTCGTGTTTTTTTTAAAAGCCGGAATACAATTGACCTGAAGGATTATATTGATCCGTCCGGGTTCCGGGACCGTACAAAATGCAGGATTGAATACGATGGCGATGAGTTGAAAGTAGAGTATGCGCCGTATCGCATGCGTCCGGTATCGTCATTGCGGCTTATCCGCAACCAGGAGATTCAATATGCCTTTAAAAGCACCGACCGGAACCTGTTATCCGGCCTGTTTGATTGTCGGGATGGTTGTGATGATATCCTGATTGTCCGGAATGAGCTGCTGACCGATACATCGATTTGTAATGCCGCTTTTTATAACGGAAAAGAATGGCTCACTCCCCGGCAGCCATTATTAAAAGGAACGAAGAGAGCTGAGTTATTGGAAAATGGCTCTATTTTGGAAGTGGATATTTGCGTTGGGGATCTTTCGCATTTCGAATCCGTACGCCTTTTTAATGCATTGATCGATTTCGGGGAGATAGAATTCCCGGTATCGCAGATAAAAGAGTAAGTTGTCGGGTTTTATTTTTTCCTTTTCTCTTTCTGGAAATTGTTTATCGGATTGAAAAGTTCCCGTATAAGATCCGGACGGCATAATCGTTTGAGCCGTTCGGTAATAATTCGTTTTTGTTCGGGATCGTACCAGAAAAAGAAGGCGCGCTGCATCATTTTTTGTTCTCTTCCCTTTGCCGAATATACTTTTTCCATCGTATACGGATTGATACCGGTGTAGAACATTTCTGTCGCAAGCGTCATGGGGGTGGGGGTGAACTCCTGTACTTGTTCCAGTCTGAAATCGAGTTTTTTGGTTTTTATGGCGAGTTCCGCCATATCAGTATCGGAACATCCCGGATGTCCGGATATAAAATAGGGTATAAGTTGCTGTTTGAGATTGTGTTCGTTATTGATTTTACGGAATATACGGTTGAACTCTTCGAAAAGGAAAAATGCCGGTTTCCGCATAAAATTCAGCACATTTTCCGATGTGTGTTCCGGCGCGACTTTGAGGCGTCCCGATACATGATTCAGAATGAGCTCTTTCGTATAAGTTTTGGCAGCCTGGTTCAGCGTTTCATCTTTGTAGTCATGTAACAGCATGTCGTACCGGATGCCGCTTCCTATAAAGGATTTCTTTATCTCGGGTAGCTTATCAACCGATCGGTATATTTCTAACATGGGGCGATGGTCGGCATTGAGGTTCGGGCATACTCTGGGAAACAGGCACGACGGTTTTTTGCAGTTTTTACAGAGGCTGATATCCTTTCCCTTCATTTGATACATATTGGCCGACGGACCACCCAAATCGCTGATGTACCCTTTGAAGTCGGGCATCTGTGTAATTTGTTTCACTTCTCGGAGGACGGAGGCGCCGGATCTGGATATAATCTGTTTTCCCTGATGTGCCGAGATGGTACAAAACGCACATCCGCCGAAGCAACCTCTGTGGGTATTGACAGAGTGTTTAATCATGTCGTAGGCGGAGATGGTTTTATTTTTGTATTTAGGGTGAGGCATACGTGTAAACGGCAATGCATAAACAGCATCGATCTCTTTTTCCTGCATAGGAGGATAAGGCGGGTTTACCAAAATGATATTTTTTCCGGCTTTCTGGAATATGCGTGATGTTGCCTGGTATTTGTTAGACTCTTCCTCGATTATCCTGAAATTGAGGGCCTGTTTTTTCTTGTCCCTTAGACACTCTTCATGAGCGTAGAGATGTATATCCTCCGGCAAACCTGTTGTTTCGGACTGCAGGCAAACCGCACTCTGCGGGAGATCGGTAATTGTTTTTACGGATTCGCCGGAGTTAAGCCTCCGGGCCAGTTCGCGGATAGGCTGTTCTCCCATTCCGTAAATAAGGATATCGGCTTTGCTGTCGAGCAAGATAGACGGTTTCAACATATCCTGCCAGTAATCGTAGTGGGAAAACCGTCGCAAGGAAGCTTCAATACCACCGATAACGACCGGTACTGTCGGATATAGTTTTTTTAATATGGATGTATAAACGATAGTAGGATAATCGGGACGCATATCGGCTCTTTTGTCGGGAGTATAGGCATCGTCGGAACGTTTACGCTTTGTGGCGGTATAGTGGTTTACCATCGAATCCATTGCCCCCGCCGAAATGCCGAAAAAGAGACGGGGAATTCCCAGTTTTTTAAAATCACGTAAATCGTCCCGCCAGTTAGGCTGCGGTACGATTGCGACACGTAACCCTTCTGCTTCGAGAACCCTTCCAATTACGGCCGCACCGAATGAGGGATGATCCACATAAGCATCTCCGCTGAAGAGGATAACGTCTAAAGTGTCCCAACCTCTGAGTTCCATCTCTTTTTTCGTAGTAGGGAGCCAGTCGCTTAATTTGTAATTTTCCATGTTACAAAGGTAGTGAATAAGGAGAATTAAATTACATTTGCGACAAATGTGATTACCGATGTGGGATTTTTTCGATCAATTATTATCACAAAAAGAGCTTACGACACAAAGTATTGTGATCCGTATTGCGTATAGCTTTCTTTTAGGTTCTTTAATAGGAGTCGAGCGTCAGGCACGGCGCAATGCAGCGGGAATAAGAACATTTGCGTTAATTTGTCTGGGTTCTTGCTTGGCAATGTTATTGTCGATCTGGATGTCACAGGTTTTTGATGAAAGTGATGCCGGTCGTATTGCAGCACAGGCGCTCACGGGAATAGGATTTCTTGGTGCCGGCGTTATTATGCGTTATAGAGAAAATACGTTCGGACTTACGACCGCAGCCTGTATATGGGTCGTATCGGTAATAGGCTTGTCGGTAGGAGCGGGGATGTACCTGTCGGCTTCGATTACAACTTTTATTGTGCTTGCATTACTCGTTCTTTTGTTCCGTTTTGAAGTGGTTCGCCATGTAGACCGGACAAAAAAAGACCTTAAAATCTCAGCTTCCGATTTAGAGCTTACGTCGCAACAAATCAAAGAAGTTTTGAATAGTTTTAAATTAACCGTTGCCGATATATCGATCGTGAAAGATTTTAAGGTAAATACGAGCACATTCGTATTTACCATATTTGTAGCAAATGATTATGACGAAGTATCTTTATTTGAAGCATTGCATAAATTGCCTGGTATTTCATCCATATCTCTGGGCGGATAAAATCCAGTTATCGTCTTTTTCTCTTTACTCCGGTTTGATTTCCTCTTTCAGCATTTTAGCCGTGATACGGGCTGCATGCTCTACGAAACGGGCACAAGGTCGTTTGGCATAGTACTCCGGGGTTCGTTCGGATGGGGTTGCACTCTCTTTTTTATTGGCAGGAAGCTTTAGGAGATCACGACATTTTAAAGTTTCGTATTTGTCCGTAAACTCTTTCGCCATAATACGGGTGATACTGTAATTTTTTGTTTTAGTTACCTGGTTTTGGGGATCGGACGAGGGGTATTTTAAACCCGAAAGCATAGCCATTGCGCTTACTGTACCACATGTTTCGCGCAGACGTCCGATGCCTCCACCGAAAGAGGAGGATATCGATTTTGCCAACTCGGAAGAAAGACCGAAAAGATCGGCATAAGCCATAAAAACCGATTGAGCGCAATTGTATCCGTCGTTGAAATAATTTATAGCCCGGCTTACACGCTCTTCGGTATCAAACTGTTGCATTATACGTAATTGATTTTTAGTGTGAAATGTTATTTCCGTTTGTTTGCTATTAATCGTAAAATTTCTCCGATCCATAATACGATGGAGGTTCCCCCTATGATTATTCCCCAGTCTTTCAGCGAGAGAGGAACAGTCCGGAATACATCGCCTCCGAAGGTGACGATAATCCATTGTCCGGCTAAAATAAGCAGGGCGACAAAAACAAAAACTTTACTTTTACCTAATTGCTTAAACGCCGATTGTCCGGATAAGAATGCTTTGGCATTGAAAAGATTCCAGAACTGGAACATTACGAAAATGGTGAAGAACATGGATAAGTTATAACGGCTTATATCTCCTTGCTCGTTTGTGAACAGATGAAGTATTCCTAATAAAGTAACGATGAAGAATAAAGCCGAAATAAGAATATTCATACCCATTTTAGGGGTTACAATAAAAGAGCTGTTCTGTCGCGGAGGATATTTCATTACTTTGGGATTGGGCGGTAATGAAGCCAGTGCTCCGGCTGCAAAAGTATCCATGATAAGGTTGATCCATAACATCTGTGTAATGGTTATGGGAAGTTCCTTTCCGAGTATGGAACCGATAAAAACGATCATTAATGCGACAACGTTTATTGTCAGCTGGAAAAGAATGAATCGTTGTATATTCTGGTAAATGGAACGGCCCCACATTACCGCAGTCGTAATGCTGGCAAACGAATCGTCGAGCAGTGTTATATCGCTTGCTTCTTTTGCAACGGATGTTCCGGAACCCATCGATAATCCGACGTCTGCAAAATTCAGAGCAGGAGCATCGTTTGTCCCGTCACCGGTAACAGCTACGATGTTTCCCGATTGCTGTAGTAATTTTACCAGCCTTTGCTTATCTGTCGGCCGGGCACGGCACATTATTTTGAGTTGGTTGACGCGTTGTGCTGCTTCCTGATCTGAAAGAGCACCGAATTCGGGCCCTGTGATAATTTCTGTTGCGCCGTCCTGTTCTTTCCAGATACCTATTTGCCGGCCTATCTCGCGGGCGGTAGCGGTTGTATCGCCTGTTACTATTTTTACATTTATTCCGGCCTTGAGGCAACAATCTACGGCTGCGGGAACATCTTCACGCACCGGATCGGCAATTGCAACGAATCCGAGAAAAGTAAGGCCGTCTTTTATTATGTTCGGTATTTTCCGGTTATCATCTGCTTTGATCTCTTTATATGCAAAAGCAAGGGTTCTCATGGCTTGCAGCTGATAACTGAGAAGTTCTGCCTCGATCTCCTTCTTATGGTCTCCGATAGGCTCGTTTCCGTTTTCGCCGTACACGTTGTGGCATTGACCGAGAATGATTTCCGGAGCTCCTTTAACGTAAAGAATATTGGATTCTCCGGTTGGGCATTTTACAATAGTTGCCATATACTTTCTTTCGGTCGAGAATGTCAGTTGGTCTGTGATACGGGCGTTTTCCCGTATCGGAAGATAGTCTGTGTTCTGACTATGTAACCAGAGAAGCAGCGCCCCTTCGGTCGGGTTTCCGATGGCGTGAGGATGTTTCGGATCTGTGTAATCGAGGTGTGCAGTGGTGTTGGCTGCAATTCCTTCTATAACCAGCTCCTTAGCCTTATCGAATGCAAAAAAGCGGGTGTTTCTGACCTCCATACGGTTTTTCGTTAAAGTGCCTGTTTTATCGGTACAGATAACGGTAGTGGCACCCATCGTTTCGCATGCGTGCATTTTGCGTACGAGGTTATTGCTCTGTAACATTCGTCTCATGCTTAAGGCAAGGCTCAAGGTTACGCTCATGGGAAGACCTTCCGGGACAGCGCTGACGATTAAAGTTACGGCAACCATGAAATATTGGAGTATGCGGCTGGCCGCATCTATGGGCAATGTGTACTGGCTTATTTCAAAACCTTCGGGGTGAATAAGATAGTCTATTCCTATAAGGCCGGCAAACAGTACAAATCCTGCCAATATCCATACTAACCAGTTGATTTTACCGATTATTCTGGGAGGAACGGCTTGTGGTTTCAGCAGCGTGATACCTCCGTAAAGTATGGGAATCCATATTTTTGTAAGCGCCAGTATGGAGGCAATAAAAAGTGAGAAAAGAAAATACAGTTGTTTATGGCCGTATATCAAAGGATGTGAAGTAATTTCTTTAGCCAGTAAAATACCGAATGTCAGGAACGCAATACACATCCCGACTACGCTGATAAGCTTGGCCAGACGGTCGAGTTGCCTGTCTAACGGGGTTTGCTGTTCGTTTTTGATCGTTGCTTCCCGGGCTACTTTACCGTATTCCGTATCGTCCCCGATATGCCGGACTTCCATTGTGCCGTGCCCTTCGATAACCGAAGTTCCCCGGTAGAGGTGATTGGTCGGGTAGGTCGCTTCTGTGTCGGCTTCCTCTGTGTCGGCACTTTTGCTTACTATTTGTTCGCCGGTAAGTGTCGATTCATTGATTCTGAGATTGGTCGATTGCAATAGCTCCCCGTCTGCCGGAATCTCTTCTCCGGTTTCCAGAATAACGATATCGCCTACTACGACGTCTTTCCGTTTGATTTCGGTTACTTTTCCTTCACGTATGACACGGACGGTTGTATCGTCATTTACTTTATTGAGTACATCGAATTTTTTATTGGCATCTACTTCGAACCAGAAGCCGATAAAAGTAGAGAGGAATATCGCGACTATTATACCGATTGTTTCGGCATAATCTCCGTGTATTGAAGAAATGCCTAAAGTAAGGAGTGCAGCTACGATTAATATACGGATGATCGGATCGTCAAATTTTTGAAGAAATAGCTTCCACAATGGTTCCCTTTTGGGCGGGGTAAGGATATTTTCCCCGTATTTTTTCCTGCTTTCTTCTACTTGTTGTGCTGATAATCCTTCGATATGCTTTTCTTTGATTTCATCCATGTCTGGGTACAATTGAAGATTTTATATTCGAATGCAAATGTAAAAGATTTAAGTATTAAAATTTTATAATATCGGAAAAAGCGTTGAGAGCCCGCATGAAAAATAAAATCATCCTCTTTGTATGGAAAATGATAAAAAGCGACATTTTATTTTCCATACAAAAAGGATGCTAATCTGGGGTAGGAGCCGGATAAATATTATTCGATCTCTCCGATTTGTGCCTGATATATGTTCAGCCGGTTTTTTAAATGATTTATTTCGCATTGCATGTTTTCCATCCGGCCAAGTAAATGACGGATGGCATCGATACCTTCGATATTGATAGAAAGATCGTAGTAAAGACGTGCGTATTTTTCCAGATCGCGTAGTTGCGAGGCTAATATATATTCTGTACCGTCAATTACGCGTATATCGATAAGCCCTTCTTTTCCAAGCAAAACAACGAATGATGGATCTGTATGGCTTTTTTGACAATATTCGGTTATTATAATTAAATCTGTTCCCATGACGCAATATTTTATTTGAGACTTTGTATTTTCTTAAATAGTTCTTTCTGTTCGTCGGTCAGTCCCGTCGGGATTGTTATCGACCATGTAACGATCAGGTCGCCGAACTGTCCGTCTTTTTTATAGACAGGGAATCCTTTTCCTTTCAGTCTGACTTTCGTTCCGTTCTGAGTCTCGGGTTTGACTTTTAACTTGACTTTTCCGTCGAGGGTGAATATCTCCTGTTCGCCTCCTAATATCGCAGTGTAAAGGTCAAGAGGTATCGTAACATAAAGGTTATCGCCCAGGCGTTTGAATGCTGCGTCTTCGGCAATGGAAAAAGTAATGTAAAGATCGCCCGCGGGGCCTCCGTTTATGCCGGGGCCTCCTTGTCCTTTCAGCTTGATCGTCTGCCCGTCGGCAACCCCCGCAGGAACCGTTATTCTTATTTTCTTTCCGTTGACTTCGAGAATCTGTTTATGTGTTTTTGATGCATCCAGTAAAGATAGGTGCAACTCCGCATTGTAATCTTGCCCGCGAAACCCTCCGCTGCTTCTCTGGCTTCTGCCTCTGGCTCCTCCGAACATAGATTCGAAAAAGTCTGAAAAATCACCGCTTTCGGCACCGGAGAAGCCTCCTTGTCCGGAAGACCAGTATTGTCCTCCTCCGAAATTCCCGTAACCGCCCTGCTGTTGATTGGCCGATTCGAACTGGTCGGCGTGTTTCCAGTGTTCTCCGTACTGGTCGTATTTTTTACGTTTCTCGGGGTCACTTAAAACTTCGTTTGCCTCGTTTATTTCCTGAAATCTCTTTTTTGCTTCCTCGTTGTCGGGATTCAGGTCGGGATGATGTTTCCTTGCTAATGTTTTGTACGCTTTTTTTATTTCATCCTGCGAAGCGTTTTTGTTCACTCCCAGAATCTTATAGTAGTCTATATAAGCCATACTTTATTTTGTATTTAGATTTAACTATATATTCAGTACCAAAGTTGTAAACAAATTTATAAATAAAATGCCTAAAATATATTCGGTCATAAATCCTTTTTGGCTCACAGCTTTGGTTTTTCTGTAAATTATCGCTGAAAATAAAA
>JAQXIO010000039.1 GCA_029007825.1 Bacteroidales bacterium | reverse complement strand
CACCGAACCTTAAAGAAGCAAACCATGAAAACCTTAACACATCCCCGCCGAATTGTATGGCTGAAAATAGTCTTGGGGCTATTATTCTTTTTCCCTGTTATTATTAGTTCACAAAACAGTGTTTTTCCCGAAAAAGATGCTATCTGGTGTATAAAAACCGATTTTCAGCCCCAAATGCTTTTATATGGCTTAACTGGTGATACGGTAATAAACGAAAAGCAATATGGTAAACTTTATCAACTTAGTGATACCACCCTTAATATAGATGAAGGAGGCGAATATATTGGAGCTATTCGGACAGAAGAAAGAAAAGTGTGGCTTTATCCAAATATTAGTAATTCTGATAAAGAATTATTGTTATATGATTTTTCAAAAGGTAAAGGAGAAGGGATTACAATTAATTTTTTTGTTGACTTCGAGTTCGAAGCTTCGGTACCATCGTTTTTTCTCACAGATGTGGATTTTCCTAAAATATATGATTTAACAGAAGATACTTTGAATAGAAAACATTATAAAATAGAAGGTAATTCTATTGGGCAGGATGAATGGATTGAGGGTATAGGTAGTTTAAGAGGTCTTTTTTTCTATTCAATTAATTTTCCAATAAGGGGCTCGTATTACTATCCCAAACTCATTAGCCTCAAACAAGGCGACAGCATCGTTTACCACAACAAAGATGTTTGTAAAGAGCCCTTCTGCTGGTTCGGCGTTGGCGTAGAAGATACCCAACAAAAGCAAACAGCACTTCTTTACCCTAACCCCGTCAAAGAAATCCTCCATATCGATTTCGGCGAAATCCTTTTACCCGTCCGTTTCGAACTGTTCGACCCACAAGGACGTATAACCTACACCCAAACCCTGATAACCTCTCATTCCACCGTCACACCCCCGCCTCATAGCAAAGGCCTCCACCACTACCGCCTCACTGGCAGTGATGGCAAAGCCCTTCAAAGCGGACAACTCCTGATCGAATAGTAGGAGAGAAGAGCTTCCGGAACGAAAGGAAACTGTCCTGATTCCCGGAAATATAAGCAAAAAGCCCTTATTTACTATCCGAACTTTTGTTTTACAATAAATATGTTTCCCTCCGGAAAACCTCGGTTCCTTGCGATAACACTTTTTATTTCCTTTGCGCAAACAAAAAATACAAATCCTGTGTTCGTGAAAATAAAATTGTTGAATTGTGAATTTAATCTTCTTCTATACTTGTGAAACAGGAATTTATTCGTTTATTTGTATAACCGAAAATCGATAACTTATATGGTAAAAACTACGCTAATCATTTCTGCGCTGTTATTATGCGTGGCGTGTAACAGAGTACCCGAACAAAAAGAGATTTATGATGTAAATCAGGTTTTGATAGAGGATGTGATTGCCGGATATCTGGAAAATATGGCTTTCCCGACCGCCAATTATACGATAGCCGAACAGGAAGACGGTACCTATATCATCACCTCCTATTTTGACTATACCGATAAAGGTAATGAAACCCTAAAACGTTTCAACTATAAGTCGAAACTGAGATACATCGGAGGCGATTGTACCGATAAAAAGAATTGGATACTCGTATTTCTGCAGGAGCAGAATTGACAAGGCACCTGAAAAATCCGGAATGATGGGCAGTTCGTTGTTTAGGACACTGTTTCATCGACGACTGTAAATTAACGGATGCGGTCAAAAGAGAACGGCTCTCATTCCGGATTGATCGATAAAGGCGGAAAGCCTTGTCGGAAAAAGGACAACAGCCCTCCCGGTTGTGCTGTAAAACATACCGGATCAAATGTGCTAAACCGATTTAGCCATTTACCTTTGCGATACCTTAAAATAAAGCTGTGAAAAAAGTATCTTTAAAAGACATAGCCCGCGAAGCTGGTGTATCCGTGACACTTGTATCCTTTGTCCTATCCGGAAAAGAAAAAGAGCAAAGGGTAGGGAAGGAGGCCGCCGCGAGAGTCCGCCGTATAGCCCGTGAAATGAATTACCAGCCCAATACATTGGCGCGCAGCCTGCGCAACGGACGCACACACACCATCGGACTCATCGTAGCCGACATCTCCAACCCCTTTTTTGCACAACTGGCACGCGCCATAGAAGATAAAGCGAATAAGCTGGGCTACTCCGTTATATTCGCCAACTCCAATGAAGACGAACAACAATTCAGCAACATCATAGCCACGCTGAGAAGCAAATCGGTCGACGGCTTTATCATAGTGCCCATAGAAAACTCCCTCGGAACCGTCCGGCAGATGATGGAAGAAAACGAAAACCTCGTGCTCCTTGACCGCTATCTGCCCGAACTCGATACCTCTTACGTCGTTGTCGATAATTACGAAGCCGCAAAAAAAGCGACAAACCTGTTGATTGAGAGGGGCTGCACAGCACCCCTTATGGTAACCTATAAAAGCGGGCTTATCCATATGCGGCAGCGCAAGCAGGGATTCCTCGATGCGGTAAGCGCGGCGGGGCTATCCCGAAATGTAGAAGTCAGGGAAATTCTTTTCTCCGGAATCGGCGAAGACATTGACCGCACCCTCTGCAAAGAAACACTCGCGAAGCACGATGGCATATTCTTTGCCACCAATACCCTGTCGTACAACGGCCTCAAAAAGATATTCGACGATCATGTGCCCGATCGCTCCGAAATACCCATCGTATCGTTCGACCACAACGACGCTTTCGATTTTATGACCCCCTTTATACCCTATGTCCGCCAACCCATCGAAACCATGGGAAGCGAAGCCGTTAGTATATTGATCGGTACGATTGAAGGGCAGACCGACCGAACGGTAAGGAAAATCCTTCCCGGCGAACTTGTCACTCCGCCGCGTAAAGAGATTTCGTTGCTATAAGCCCTAAGACTCAGATAAAAATCAGGCGCTTCTTCAGCAAAGTCAGCATTTGGTTTTTCAGTTTATCGGCATTGATAGGTTTCGTAAGATAACCGTTAAAGCCCGACTCATTGATCCGCGCCTCGTCTGTAGCGAAAGCATAAGCCGTTACCGCAATAATAGGAACCGAAGCCGACAACTCCCGTATCTGCCGCGTAGCCTCGTAACCGTCCACCTGCGGCATATTGATATCCATCAGCACGATATGGGGCGAATACTCCTGAAACAACCGCACCGCCTCTTCGCCGTTCCACGCATGTACGATTGTATATTCGTTTTTCAGTATCGAATCGAACAATTTGAAATTGCCCGGATTATCTTCCGCAACGAGAACCGTCAGCTTGCTCCGTTCGATCTTTATCGGCGCCTCCGTCTCCTGAGGACTCTCCGGCTCTTTTTCCCCGGCCTCGCGGTAAGGCAGTGTAAACCAGAACGTCGATCCCTTGCCCGTTTCCGACTCTACTCCGATTTTACCCCCCATATGCTCAACGATCGTTTTACAGATAGAAAGCCCTAAACCCGTACCCTGCACGAAACTGTTCAGCTTCACGAAACGGTCGAAAATACTATCTAACTTCTCCGCAGGAATGCCGCACCCCGTATCCCTTACATAAAAGTACACAAACCCATTGTCACACAGGCGGTAGCCGAAACGAATGCTCCCCTCTGCCGTAAACTTCATCGCATTCGTGATAAAATTGCAGATAAGCTGAAGCAACCGGTTCTTATCCGTATTGATACGGAAACCCTCCGTAAACTCCTCGAAAACCAGTGCCACCTTTTTATCCTTTATCCTCAGTTGCATAGAATGCTCCAACTCCTTCAACAAAACGTTCAACTCTATATCCGTATAGATAAATTCGAACGTACCCGCCTCTATCTTCGATAAATCCAGAATATCGTTGATCAGTTGAAGCAACAACTCGTTATTATTCTCGATAATATTCAGATACTCTAACTTCTCCTCCTTCTCCTCGCTCGAAGCCAGGATACCCGAGAAACCCACGATCGCATTCAACGGCGTCCGTATCTCATGGCTCATATTCGCAAGAAAAGCAGACTTCAGGCGGTTCGACTCCTCCGCCTTCACTTTCGCCTGTATCAACTCCTCCTGCATCATTTTGCGGTTGGTAATGATCTGCGACGACCCGATTAAAGACAAAGGCCTCCCCTCCGCATCGCGGTCGCCCACGATAGCCTGCGCCTCCACCCATTCGAAATGCCCGTGCCGCTTCTCCATGCTCAGCACACGGTACTCCTCCCGCACCTTCTCCGCTTTACCCGTTATCAGGTCCTCGTACGACTTTCGCACCCGTTCCCGGTCACCCTTGTATATCTTCGTAAAATAAAGCGAATCGTCAACCGATAGCTGCTCTTCGTCTATCAGATGCTCCGCCGAGCTCAGTTCCGCAGGCTTGTTCACGTCGCACAAAATGACATGCCTCACCAGATCCCATTTCCACGGCACGAGATTCGCAACATCCAGCGACATCGCAAGCTTATGGTTCACATTATGCAACAACTGCTGCATCTTGGCAAGTTGCGTATTATCCATGCAGAAAATCTCCACCCACTTCCCATTCTCCGACGAGATAAGAAGAATATTCAGGTAAACATCCGTCTCCTTTATATAATATTGGAAAGACATCTTCTGCTTATTGTTGTTAATCACCCGGATAAACTCTAATATCTGGCTGAAATCCTCACCCACGAACTCGCTCATCCTCATCCCCTTCATCTTTGTCGGCCCGTGAAACAGCGATACGAAAGAAGGATTCACCTCGATAATCTCCGAATCCGTAACATTTCCCGAAGCGTTGCAGATCAGTTTCACCTTCAGGTAAGCCACAGGCATATTGTTGAAAAGGCTCAGGTAACTGCTCATCAGCTTCATCCGCTTACGGTCGCTCAGCTCCTTATACAACAGTAATAGCAGCAGCACGCACGCCGGAACGATAATATAATACTGGTATTTATCCCAGAAACTCTCCGGTTTCATATAAAAAAAAGTATCTTTCGGTAGCGAGCGCACCGAAAGACCTTTATCCAGAAGAGTAAGGTAATTGATTACAGGCGATGCCCCCGATGGAGAAACGACACGGTCGAAAGTCCTTCCCGCAAGCGCCTCCCGGAGAGTGTTGAATACCATCTCCTCGATTGCAATGCTCGGATAGAAATAGCCTCCAAGCATACCCCGGCTCGAAACACCGATATCGTTCAGCGTAAAAACAGGCTGTGTCGTATAACTATCCACGATACGCTGCATATTCGTCAGTAAAATCACATTGCCACCCTGTATACTTTTCTGATACCACGAATAAAAAAGAATTCCCGTCTCCGCATCGGCATTTTTCAGTGCACTGATCAGTGAATCCTCCGTTACCTCACCCGCTATCAGGTTCTCCGTTTCTAAATCCCTGAAATCATTCTCCACCACCTCTTCCAGTTCGGCTCTCCTTTGTGCGCTCACATAGCGGCCGTCCGAAAGGAACAGCACCTTTTTCATCTTCGGGTTCACCCGCTTCATCAGCGAAACCGTCTCCCTGATAAACGTCGGGACATACATAACCGTAATCCGGTTGTCATTGGCAAGTTTATCGAGTGGAATCTGTTTGTTTGTCGGAACCGCATATTTCTTTAAGTAAGCATCGCGTGGCCCCGTAAAATCATTCTCCACGCAGATAATAACAGGAACATCGTGCCATTTCGCGCGGATATCTTCGCCCAGCAAAACCCAGGGGTTCATTCCCAGCAATATAATAGCACTCGGTTTGTAATCATCGTATTTCTTGAACAATTCGCTTTTTGTTTCATCCAGTTCCGCCTCGTTATTGATCATCAGCATATTCATATTCTCGATATAAACCGGATGATGTACCCCCTGCTTTTTAATGGCCGCATAAATGAAAGAAGTATAATCGTTGCTCCATGGCGACGACTCCGTATACGAGTTGATAACCAGTATGCTGTTAGATTTGTTTCCGGTAGGCTCGGGGTTGGGTTGACATATAACCCGGACAGGAAAGAGAAGACAGAAAAGTAAACAGAAAAAACTTTTTCTGTCCGGGAAATAACAACTCATAATATTATGGATTAGAGGGAAAATCCGTATAAATAAAAACACTGAATAAGTTGCAAATGTAGGTTTTATTTTCGGCTAAAACGAAAAAAAGAATATTTATATGAATGCTTTTAAATTACTTTAGAGTAGATTCTGAATATGGTTAAAATATATTTTTAAACGATTGAAAGACAATAAATTGCAGCTGTATGCCTTGCGGCCTTGCGGAATCGTGAGAATGCATACTAATTTTTCTTGCAAATCGGCGTCATTACAAATAAATCTCCTCTTACCATCCGTGTTTGCAGGGTGCCGGCCTTGTTTTATTGCTAAAAGGAAGAAGAATAAAACGAAAAAACTTTTTAATGGGTTTTATCGGTAAACAATAAAAACATAAATTGAAATATCCGTATTTTTATGCATATTTGTAACACCATAGAAAAATAGAATAAAGACAAGGACATTTTACAAATCCCCGTCCCTGTGGATTTTAAGAGTCTGTTTAAAATTTTATCCGGAATGGAATGAGAATAATTTTTATTACGACCGGAACAGACTTTTAAATAGTTATTTCTATAAAATTTAAACAAGCTCTAATACTGATAAGACAAAACCATGAAAGATATAAAAGACACGACACTCTGGAAAACCTTTGCTTCCAAAGCCGACGAAAAGCAACAGGCCGTCGTTGCGGAGTTTATCCGGAAAGCAGCCGACCGCCTGATGTTGGTCAGGGATACCTTTCCTACCTATACCCTGCACAACGAATCCCACTCCCTCAATCTCATCGATTTAATCGAAAAGCTGCTCGGCAGTAAGATTGAAAACGCTTCAGCGCTCGAACTCGCAATCCTCATGTTAAGTGCCTATTACCACGATATCGGAATGGTCTTTTCACATGACGAGCGGAACAACCTGCAGGAAGAAATCTATTTTAAGCAATTTATCGAAGAGCACCCCGGAGCCCTTTTAAAGCTCAGGAAATACCAGAACGCCGCCGAAGAAAACAAGAATGCCCTTCCCGACGATGTCGCCGAATGGTATTGCCGGTGGATACACCCCCAAAGAAGCGAAGACCATATAAAAGCGATGGGCGAAATCCTCTGGAACGGCTTCCCCCTCAACGACGCCGTCGCCCTCGTTTGTAAAAGCCATGGCTTTGCCGTCTCCGAAGTCAGCAAATGGGAAAATCTGGAAACCGATTTTTGCGGAAGCGCAGACCTCCTGTTCTGTTCCATCCTGCTCAGGCTCGCCGACATTCTCGACTTCGACAACTCCCGCTCCCCCGAAGAGATATACGAATACCTCGGGCTCTCCGAACGGAAAAGCAGAAGAGAAAAAAACAGCGATATAGAATGGAAAAAACACCTCTGTTCCACCGGTTTTGTCTTTCCCTCCCACACACGCGACGAACGGTACGCAATAAAATTTATCGCAGCACCCACCGATCCCGCCGTTGAATACGACGTCAGGCAGTTTCTCGACGTGATCGAAACCGAAATAGAAAAGTGCGCTTCCGTATTGAAATACTGTTCCCCGAAATGGCACGACATAAAGCTGCCGCTCGCCATCGACAGGAAAGATGTCAAAAGCAAAGGCTATGCCTATGGCAATTACCGATTTACGTTGGAGCAGGAACAAATTATGGATCTCCTGATGGGCGAAAACCTCTACTCCGACAAATACGCATTTATCAGGGAACTTGTGCAGAACGCCATCGATACCACAAGACTGCGCGTTATTTATGAAAAAAGTACCGGTAACACGGCTTTTGAACCCGAACCCATCCGGATCTCTTACTGGACCGATAAAGACGGCTACACCTGGCTCAGGATCGACGATTACGGTATGGGGATGGATGAAGAAATCATAACCGGTTTCTTTCTTAAAGTCGGCAACTCCTATTACAGGTCCGAGCGCTTCCAGGTAGAAATGCTGAACTATAAAACCGACTTTATGCCCATCAGCCGCTTCGGTATCGGCGTCTTATCCTGCTTTATCGTAGGCGACAGCATGGAACTCAATACAAGGAAAGTAACCTCCCGCAGTGAACACAATGCCTTAAGGATGAGCCTGAAAGGACTGAACAACTTTTATATCCTGAAAAAAGAGAAAGAAAAACACGCCCCTCTGGCTATGCCCGGTGAAGCCGATAGTCAGGAAAAATACCGGAAACCTGGCGAATTCGGTACCTCCATTGCAGTCAGGCTCGATCCCCGCAAGGAAACCGGAAGTTTTCACCTCGAGTCGGTGTTAAACAAATATATAGTATGTTCCCCCGTCCCGGTAACGTACAACGGCGCACGCGTCGGAGGCAATTACAACGATCTGATCGCTAACAAATGGCTCGAACCGTTCGAAATCCCGGTCAGTAAAAATATTCAGTCCCAAATCGAAGACACATTGAAAATGAAATTCTCCGGAGAATTGACGATAGAAATCAATCCCCTTGATCTCTCCGTCCATTCTCCTTCTGAAAATTTAAAGGGACAGGCAATTTACGGATTAATCCGTATTCCCGAAAAAGATAGCATCTTTTTTCAGGATGAGATAGAGCAGCGTAATTTGAAGATAAAATGGGGCAAGCTGAACAAAGATATAAATTTGATAGCAGCATACGAAGATACGGTTAAAGCCCGGAAGTTTGAGAGAATAGAGTGGGATATGAAAGCTCAGGATAGCTTGATTCGTAATAAAATAGAAAATCTATCTGAAGATTTTTCAAACAAATATGTTGAGAGAGCATGCAGAAGATTAATAAATATAATCGATGTCGAAGATAAATCCGGAGAATATTCCGGTAAAGAGATGTTTTTTATCAAGAGTCCCCGCGAACTGCTTATTCAGGTGTTGGAAATAAAGAAAAAGATCGAACAGGAAAAAGACGTTGACCCGGAGAGAATTGAAATTCTGTCGCGTGAAATTGATGAATTCAGCGGCAGTGAGCAACTGGGCTCTAAGTTTCGTAAAATAGCGCGTGCACTGCAAAGAAAAGATCCTCGTAAATGGCCCGATTTTGAAAAAAGCATGCGGAAATTAATCGGAACATATCCTGCCCACCTGCATGCAAAACTGGAATTATTAATTAAAGAAGTCGATGACTTCCTGAAACAGAAATCAGAGTATAAAGAAGCGGTAAGGATTTTTGAGACAGCGTTGCCCGAACTTACGGAAGAGATAAGAGAGCGTGTCCCCCAACTGAAATACCACTGGATATCGCATAATGGAATCTTTGTCCCGGTAGAATGTAAAGAATTTGTTTTTGAGATAAATAATCCGCTATTCGATGGATTTATCCGGTACAACATAGCATTGAAGGATGCTTTACGCCCAGACCTCTCCCTGTCGAGAGACGAGCTGAAAGGAATTCCGTGGCAGGTATATTCCGATATAAGCCTGATGTTTGCGAGAGCTTTTAAAAATATTCCGAATAATGATGGTGATATATTTACCGAGCTGATCGGTTGTGAAAATTTTTCGTATGGCCGGTTATTGGAAGACAAGAATATTAAATCGGACGATGGATGGTATAATGAAATTCGGATCGTTACCGATAAGGGTAAATTAACGGCAAAGCAGATCAAAGAAGGAATAAATAGCGGTAATACCTATGTAATTAAGGGCATTGCAGACATTAGTAGTATTTATGGATCAGATATCTGGAATAAACCCTCTTTTTTGGATATTTGTAAAATGATGATTATTCAGAAACATCTGCCCGTTCAGTATTTAGTCGAAGAAAAACAACTTATAGCTTTGAATGACAGCGGTTGGGCTGTTGTGGAAGCGCTCGATTACTATCCCCCTCTGTTTTTTGTGCCCTACGATACGGATCATGTTTTAAGAATCGGGAATAACCCCGTAAACGCAAACCACAGATTCGCCAAGTGGCTGTTGAATAATACGGTTGCGCTGGCAAAGAACCACCCCAGCCTGTTCGAAAATATAAAAAGGAATTTAGCTGTCGATTTAATAAGGTGGGATAATGTAAACAGAATGAAGATAATCCAGAATCTGAATCGGATAATACAACGCCTGAGGGATATAAAATTTGAAGACAAACCGGAAAAAGAACTCTCTTTAACGGAAAAAGATTTTATGCTTAGGAATATTTGGAGAAAATAGGGAAGGGTAGGTAAAACGAAAATTAAAAACATGGACGGCGATGATTGGCCGTCCATGCATATTTTTTGATTTTCCGGAAAAATCTGAATTCGTCTCCCTATGGTAGCACACTCTTAGAATACTCCGGGAATTTACACCCTGAAATACTCTGGAAGCACAGCCCCTGAATCAAATCCCCTTCATCGAAAGCTGTACCCGCTTCCGCTCCATATCCACCGAAAGAACCCGCACCTGCACATGCTGGTGAATCGAAACCACATCCGCCGGATTGGAAACGAAACGATCCGCCAGTTCCGAGATATGCACCAAGCCGTTCTCCTTGATACCCACATCCACGAAACACCCGAAATTCGTGATATTCGTCACGATACCCGGCAAAACCATCCCCTCCTTCAAATCCGCAATCGTTTTCACCGAGCGGTCGAACTCGAAAACCTTTATCGTCGAGCGCGGATCTCTTCCCGGCTTCTCCAGTTCCGCTAAAATATCCAATAAAGTAGGCATCCCCGTTGTCTCCGTACAGTAACGCTCCGGCACAATCTTATCCCGTAGCTCCCTTTTGGCAATCAGGTCGTCCACGCTGCAACCTAAATCTTTCGCCATACGCTCTACCACCGTATAACTCTCCGGATGCACTGCCGTATTATCCAAAGCCGTGTCCCCCTGCGGAATACGCAGGAAACCCGCCGACTGCTCGAAAGCCTTCGCACCCATGCGCGGAACCTTCAGCAACTCCCTGCGCGAACGGAACGGTCCGTTCTCCGTACGGAAATTGACGATATTCTGAGCCAGCGAAGCCCCTAACCCCGAAATATAAGTCAACAAATGCTTGCTCGCCGTGTTCAGGTTCACACCCACCGAATTTACGCAACTCTCCACCGTGCTATCCAAAGCCTTCCGCAGCAAGGTCTGGTCCACGTCGTGCTGGTATTGTCCCACCCCGATCGACTTCGGGTCGATCTTTACCAACTCCGCCAGAGGATCCAGCAACCGTCTGCCGATGCTCACCGCACCGCGCACCGTAACGTCGTAATCCGGAAACTCCTCACGCGCCGTTTTCGATGCCGAGTAAATAGAAGCCCCGTTCTCGCTCACCACGAACACCTGCACCTTCCGGTCGAAACGCAACGACGAAATAAAAGCCTCCGTCTCCCGTCCCGCCGTGCCGTTTCCGATAGCGATAGCCTCGATCTGGTACGCCTCCGCCAATTTTACTATTTTATTCCCCGCTTTGCCCCATTCGTTCTGAGGAGCATGCGGATAAATCGTCTCGTTATGCAGCAAATTCCCCTGCGCATCTAAACACACCACCTTGCACCCCGTCCGGAATCCCGGGTCGATGGCCAGTGTACGCTTCTCCCCGAGAGGCGCAGCCAGCAGCAACTGCCGCAGATTCTCCGCAAAGACCCGGATAGCCTCCTCGTCCGCTTTCAGTTTCGACGACTGCGCGAACTCCGTCTCGATCGAAGGTTTCAGCAACCGCTTGTACCCGTCCGCAACCGCCTCCGCCACATAACCCGAACAAGCGCCGTTCCCCCGTACATACCGTTGCTGTAAACGCTCTTTGCACTCTTCGCTCTGCGGTGAAATCGAAACCCGGAGAAAACCCTCCTCCTCACCGCGGCGTATCGCCAATAAACGGTGCGAACTACATCGCCGCAACGGCTCCTCGAAATCGAAATAATCGCGATACTTCTCGCCCTCCGTCTCTTTACCCTTCACCACCTTGGCCGTAATCATGCCTTCGCGGCGGAAAGCATTCCGCACCCGGTTCCGGTTATCCTCGTCCTCGCTGACCCACTCCGCGATAATATCTTTTGCACCCTGCAAAGCAGAGGCAACATCCGTAACCTGTTCGTTCAGGAAACGTTCCGCCTTCGCCTCGATATTTTCCTCACGTTGGCTAATCAGAATTTTCGCCAGCGGCTCCAGCCCGTTCTTTCGGGCACTCTCCGCACGCGTCTGGCGCTTAGGCTTATAAGGCAGGTATAAGTCCTCGATGGTAGTGCTCTCCCAGCACTCCTCTAATCGCTTTTCCAGTTCCGGAGTCAGCTTACCCTGCTCCCGTATAGTCGATAAAATAGACTCCTTCCGTTTCTGCAGTTCGCACAGCTTCTCATAGCGCTCCTTAACCGCCGCAACCTGTACTTCGTCCATCCCCTCCGTTGCCTCTTTCCGGTAACGGCTGATAAAGGGCACCGTAGCCCCACCTTCTAATAACTGTAAAGTATTGGCAACCCTCTTGGTGCTGAGGTTTAGCTCTGAGCCGATCAGTCGGCTGAATAATTCTGTCATAGGTATCGGTTAACCGGCGCAGTGTGAAAATAAGTATCGTTTCCCCTCGCCGCCGTGAATATTAATGGTTGCAAATATAACAATTAATTAAAACCGTTCCGGGAAGAAACGCCGTAAAACACCTCACTTTTGCTCGGGAGAGAAGAATAGCCGGAGAGAAAAAAGTTTTATTTAAGGTTGATAGATAGCCGGTTGCTTTTTTTATTGTACTGAAATTGTATCGAAATTCATATGAATTTGTAACAGATTTATCCAATGACAGATACAGATCATCTATTTTTGATTATTTCAGTACAACGAAGGGCTAATTTGCAGAGAACCGAATGGAATGCATAAAAAAAAGATTCGGTATACGATCCGGAAGAGGGCAAAAACTTGAAATGGAAAGTATGAAGAAAGACACAAGCGGGTTCCGTTCAGACATCGGACACATCCTTTTGACACAATCCGGTTATAAAATTCACAACCTGGAAGAACATCTCTCGGGTACGTCCGTACTCGCAGAAAAGTTTTCTGCGGAGTTCGACAGTGCACCCTGGGGACGCATCTGCGGATTGCTCCACGATCTCGGCAAGCATACGGACGAATATCAGGAATATGCCTGCATAACTTCGGGGTACATGAAAGGAAAATGGGAAAAAGAGAAACCCGATCACACGTTGGCAGGGGCGATGTACGGACGCAAGCTTCCTCCGGTAGCTTATTGCATTGCCGGGCTGCAAGGCGGGTTGCCCGATTGGAAAGACCTTTCCGAACGCCTTGATAGAGAAGCAGACGGAAAAACAGTACAGACCGGATTGCTGCAGTCCGTGCTCGGGCAGATGGCGCAGGATATCAGATCGAAAGGGGTGCTGAACAGAGAGAATTTTCATTTCTGGATAAGAATGCTCTTCTCGGCATTGGTCGATGCCGACTATCTCGATAACGAACGCTTTATGGTACGCCGGCCACCGTCCCGAACGGACAACCCCCGAATCGTTTTTGAGTATTTGAAAATGCAGCTGGATAGGCATATCCCGAAACTAAGCTCCGGTACAATCGTCGGACGGTTGCGTTCGGAAGTGTACGACGGTTGCTGCGATGCAGCGGAAATGGAACCGGGGTTCTTTAGCCTCACCGTGCCTTCGGGCGGAGGTAAAACACTTGCTTCCGTAGCCTGGGCGTTGAGGCATGCCCTGAAATACGGGAAAAGGCGGGTCGTCATAGCCGTTCCCTGCACAACCACTACGGCACAGATAGCACAGACCCTCCGGCAGATATTTGGCGATGAAAATATAGTGGAACACCACAGCGATCTGGTCGGAGAAGATGATTTCATATATGGAATGGCAGCCGAAAACTGGGACGCACCGGTCATTGTAACGACCAATGACCTTCTCTTCCGTTCTCTTTATGCAGCGAAAGGCACGCAATGCCGTAAGCTACACAACCTGTGTGACAGCGTGATAATACTCGATGAAGCACAACAGATACCACCCAGCCGGCTCGAACCCGTATGTGCCTCTCTGCGCACGCTCGTCTCGCTTTTCGGCGTTTCCGCCCTCTGCACCGCTGCCATGCAACCCGTTTTCTCGGGATCTGTAAAAGCCCGGAAAATCACCTGCGAAGCGTTGCCCGGAATACGGGAAATCATGCCGAACATAGACCGTCTGGCGGTTAAGCTCGGTCGTGTGCGCTTGCTATTCTCCTCCGGGCAGGATTACGATGCGATAGCAGAAGAAATGAAACGCTACGAAAGCCTCCTCTGCATTGTTAATACACGCCGTGAAGCACGGCGCATATTCGAACGGATGCCCTCCGGAACGTTACACCTTTCCCGGATGATGTGTCCCGCGCACATGCTGGAAACCATAAACACGATAAGAAAATGCCGTGCGCAAGGGGTACCCGTCACGGTAGTAGCTACACCCGTCGTCGAAGCGGGGATAGATATAGATTTCCCGGTGGTCTACCGCGCTGCAGCAGGAATCGAATCGGTGATACTGGCTGCCGGACGCTGCAATCGCGAAGGCGAGATGACCGCAAACGGAATCGTAAAAGTATTCAAAGGCGAAGAAAAGATACCTTCCGGATTTATGGAAGAATCCGCAGCCGTCCTCGATGAAATAATGCACAAGATAACCAACACCGAATACCTCTTTCTACCCTCCGTGCAAGCCTCCTGTTTTGAAAAGTTTTATACGCGCACTCCGGCATACGATGCCGACGGAATAGCACAATTGCTCTGCGACGGGGCCGGAGACTGCGTTTTCTCGTTTGCTGAAGCCGCGGCGAAATTCCATATACTCGACGACAGCGGAGAACATACGGTCGTAGTCGCATGGGAAAAAGGAAAAGAGCTGATAAAGCGGTTGAAAAAAGAGGATATAAATCGTAATCTCCTTCGGAAATTACAGGACTATGCAATCACGGTGCGGCACGAAGATTTCGAAGAGATGAAGAACAGTGGAGCGATAGAGCCTCTGAAAGGTATATGGGTACAGAAAGACCCCGGAATTTATGATGAAAAAATAGGCCTTGTGATGAGTGGAAGATGGCCCGAAGAAATACAGATTATTGCATAAAGCGCACAACAGCCGTTGAAAATAACTGGCCTGCTCCCGATGTAATAATCTTCTTCGGGCCGTATTCTTTGAAAATAAAGGCATTATAGAAGAAAAACGGAAAATAAGACAAACGCATAACCAATAGATACAGAAACCACACCATCCCCCTGCGTAAAGAAAATTTAGAGTGCAGCCGCCATGGCACACAGTTGTACACCTGTAAATAATTTTAACGGATTATTTCCGTACCCCTTCCGAAGGAGGAGCCGCATCCGGCGATACGCCCCACGATTTATTCGGACGGTTCCCCATGGTCAGCTCCAGCACGCCGCCCTTCATAAGATCGTCGTGCGTAAACCACGGTTGGTTATGCTCTTTTCCGTTCAGGCGGGCCGAACGGATATACTTATTCTCCTTCGACGCACCCTTTGCGATTACCGTAAACACCCTGCCATTGTCTAACGTCAATGTAACCTTACTGAAAATAGGGCTCCCGATATTATACGACGGAAGACCCGGCGTTACCGGATAGAAACCCATAGCCGAAAAGACATAAAAAGCAGACATACCGCCCCCGTCCTCGTCGCCGCAGATACCCATCAGGTCGTTGCGGAACCAGCTCTCCATAAGCATCCGGATACGCTTTTGCGTTTTCCACGGCTCACCCGCATAATTATACAGGTAAGGAATATGGAAACTCGGCTCGTTCCCCATTACAAATTGTCCCACGTTTCCGGTAGCATCCGGCTGCACCGCGTAATACTCCCACTTGCTGCGTTGCAATCCCACCGTAAAAAGAGTATCCAGTTTCTTCGTAAACGCCTCCCTGCTCCCGAACAGATCGATCAGGTCCGCTATATTATGCGGCACATCCCATATATACGTCCACGCATTATTCTCGTCGTAATAAGCCCGAGAACCGATTCCCCCCGAGAAAATATAATCGAACGGCTCTATAAAATTGCCCGCACTGTCTTTCGGATGGAAGAACCCCGTCTCCCTGTTGAATAATTTCCGGTAATTATACGAACGGTCGTAGAAAAACGTAAAATCCTGCTGCCTCGATAACGCTTTTGCCATACGCGAAATACACCAGTCATCGTAAGAAGCCGCTAAGCTCACCGCCACCGCCTCCCGTTTTTCGAAATCGCTTACCTGAGGGAAAGTCTCTTTCTCGTCCGGATGCAACGCCGGGAACCAGCCGTTCTCATGGTAAAAATCGTCCAGAGCCGTTTTCGGCCCCCTGTACCACGGAATCATGCTCTCCGTCATCACCGTATGGCTCATCCCCTCGAAAGCCTTCTCCACATCGAAATCGATACCCTTGCACAAAGCATCGGCAAATATAGAAGCGGCATGGTTTCCGTTCATACAATGCAAATCCCCGGACACACTGGGAAAAGTCGGAATCCAACCCGATTGCTCGTACATCCGGATAAAAGAAGTCAGCATATCCGACGACATCTTGCCGTCCAGTAAAATCTGCAGCGGATGCAAAGCCCGGTACGTATCCCACGCCCAGTCGTCCGTCATAAACGTTACCCCCTCGTCGTTATGCACTTTTCCGTCGAAGCCGCTGAAATACCTGCCATCCTCCGAAATGCGGATCATCCGTTCATGGCAACGGTACAAAGCAGTATAAAAAGTAATCCGCTCGTCTTCCGTTCCCCCCTCGACCTTGATTTTACCCAAAGCCCTGTTCCATGCCGCACGCGCATTCTTTATCAAAGGAGCAAGGTCGAAACCCTTAACCTCCTTGTTCAGGTTCTTGCGGGCCTGCTCCGTGTCGATATAAGAAATACCGTAACGCGCTCGTACGCAAGGCACCCTCTCTCCGAAACCCACATAAACTACGCTTCCGTTTCCGTTTTCCAGCTTTCCCGATTCGGTGGGTGTCTGGTCGAACTCCATATAAAAATAGTGTTTCGCACCACGGCAATTCTCATAACCGCTTAGCGTATTGCCGTTAACCTGCAGCTCTCCCGTACCCGCCGTTTTCAGCATAATATAACGTGAGCCCGGCTCCTCGTAGGTAAAAGAAAAAATAGCAGCCTTCTCCTGAGGCACGAACTCAGCCGTCACCCCATAATCGTCGAACCATACCGAATACCGGTATGGAGCCGAAACCTCATGGTCGTAGCGATACTGGATAGAAGGACTCAGCCCCTCTTTCTCCCCGCAATAAGGCATCATGATCAGCACATCCCCCTGCCGGTGCGACGGAACATTCAGCGGAAGCCCGCTCATACGGTCGGTTACGAACTCATGATGCCCAGGAATCATCCGCAGCATACTGTGCGGCAGGTGCGTAGTCGGGAAAGTAGGAACCAGCAAATGACTGATATTCCCGATACGCGTATTCACGTAATCCACCGGTTCGCGCTCCGCAGCCATGCCCCCGGTAAGGAAAAAACAAAGAAAAAACAGATACAGGAAAGTAGATAAACGCTTCATGCTATTAAAAATTACAGGTCACGCGATAAAAGTAACAAACCTCCCCGAAACGACCAAAACAAAACCCCGTTTCTCTGCTCTGCGATAAATATTATTTACAGCCTGTTTCCGGTGAAATAGCCTCTTCCTTGCCACGACCTTTACCTTCTTTGCGAAAATATAGGAAAGAGCTTATCCCTTTAATTTATACTGTTTGCCGGTACGATTTTTTATAATAATTTATTCTCTGCATCTGCGAAACGACGACACATGCAACAAAACCGACAGAAGTTTTTGCTATTACGGATTTATCCGGAAAAATGCCTGGACGGTTTTTATTTTCTCTGGAACACTTTTACCTCTTCCTTCCCGGTCTGAACGCCACGAACAGCGAGATGTCGATCCTGCTCAGGTTTTCGCGCTCGTCCAGCCTTATCATCGAACTGCTTCCGCCACTCTTATACTTTAACCATCTTTTCGAGGCAAGCAAAAACGAAAACTCACCGCCGATCGAGAAGCTCTCACTTACTCTTCTTTCATAACCGAGACCCATCTGGAAACCACAGGTTTTTCCTTCGAGAATTCCGCTCTGCCATCCTGCACTCCCGTTGTCACGGTAAGAAAAATAACCGATGGAAGCATCTATAAGGATAGTATTCCTGTCGCTCCTGTCTCTAAAACGGGTAATAAAAGTCGGGGCAAGATAAAAACAAGTGGCATTATCGCGTAATCTCCCGTATCCCGCTATATCCGCTTCATTTCTGTTTTTATAAAAAGTGAATTTCCCACCTAAGCCGATATGGTCGTTAAAAAAATAGTCGGCTTCAGTACCCATATGGAAACCATGCTTGAAATCTTTTGCATAATCCGATAAATAGCTTGTAATATGGCCGTTTACCCGGGCAGTCATCCAGCTATATCCCCCTTTGAAGACGATACGCCAGGGCGAAGGAGTGCCGGACGGTAAATGTTGCTTCGGTTTCTCTTTTTCCTTGAAATAAGACTCTTGGTAAGAGGTAGTTTCTTCTTTGCTTATTTTCGCATTTCTCAGCTTTCCGTTTTTCAGGTAAGAATAATAAATAACCCCCTTCTCCATTTTTATGATATGGCAACGGATCGAATCGTTTTTTTTCGTAACGATTAAATCCTGCGCATGCACGCTGCCCGATAGAAATAAAACGATTAAAACGATTCGGATTTTTAATTGTATTGTCATAGGTTGCATTTTAACGCGTTGAAAATTGAAAAAAAATTAATGCAATAATAAATTAGATTAGGATATGAGAAAATCATTTGCTAACAGACATTACAGGAAGCACAGGTAGTTCGGCAACAGGCATAGCACAGTTTCTCTGAATAAGAATATTCTTATCTCTTTCCCGCATTAAAGACTAAGAGTAAAGAAAAGTCCAGACGATCGAAATCTTTCAGTTCATCCAGTTCTTCAGTCCATTTCTTTCCCATTGCCGTATATTTCAGTTTTTTTGTACAAGCGCGGAGTAAAGAGAACCCTCCCCCGATGGAAAAATTTTTGCTCAGAGCCCTTTCATATCCGATACCGATTTGAATACCGGCACATTTCCAATCGGTCATGATCTTTTCGTACTGGACAACGCCGTCGTTGTGATAAGAAAAATAACCGAGAGAAAAATCGAAAAAAACTGTATTCTTTCCTTTTCTATCCATAAGGCGGCCGACGAAGTTAGGAGCGATATAAAGATATTTTGCGTTATCGCTCATTTTACCTTTTTCTCCGACCGAACTGAGATTTAATTCATTTTTGTTATTGTAAAAAGTAAATTTCCCCCCTAAGCCGAAATATTCCCCGAAGAAGTAATCGATCTCCGTTCCCACGTGGTAACCATGCTTAAAACCCCGGGCATAATCTTTATAAATGTTTGTGCCGTCGCCGATAGCACCTGTCATCCAGCTATAACCCCCTCTGAATAAGATGCGCCAGTGAGAAGGCCGGAAGGAATAGCTTTTCCTTTTCGGAATCTCTTTTTTTTCAAAATAAGCGAATTGGTACGAATTTATATCGTTTTTTTTAATACTCGTATATTCTGTCTTTCCCTCTTTTAAATACGAAAAACTGATAAAATCCTCTTCGACTTTTGTAATATGGCATTTGATAGAGTCGCTTTCTGCGGTAATAATCAAGTCTTGCGCATGCACGCTGCCCGATAGAAATAAAACGATTAGTACGATCCAGTTTTTAGGCGGTATCATCTTTAAATAAATACAGTTTCAGATACGTTTGTTTTTCAGGTATATAAGAATCTCCGGTTAAACGGCCGGCGACCGTATAGATAGCTCCCGGTCTTATACACTGTATAAAATCCGGAACAATCTGAGAAATAAACGTTTAATTATTTATGAGTCTGCCCTCCGGCATAAAAAGTCAGGTATAATGAAAGGTCCAGACGGCTCAGATTCTCTCGCTCCTCTAATTCTACTGTCTGTTTTTTTCCGTTTATCGTATATTCCATTTTCCCGGTCGAAGCGATAAGAAAAGAGAGTCCGCCCCCGATCGATAGGTTTTTAGTCAGTGCCCTTTCATATCCGGCTCCGATTTGAAAGCCTGCACAATTTGCCCGGACGCTACCGATTTCATAGCTGGAGCTACTGGCCACGGCTTCGTCACGATAACAAAAAAGGCCGATGGAAGCATCGCAAAAGAATGTATTTAGATTTGTTTTGTCCGGAAAGCGCGCGACAAAAGTGGGAGCGATATAGTAAGATTTTGCATTTTCGCTCATTTTTCCTTTTGCCCCTATTATACTCAGGTCTGTTTCAGCCTTGTTGTTGTAAAAAGCAAATTTTCCTCCTAATCCGATGTGTTTGGTGAAAAAATAATCGATCTCTGCACCTAAATGATAGCCGTTTTTGAAACCGTTGGCATAATCCTTTAGAGGCTCCGGAACATCACCGGTCGAAGCAAGCAGCCGGCTGTACCCACCTCTCAGGGCAAAACGCCACCGCAAAGGAGAAACTCTCTCTTGTTTTTCCCTATTCTCCTTTTCATTGAAGTAAGCGAACCTGTAAGTTGTTACGTCGCCTTCGTTTATTCCCGTTTTCTCCCTCTTTCCATCCTTGAGATACGAAAAACTGACAAAACCATCCTCAATTTTTGAGATATGGCAGTTGATCGAATCGTTTTCCCGGGTAACAATTAAATCCTGTGCGTAAACCGTACCCGATATAAATAAAACTACCGCAGCTATCCAGTTTTTTAGCTCTTTCATCGTTTGTCTCTTTTAATAGATTTTATTTGTGTTTTCTCAATTATCATTTTTGCCTTTTCCCCGTTTTTGTACGTAGTATAGTAGATATATTGGTCGTCCGAACCCGTAATGATGCATTTGACCTCCTGGCCGTCTTTAAACACCATCCTGTCGTGAAACGGGTTGCTCTTTATTCTGCTTATACTCTTTATAGTACTCGATTCTATTGCTCCGCTTGCAGGATCGACCACTTCCAGAGTAGGCTTAGCCTCCATGGTCTCCGTATTTATAGTCGTTTTTACATAATAAGACTCTCCCAATCTGATATCCAACGTCAGTTCGCTGTCCGTTTCGGATTTAGCTTTAAGCACGATCGGCCCCTCCTCCCTGAGGTTTATTTCGCATTTCGAGTTATTCCGTGCCCGGTATATAAGCTGATCGTCCAGATAAACGTTATAGTTGACCGGAGAACCCTCTGTGTTGTTGGTGCGGTAAATACATAACGACGCATAATCGCTGTCTGTTCCGGATGGCTTTTCCTGGCGCGGTGCAACGATATATTGACGATCGACCCTCAAAATCGAAATAGTTAAACGATGGCATGAATTCAATAGGTCGGGACGCTTATGCCGGGTAACCTTGAGAACATTTCCTCCTATTTTCCGGGCTTCTGTTTTGGCCGACTCGATAGCCGGAATGTAATCGCATTCGTCCGAAAAGCCCGAATCCCCGTATTTTACCTCTCCTAAAAATTCGTATTTTTCCGGAAACGGATCGTTAATTGAATACACCGTAACACTTTCATTGTATTTGAGAGGATCGTATGCTGAACGAACGGTTACTCTCTTATTCGCACAACCTGGTAGCAGGAAAAACAAGAACGATAAGAGAAAAAGAAAAGAAGATTTTTTCGTGTTTTGATTTATTTTCATCTGATATGAGTTAAAATTTAATGGAAAATAGATTATTTCTTCATTCCCGCATTAAATACAAGGAACAATGAAATATCCAGCCGACTGAAATTCTCGCGTTCGTCCAGGTTGCTTGTCCATTTCTTTCCCATTCCCGAATAATCCAGCTTTCCCGTAGAAGCTGCGAGTAAAGAGAGGCCTCCCCCGATAGCGAAATCTTTGGTTACACCTCTTTCATATCCGATACCAACCTCGAAACCGGCGCATTTGCCATCGATAATTACTTTCTCATTCTCTATTATACCGTCGTTATGGTAGGAAAAATAACCAATCGAAAGATTGCATAAAAAAGTATTTTTACCTTTCCCGTCGGTAAGCCGGGTAACGAAAGTAGGAGCGATATAAAGACATTTTGCATTATCACTCATTTTGCCTTTTTCTCCGACCGAGCTGAGATTTAATTCATTTTTGTTATTGTAAAAAGTAAATTTTCCCCCTAAGCCGAAATATTCTCCGAAGAAGTAATCGATCTCCGTTCCCACATGGTAGCCATGCTTGAAACCTCGAACATAATCTTTATAAATGCTTGGGCCGTCGCCGATAGATCCCGTCATCCAACTATAACCCCCTCTGAATACGATACGCCAGTGTGAAGGTTTTAGTATTTGGTCTTTTACTATCCCCGGTTCTTTGAAATAAGCGAATTGATAAGACTTTACATCGTTTTCGCTTATTCCCGTATTTTCAGTCTCTCCGTCGTTAATATAAGAAAAGCTGATAAAACCATTCTCGATTTTTGAAATATGGCAATTGATCGAATCGTTATCCGTTGTAATAATCAAATCTTGAGCATATATACTGCCTGATATGAATAAAATGATTATTATAAACCACCTCTTAAACTGTACCATCTGCTATTTCTTTTTATTCCTTTGAATGGTTTTTACTTTCTCTTTTTCGATCTGCATATTGTACTCTTTTCCCTCCTCATCATAAGTTATGTAGTGGATATAAGTTTCATCCGAACCTGTAATGGTACAGTCGATCTCTTCTCCGTCAATGGGTATGATTTTGTCATTGAATGATTCCTCTTCCTGTTCTATACTTTTGAAATACATTTCTCCCGTAGCCGAGTTTACAAGGCTAAGAACCGGGCGTCCTACTACGATTCCCATGCTGACACCCGCTTCTACGTAATAACTCTCTCCGAAACGAATGTTGAGGGTTAGTCTCTCTGTGGCTTCCGTTTTTGCCTTAAGGGTATATTCACCCTCTTTTTTGATCCTGATAGTCTTTTTTGAGTTAGTTCGTGCCCTGTATATAATGCTGTCGTTTAACGTAACGTTGTAATTCACCAGCATACCCACTCCGCTCGCCGGGCGATAGATATGTAGTAAGGCATAATCGGCATTAGGATCGATCTTTTTTGAACGATGAGGAGCCTGAAGATTCTCAGGATCTACTTTTAATAAGGATATAGTTAATCGATGGCAGGTGCTCCAGAAATTGGGAAGAGTATGTTTGACAATTTTGATTGCATTGCCTCCTATTTTACGTGCTTCTGTTTTTGCTGATTCGATAGCGTCATCGTAATTACAGTCGGTTGAGAAGCCGGTATCTCCGTATTTGACTTCTCCCAAAAGCTCATAATTTTCCGGAAAAGGATCGTCTATTGTGTAAACTGTAACGCGCTCATCGTATTTGAGAGGTGCATAAGTCGAATGAGTTGTTAATTTTTTGGAATGAGCACAACCCGATAGTAAAATTGAGAAGATCGATAAAAAAGAAAGAAATGAAAGTTTTTTCATATTTTGGCCAGTTTTCGTATAGTATAATTTGATATCTTGGATAAAAACATGCAAATATAGATAAATATTCGCTTTTAGTTGCGTAAATTAACAATATATTGCTGTTTTTCTGTAAAAAACACGGAAAATAAAAAGTATATGTTCGTTTGTTGGCGTTTTTTATATACTTTTTCCCGATAAATCCTTACCGGTTTTCGTTCGGGAAAGAAGTTATCCCTCTTAGGTTCGGCTTTTTTTAGTATGGAAGAATAGGGGAGAAGCCCGTTTTAAAGTTGTTGATTACAGAATCGAATCACTGAAACGGATAACACATTATGGGCAAACAGTTTTATAGCCTGTCATACGACAGGCTATAAGCGTTTTTATAATAAAATTCTTTTGTAATATTTAGCGTTAAGCCGCCTCCTTTTTTCGCGTCATACGGCTGACGATAAAAATTGTTGCCGTAGACAACGGCAGCGAAAACAAAATAGGATCGATCAGAAACCACGGGTAAGCCTCGATAAGGTAATCCTTTCCGAACAAAGCATGGCAAAGTCCGATCGACGAAGCCTCCGCCTTATGTAGGAACAACATCGCAAACAGGCTCGATAAAGCCCCTACCCACAAGCTCGCAATAGCCCCCTGGCGCGTTACCCCTTTCCAGAAAAGAGCGCAAGCATAAGCCGGAAGGAAAGTTGTGGCACACACACCCATAAACAAAGCGGTACCCTTTGCAATAATTCCCGCGCTCAGCGTATAGCAAACAAGATAACTCACGATAATCGAAACCACGATGCCGATACGCACTAATAAAGTAGAATTCTTTTCGAAACGCTTCGAAGAAGCCCCTACGAGGTCTACTCCCCCCGCAGCCCCCATTGTATGGAACTGCGCACTCAGCGTCGACATGCTCGCCGATAAAATACACAACATAAAAAGAGCCCCGAACCAGCTCGGCATAGCCTCGTTGATAAACAAGGGAATGATTTTATCCATATCCTTGATTGCCTCCGAAGCCACCATCCCGTGCTCCTTCAGAAAGAAAAGGTTCGATAACGCACCCACATGGTAAATAGCCCCCACCGTAACGATCAGGAACAGCGAACCGATAAACACCCCCCGGTTCAGCTGCTTCGCGCTCTTTACCATCATAAAGCGAACCGCTAACTGCGGTTGCGCAAGACAACCGATGCCTACCCCTAAGATAAGCGACGTAACCAAAGTGTACCATTGCGGCGAACCCGAAACAGGCATTGCCGTCCATCCCTGGTGCCCCAACTCCTTGAAACGGTCGGGAACGAGGTGCGAAATATCCGATAAGGCACGGTTAGCCTCCGTAAAATTCATATCCATCCGGTGATAAAACCAGAAAAGAAGAAACAGCATACACAGGAACATAATCGTAGCCTGCATAGCGTCGGTATACAAAACCCCCTTGATACCCCCCGTTATAACATAGATAGCTACGATAAATGTAAAGATAAAAAGAGCGACATCTAAGTTAATATCGAACAACCGTTCGATAAAAACAGCACCACCCTTGATCACCACTGCCGCATAAAGAGGCATACCGATAAAAATTACCGCAGCCACGAACTTGCGGACATGCTCCGACTGATAGAAATTTCCTAAGAATTGGGCGAAAGTATGCGCCCCCAATTGTGCCCCTAACCGTCGCGTAGGACGGCCGAAAACGATAAAAGCCACGATAACCCCCATCAGGATATTCAGCAGGCACAACCACTGGATACCCATTCCGAAAGTAGCGGCCACGCCGCCGAAACCCACTATCGCCGAAGCCGAAATAAACGTTGCGCCGTATGATAGCGCCATCACGATAGGGTTCATCTCGCGCCCCCCTAATAAATAATCGCTGCTGTTGCGTGTTTTTCTGTATCCGATATAACTGAGGCCTGCTATAGCCGCGAGGTAAAGGAAAATCGTTACCCCCATGATAAACATATCCATCCGGTAGTGTTATTTTTTTATTTTGTAAACTCCGTTAAACGGAAATTCCGCCTCCCGGATTTCCCCAAACGGGGATAAAGGTTAGCAATCACTTTTCATCATCTCCCTTGTTCCAGTATAAAATACCGAAAACAATTGAAAAAATAAGGCATCCCAATGCAAGCAGGTAGGCTATCCAGATACCCGGGTCGTCTATTCCGAACATAAATTTATTCTTTTAAAAGTTTAATAATTCGGCATTAGACAGATAATTCATATTATGGTGCCGTATCACCTCGCGTGCCGCATCCATAGTATGTACCCGCAGCACGATAATCGAATGCTCCGACGAACAGAAACTGTACATATACTCGATATTCACGCCGGCAGCCGTAAACGGCTCAATAACGGCTGCGATAGCCCCCGCCTTGCAGTCCGTCTGCACCGCAAACACCTCGCTCGTCTTAACCGAAATATTGTTCTCCCGCAGCACTTTCGCAATACGCTCCGGTTCCGAAACCACCAGGCGCAGAATGCCGTACTCCACCGTATCCGAAACCGTTGAGGCGATAATCCGTACATTCTCCTTCGCGATAATGCGCAAAATCTCGTTCAGGCGACCGAACTTGTTTTCCAGAAAAATAGAAAGTTGAAGAATCGTCATACGACTATATATTTTGAATTTATACTATTTACAATTTATAAATAAACGCTTTCGGATGCCGCGGCCTCATCTATTATGAAATTGGACGGAACAAAACTTTATATGTAAAAAAGCACATTTGATCTCCTCCCATAGTAGCCCGGTTTTCCGTAACAGCCGCGCCCTACTGGAATTTACGTAAATCTTTTACCCGTACAGCTTTCCCCTCGCTCTGGGGCAACGAGCCCTTCTCTACCAGTTTCACCTTCGGCGTCAGCAGCAATTCATCTTTCAGTTGCCGTGTAATCTCGGCATTCAAAGCCTGTAGGTCACGGTAATTATCCGTCGGGAGAGAAGCAAGTTCCACCTCGATAAACATCACGTCCGAATTACCCACCGTGTCGAGTGTGATAAAATAGTTCGAACCCAGTTCCTTGAACTGCATCAGAATCTTTTCGATCTGGATCGGGAAAATATTGACCCCCTTTAAAATAATCATATCGTCGCTGCGCCCCTTCATCCGGTCGATACGGCGGTGCGTACGTCCGCACGGGCAGTTTCCCGGCAGAAAGCGCGTAAGGTCGCGCGTACGGTAACGGATCAACGGCATAGCCTCGCGGTTGATTGTAGTCAGCACAAGCTCACCCACCTCACCTTCCGCTACCGGTTGCAAAGTTTCAGGATTGATAATTTCAGGAATCACATAATCCTCCCAGATATGCAGACCATTCTGTTCCGGACATTCGAATGCAACCCCCGGACCGTTCATTTCCGACATCCCGAAACAATTATAAGCCTTAACCCCCAACAAGTTCTCGATACGTTTCCGTTGCTCCTCCGAGTGAGGCTCCGCTCCGATAGCCAGCACCTTCAGGCGCGTATCCGTTTTCGGGTCGATACCCATCTCCAGCATAACCTCCGCAAGACGCACGGCATAGCTCGGAATAGCATGGATCGCCGTAGTTCCGAAGTCCGTGATAAATTTAATCTGCCGTTTCGTATTGCCCGAAGCCGCAGGAACGGTTAAAGCTCCTAACTTCTCTGCGCCGTACTGGAAGCCCAGCCCCCCCGTAAACATTCCGTAGCCCGAGGTATTCTGGAAAACATCCTCCGACGTAAGACCCACCATCGTAAGGCAGCGCGCAACCTGGTTCGCCCATTCGTCGAGGTCTTTTTGCGTATGCAACACCACCGTCGGGTTGCCCGTTGTCCCCGAAGACGAATGAATTCTTACCACCTTTGAAAGGGGAACCGCCGACATCCCGTAAGGATAATTATTGCGGAGATCGTTTTTGGTTGTGAAAGGAAGACGCTGTAAATCTTTTAGAGAATGTATGGAATCTGCCGAAATACCGTGTTCTTTGAAAAGTTTTTTATAAAAAGGAGAGTGTGAAGCTTGCTCGATACTCTTTTTCAGACGTTCGAGCTGAAACCCTTCGAGCTCCTCACGGCTCATAGTTTCAAGGTCTTTTTGCCAGTACATTATAGATAACCGTTAATTAAAATTTATTCCTCAAAAGTACAAATCATACGGCAAATAGGCAAACAGATATCTTATAATGTTTTATGAATTATTACAATACGCGTGCGCAGGCTCTTTTTCATACGCCCTTTCGCCCGGTTACGGAAATAACCCTTATCTTTGCACCTGCTGAAAAAAAAGCGGAAAATAAGAGGAGAAAAGCAACCATCCCGTTTGTTTCCGCCCAACACTTTTCCGTTGCGGAAAATCTGTTTTGTTATGAACTTTTTTACAAACCAAACTCAAATATAGGATGAAAAAAATTTATCTCTTTTTGCTGTTAGCCGCAGGATTTGCCGCGGTAAATGCACAGATAAAGATCGGAGGAAAGAAAATCGATTTGAACAAAGCCGTAAAAGCCGGAAGCAGCGCCGTGCAGGCCTTTACCCTTTCCGATCAGGATGTTGCCCGCATGAGTACAGAATACATGCAGTGGATGGACGAGCACAATCCCGTAGCAGCACCCGAAAGCGAAGCCGGAAGCCGGTTGGCAAAAATTGTTGAAAAAATCGGGGTGACAGAAGTAAACGGAATACCGGTAAACATCAAAGCCTACGAAGTGGTCGATGTGAACGCCTTCGCATGTGGCGATGGAAGCATACGTGTATTCTGCGGTCTCATGGATATTATGACCGACGATGAAATAACAGCCGTGATCGGACACGAAATAGGCCACCTCGTACACGCCGACTCAAAAAACGCAATGAAAAACGCATTATTGAGCACCGCATTTAAAGACGCGGCGGGAGCGGTCAGCGACAAAGCCGGGAAACTCACCGATTCGCAGCTCGGAGCCGTAGCTTCGGCCTTTGCAAACGCTCAGTTCTCGCAGAAACAGGAATACGCGGCAGACGATTACGCCATTGAAATATCCCGGAAATCGGGAACCGACCCCTACGGAATGACAAATGCCCTGAATAAACTCGTAGAACTCTCCGGAGCAGGAGGAGAAAAAGCTTCACGCGTACAACAAATGTTCTCTACCCACCCCGACAGCGAAAAACGCGCGGCACGCGTAAAAGAAAAACTCGATAAAGAAAACGCACAGTAAGCATTTAGGCTTAAAATCATTGTTCGGGCCCGGAAAATTTCTATTTCTTTCGGGCCCGTTTTTATGCCGCTGTTTTCTGCAAAGATATTTTTAGTCGTCGGATAAAATTTTCCTTATAACATTTATTTACGGCAGCATAGTACCGAAGATCAACCTTTACATCTAACGTCACACCCTCCAAATGCGAATAGAAAAGTCGTTTCCGCATCTTTCCGCAACAGGTTAAAAAGACACACCCTGCAAGAGTGAAAGCTGAAACAAATTTACGCACGTTCTTTTTTCCTGTATGCATTATATATTACTTTTGTGCCGTTAAATAATAGACATGGAAAAAATAAAATTCTGGATCAGGAATGCACGGCACGTTGCCCTGCCTCAAAGTCTCCTGCCCGGTTTGCTGGCGATCGGCATGGCGCTTCAATACGATTCGTTTTCATGGTGGCTCTCCCTTATAGCCCTCTTCGGTGTGGCATGCACGCACCTCGCTATGAACCTTATGGACGACTATTTTGATTTTTTCGAGGGCAGTGCCGAGAAACGAGAGCGGTTGGCCTCGGACGGCATACGAGCCCGCGTTGCCAAATATCCCTATCTGATTTCAGGAGAAGCCACCCCGAAAGACCTGCTTAAAGCCGTTGGCGTATTTTTACTGATAGCAGCCGTCGCATGCACGGTCATCGTTATATTTCGGGGAATGTTGCCTTTATACATTGCCCTTGCGGGAGTCATTCTCGGCATTTCCTATTCCGGTAAGCCCCTTCAACTGGGTTACCACGGCTACGGCGAATTGGTAATCGGTATAATGTTCGGCCCCCTGCTGATGATAGGAATGCAATATGCCGCATGCGGTATGCTGGATGCAAGAGTTATACTGGTGAGCGTGGCCGTCGGCCTGCTCGTAACCAACATCCTCTACACCCATTCCGTACTCGACCGCTTCGCCGACGCACAGATGGGCAAGCTCACCCTCGCAGGGTTGCTGAAACATCGGGGAGCAATGCTTGCGGCATCGGCCGTTTTCTGCTTCGTCCCCTTCTTGCTGTTGATAACAGGAGTCGTGTGGGGGATTCTTCCGTGGCCTTACCTCTTTCCGCTCGTACAGCTTCCCGTAGCAGTTTATCTATGGAATTCCTTACGCTCTTTCGTTTACGGAAAAAATTCGGAATTGAAGATTAAGCCGTGGATGGGCCCCATGGGCGACTTCGGTAAATATTGCCAGGCAGGCATCGGATGGTTTATGCTGCGATGGTTGCTGGCGCGCAACTTGATCTCGTTTTTTGCACTTATCCTTTTGATCGTCAATGTCGTACTTAAAATAATAGGTCAATTATGAAATTGAAAAAAATGCTATACCTCGGTTGGTGGTTC
This sequence comes from Bacteroidales bacterium, assembly GCA_029007825.1. Lineage (GTDB taxonomy): Bacteria > Bacteroidota > Bacteroidia > Bacteroidales > JAQXIO01 > JAQXIO01. The sequence continues at coordinate 33,000 of JAQXIO010000039.1, read as the reverse complement.
TTCGGTGCCCGGGTGCTCGGGCGGAAACGCCCGTTGCAAACCGTCCTCTTTATCTCCGACAAATGCAACCTCAGGTGCAAGCACTGCTCCGTCTATGCCCGTGAGAATCCGAACGTCATGACCTATGAAGAAATACGGCGCGAACTCGAATACTCCTATCGGCTCGGCTCACGCTTTGTCGATCTCGAAGGCGGCGAAGTGATGATCTGGAGCGACGGAGACAAGCGCATCGATGATGTCATAGACCTCGCCCGCGAAGTAGGCTTTTTCTCTGTAACAATTACTACCAACGCACAACTACCTTTTGCCGGGAGCCATGCCGACAGCATCTGGGTAAGTCTTGACGGTTACGGAGAAGCACACGAAATGATCCGTGGTGCAGGAACTTTCGCCCGCTTGGAAAAGAATATCGCCGGATGTGGGCATCCGCACCTGAGCGTCAATATGGTAGTCAACAAATACAACTGGAACACAGTCGAAAAAAACATCCGGTACGTAAAAGAAAACCCTGCGATAGAGAGCATTTCGATCAATTTCTACACCCCTTTTCCCGGAGCTGAAAACCTCATGATTACACAGCAGCAGCGTGAGCAGGTAATTGACACGGTTATCAGGATGAAACGCGCCGGATATCCCGTGATGAACTCCGTTTCAGGGCTTGAACTCATGAGGCACAACCGCTTCAAACGCCGTTGCTGGGTTACCAATTTCATCTATGCCGACCACACCCGTGCCAACTGCTCCGGAGAACAATTCGGTATATGCGACGACTGCGGACTATGTATGGCAGGCGAAATGAACGCCGTTTTCAATTTCCGCCCCGATACCATCCTCGCAGGTCTCAAGTTAAGACTCTGATAAAATATCCGTTTGGCGATATTTCCGTTCTATTACACGATACCTGTATAGAGCTATTTGTGAACCGGCATATATTTATGCAATTGGCCGGAAATAAATCGGTCGTCTTTATACCCCTTAACCTATGGAGAAAATAGAACAACCCGTTGGAGCGGGCAGTTACGACAGCTTTTTAATATTATATTCCAATAATAATACCCTCTTTTAAAAGAATATCCTTCATCTATAGCTCATTATAAGAGAAAAAACAAGATTGTTTTTATTTTTGCACCTGAAACTGGTAAACTTTGAAAACAAGCCGGACGCAGAATCGATCTAACTCGAATTAAGTTGAAGCGCCGTGTTTATAGCAAGCGATTTATAGATTAAAATAATTATACGAATGAATACCCTCTGCATTCTTTTTCTCTCTTTGAACCTCACTGTAAATAGTCCGGCAACAGAACAACCCGTAAAGCAAGATACCCCTGCTGCCGTGGCAGATACCCTCTCCGCCAATCCGGATTTTAAAACCTGCGATCCGTCGGAATTCCGTAAACTCCTGAAAGAAAACAAAGCGATACAACTGGTCGATGTGCGTACCCCGCAGGAATATAAAAAGAAACATATACGCAAAGCCGTTAACATCGACGTAAAAGCAGACGGATTTGCGGAACGGGCAGACTCCCTGCTCGATAAAAGCCGTCCCGTTGCCGTTTACTGCAAAGGAGGCGTCCGCAGCCGCAAGGCAGCCGCTCAACTTCTCGAAAAAGGCTTTAAAGTTTACAACCTCGAAAAAGGTTACGACAATTGGCGAAGCCGTAAAAAATAAACCCATCATATAGCGATAGAGTTTACTTTCATCGTTTGCAGGTTAAGAAATAACCCCTGATATTTTATTATCTCCTGCCGGAACATTTCTCAAAGGATATTGCAGCCGGGTTGTACCAATGTAGGATTGCAAAGAATACTCCTTATCGTAGAATTTGGCAACGATCCGTAGATATATAAGGCCGCAATCCATGTCGCCTGATTGTTGATGGAAAAGGGAGTAATTTCTCGCGACTATAGGTGGTAGTTTTATAAATTCGTCTCAAAAATTAATACCGGATTTTAGCTACTCCAGACAAAATATAACATAAGATGCAAGCATTTATATGTAAAATACAAACAATGAGTTTGTCAGGATTATTGATAATTTTCAATAAAAAATATAACTTTGCTTTCACGAAATAATTGCTACCCTATTGTTGATCTTATGTATGTTTAGGAATAAATATTTCGAGTGCATTTTTTAATACGTTCTTTAACCTTTAATTCCTCTGAACTTTGCATACAACATGATTCCCCGTCTTTTAGTGGAAAATGTTGTTTTTGTTTTGAAATGAAATACGGCTTAACATTTACCGATATGGAGATTGTTAAATTGCAAGGAACGGATAAAAAACTCTACGAGCTGGTTGCTCCCTTGGTTATGAATCCAGCCATATTGAGACAAAATAATTATTATCCGTTCAAAACAAGTTTTAAATACACATGGTATATTGCCGTTGAAAACGACGCGGCAATCGGTTTTATACCTATTAAACGAGAGTTGTCTGGTAACTACACCATAGATAATTATTATGTGCGGGGAGATGATGCCGGTATACTGGATCGGTTGTTGATTGCAATTATTGCCGAAAAAGAAAAAGGCCGGGAGTTTTTGGCTACGGTGCATAAAAGACATGTAGCATTATTTTGCCAAAAAGGTTTTAGTACGTGTCGTCAATGGAAAAACTACGAAAAAATGCGGTATTGCCCACAAAATATTCATGTACAGGCTAAATGTATATAATGCGGCACAAAAACGTTTGAAAATCATTTTCGATATTTCGATTATGTATATGTGTCCTTCTCTGGAGGCAAGGACAGCGGAGTGCTGCTGAATCTTTGCATAGATTATATTCGTAAAAATCTTCCGGGACGCAAACTCGGAGTATTCCATATGGATTATGAGGCCCAGTACCGGCAAACGACGGAATATGTAGAGCGTACTTTTTCGGAGAACCGCGATATACTGGAGGTGTATCATTGCTGCGTTCCTTTCAAGGTTGAGACATGCACGTCCATGTATCAACATTACTGGAGACCTTGGGAAGAACGTTACCGGAATATTTGGGTAAGAGAAATGCCTGCAGGATGTTTTACAAAAGATGATTTCGATTTTTGGAGGCCGCAACTATGGGATTATGATTTTCAGAACCTTTTCGCAGGATGGTTACGCCGCAGAAAACAATGCACGAAAATATGCTGTCTGGTCGGTATTCGGACACAGGAGAGTTTCAACCGGTGGAGAGCCATACACAGTGACCGGAACAGCAAGCATCTTCATAATTACAAATGGACACGCTGTATCGGATGGCACGAGTACAACGCTTACCCCATATACGACTGGACAATTACAGATATCTGGGTAGCCAATAGCAAATTCGGATGGGATTACAATGGTTTGTATAATCTCTATTATCAGGCGGGCATTCCATTTGCTAAACAACGTGTAGCCAGTCCGTTCATTTCCCAGGCCATTTCGGCTTTGGCCGTTTACAAGGTCATTGATCCCGACACCTGGGGGCGGATGGTGGGACGTGTCAACGGTGTCGGATGTGCTGGTCTGTATGGTAATACTCAGGCCATGGGTTGGAAAGGCATTACCTGTCCGCCAGGTTTTACTTGGAAAGAATATATGTATTTTTTACTTGACACTATGCCACGGCGAACACGGCAGAACTATTTGGCGAAATTGAATGTCAGCATCCGGTTTTGGCGCGAAAAAGGAGGATGCTTGTCGGAAGAGACCATTGAAAAACTGCGGGCTGCCGGTATCCCTATCAGTGTTGCAGGACCTTCGGGATATCGAACCGATAAAAGGCCTGTACGTATGGAATATCTTGATAATCTGGATATTCCGGAGTTTCGAGAACTGCCGACTTATAAGCGGATGTGCATTTGTATTATGAAAAACGACCATACCTGCAAATACATGGGATTTTCCCAGACGAAAAAAGAAAAACAGATGCGGCAGCGTGCAATGAATAAATATAGAATCTACAACAATGGAAAATGAATTTACAAGTCCGGTCTATGCTGTCAAAGCCGTTCCGGTCGAAAAAGTAATGGCTAACAGCTATAACCCGAATGTAGTGGCCCCACCGGAAATGAAATTGTTGGAACTTTCCATTTGGGAGGATGGCTACACTATGCCCTGTGTCTGTTATTACGTTTTGGAAAAGGATATGTATGAACTCGTTGATGGTTATCATCGCTACATGGTTATGAAAACGTCCCGTCGCATTTATGAACGGGAGAAAGGGCTGCTTCCTGTTGTGGTTATCGATAAAGATCTATCCAACCGCATGGCCTCTACCATACGTCATAACCGTGCACGAGGTACACATTCCATTGAACTGATGACGAATATCGTGGCTGAATTAGTATCGTCGGGTATGTCCGATAATTGGATTATGCGTAATATCGGCATGGATAAAGATGAATTGTTGCGGCTTAAACAAGTTTCAGGATTGACCTCCCTTTTCGCTGACCGGGAATTCGGCCTTTCGGACGAATGGGAAGAGGAACTCTATGAAAATGGAACAAAATGATTGTACTTAAAATTAGCTGGTACGTAATTATTTGCCGTTTTGAAAAACATAGTGGGAAATAGAAACAGATTCCTGTTTCCTGTACAAAACCTATATTTTCCGGCAGCCGGCAAGAAAAGCATATTTTTGAAAAAGTTTTGTATGAGAACTCTAAGCATTCTTTGCAATTATCGGATAAATCGAAAAGTTTTACAGGGCTGTTCTCTATACTTTTCCTAATTCAGGAAAAGCAACGGATAAATAACATTTCTTCCGGATAACTCCTCTTTATCATATATTTACTACTTTGCATGATATAGAATGATAACGTTTAAACAGGTTGATATTCAGGTGTTTACTTTATTATTCCTATTTTGCCGGTTTTACACTATATCTTTGTATCTGAGAGGTAATCCCGGCTCGTTATCGGGGAAAATAAAAGGAAAATATCCGTACATAAAATAACCGTACCACATTATAGTCCCGGTCTTGAGAAAAATATCCTTTGCCCCGTTTCCGGAACAAAGGACACCCTATAATAATAAAAAGCCTATAATTACTGGTACAAATACCGTTTGATACTTCGTTTCGGAGTCTTGTCGAACTCTTCCTGATAAAGCTTGATACCTGTAATCTGACTGAAAGCAGGCAGCTTCTTATTCAGCTCCTTGATATTCTCCTGCATCAGCTTCTCTACATTTCGCGGCGGGATTCTGGCCATATCCAGAGCACCCCAGTCGGGATTAATCAAAGCCGTAAGCCTTCCGTCCTTCTCGACGATAAGCGATTCGTTCACATAATCCATATTATTCAGTTGACCCTCGATCTCTTCCGGATAGATGTTCTGTCCCGAAGGTCCGAGAATCATGGTCTTGCTGCGCCCCTTGATAAAAATATTACCCTCTTCGTCGATAAGGCCCAGGTCGCCCGTATTCATCCAGCCGTCGCGCATAAATACGGCCTTCGTCGCCTCGGGATTCTTATAATACCCCAGCATAACGTTATCACCCCGTACCAATATCTCGCCCACCTTTTTTTGCGGATCTTTCGAGTTAATGCAAACCTCCATCCGCGCAACCACACGCCCCACGGAACCTTCGCGGAATTCGCGCCACGGACTGTAAGAAACCAAAGGCCCGCATTCCGTCATACCGTAACCCACCGTATAAGGGAAACGGATGCGGCGCAGGAAACTCTCGATATCCTTGTTGAGGGCAGCACCCCCGATAACCACCTCTTCGAACGCTCCGCCGAAAGCCTCCACCATCTTTTTCCGGATCATTCCGTAAATCGTTTTATCCATAAAAGGCAGCTTCATCAGGAAGCGGATATGAGGCTTCTCTAAAATCGGGAAAATCTTGTTCCGGACGATCTTTTCTATAATAAGCGGAACAGCAAGAATCAGGATCGGTTTCACCGTAGCGAACGATTCCGCAATAATCTTCGGCGAAGGCGTACGCGTCAGGAAATGCACATGACACCCCTTCGCAAAAGAATTCAGAATCTCGAACGCCAACCCATACATATGCGCCATCGGCAACATACATACGATATGATCTCCCGGATGCACATACGGAAGGCTGTCTATTGAAAAACGGATATTCGACCACAGGCTCCGGTAAGGAAGCATAACCCCCTTCGACATGCTCGTTGTCCCCGACGTATAACTCAACACAGCTAACTCCTCCGGTTTCTCGATATGGTAATGAACCGATTGCGGACCGAAATTTTTGAAACGCTGTTGAAAAATCGTATCCCGTTTTTTCAGATGCTTGTTCAATGCCGCACCGCAAGGCTCACTACTGAATATCTGGTCTAAGCGGCACATATATTTCAGCTTCGGCATCTCCGTAGCCGTCAGGTTTTCCCAGATCACATCGCCGCAAAGCAGTATCTTTGCCTCCGAGTGCGTAACGATATGATGAATATTATCCGGTTTAAAATCATGTAAAATAGGAACGATAACCGCACCATACGACAATGTACCGAAAAAAGCCATTGCCCAGTGCGAACTGTTTCTTCCCACCAAAGCCACCTTATCGCCCTTTTTAATACCTAAAAGCTCCAGCAGAACATGATATTTCGCAATATGTTCGGCAACATCGCGGTAATAAAACGTCTCCCCCTTATAATCGGAAAACGCCGGAACATCCCAGTAATTACGGATGCTATCCTCTATCAACTGTAAAAAACGTTCTTTCATAACTTATGCATTTATCGGGGTTATTCTAAGTCACATTCTCGCTCGGAGCAGCGCCGGTAGGTGGAGGCGGGGAGAGCGGTGTCTCAACCGGCTCTTTTTTTGCATCCTTTTTCCAGTACATCTCCGGTATCGTCGTCGTATTCCCATCCCGCTCAGCACGGTAATGAGGCGACATAATCTCCACGCCTGCCTCGTTGAACTTATCCTGTATATTCTCGTGCAGGATAGAATAAATACTCAGTAAATTCCTCACATCCTTGATATAAGCATTGACCTGGTACACCGGATAATAATCGCTCAACTCTGTTTGAAGCACGAACGGTTTCGGATCGTCCAGTACACCCGGCGTGCTCTTGGCCGCGTCGATAAGCAATTCATGCACCTGACGCCATGGCACATCGTAGCCGATAGATACCGTAGAGTGAATAATCAATCCTTTATCCTCTGCCGAAGTAGAATAGTTCGTCGTTACCGAAGTCAGGATAAACGAATTCGGAACCGTTACGATCTCATTCTTAGGCGTTTTGATACGGGTGACGAGCGGCGATTTTTCTACGATAAAGCCCACCGTCTCGTTCAGTTTGATACGATCCCCTATTTTGAAGGGACGCATATAGGTAATTACGAATCCTGCACCGATATTGGCAATGATAGAAGTCGAACCCAGCGAAACGATCAGGCCGACGAATACAGAAAGCCCCTTGAATATATTCGAATCCGATCCCGGCAGATAGGGATAGATAATGGCCACTGTGAAAATATAGAGCAGAAAACGCACTAAATTAAACGTAGGTTGCGCCCAGTCCTGGTAAAAACCGTTGATCTTCAGACGGCCGGCCTCGATTTCGTTCGTGATAAACCGTAACCCCTTTAACAGGTAATGCATTACAACGATAATCACCACGATCGTAAAAAGGTTCGGCAGATAATCGATAATCGATTTCCCGATCATCTTGACCGGAATCAGTATATAATTGTAAATCGTAGTAGCCCACGTTTTGGTAGGAGGGAAGATATAGAAAATAAACGGAAGCGTAATCATCAGCATAATAAGGTCGATGATAAGCCGTATCCCGTGCGCCCCTAATTGTAAAAGCCGCGCTTGCCGGTCTACGTTGAAAAATTCGTACCCCTTGATACTGATAGGGTGGAGCTTGTTCTCTTTCAGCCATCCGATATACTTTACCGCTCTACGGTAAAGCACGTTGATGCCGATTATAAACAACACCTGTCCGCAGATAATGAGAAGGCTGAAGAATATCTGCTTGATAATCTCCATAATACTATTCTCCTTTATCAGATACGTCAGCCCCTTTACAAGGTCGGCGCGGTAAGCCGAAGCCAACTCCTCCCGTGAAACATTCATCCAGAGCGCATCTTCATCCGAAACCCGCATGATAAGCTGTTTCTTATACATAATATCCGTCTCCCGTTCCGCATCGAACAGGTAGATAGAATCAGGTTCAACCTTCCACAATTTACTGATCTGCCTCAGCTTATGCCGCATATCCTCCACGCGCTCCTCCGGCAACACGCCCCCCATCGGTGCATAAAGTACCAGAATCGTATCATGGTCTATGATAAGCGGAGCACCTTTCGTTAGCGACCTCAGCGAGTCGATTCTCGAAATACGGGCAGCCTTTTTCGCCGAGTCCGACAAAGAAGCCGACCGGTGTCCCTCTAATTCGCTTAACAGCGTAGCCTCACGCAGGCGCAGCTGGCTCACCTCGTTAATCAAAACGGCATTTTGTGCCGAATCCGTAGCCTGTATCGAGTCAAGCGTCCGTTTCAGCAGCTCATACTCCCGGCTTGAAATACCTGTTGCGCGTTTGTCTTGGGATTGTCCCGAAAGCAAACTGCATGAAAACAGGATGAGGAAGAATAGAACTGTAAACGATTTGTTCATAAACGGTCAGAGCTTGATTTTGACAACTATTTTTTTGATCGGAACATTCCCGATCCCCGGAGCATGCGCGTCTTCCGGAAAGAAAATAATAAAATTACCCGGATCCACCGGTACGAAAACGCTCGGGCAATCGTCGAAAAAAGTAATATCCTTGTCTATATCGTAAGGTACCGATAAAGCCGTAAGTTCCGATAAAGGCTTCCATCCGTAAGTCTCGGTCGTGTTGATAGGCATCTGGATATCGATATACTTGTGGTGCGTTTCGAGGGGAGCCTCGCAACGCTCTTTACCCATAATTGTTGCAATAGACAGAACAATACGCTCGTCTATGGGAAACTTTCCCTCTTCAAGGGTCGTAAAGTCGGTCGATCTCAGATAATCGAAGACCTTTTTGAATGACGGATGTAACGGTTCAATGCGGCTTGAATTTTCTAATGAAGCTATAATCATATCCTTATAACAAACTAAATGATTGAATTTCTTTCAAAAGTACAAAAAAACTTGTGCCCTCGCGTTTATTTGATATTTTATCGGATATAAATCCCTTTTTTTAAGGCATTTATTGTATGAATGCGAGACATCGGCTCCCCTCTTGCGCTATAATTTGCCTCTATAATATCCTGATAAGGAAAACAGTCTGGTTATACAAGAGATTCTGTTTATGTGCTTTATATTCGGATTTCGGCTGGCGAAAAATAAATCGATCCGTTTGACAATAGACGTAAACTAAATGTCAAACGGATTGAATCTCTTATATATTTTTTATTCTTCCGTCCAGGCCGAAAACATCCGGATGCAAGCTCTTCTCGCTGCTAATTGGCACGCCAGAGCCTGCTCTTCCGTCAGGACGTTGGGAGTTCCTGCCAACCGGTAGGGATTTTTGTCTATGGTAGTCCTTAAAGACGGGCCCACCAATGCCTGGAACCAGGCGCACGCAGCAGCATAGCGCCCCATGGTAAGGCTGAGGTGAAAACCGTCGCGGGTAAATTCTAACGAGTCGCCCGGTAAAGTCTCCCTCAGGTTCTGGATCGTTGTGCCTGAAGGAATGATAGTCTGTATCGGAGTATCCTCCATAAGCTGTTTGGTTGAGGCTATGATAGCTTTGTACATAATCTCCTGGCTCTTGTAATAGCGCGGAAACTCGCCATGATTTGAACCGGTAGAGTAAGCCCACGTCTGTTGCCACGCAATGCACGCCCCGGCATTATTGCAATGAAGGCGCACGATCTCGATCAGTTTATCCAGCCATGGCTGGTAACTCTGGTAAATGCCCGAACTGCCCGAAGCCTGCTGCAATACGACGATATCCCACTTCTCGTCTGATATGCCCTGTGTCAGGGTAGCTTTTTGCGATACCGTTTCCCATTTATTGTCCGTAGACTTGTAATATACATATGCGGGAACATCACCTTCATATTCCCGGCAATGACGCTCTAACGTACACCCCCCGATATAAAGGCGTCCAAGTATCACGTTTTTGATACCCGCCGCCTCGAGCAAATCGGGCAGATACATCATCCCGTCGTCTGTGAAACTGTTCCCGATACCCAGTATGCGGAGCGTATCCGGATTCTGCGGGATAGGATAGTTGGTTATATTCTGGCCCGAAACGGAAATGTAGAAAATGCTCAGGCCGATAATCAGTACGGTGCGGAGTAAATGTTTCATAGTATGGTTGTTTTGTATGATTGATAAATACATTCTTTCTTTAGATTGGGAAAAAATACCCTACCCGGACTTGTCACCCGGATATTTATTCCGTCTGCTAAATTACATTTTTTACATATTCGGATAATTTTCTGGTCCGTTTTTTAGTGTATTTAGATCGTTTTTTCGATTGCCGGGATTCTGAAAATCAAAATCCTAACTCTTCCGTAAGGTAAAAAATCCCGGGAAATTACGCCTTCGGATTATTACGGACAGTTGTCGTTCTCACAACAGGAGCCCCCTTATAGCTCAGAATATTTTGTCATGCAATGATTTTAACGCTGAATACATCTTGCCGTAAATAATGCTTACACCCCGGTTTTCGGTAAATCTTTTGTACGGAAACCACTTTTTCCCAGTAGTAGAATATGGCTTAAGCGGTATATATGTGGTATATTCAGCCCGGAAAAATTACTGAAACTCCTTCAACTGCTTTTTCAGATGGCGCCTGGCCATATGGATGCGGGCCTTTACGGTACCTAACGGGATATTTTGCCTTTCAGCTATTTCAGCATAACTATAACCTGATAGATACAGGGAAAAAGTCGTTTTGTATTCCGGAATCAAAGTACCGATAGCTTGCATAATCTGATTGATGTCGTAAAGATCGTCGGGAGAATAATATAACCTTATATTGTTTTCGACCTTATGGATATAAGAAAAACATTCTGGATAGTTCTTTTGCTGGGAAAGCTTTCTGTAATTGTTGATAAAAAGATTCCGCATAATGGTAAGCACCCAGCCGCTGAAATGATAATCCACCGTAAACATTTGGTATTGCTGCAACACCTTTAAAATCGTATCCTGCATTAAGTCGAAGGCATCTTCGGAATTTCTGGTAAGGGAAAAGGCAAAGTAATACATGGAATCTTGCAGACCTACGAGTTTCTCTTGGAGCAAAGTCTTGTCCATGAAAAATTGTTTTTTCGTTCGTATTAGATTATAGGGCCTGTACACAAAAATAAAAAAACTTTAATTACTAAGAACGAAACAAGCCGGATTTCTTTTGTGCACAATATAAAAAAACTCTGTTTTTGAGTTGTCCGAAACCCCTTCTGTTGCATTTTTTTCTTTTTCTTGTTGCGTTTGATAAAAAAATCGGTCTGAAACGGATGGAAATTCCCGGAAATGAAAGAAACATACTTTTCCTGTTAAAAGATAAAACCATGAAATAAAAGAAGATGTTATAGGTAAACAACAACATTTTAAATACAAGATCATGGACAATGAAGTAAATGTAATGCCCAGAATCGGAGAAAAAGCACCCTCCTTTAGAGCAGTAACAACACAGGGACCCATTGAATTCCCGCAGGATTATAAAGGAAAGTGGATTATCCTTTTCAGCCACCCGGCCGATTTTACCCCCGTATGCACTTCCGAATTCATAACATTCGGGAAAATGGCGAAAGAATTTGAAGACCTAAACTGCCAGCTCGTCGGATTGTCGATTGACGGACTCTTCAGCCACATCGCATGGCTGCGGACAATTAAAGATAAGATCGACTATAAAGGAATGAAGAATATAGAAATAACCTTCCCCCTGATTGACGACGTTACCATGCATGTAGCGAAAATGTACGGAATGCTCCAGCCCGGCGAAAGCGAAACGAAAGCCGTGCGCGCCGTCTTCTTTATCGATCCGGAAGGCATCATCCGTACAATCCTCTATTACCCGATGTCGTTGGGGCGTAATTTCGATGAGATAAAACGGATACTCATCGGTCTGCAAACCGTCGATAATTTCGAGGTAGCCCTTCCGGCCGACTGGCGTCCCGGCGACGAAGTCATAATCCCTACCGCCAGTACCGTAAAAGCCGCCCAGCAACGCGCCGAAAGCAAAGACAAGAAAGGATTTACCTATTACGACTGGTTCTTCTGTACCCAGGCACTATCGAAAGAGGAAGTAGAAAGTAAGCTCGGCAAGAAAAAATAATTACACACATTCCGGACAAAAGATTCCGTCCGGAGAAACAAACGCCGCAAACGGTAAATAATAAGAAGAGAGTGTCAAACAAGTCGGAGACACTCTCTTTTTCTATGTCTTTATGCGTGCCACTTCCGGGTTAGTTTCAAATATTTAATTCTCGGAGACTTAAAAAAACTTGTTAGACACACCCTTCTTTATTTTCATTACCCGAAAGAAAATCATCGGTTAGAATTTGGTAACCTCTACATCTTTCCGGTCGGTGTAATTCGGATAGCGGAAAGCCGGCATACCCAAAGCCATAATTGCATAAATACGACCGTCGATACCGAAAGATTTGGCAAGCGAACCCTCGTTCTCCTGCTTAATCGCAGAAAGCACGAAACCCATATAAACCTGGCTAACCCCTAAGCACTCGGCCATCAGCGAACCGTTCTCGTAAGCCAGATTCGCATCTTCGCACCCGAAACGGTTCGACTTCGGCGAATGGATAAGGATAACCGCCGTCGCCTTGCGTAAAATAGGATCGTTACCCGCTTCATGCTCCCTTTTCAGTCGTTTGAAAACAGGTACATACCTGTAAAGCCCCGGAACCAAAAGCTTAACGATAGGCTTCAGCAGTGGATTTTCAATCCGTTTTAGCACCTTGTCGAAAACCCCGATAGTAAAATCCGCTATACCCCGCAATCTCTCCCGATCGGTAACAACCGTGAATGAAATCTTTTGGGCATTGCTCGCCGTCGGAGCACGGTGGGCCGCTTCCACGATCTGATCTAAGAATTCCGGAGGAACAGGCTTCTTTGTAATAGCCCGGTTCGAGCGGCGCGCCTTACATAAAAGCATCATCTGCTCCGGTGTCGGCAATTCCGCATAATCGATAGGATGCACCCTCTCCGGCGGGAATAAATTATGACGCACCGATCCCGTAGGGCAAACAGCCACGCAATGTCCGCAACCGATGCAACTTTCTATATACTGCAGTTCGATAGCACCCTTAGGCGCCTCCTGACGGAAAATCCCCGACGGACAAACCCGTACACACTTCCCGCACCTTATGCAACTCTCCCCGTCGATACTTAATGTAATATCCATATGCCTGTTATTTATTAAAAACTTGAAATAAAGAAACGCTTTTTTGTAGGACAATATTTAAGAATTTCATTTGAGTTACCCCAATGTAAAAATAAATACTTAACCAAACGTTATGAAAATTCTTTTATATGCAACCGAGCATATTACTCCCGGATAATTTAAAGAGCAAACCGAAAGTAACAATTTAATTTGAATATAATATAATAAAATCGCACTCCATTAATAGAGTGCGATTTTATGTGAGTTGAGTTACAACACAAAAACAGACACTGTTTCAATTCACGCCACTTCCTATTAAAAGGGCGACCGGATTATAAAAACGTTACAAATATAATTTATTTATTTGGTTTTATCTCTATAGGTTACGTCTCACACATATAGGGTGAGACGGCCACGTCGTCGGTAACGGGCGCGCCTTCGATCGTGTTTCAATTCACTCACCCATATAGGGTGAGACCTTGTCAATCCCGACATATTCATCCGGGAAAAAGTTTCAATTCACTCACCCATATAGGGTGAGACTAACCGTAAGTCCCGTCAGGAGAGCCAACTACCCAGTTTCAATTCACTCACCCATATAGGGTGAGACTGTATATATTTTAATCGATTGATAATCATATATTTAAAAGGCGAATTCCGCGAACGTAATTTAAATTCCTTTTTTATAACAATAAATTGAGCCTTATTTTAACTAATACGTTGAAAATGAATAGGTGCGAAAACCCCGGCTTTTCACAATCACTTCACGTTCGCAGATTTTTAAATAATAAGTTCCGATTCCGGATTAAACGAACTCTCTTTACCCACCGATACAACCCGCCGCTCCCAGTTGTTACCCAAATAATAGAATCGGATATTATCGGTAGTCATATCGATAATCGTTTCGAGTTGTCGGCGCACAAGAACTTCCTGTGAAGCATTAAGCATACATTCGAATACCGAGTTCTGTACACGCTGTCCGTAGTTTACGCAAACCTTTGCTACCTGTCTGAGCCGACGTCGTCCGGCAGCACTCGTTGTCTCTACATCATATGTAATCAATACCAGCATAATATCTATTTTAGTACAAATACAGGATAATCATCGAGATCGTTACGTAAAAAACGAGCTAAAAGCATTGCCTGAATATAAGGCAATAAGCCGATAGAAACTTTTTCACCTAAAAACGGATGCGAAATAATCTCTTTTTTACGTTTTTGCCATGCGGTAAGAACCTCTTTTCGTGCCTGATCGGTCATAATTACCCCTTTTTCCAAATGCGATTTGAAATCCGATTCATTTACCTGCTTACGGTTAATCAACGATAAAACTAACCGGTCGGCTAAGTAACAACGTAACTCCTCCATCATATCGAGCGCAAGGCTTGCCCGTCCTGGCCTGTCCGTATGCAGAAAACCTACATAAGGGTCGAGCCCGACACTTTCGAGAGCAGAACACACGTCATGAGCTAAAAGAGTATAAATGAACGACAATAAAGCGTTTACATTATCTTTCGGTGGTCGGCGGTTGCGTCCCGTAAAAGAAAAGACCTTATTCCGGATCATCGTATCGAATACCCCGAAGTAGCTCGTTGCGGCATCGCCCTCGATCCCTCTCAGCTCGTCCGCCGAATGGGCTATGAGAGCTTGCCTTCGTCTGATATTTAAAATCTCCGAAGCCTCTCGTAACCTTGTGATGGTTGACTCGGTAGCATGATCCCGGATAACCCGTTCCACGATATTGCGGCTGTTGGCAATTTTCCCTCCTATCATAATACGGGCGATATGAAGAGACTTCTCTCTATCGTCGGCTATCCGGTATTGAGTTCTTCGGAGTAGCACATTGCCGCGCACCGCACCGCTCACCCTGCTCAGAAAACGTCCGTTCGCAGAATTGAAAGAGAGCCCTACGCCTCGCTCCGAACATAAATGCATCAGAGCCGGAGACGCACCGCAATAGCTGAAACAGACAATATCTTCGATATTATGAATAGGAATCCGGAATATCTCTGCATCCTCCTTTCTGATTACCACGTTCTCCCCATCCTTTGTCAGATAAGCATCCTCCGTTGTTACGTAAAGAGTATTAAGTAATTTTCTCATTCTGAAAGAACCTTTTTTAGATAATCGTTTGCCGATAATGTACCGTCGAGCTTTTTCGGGAGACAAATATCCGCTAATGAACAACTTCGGCAATGCGCTTTATATTCTGCCCTCGGAGTTCTTCCCGAAGCATAAATTTCATGCATTCGTTCCGCATATCCTTTGGTCTGAATACGCAAATCCCTTGTAAACAAAACCTCCTCCCGGTGACGCATCTCCCCGTAAAATACCCATCCCCGTTCGAGAGTTACATCATACATCTCCTCTAAGCAGATACCCTGTGCCATTACCTGTACCCAGTCCCTTTCGTCAGGCTTGCTCTTGCCACGCTTATATTCTACCGGTTCGGCTCTCCAGTAACCCTCGTACCCTTTTTGTTTGAAAGCATTAGATGAGTCAACCGACGGAGTAAGCTCGATAATATCCGATACGCCGTAAAGCCCCAGTTTGTAACTCACGATATTGACGCTTCGCAAAATAACCTTATTACGGAACATACCCAGTAACGTCGGGTCATCCGCCCTTGAATGCATTAAACTGCCCTCCGTAGTGAGCCGGTTCTCATCCCATTGCTGTTCGATGTGAATCAAAGCCCACTGTCGGGGACAGAATGCGAAATGCTGGATACCCGAGAGCATCAGAAGTTCCTCTTCGCTGTACATTCCTTAAACCATCTCTATAAGAGTTACGCCCTGCGGAATTTTACCGATTGAAATGGTATAATCATCGAATGAACGGGACGGTTTCTCAGGATTTTTAACCGTAATTTTTACAGCATCGAACAATTGGTGAGCCGGAGCATTGCCCAACTCCGAATCATGCTTGAAAACGATTAGCTTACGTGTGCTCATTAGCCCTCTTGCTGCCGAATGATCGTGATCGAACATATTTTTCAGCGCATCCCAGAACAATGACAAATCCTCTTCCGTAAAATTCGTTTGTGTCGCTAAATTTGCAGAAATAAAGCCGTGGGCCACATACAACCCGTAAGGCACGGTAAATTTGCGTCCCATCATCCGGTTATCCCCCTTTTGCTTTTCAGCTTCCTCTTCTGTTGTAACGGCCATTCGTGTAATACAGTGTTCCGACGTTACGATAGGTTCTACCGAGCGCGCGAATGTTATCTGAACAGGACCGCGCACCTGTCCGGCATTTTCACCGACGGAAAGTACGGCTCCGAAGGTACGGATATCGTAATAATTACGGCACATCCATACCCGTGCAGCTTCGGTTTTTTCACCTTTGACTTTGTCTTTTTCTTTCACCTCCTCCTGTTGATGCGCTTCAGCAATCAGTTTCCTGAGAACAGCCTTTTCTTTTACGAAAATATCGAACGGGCGCACACACCCTTTCACAAGTTGAACATAATTACGCACTTTTCGTTTCAGACAAACGTCACTCACTAAACCCATACCCGTCTGGGCGTCGATACGCGGAAGATTACCCGCATCCGGATCACCGTTCGGATTTCCATCGGTAACATCGAAAATAAGTACGAACTCATAGCGGTTTTTTAAACTGTTTTCCATTGTTATTGAATTTTAAAATGATTATTCCTCTTCTGTTTCTACTTCAAACTCTATATCCTTAGGCTTACTTTTGAATAAATCTGTTCGTTGATGGTAATATCCGAGAGCAAAACGCGCTTGGTCGTCTAAAGAAAGATTATTCGCTATACCCTCAGCGGAGATTGAATCCATAATTCCTTGAATGATTCGTTCGAAGAAAATCTTACGGCCCGCATCCATCTTCGCCAGATGATAATTCGATAATTGCATTAACCTGCTGAATACGGTAACAGGTGTAGTAGAAGCCGCATTATAATAACGGGCTTTAATACCAGCTTTTACGGAAGGTTGAATCATTTCCAGTACAGCGAAAAGCCGTCCGTATAGATAGGCCTGGTTCGTGTTTTGTAAATCGAGTGCCATAGTAATATTATTTGGTTGTTTACTGTTTAAATATGCTTTAAGTATTGCTGCCCGCGGATAGGAAACGCTCCGGTCTGCCATAATTCGCCTCAGGCAGAGTTGCAACAAAGTAATCGGATAACTTCTCCCTTCGATGATTGCCGAAAGAACGTCGGGCATCAGATTGGGTGGGAGATTATCGATTTTATATTGTGGTGAAATGCTGCACAGCAGCGTAAACAGAGAAAGATAGCTTCGGTTCTCCTTTTCGCTCTTTACAATATTGAGCAAATCGAAATGATGTGCAAGATTGCCGGCAAGTTGTTTCGTCGTTCCCTGTTTAAAGAATCGGACGACCAAACGCGCCTTATTGGCACTGAGTCCTAAAATATAAAATCTCCCTTCCGAATCGGTATGAAGATGTCCGCTTCTTACGGAATCGAGAACTGCTCTGATTTTGGGTAGGTTATAATCCGGATTGTCATCGTTTTTGAGAAAAGAAGAAAAGAAAGATTCCATTTTGTCATCGCTCTTTTCAGCCCAGAATAAAACAGTCGTATCTTCCGAAAACCGGTATTTATTCTGCGACTCTTTGCCTAAAAGTAATTGTAAAGCTGTAGTATAGGCAAATTCGACCTTCTGTGAAATAGGAGCATTGGCTCCCTGTTCTTTATAATAAGAATCGTAGCCCGAGTTTCGTTGAAAACTGACTAACATAGCCCGGTTGGCGCCGATTGGAACCGGACTATGCAGTGTCGCGATCGGTCCGGTCTCTCCGCTTACCATACAGCGGCCGGTAGCCTCTTTGCCTTTGTTATCTGCAGGTAAGGTAAAAGATTCGCGTATAAATTGCCGTAAATTTTCCTCTTCCGCTATGGTTGTACAGCTCTCTTCGAGTTGAAAAGTCATATTAGCCCCAGCAACCTTCAGGCATTCTGCCCAAAGAGGGTCGTTATAGAGTTGCTCCTTATTCTTCTCGTTATCGTAAAACATTCGGACAGCCTTGAACGACTCGTTCCGGGGATATTTTTCTGTCAGTTGCCCGACCAATTGCCGGAAAACACCATGCTGTTTTTGCGCGGTTTCGGTATTTTTTTCTTGTGCAGCCTCGTCTTTAGCCTCTTTCGGATAGCCTAAAACATAACCGGAATGATCCCACAGCATATTTACGGTCTGCCAAGACTTCATACCCGTGCGCGATCTGGTTTTTGCGACTAAGAAAGATTTGCAGCTCTTCCGCTCCTTGGTAATTTCACGCATATCTTTCAATTGAATGAAATTTCCCTCCCGGTCGATAACGATAATAAAAGGAATCTCCTTCCATTCGAATCCTTGCGGAGCTACCCCCCGGTCGCCGGTTGCTACACGCCGGTTGTAATAATCGCATAAAGCTTGTATAATCATCGGTAAACCTCCTTACTGTTAGGATGTGGAACAATAATCGTATTATTTCTGAGAACAGGACGGTAAAACATCGCTTTCGGATTATGCGGATCGCTGAAATCCATATCGTAAAGCATAAATCCGATTTCCCGGTCTCTGTTATAGCGCTGCTCGGACGCTGCCTCCCCGGGATTTTCGATCCACCGCCACGAAGCCGAGAATTCACGGCATCCTAAATAAGGCGTATTGAAACACTGCCCCTTTCGGGCGCGGCGTTCGAAACTCTCATAATACTTGGCCGGATTCTCCCCCTCCTTGATTTCCGCACCTTTCGGACGAAATCTCGGAGGTATATATTCCAGACGCGCATAAATACGGTAACGTACATCCCGCAGTAGAATAGCCGCGCGCTGCTGGCGCATCTCTTTCGTATCTGCAAAAATATGCGGCGAACGCGGACTCATAACCGAACCTACCTCGTTGCGGCGGAATGAAATCCATTCGATCGGGCTGAGCACATCGATACGTGTCACAATCCAGTTAAAAGCCGGCTTCCAGAATATAGCGGAAAAAATAGCCCGGGCTGCCGATGGCGTCATAACGTCGTAACTGACACGCTCCACCTTCATTTCAGGGCGGGTGAAACAGGCAAAATCACCCCAAACCTCTAAGCAATACTCTTTATCGTGGTATTCCATATTTATATAGTTAAATCGATAATTATAATCTTATACAATTTGCACCTCTTCTATCCATCGGTTTTCAAGCATCAATCCCACCTCCGGATCATACAGATCGGAGTAATAAGGCGATTGAATATAAATAAAACTTCTGGCCAAAGGTTCGACCCGTCCCGATTCCAATAATTCGGTAAAATCCTCTCTATACACCGAAACGGTAAATTGTTGAAGTTGTCGTACCAAACGCTGCGATAAACCGTCTTTCCGGATCTTTTCTGTTAATTCGGTGCTATCGCCGTAATTGACGACAATTGTCCGGCTTTCGTTGTCGATTAATTTGAATTTTGCGGCGGCAGTTGCAAACTTGAATTTCAATCCCTCTTTGGGTGAACCGTCAATCTCAAGCGATTTACAGATACCGTTAGTATCGAAATCAGAAATATCATTATACAATTGCTTGAAATAGACCTCAATCGTCGATGGTGATAACCAATCCCTCTCTTTTTTTGTCATGCGTTCGAAAGTCTGATAAGCCTTGCGTAAATAACCCGATCGGGGCATTTGAGCTGTTCTGAAAACAAAAACTTTTCCCAACCCCGGTCTCTTACCCTCGCGGTTGCAGCGTCCCCCTGCTTGCGCTATTGAGTCCAACCCTGCCATTTCACGGTAAACCGTTTCGAAATCGAGATCGATACCCGCTTCGATCAGTTGAGTACTTATAACACACACCGGTTCCCCGTTTTTCAATAAAATTCTGATACGCTCGATTTGCTTTAGAATATGAGCCGAACACATCATACGCGATAAATGGATTACATTCTCATGAGCGATACGGTTGTTCTGCATCTCCATATAAATCTCCCGGCATGCCCTTCTGCTGTTTACCACGCAAAGCACCTGCCGGTGCTCCTTTAACCGTTCGGCAATCTGTCCGTAAGAATATACTCCATCTAAGATTTTTATTTCTGTGCGCCGTAGGCTTTGTGATAGCTTCTCCGTATCATCCACAATTTCCGTTATCGCGGAAGAATCGATACCCTGAAATGCATGTAACCCCGTACCACCTATTGTATCTTTGAATGCAGGTTGCGTAGCCGTGGTGAAAAGCACCGATACACCGTAAGAACCTACCAACTCTGACAATACATGTAAAATCGGTTTCAGAAATTCTGCCGGCAAAGCCTGAACCTCATCTAAAATAATAATACTGTTTGCAAGGTTATGTAGTTTCCTGCAACGCGAGGGCTTGTTTGAAAACAGCGATTCGAACAACTGCACGTTCGTTGTTACCACAATCGGAGCATCCCAGTTCTCGGAAACTAAACGCTGAGACTCGTTCGTATTCTCTTCCGTCAAATTACTATGATGTTCGCAGATATTTTCTTCTCCGAAAATATCTCTGTAAACCTTTGCAGTTTGTGCCGTTACCGTAGTGAACGGGATAGCAATTACGATTCTTCTTTTATTGTTCGTTTTCGCATGTTGTACCCCCCAGGCCATCGAAGCAAGAGTCTTTCCCCCTCCCGTCGGTACGGTCAGAGAGAAAAAGCCCGGCGGCAACTTCCCTTTAGTCAGGCACTGAGACAGTACGGACGCACGGATTGAGTTAAGCTCGGAAGGGCGCGCTTTTGAAGACAAAGCAAGCATATAAGCATCGAATATCGGTTTCAGCGAAACTAAATCTGCGCATTCCCGGCGTAATGCAGCTCTCTCCGGTTGCATAAAACGTTCCGTATCTAACCAGTCCGCATCCACTAAACACGAATAAAGCATTCGTATCCATAAATGGAAGTTTGATGATGAAAAGCGGATAGAGTCTGGTAATGTAAGACCGAATGAAACCTTATCTTCTAAAGAAAGGAGAAGCTCTATCTCTTTGTAAGCAGCTAAATTCTCTTTGATGGCCGAAATCAATCCTCTACCGTACGGGCTATCGTCGAAATCCGGTAATCCCGCATGATGTCCGGCAATCGGATAACCCAAAATCGACCACAATTCACCGTAATGCTCCCTTGCATAAATAGCCCCGATAATGCTGTGTTGATAGTGCGGAGCAGGTTTGTCGGAAATTATATAGCCCGACTTTATCCCGATGCGCTCTTGGAACGTAGGACTGTACTTTCCTATATCATGTAACAACCCGACCAGTCGTCCCCAAAGGGAACTGCCGAAAATAGAAGCAAACCCTTCGCTTAATGCTGCA
Organism: Bacteroidales bacterium; assembly: GCA_029007825.1. Lineage (GTDB taxonomy): Bacteria > Bacteroidota > Bacteroidia > Bacteroidales > JAQXIO01 > JAQXIO01. The sequence goes on along the minus strand of JAQXIO010000039.1, from coordinate 11,454 downwards.
ACCCCCTCTTCATGCTCGGCATTCAGTTGCGTATAAAATTGATTCTTCCGATAGGCAATATGAGCAAAATATTCTTTTTTGAAGCGTGTTTTAATATTAGGTTCCAAGGTGTTTGAAATTTAATGAAATGCATGATTTGATAAATAAAAATAAAATGGAGAATGTGATGTTTTCATGTTGTTTTTTCAATTTATGCATTTTATATCTTGTATAAAATTAAATATAAAATGCAAATATTAGATTTTAATAGTCGTCTATTTTTTTATAGATGCAATTATATTAATATTTATTTTAAATATCCAACATTATAGCTATAAAAATTATTTTCTTTTTTCTTCTTGTCTCTTTTTTTGTAACTTAAATAAATAGTCCTGAGAATAAAAATGGAGGATAGTATTACATAAATCGTAATTAAAAGGTTTGAGGTCATAAAAGTAATTTTAGATTTGCTTTTGCAAAGATATATTTATATTTCACATAAACATACACTGAATAAAATAATTGATGATAAAAAATAAACCCTCTGATTGTTTGTCTGTAAAAATATGATTGCATTAGTGATTCAGAATGTGGTAGTGAGAGGAAAGAGAAGTGTATGATTTAGAAATTCGTTTCTTGCGTGTTACTTAAGATAATCATTATAATACCTACATAAAGGCCATTATAAAAATGAATCAGGCAAAATTAATTTGCCTGTTCAGTCCTGATGCAAGAAAATCTTGTATCTAAATTTTCTTGAGATTAAAATCTCATCCAAATTTTCTCAAAAAGCAAAATCACTCCGATTTCACCTCCTCTTCGATCTTCTCCTTCATATAATACGAGCACCCCTCCGGTATTCCTAAGCACTTATTGATTTCGTAACGCTTATCCAGATCTTTGAAATAAGTCTCCATCACCTTGTAAAGGTCGAAACCCTCCGTCGAGCCTGCCGCCAGACCCAGCATCTCCACCATCTTTTCCGTAGCTTCGCGTATCTTCTTCGCATCGATCAGGTGAGCCTCGTCACCATGAATCAATTGATTATTCTTTTCCATAATTGTACGTTTTAGATTCTTTGTTAAATAACTCCTTCTAAAGATAGAAAGTTTAATTCTTTTATCTGCAAAAGGAGATATGAAATTGTAAAAATGAAAGTATATTCAGCCTTGCCCTTTTCCTGTTTACAATAAAACACAAGATACTGCAACCTTTTTCACCTGTAATCAGTCTAAATAGATAAAGGCCAATTTAAAATGACAGAAAATATGAAAAAGACACCTCCCTGTTTGCTGGCTTTGGCAATGATTGTGATCGGAACAGCCTGTTCTTCGGTACCTCCGGCTAAAACAAGCAGTATGAAAACGTATGATATACAGGCTTTTAATAAAATTGAAAGCGATGTGATAGCCAATGTTGTTTTTGTGCAAAGTAATACCGTCAGGGTAGAAGCGTCCGGCCCCGATAATTACATTCCTTATATTATGGTATCGGTTCAGGACAGTACCCTTCATATTGCAATGAAAAAAGAAAGCCCTAAATTGAAAAATAATAAATTATTAATTACAGTAAGCGCCCCCGAGCTACAAAGCCTTGTTTGTGGTGGAGTAGGAGATGTAACGCTCAAGGATAGTGTTAAAGTCAAAAACTTAACCCTCTCTTCGCATGGCGTAGGTAATTTGCTGGCGGAAGCATTGGTAGGTTGCCGCATAGAAGTATCTCGGAACGGAGTAGGGAATATGTACTTAAAAGGAAAAGCCGATACTGCATATTATACATCCGACGGGGTGGGAAACCTGGACGCCTCGGGAATGATCGTTTCCGATGTGACGATTCGGCGCGATGGCGTGGGGAACGCATCCTGTTATGCAGCCCGCACAATAGATATATCGAGTGGCGGTATCGGAAACCTTCATTACTACGGTAATCCCGACGTAAAAGCAATACATAAATCCGGTATAGGAAATGTGCGGCAACAGTAGTTCTCCATCTGTTGTTGAATCTTATCGTATAACCGGCATTCTTTAATCGTTTTATCCCGGCTTTATACAGAACCAGACAGGCTAAAGCTTATAAAAATAAGGTAAACGGATGTTTTGCAGGATATCTGTTAAGCGCTTTATAAATGTTAAGCGCCGCCAGTTTAAAATTATAACTAGGATGAAATTAATCGGTAGATTTTATTTATATAAGAAACAGAAACAACACGTAAAAGAGAGAGCATAAAACAAGCCGCAAAATATAGCCCGGCAGTACTATTCTCGAACGAAGTTCAAAGCAAGCTGTTTTAACTCTTGAACAACCAAAAGATACAAAAAATATCTGGTTACAGCCGGAACAAAAAGTTAGGACATTTTCTGGTAAAATTTAAAATAAACTGCAAGTCGAACGCAGAGTTAAGCTTGCTTAAACTATGCTGAGGCGAAGCGTTTATTCCAAACTCTTTACAGTTTAAAATAAGCTCAGAAATGAAATTTGATTCATTATCTCTTTTGATCCGAAGAAGAAAGACTGAGGCGGTTTAGAGTAGGGGAGAAGCTTTTTCGTTTAAATATTTGTAGAGTATAAAAATAAAAAAATCAGATAGTAATACTTTAACTATCTGATTTTTGTTTGTCGAGGTACCAGGATTCGAACCTGGGACCCCCTGCTCCCAAAGCAGGTGCGCTAACCGGACTGCGCTACACCTCGAAAAAAATGCCCTTTTCCCAAAGACTGTGCAAAGGTAATCTTTTTTCTTAAAAACAAAAAACAAAAGCGGTTTTTTTGCTTTTGCATAGCACCCACCCTTATTGGGCAGCTCCCGACGTTGGTAGTACAACTGTGTCTGGAAAGTAACCGTTCGCTATTGAAGAATAGGCAAAACCACGTCGGAACGCTATATCGGAAAGGACGTTTTTTCCAGATATTCCTCTTCTGCGGTTAATAAAAGCCCCGCCTTTCTGTTCTGAAACAGTAGGCAGGGCCTTCGTTTTTAAGATAAAAGAGAAAAACTCCCTTTTTGGAACTATTCTTTTATCAGCCTTATGATAAGTTAATCCGGATATCCTTCACCCCCGGAGCCTTTACATTAAAACAGCAATAAGCCGAATTTTCGATTTGCTTGATAGAGAAAGGTTGCAGCTTTCCGTTCACTGTTACAGATTTTGTCTTAGCTCCCCTCGGAAGCAGGATTTCCGCCTCCATAGTATCCCCGTTGCCGGTAACCAGTATATTGATACCGTTATGGTCCGTTTTATATTTATAGCTCACATAACCGCCCGACGATTCATATTTCACCGTAGCCTCCGCTTCGGTTACCCCTGCAGCGTTCCAACGTGGAGCGAACAGAACCTTATCGTAAGAAATACCCTTGTCTTTTACGCCCGCAAGACCTTCTAACAGCGCATAAGTAACGGCGCCGGCGCCCCAGTTGTCAGGAATGCCGAACGAAACCGTTCCCGGCATAAAGAATACGGGACTGTCGCAAAGCGTTATACCCAGTACACCCCACATACTTCCGTTCTTCAACGTCTCGAAACGTATATTCTTGATCTTCTTGTCAGGATTCGGATTGTCGTAACCATATACCATACAACCCACATTCGTAAAGGTATCGTTTTTACCCCACCATCCCAAAAGACAGTTCGGGCCCTTCTTGTCTTCCGGCAAGTACCATTCATGTATTTTGCTGCCGTCGATATAATCGATAACACTTGTGCCGTCTGCATATTCCAACGTCACGCTGCCCACATTCGTATTCTTTGAACAAGTATGCAGGAAATAGATAGACGCCGCCTTTTTTCCTACCGGAACGACTGCCTCTTCTATGAAACCGTCGCCCTTCGAAGAAAGCAACAGACACGCCCGGCTGTTGTTCGTTTCCGGATTAATCACCTCGAAAGGAATATCCTGATAACTGTGCTTCCCGGTCGGAATATAGCGGAAATCGTTCTTCGGATCCTGGTCGAACCATCCCGGAACACCCTTTGCACCTTCGCCGCGGATATCACCGTTAGCGCTCTTCGCCAATGAAACAATCGTAAAATTGCGCTGAGGCATTTCCGGCATAGCACCCCGGTAAGTACAATGCAGGTAATCGTTTGTCGTCAGGGCCAAATCGGCTACACGTTGCAGAATATCTACCCCGTAATCCTCGTAACCATGCTCGAATGCACCGTGCGCAAGCTCTCCCGCGGTAATCGAGATCACCCCCCCGTTCATATAATCCCATTTTCCGTTATGGCCGCCGTAACCTCTTTCGAAAGGAGGATAAATTGTATACCACTCGCCCGGCGAACTCTTCGGCATCTCCCGGCGGATACGCTGGTAAGTCTTGATGATCTCCACCGCCTGCTCATGCGTAATGCCCCGGTTGATAGAATAAGAATTTGACAACGAAACCTGGCTTTCCGGATCTGTCCCTAAATTACGGTCGAAAGTCGGGTCCTCCGGAACATGATGGCGGAAAAATTTGCCGTTCCATGATACCTTGTTCAGCCGTTCACGTATACCCTTTTCGAGCTGGCGCATCCGTTTGGCATCCTCCGGACGTTCTGCCACGTCGAGCATCTCAGCCAGATACGAAAGTCCCGCAGCCATACCCGTATTGTCGCCGTACATAATGCCGAATTTCGTTTTATCCTTGTCGATAACCATCGGATCGCCCCCGCAGAACTGCAGGTCAGGCTCACTCTGGAAATCCCACGTATCGATCGTATGTCCGCGCTTCAAGAGCTGATACTTTTCAGACCAGCGGTAAGGATTGCTCGTGCTGTACTCTACCGCCTTGATAGCATTGTCCAGCAAACCCTTCATCCATGCAGTGTCGCCGGTTGCCTTCCAGGTGTAATAAAGCCCTTCTAAGAAAAGATATTCCACATCGTTTTCTACCGGAATACGTTTCAATTCGTACAAACCGTCGTCCGAAATCTCCATAAAATTACCGTAATTGAAGCGTTTCTCCCAGTAACTTGGACGCTTGCCCCTCTCCCGGAGGTAAATATTATCGTAAATCATGCCGTTCGGCTGCTGGTATTCAGCATAAAGCTCGATCGCCGATTTCAGGTTCGGGTAAAAATATTTCATCCCCTTCATCGTATGCACATGGTCGCGCAGCCAACCTACGAAAAACTCGTAAATCTTTCCGTTATAACGCATGATATTCGTTGCACCCCATTCGCCCGTCATTGACCAATACAAGGTAGCCAGCAACTTTTCATAACGCGAACCCTTATCGTGAATCTCTGTTTTCCCGTCCACCTTATAGCTCGCCCAGTCTTCCAACTCACCCTTTTTGTTCAGCAGAAGAATTGTCTGTATGCCTAATGCACCGCCGGTGTAGAAAGTAAACGGAGCCTTAGCCTCCTGTGTGAATAAAAGGTTTCCGTTTCCGTCCAGAACCTGCAATATCCCCTTCTCGAACCCGCTTACCGTAATATTCTCCAAAGGCTTGAAAATAGTTGAAGCCGGATCAGGACTGATCGTTAATTTTGATCCTTTGCGTAGTGGAACCTGTGCAGTCATTACCTCATTCGCGAAAAGAGGAGTAGCGCCGCTTGCAACCGCAGCGGTACCTAATGTCGCAGTCTTTAGGAACTGCCTCCTTGAATTTGTCTTATTCTCCATGGTATAATCTTTATGGTAATATTAAAATTTTGGTGCTTATTGGTCTCAGCAGACCCCAGTCCGTTTTTCCGTCGAAACAACCCGCCCTGCCGCAAAAATAGAATAAGCCGGGAGCGGAAACAAGTTTGCTTGATTATGCCGGGACGCCGTCTGTTTTCACTTATTAAAAGCAAAGATAAAATACTTTTTCTTATTTCGGAAGTTATTTTCCCCGATAGAAATATCGGAGCTGAAAATTAGGAAAGCTCCCCCGCATTCGCCACCCTTTTCTCGAATAAAAACTTTCCCGCTTTCGTCATTAAAAAACCCAGAAAGCCTGTTGTGCAAAGCAGGAAAATAAAAAACAGAGGTAAAAGCAGCGCGTGCATATAAGCAGGTAAAAAATCATACTGTACCCCCAACCCCTTGCTGATCTTGTAGATAAACAGGTAAGGAAAAGACTGGTACAGGTAAATCGTATATCCGTATTTATTGAAAGCGTCGATAACGCCCTTTAAATATCCTTTGTATAATTTTCTGCATACGAAAGCCAACCCCCTGCCGAAAGCGATAAGGATAAACAGGTTATAAAGCGAAAACATAAGATTGGGCGGAAATTTATTCGCCTGCATATCCAATGAATATCCCCCGTATAAATGGCAATAAAGAAGAGCCGTAAAAAGAAGGATTGCCGCAATCACCTGCTGACGTACCGGAAAATAAATCTTTTTGTAAGAAAAGCCCAGTATAAAAAACAGGGAGTAAGTCAGCACGTCCCGTAAAAGCCCCGCTTCGATGTTGAACAAGTCTAAAACCAGCAGGACTGCCGGGAAAAACAGGCACAGAAAAACCGCCGGGATTTTTAGTTTTACCCACAACCGGTATAAAAGCGGAGCCATAAGCGAAATACACAGATAAGGCGGAATAAACCACAGATGATCGCTTAAATAGGGCAGAGGCGATACGCCCGAGAAAAAGATCCATTGCACCACATCCCTTCCCGAAGGCAGATATTTCGGGTCCGATAAAAAACCGATCAGAAAAAGAAAGGACAGGACACAGAAAGCGTACAGCCAATAAGGCGGAACGATACGCATAAAGCGCTTCCTCACATAAGCCATATAGGGCTTAGGCGAAGCCAGTGAAAAAGAAGCCCCCGCCAGATAAAAGACCACCGGCATGCTGAAAATAAAAAAAGACTTCACCGGCATGCTGAAAAATTTCAGCCAGAAAAGCTGGTGCGTAAAGCAAATCACATAAATCATGACGCACCCTCTGTAAATATCGAGATCTTTGTCTCTCACCGTTTTTTGTTAAGGTTTTTATTGTTCCATGCTGAAAAACCGGTAAGCATACCGGAATAGAAATTAAGAAGCACGCAGAACAAAAAGCACCTCAAAGATAGGCAATCTTATCCATTTGCATTACTTTTGCACATTGAAATAAAATAACCTACTTAAAACATTATTAGCAATGTATAGATCACATACCTGTGGAGAGCTACGCCTGAGCGATAAAGAAAAGAAAGTAACCCTGGCTGGATGGGTACAGCGCATCCGTAGAATGGGAGGGATGACCTTTGTCGATTTGCGTGACCGTTACGGAATAACGCAACTCGTATTCAATCAGGACGTAAATGCAGGTCTATGTACACAAGCCGGACACCTCGGGCGCGAATGGGTGGTTCAGATAGAAGGGACGGTAGCCGAACGCGCCTCTAAAAATGCAGCGCTCCCTACCGGCGACATCGAAATAATCGTCGATAAACTCACCGTATTGAATTCTGCGGAAGTCCCCCCCTTCACCATAGAAGATGAAACCGATGGAGGCGATGACCTCCGCATGAAATACCGCTACCTCGACCTGCGCCGCAACGCCGTGCGCTCCAACCTCGAGCTGCGGCACAAAATGGCATTCGAAGTACGCCGTTATCTTGACGAACAGCACTTTCTGGAAGTCGAAACCCCCATACTCATTAAATCCACTCCCGAAGGTGCGCGCGACTTCGTCGTACCCTCGCGGATGAACCCCGGGCAATTCTATGCACTGCCCCAATCCCCGCAGCTCTTTAAGCAGCTCCTTATGGTTTCCGGGTTCGACCGCTATTTCCAGATAGCCAAATGCTTCCGCGATGAAGACCTCCGTGCCGACCGGCAGCCCGAGTTTACCCAGATCGACTGCGAAATGTCCTTCGTACAGCAGGAAGACGTGCTGCAAGTGTTTGAAGGAATGACAAAACACCTCTTCAAATATATAAAAGGCATCGACCTTCCCGACTTTCCACGCATGACCTATGCCGACGCTATGAAATATTATGGAAGCGATAAGCCCGATACCCGTTTCGGAATGCGCTTCGTAGAATTGAAAGACCTTACCGAAGGCCGGAACTTCGTGGTATTCGATAGCGCCGAATACGTTGCAGCCATTTGTGCTGAAGGATGTGCTACTTATACCCGGAAGCAGCTCGATGCCCTTACCGATTTCGTAAAACGCCCCCAGATAGGAGCGAAAGGACTTGTATACGTGCGTTGTGAAGCCGACGGAACCTACAAATCGTCCGTCGATAAATTCTATTCGCAGGAAGACCTTGCCGCATGGGCCGCACGTTGCGGTGCAAAACCCGGCGACCTGCTGCTCTTGCTTTGTGGCGAGAAAAACAAGACACAGAAACAACTGGGCGAGCTTCGCCTCGAAATGGGCTCGCAGCTCGGACTTCGCGACAAAAACACCTACTCATGCCTCTGGGTCGTAGACTTCCCGCTTCTCGAAAAAGATGAGGAACTCGGCCGCTACTTTGCGATGCACCACCCCTTTACCTCTCCGAAGCCCGAGGATATACCGCTGCTCGATAGCGATCCCGGAGCGGTGCGTGCGAACGCTTACGACATGGTAATAAACGGCGTTGAAGTCGGAGGCGGTTCCATCCGTATTCACGACAGCGCTCTCCAGAATAAAATGTTTGAAGTGCTCGGCTTTACCGAAGAAAAAGCACAGGAACAATTCGGCTTCCTTATGAACGCCTTTAAATACGGAGCACCCCCTCACGGCGGACTCGCTTTCGGACTCGACCGCTTCGTATCACTCTTCGCCGGACTCGATTCCATACGTGACTGCATTGCATTCCCGAAAAACAACTCCGGGCGTGACGTGATGAACGATGCTCCCGCAGCGATCGACCCGGAACAACTCGAGGAGCTGAACCTCGAAATCCATTTGAAGAATAATGGCAAATAAACAGCAAGCCGAACGCAGAAATCAAGCTTGCTTGAGTTATGCTGAGGCGCCGCGTTTATTGCAAGCGAATTACATTATAGATTCAAATAAACAGCAAGCCGAACGCAGAAGCAAGCTTGCCTGATTATGCACAGGCGCAGTGTTTACTGCAAACAATTTACATTTAAATAAATATGAGCGTAAAAGTAAGTGACGTAATTGAAGCAATCGAACAACTCGCACCCCTCGCATGGCAGGAAGAGTGGGACAATGCCGGGGTGCAGGTCGGCGACATATCGCAGCCCCTCACCGGAATAGTTCTCTGTGTCGATGTCACCGAAGAAGTGCTCGACACGGCGATTGCGAAAGGATATAACCTCATCGTTGCGCACCACCCTCTGCTGTTCCATCCCCTGCACACCATTCAGGGGCAAACCTACATCGAACGCTGTGTCATAAAAGCATGCAAACACGATATTGTCGTCTATGCAGCCCATACCAACCTCGATAATGCCCCCGGCGGTGTAAACTTCCGCCTCGCACAGAAAATAGGACTGGGCGACGTTCGCGTGCTCGATGTGAAAAAAGGAATTTTAGCCCCAGGAGGAGAAAAGGTAGGTCTGGGAGTTGTCGGGAACCTTCCGCAACCGCTTGTCCCCGAACAGTTTATGGAAAACCTCCATGCCCTCTTCGGCAGGCAATCCATACCCTATGCCCCCGGCACCGGAAACCCCGTCAGCAGTATCGCCGTTTGCGGCGGAAGCGGAGCCTCCCTCAGACAAGCCGCAATCGATGCCGGAGCCGATGTTTTGCTTACCGGCGAAGCCCGTTACAACGACTATCTCGACGTAGCTGGGAAGCTTATGCTCGTTACCCTCGGACACTTCGAGACCGAACTCTGTACAATTGAAATATTTTATGAGGCAATTAGGAAAAAATTCATTACCTTTGAGCCTCACATCGTGTGTGTTAATTCAAACCCTGTAAAATATATATAGCACAATGGCTACAGAAATGCAATCAGCAGAAAAAGAGTTATCAGTTGAAGAAAAGTTAACCGCTTTGTATCAACTACAGGTAATGATGTCGGAAATCGATAAAATCAAGACCCTCAGAGGGGAACTCCCCCTTGAAGTTCAGGATCTCGAAGACGAAATTATCGGGCTCGAAACGCGTGCCGATAACTATCAGAACGAAATCAAGGAACTGGGAACATATATTTCGGATCAGAAAAACAGCATTGTTCAGGCTCAGGCCCTGATCGCTAAATACAAAGAACAGATCGATAACGTGCGGAACAACCGTGAATTCGATAACCTCTCGAAAGAACTCGAATACCAGAACCTCGAAGTCGAACTCTCGGAAAAGAGAATACGCGAATCTGAAATATCCATTAAAAGCAAAGAAGAAGAACTCGCTGAAATAAACGAACGCCTTTCCGAACGCCGGGAAGACCTCAAACTGAAAAAAGAAGAGCTCGAATCCATCGTTTCCGAAACCAAGCAGGAAGAAGAAAAGCTTCGTGAAAAAGCGAAAAATCTTGAAGCCAATATAGAGCCCCGTCTCCTGACAGCCTTCAAGCGCATCCGTAAAAGCGCACGCAACGGTCTGGCCGTAGTGACCATTCAGCGCGATGCCTGCGGAGGATGCTTCAATAAAATTCCTGCACAGCGCCAGATGGATATAAAACTCCGTAAGAAAATCATCGTATGTGAATATTGCGGACGTATTATGATCGATCCCGATCTCACCAACGAAGAAAGCAAATAAAAAAGCTATGAAGTACGTCGGAGCCCATGTCAGTGCATCCGGAGGAGTCGAAAATGCTCCCCTCAACGCCCATGCTATAGGCGCGACTGCCTTTGCCCTCTTCACCAAGAACCAGCGGCAATGGGTAGCGGCTCCCCTTACTGAAAAAAGCATAGCACTCTTTAAAGAGAGATGCCAGGAATACGGTTATCGTGCGGAACAGATACTTCCGCACGATAGCTATCTTATAAACCTCGGACACCCCGAACCCGAAGCGCTCGAAAAATCGCGTGCAGCATTCCTCGACGAAATGCAGCGCTGCGAACAATTAGGTCTCGACCGCCTCAACTTCCACCCCGGAAGCTACCTCAACAAGATAACCGAAGAAGAATCCCTCGATCTTATTGCACAATCTATCAATATAGCGTTGGATAAGACGAAAGGCGTTATCGCCGTTATCGAAAATACCGCCGGACAAGGTACCAACCTCGGTTACCGCTTTGAACACCTCCGTTACATCATCGACCGTGTCGAAGATAAGAGCCGTGTAGGCGTCTGTATCGATACCTGCCACGCCTTTGCAGCCGGTTACGATCTCACTACGCAGGAAGCTTTCGATAACACCTTTGCCGAATTCGACCGTATCATAGGCTTTAAATACCTAAAAGGAATGCACCTCAACGATGCGAAAAAGCCCTTGGGCTCACGCGTTGACCGTCACGACAGCATAGGAACCGGATTCCTCGGGAAAGACACCTTCCGGTTCATCATGCGCGACCCCCGTTTCGACAATACCCCCCTCATCCTCGAAACCCCCGACGAAACCCTCTGGCCCCAGGAAATACAACAGCTCAAAGACTGGGAATAACGCCTTCCGGAATTTAGCTTTTAGCCCTGGCTTCATTTGATCTTTGAGATATTACAAAC
>JAQXIO010000038.1 GCA_029007825.1 Bacteroidales bacterium | reverse complement strand
ATGCCAACGGAGGAGAAAAAAATCCGGTAAAATGGGACTGGAGCAATGCGAATTATACTGTGGGCTATTCGTCGTCAGGCAATACCGTTTATGGCGGTGTCGGATGGAATAACGATTTCTCGGCGGCAGGAGGCTTTAGTTTTGGAGCGGATGCGCCTTCGATGGGTTATCTGAATAACGGTACGCCGCATATGGGACCTCTGAAATCGGTTTCTACCCCCGGAGAGATCGGTGTGCAAAAAGCTAATGAGGCATGGGATGCTGTAAATTCTGCTGTAGGTTATGTGGGGACTGCAGTAAATGCATACGGAGATTACCGATACGCTCCCGAACGATTATGGTCGAGCGGACATTTCCGAACATCAACAGGGAAATATTATAGTTTAGATGTTTTAAAAGTACAGGAAAACGGGAAATACGTAAAGGGTGTACAAGGGCTGAGGATTGGTGCTAAGGTAGCAGAAGATGCTATACGATGGACAAAGGGTTTTGGTGTTTTTACAACTGGATTTACAGTTTTTTATTCTGGCTATAAGTTTTATAAAGATCAAAGTTTTATGAATGGGTTAGATTTAGGTATGAGTGTTGCGGGAGCGGCATGTTGGCAGTTGGGAGCTGCCTATGAGGGTGGTAAAGTTACGTTAAAAATGATGCGCACTGCCTATTCAACCCTTCCGGATCAATATTTGCATCAGGGCTATTATCAGAGTTTATGGTTAAATCAGTATTACCCGTCACATATTGGATGGTAAAATTAAAATAAATTATTATGTTCTTTTTCGATCTGTTCTTTTATACGCTGTACCGTTTTTTACGAATGCTCAGGCGAAGTGACGAGGATGCGAAATTCGGTGCGTTTAACTTGTCGGCTATTTATATTTCATTCTTAATTCCAACTTTATTTGTTGTGGCCGGATTAATTAAAGATAACAGTTTCAGCCGTTCCATGTTGGAAGAAAATGTGTTTTTGCTTACTTGTGCTATTATATTCAGCCCGACTTTTTTTCTTTTTTGGAGAAGATATTTCCGTCTTGTTCACGTAGAAGAAATAAAGTCGAGATACCTCGGTTTATCTGTAGTTAAAAGAAGAATGCTGCAGGTGCTCGTTTATATCTATATGATAGCCGTTCCGGTTTCTTTCTATGTGTTTTTCAGATTGTATGATTTCGGATATGTATAGTAACCTGTTATTTAAAAATGCAATCATCTGCTCTATCCATAATGTGCAATCAGTCTGATTCCAATTATTCAAAACAATCGGTATTGCATGGAATGTTGGATGGGAAACAGGACGTTTTATCACTACGCAGACCTGGTATCAGGAAGCAAAATTCAATTACTGGTATAACTACTGGGAACGCCGTTACGGCCCTCCTACCCATGAAAATGCAGTAATGTGGCGGTATTTTTATGAAAATTACCAACCCTGATTCTACGTTGTATAATATTGATAGAAAAAATAGTATATTAGTTTTATTAAATCTGAAAGAATCCAGATGAAAGAAAGAAACTATAATTTAAGAATTTGCTCTATAAATCGTTTTACGGTTGTATCTTGCATCGCTTTAGTCTTGATTATTATATTATATACAAATTGTGATTCATATATAAAAAGTGAATTTTTTTTAAGATTACTGGGTGCCGGTTTTTTTGTAATTTCTTATTACATAGGCGTCTTATCCAGCACCGCTAAAGTCCGTATCCAATTTACCGAAGAAGGTTATGAACATATCTGGGAAAGAAGATACCTCTTCAGTTGGGAAAAAGATATAAAAATCCCCTGGGATATAATAGACACCTACGTATTCGAGCCCGACCGCACCTACGACAGCTTTATCATCAACCTCACAACCGGGATCAGATACAAAATCAGCAAGCTAACCATCCTGCCGAAAAAGGACGACTTTGAAAAACTCGTAAAAGAGTTCCCCCGCATAGCAAACGAATATCGGAAGAAAAACGACCCCGAAGGAAAAAAAACGTTGATCCGTAAAGGCGAGACCTTTTATGAAACGAAAGGTTTCCGGCGGGTCTATTATTTCTTTGTAGCCGTTTTTCTCTTTTTACTGTTCGCAAAACTCTTCGACCCCCGTTCCCCGTCCCCCTGGGGTTCTCTGGGCGTCTTAGGCTTCGGACTGGCCTTTTACGGCACGATGATGAAAAAGCGTCCGAAGAAATAACCGCTTTTATAAGTTGTTGGATACGAATCTAATATTTTGAATAATTGAAAACCATAACAAAATGTTTTTTTTCGATCTGTTCTTTTATACGCTGTACCGTTTTTACGCATGCTCAAACGAAGTGAAGAAGATGCAAAATTCGGTGCATTTAACTTATTGGCTATTTATATTTCATTCTTAATTCCAACTTTATTTGTTGTGGCCGGATTAATTAAAGATAACAGTTTTAGCCGTTCCATGCTGGAAGAAAAAGTGTTTTTATTTACTTATGTAATTATAGCAGGATTGACTTATTTGATTTTTTGGAGAAGATATTTCCGTCTTGTTCATGTAGAAGAAATAAAGTCGAGATACCTCGGTTTACCTGTAATTAAAAGAAGAATGTTGCAGACGCTCGTTTATATCTATATGATAGCTGTTCCAATTTCTTTCTATGTGTTTTTCAGATTGTATGATTTTGGATATGTATAGTAACCTGTTATTTAAAAATGCAATCATCCGCTCTATCCATAATGTGCAATCAGTCTGATTCCAATTATTCAAAACTATTGGAATCGCATGGAATTTTGGATGGGAAAGCGGACGTTTTATCACTACGCAGTCCTGGTATCAGGAAGCAAAATTCAATTACTGATAACTACTGGGAACGCCGTTATGGCCCTCCCACTCATGAAAATGCAGTGATGTGGCGTTATTTTTATGAAAATTACCAACCCTGATTCTACGTTGTATAATTGATAGAAAAAATAGTATATTAGATTTTATTAAATCTGAAAGAATCCAGATGAAAGAAAGAAATTATAATTTAAGAATTTGCTCTATAAATCGTTTTACTATTGCATCTTGTATAATATTAGGTGTAGTTTTTATATTATCTGCAGATTATATTTTGCAAATAGCAAATGATATTTTTGTATGGATATTGACTATTGTATTTTTAGTAATTTCCTATTACATAGGTGTATTATCCAGTACCGCCAAAGTCCGTATCCAGTTCACCGAAGAAGGTTATGAACATATTTGGGAAAGAAGATACCTCTTCAGTTGGGAAAAAGACATTAAAATCCCTTGGGATATAATAGACACCTACGTATTCGAGCCCGACCGCACCTACGACAGTTTTATTATCAATCTCACAACCGGGTTCAGATACAAAATCAGCAAGCTAACCATCCTGCCGAAAAAGGACGACTTTGAAAAACTCGTAAAAGAGTTCCCCCGCTTCGCAAACGAATACCGGAGGAAAAGCGACCCCGAAGGAACCCCCCCGTTGATCCGTAAAGGCGAAACCTTCTATGAAACGAAAGGCTTCCGGCGGGTCTACTATTTCTTTGTAGCGGGATTCCTCTTTTTACTGTTCGCAAAACTCTTCGACCCCCGTTCCCCGACCCCCTGGGGCTCTTTGGGCGTTTTAGGTTTCGGACTGGCCTTTTACGGTACGATGATGAAAAAGCGTCCGAAGAAATAACCGCTTTTATAAATTGCCAGTTCCGAATTTAATATTTCGGATAATTGAAAACCATAACAAAATGTTCTTTTTCGATCTGTTTTTTTATACGCTGTACCGTTTTTTACGCATGCTCAGGCGAAGTGACGAGGATGCGTAATTCGGTACATTTAACTTGTCGGCTATTTATATTTCATTCTTAATTCCAACTTTATTTGTTGTGGCCGGATTACTTAAAGATAACAGTTTCAGCCGTTCCGGTTTCTTTCTATGTGTTTTTCAGATTGTATGATTTCGGATATGTATAGCAAGGTTATTCTCAAAATTACGGATAACGGTTATTTTACAGATAATCTTTTTATTTTAAACTGTAAAGAGTTTGGAATAAACGCTTCGCTTCAGTATAGTTTAAGCAAGCTTAACTCTGCGTTCGGCTCGCATTTATTTTAAATATTTTCCGTAAAAGGTGATGCCTTGTTTGTATGCCGATGAGACGTAGATGGTGGCGGTTCCGTTCGGGGATATATCGATTTTAAAAGTATAATAATCGTCATTCGACCGGGTTTTGAATTCGATACGGGTCATTTTCTTTTTTGTGAGTTTGACAGAATACTCTTCTGCCGTGCTTTTGAAACGCAGGCTTTCGCTTCCGCCATAAGGTGCGTTGTGGGCTACACCGAAGTAGGGCAGGTCGGATGTAACCGAATCGCCTTCGATTGCCAAAGCGTAACCGGATGTGAGGCTAACGGCTTTGCCTCGCATGGGTAGAGCTCTGTTTACATCGATTGTATAGTTTTTATTTGCTACCGATTCGTAAACGGTTGCTGCGCTGCCGTCTTTTTCTTTGCCGGGCCCGGCGTAACCTGCTGTTATGTTGAGTAACAGGGATAGTATGACTAAGATACGGATGTGTTCCATAATGCGTTTTTTATGTGTTTTAATATCCAATAATAGTAAAATTAAGGGATTCTGTTTTAAATAGGAAAATCCTTTCGTTAAAAATAGATATAGATGCTCTATATGCTTGTTTTTTAGATTGATATGTCTTTTTTTTAATATGATCTTTGTATATGTAACGTTTATAAAGGGGGGCATAATCTGAGGCGTATTTTATGAGGGTGTTCTTTCTGTTTCAGTGAAGAGAGATTTTGAGATACGGAAAAAATGTTTAGTTTTGTAAGAGCATCGACTCGATATTTGTCTATTGCATTTGGAAATGATTTAATTATATTAAGATACCATGAGATCAGAAGAAAACTCACGCCGTTTATTTTTAAAGCAGGCGCTTGCTCTTTCTGCAGCGACTGCGATTCCTTCTTTTTGGACTCCGGCCCGTGCCAGGGCTATGCAGGATGTGCCTTATGTGAGCCCGAACGACCGGGTTAATATCGCATTTATAGGTATCGGTTTCCGCGGAGGAGAGATTGCCAAAGAGTTGTATAAAACAGGGTTGTGTAACGTGGTGGCGCTTTGTGATGTGGATATGGGCGCCAAGCATACACAGGAGATTATATCCATGTTCCCCGATGTTCCCCGGTTCCAGGATTTCAGGACGATGTTCGACAAAATGTCGGGCAAGATCGATGCGGTTACGGTCGGTGTTCCGGATCATTCGCATTTTCCCATTACCATAGAGGCTATGGCGCACGGGAAGCATGTTTACGTAGAGAAGCCAATGGCTCGTACTTTTAATGAAGTAGAGCTGATGATGAAGGCGGAGAAGAAATTCGGGGTGGTAACGCAAATGGGAAACCAGGGACACTCGGAAGCGAATTATTTCCAGTTCGATGAGTGGACAAAGGCCGGTATTATAAAGGATGTAACGGCTATTACGGCCCATATGAATTCACCGCGCCGCTGGCATGGATGGGACCCTAAGATCAAAAAGTTTCCTGCTGGCGAGAAGATTCCGGAAACGATGGACTGGGATACATGGCTGGGAGTGGTACAGCATCATGATTATAACCACGATTTTGTAAACGGCCAGTGGCGTTGCTGGTATGATTTCGGGATGGGGGCACTCGGTGACTGGGGGGCACATATTCTGGATACGGCGCACCAGTTTCTGGATATGGGGCTTCCGTATGAAATAAACCCTACTTATCTGAAAGATCATAATAAGTTTTTCTTCCCGATGTCGTCAACGATCGTATTCCGTTTCCCGGAGCGCAATAATATGCCTGCGGTAGATGTTACGTGGTATGACGGATTGGATAATATCCCTACGGTGCCGGAGGGTTACGGTGCGTCGGAGATCGACCCGAATATTCCTACTGTCGCGGGCGGTAAAATTCAGCCGTCACAATTGAATCCGGGAAAGGAGATTTATACGAAGACCCTGACTTTTAAGGGTGGTTCTCATGGCAGTACGCTTTCTATTATTCCGGAAGAGAGGGCGAAGGAGATGGCTTCGCGTTTGCCGGAAGTGCCGGAAAGCCCATCCAACCATTATGCGAACTTCCTGCTTGGTTGCATGGGAAAAGAAAAGACGCGTTCTCCGTTTTCGATTGCCGGACCGTTGAGCCAGGTATTCTGCTTAGGTGTACTGAGCCAGCGTTTGGGCAGGAAACTGCAGTTCGACAGGGAGAGTAAGCAGATAACGAACGATAAGCTTGCCAATCAGATGCTGGTGGGCGAACCTCCGCGTAAGGGGTGGGAGGCTTATTATAAAATTTAACTTGTTTGTGTACAAATAGCTGCCGTCTTTCGTCGCTCTATCCGGAGTCCTGAAAGACGGCAATATTTTTGACTGTATTTTCCCGGAAGTATTTCGTTTTTTTAAATTTATTGGTTTGATTTGTATTTTTCCGGGAATATAAGTTCCTGAATGTTATCTTTTTATTTGCTGAATGTGACATTGAAAGCGATTCCGGACTGTATGGCCAATGCGATCTGGCCGGGTGCGGGAGTATTGCTGATTGCGACGGGTTTTAATGCTGAAGCTCTTTATTTGATATTTCTTTTCATATATGTTAGTGTACGAGGGCAGTGTATAAGGCATTTTAAACAAGTACTGCATTCATATACATTAACTATTTCATCTCGTGGAATTGCTGTGTTCCAGGTTTTCTTTTTCAAAACGTGTTTTTCGCAAACATCTGCACATGCAACGCAATTATTACAGAGCGGCAAAAGGGGGGTGTTTAATACTGTTTTCAATGGTACGTTGGTTAAAATCGTACCGAGACATTGTGCTGCCCCATATTCAGGGGTAATAAACAGATTATTTTTCCCGATCCATCCTGTTCCGCTAAGAAGTGCGATTGTTTTATGTGGCAATACTGATTCTTTTGTTTCGAAATTGAACATTCCATCGGCCAATAACACATCGTCTGATTGAGATATGGCTTCATAGCCTTTTTCTTTGATAAATGAGGCCAACCGGTCTGCTATTTCTCCTGTCTTATGTTCTGTTTGCAGGTATTCATCATCATCAAAATTGAAATTATCTTCTACTCGTGCCTGTACATAGTTGGGCGTATCAAATACTTTTTTAATGTATTCTGCGGTTAGTGGAAGTGCAAAAACAATGGCGTTAGGGAGTTGCCTGTTTTGTCTTTCGTCTAAATGTGATATGCTGACAAAACGTATTAGTTTTGCCCCCTGATTTATTAATTTGTTTTCTATTTCCTGATTGAAGTATTTCATATTCTTTTTTTGCTGTAAAATTATATATGGCCGTCAATTTTATTTGAATTTATCATTTTATTATTTATTAGCACATATTGCTATCTCTGTCACAAACATGTGATTATACTTGTATTTATAGGTATAGGATATGAAAATAACTCCGGCAGAATATGCCCGAGGTTGTTTGTTTTACAGATTTTTCTTTTGTTTTGCACGTAGACAATAAAGATAATGCTTTTGTAAATTATCTTTTTAGACTGAGTGAAAGAAATTAAACTCTATCTGAGGGCTTTTCTTTGTTTTATAGTAATTATAGTTATTGATAATCCCAGTCCGAATACCATCCAGGCAAATGGGTTGTCAACCATGAGAATAACAGATCCGATACCATTGATAAGCACAAAAATGCTTATTAGCGAAATGGGAAAAGCGAGAAATGTATATGTTTCATTTTTTTTAAGTAGCAGTAGCAATAACCAGCCACTTAAAATAAGAGAAGCTCCGCACACTGAACTCATATATATCATGGTATTGAAATTACTTTTTGGCAGGCTCTCAAAACCGTCTTGTATAAGGGGAGTGAAAGTTGCTATTTCGTGAATGACACCCAGGCAGACTATCGCAATGGATAAAATCTTACCGATAAATACAAATTTTGTTTTCATATTCTAAGTTTTAGAATTACAGTACAAGTACAAATGTATGTCGTATTATTTTTGTATTATTGACTATAAAGCCATATTTTTGTCCAAAAACGACAAAGAATGTTTGTGTCAGCAGGTTTATTGAGTTTGTTAATTAAACAATATCAGACTACACAGGACGAGATATCCGGATTATTTGCAAAAAGAAAATTTACTTGTGATGCTTTGCTAAACCCGGTAGCAAAGATTGATGCAAACATATTGGGTATATACCTTGAGTATTTAGTAAAGCAAAGCGGCAACAACAGGATAGGTTTAGAAGTAGGTTTTCGTTTGCCATTTGTCTTAACCAGCAGTATATATAATGTTTATAACCGTAGTAAGAATGTTCGGGAAATTTTTGAAAACCCTGAGCCTTTTGAACCTGCTGCTAACGATATTCTAACCTATACAAACAGAGAGAATAACGATTATTTCTTTTTTGAAATATCGATTAATCATGAATTTGCCCAACAATACCCCATTGCTTCCAGGCAATGGATGGAGATGCAATATGGTATTTCCCTTCAATATGCATATAGTTTTACAGGAAGATATTTATATCCATTACGGGCTTATTCGGTATATCCCAGGGAAGGCAAGATAGATGAACTTGAGGGGTTCCTGTATTGTCCGATAGAGTTTAACCGGGATAAGCTCACTCTTATTTTCAATCGTTCAGTATTAGATTTGCCAATAATTACAGGCAATAAAGCATTATATCCTGTTTTTGAGGACTATATGTATGAGATACAACAAATGGATGCGGTGCAAAATAACAGCTTATCGAGAACCATTCGCCGATATCTTATGCATAATCTTTTAAGTGCTGATTTGTCTCTCAAAGGTATTACGGAAAGGCTCAATATGAGTGAACGGAATATACAACGTAAATTGAGGTCTGAAGGTACATCGTATCAGCAAATATTAAATGGTTTACGGATGGAATTAGCTCAAAAGTATATCAAAGAGAAAATACCTTTTTTAGAGATTGCTTTTTTGTTAGGATTTGAGAGTCAGAGTGCTTTTAATAAATTCTTTAATAAACATTTTAAAACTACTCCGAGTCGATTCAGATAAGATATTTATATTCTGATTCGTTGCCTATTCTGTTTTCTTGGTTTATTAAAAACTATTCCTAAATAAGTGATCCGAGATTTATCAGGGATCATAAAACCATTGCTGTCTTTATTTTTTCTAAAGAGTTATTGTTTTTTTTGAGCTTCTTTTGTTGTATCTGAAACTTTCCGGGCTGACTTTATATTTTGGGTTTTATAAAAGCCAAAGAGCTGAAGTCTGCTTTTTTACTACCAGTGTCGATTCAAACCATTATAGTTGGTTGAACTATCTTTGCTTCCATTCTTCTTCCCTTTTAAGAATGGGATTCGATATGTCTTTTTTATTGCTTGTTTTTTAATGATTCTACAAAATTATTTAGCATCACTTAAAGACTAAAGCTCACAAATAAACTAAGTGGAATTGTTGTAAGTTATTAGTTTCCAGTGATAAATTGCCATAAAGTGTCTCGAAATCACAGGGGTTGTTTCGCTCTCTCATTGGTTGCTCAGTCACTGTCTTAAACTGACTTTTATTGTCTGACAGCAGAATAAAAAAAGTCTGTTAATCTAATGACTAACAGACTTTTTGTTTTTTTATCGGTTTCTCCTGTCTTTTTAGGATTTTACTATTCTGTGGGCGTTGACGGATTCGAACCGCCGACCCTCTGCTTGTAAGGCAGATGCTCTGAACCAGCTGAGCTAAACGCCCGATGCATGATCGGATAAATTTTGTGGGCGTTGACGGATTCGAACCGCCGACCCTCTGCTTGTAAGGCAGATGCTCTGAACCAGCTGAGCTAAACGCCCGATACATGATCGGTAAACATTAAAGCATGAAAGAGAACTATTTACGGAATTTCCGGTTTGTAAACCGAAAGTTTTGCATCCGTCTGTTGTTTTCAAATGTGTTGCAAAGGTAGGTGATTTTCCTAATTCTCCAAAATATTTAATGGAAAAGTTCAAAAAAAATAAAGGATGAGTGATTAAGCCGATTTTATCACTAACTTTGTATTCCTATTTACGTATATAGAAAGACAGAAATCAGTTATGGAGCTACAACCGCTAACAGCCCTCTCTCCCGTAGATGGAAGGTATAGAGGAAAGACCGATGTATTATCCGGCTATTTTTCGGAGTATGCGCTCATTAAATACAGGGTGCGAGTTGAAATAGAGTATTTTATCGCATTGTGCGAATTACCTTTGCCTCAGTTGAAGGGGGTAGGCAATCGGCCGCTTTTCGATGCCCTGAGAAATGTTTATAAAGATTTTTCGATTGAAGATGCAGCCCGTATCAAGGAGATCGAGGCGACTACCAACCATGATGTGAAAGCTGTCGAATATTTCGTGAAAGAGGCTTTCGACCGTCTGGGACTTGAAAAGTATAAGGAGTTTATTCATTTTGGACTTACTTCGCAGGATATCAATAATACTTCGGTTCCTCTCAGTGTAAAAGATGCATTGAATGACGTTTATTATCCGTTGATTGGCCGTTTGATCGATACGTTGAAGGGCTATGCCGAACAGTGGATGACGGTGCCGATGCTTGCCAAAACGCACGGTCAGCCTGCCTCGCCGACGCGTTTAGGAAAAGAACTGATGGTTTTCGTTTACCGTCTGGAACAACAGCTTGCTTTGTTGAAGAGTATTCCTGTTTCGGCAAAATTCGGCGGAGCAACGGGGAATTTCAATGCGCATCATGTTGCTTATCCGTCAATAGAGTGGCGTAGTTTCGGAAATAAGTTCGTGTCTGAAAATTTAGGTTTGCAGCGTGAAGCATGGACGACCCAGATATCTAATTATGATAATTTCGCCGCATTGTTCGACGGGCTTAAGCGTATCAATACGATTATGATCGATATGAACAGGGATTTCTGGCAGTATATTTCCATGGAATATTTTAAACAGAAAATAAAGGCCGGCGAGGTCGGTTCTTCGGCAATGCCTCATAAGGTGAATCCTATTGATTTCGAGAATGCGGAAGGTAATCTGGGTGTGGCAAATGCATTGCTGGAACATCTTTCGGGTAAGTTGCCGGTATCGCGTTTGCAACGGGATTTAACGGATTCTACCGTGTTGCGGAATGTTGGTGTGCCTGTGGCTCATATTGTAATTGCTATCGAGAGCAGCCTGAAAGGCTTAGGAAAGTTGTTAATCAATCCCGACGCTTTGGCCAGAGATCTGGATAACTGCTGGGCCGTGGTTGCCGAGGGCATCCAGACGATATTGCGCAGGGAGGGATACCCTAAACCGTATGAGGCGTTGAAGGCGCTGACGCGTACGAACGAGGGAATTTCGGAGGCGTCGATCGCTGCATTTATCGAAACGTTGCAGGTTAGCGATCGTGTAAAAGAAGAATTAAAGTCAATAACCCCGCACAACTATACGGGAATATAATTTGTTGTAGCCGTGAGGCTGCATAGTTTAACCAATAATAAATTGAAGAAAATGGCTAGTGAGAGAGAAGGTCGTCGTCCACGAATTGGAGCAGGCCGCACAAAAACAGATTATCGTGATGATAATAACGGTGCAAACGGCGAAGGGGAAAGAAAACCGGCGTACAGCAGCCGTGAGTCTTTCCAACGTGAACCCCGTCCCTCGTATGATAACCGTAATGAGCAGGGCAGGAATCCGTTTGGTAACAGAGGTAGGAGCGAGTCTTTCGAAAGAGAGCGTCCCGCATCTCCGTTCAGAGAAAACCGTCCGCGTGCGCCGTACGGAGAGCGTCCGTCATACGGTAACCGCGAAGGTAATAATTATGGTCAGCGCCAGCCTTATGGCGACCGCCCTAATTTTAACCGTCCTTCTTACGGAGGACGTGAGGGGAATAATGACCGTCCATCGTACGGCAATAATCGGGAAGGGTATGATCGTCCTTACAACCGGGAGGGTGGTTACGGACAACAGAGGCCTTACGGTGACCGTCCATCTTACGGACGTCCTCAGGGCGACCGTTCCTATAACAGAAATTACGATAATAATAATCAACGTCCTTCATACGGAAACCGGATGCAGGGCGATAGCCGGCGTCCTTTTCGTCCCCGTACGGACGATTATAATCCGAATGCCAAATACGGATATCAGAAACAGTTGAAGTATAAGGAGGAGGTTGCCGATCCTAACGAGCCTATCCGCTTGAATAAGTATCTTGCAAATTCAGGCGTTTGTTCCCGTAGGGAGGCCGATGAATATATTCAGGCGGGTGTCGTAAGTGTGAACGGTGAGGTGGTTACCGAGCTTGGCCGGAAGGTGCTGCGTTCGGATAAAGTGACATTCCATAACGAGCCTGTGACGCTCGAGAGTAAGGTTTATGTGCTTTTGAACAAGCCTAAGAACTGTGTTACTACGTCGGATGATCCGCAGGGGCGCCTTACGGTGATGGATTTGGTGAGAAATGCCTGTTCGGAACGGATCTATCCGATCGGGCGTTTAGACAGGAATACGACTGGCGTGTTGTTGCTTACGAACGATGGAGAGATGGCTTCTAAGTTGTCGCATCCTAAATATAATAAAAAGAAGATTTATCAGGTTTGGTTGGATAAGAATGTAACGATGGAGGATATGCAGAAGATTGCCGACGGTATCGAGCTCGAGGACGGCGAAATACATGCAGATGCCATCAGCTATGTGACGGAAGAGGATAAATCACAGGTAGGCATAGAGATTCATTCAGGGAAGAACAGGGTCGTGCGCCGTATTTTCGAATCGCTGGGTTACCGGGTGGTTAAGCTGGATCGCGTTTATTTTGCCGGCTTAACGAAAAAGAACCTGCCGCGCGGACGTTGGAGATATCTGGATGAGAAGGAGGTGACTATGTTGCGTATGGGTTCATACGAATAAGAATTATACACAGAATTAAGCAAGATATGGAAACATTAAGCAGGACGAAAATTGCGGAACTTTTGAAGTCGCCTGTTTTCGATTCAAAAGTAAATGTAAAGGGGTGGGTGCGTACCCGGCGTGGAAACAAGGCCATAAGTTTTGTGGCTTTGAATGACGGGAGTACAATTCATAATATCCAGATTGTAATCGATATAGAGAAGTTCGGGGAGGATTTTCTCAAACCTATAACTACCGGAGCTTGTATCAGCGTTAACGGTTTACTGGTCGAATCGCAGGGTAAAGGGCAGATTGCCGAAATCCAGGCCGAGGAGATCGAGATATACGGTTCTGCTGATCCTTTAAGCTATCCTTTACAAAAGAAGGGACATTCTCTCGAGTTTCTTCGTGAGATTGCACATTTACGCCCGAGAACAAATACGTTCGGGGCTGTGCTTCGTGTGCGTCATCATATGGCGTATGCCATACATAAATATTTCAATGACCGGGGTTTCTATTATTTTCATTCTCCGATTATTACGGCTTCCGATTGTGAGGGTGCCGGCGCAATGTTCCAGGTGACGACGCTTCCTATGAAGGAGGTGCCGCATACGAAAGAGGGCGATGTTGATTATAAAGAGGACTTTTTCGGACGTCAGGCAAACTTGACCGTTTCGGGTCAGTTGGAGGCTGAATTAGGTGCTCTGGCATTGGGTGCTACCTATACGTTCGGGCCTACGTTCCGTGCTGAAAATTCCAATACGCCGCGCCACCTTGCCGAATTCTGGATGATAGAGCCTGAGGTAGCGTTTAACGAGATAAAGGAGAATATGGATCTGGCGGAGGATTTTCTGAAATATCTTATCCGTTATGCCTTGGAGAATTGTTACGATGATCTTGAGTTTCTCCAGAAGATGTATGACGAAGAGCTGATAGATCGTTTGCGTTTTGTAGCCGAGAATGATTTTGTGCGACTGACTTATACGGAGGGTGTGGAGATTCTTAAGGCTTCGGGTGAGAAGTTTGAATTCCCTGTCGACTGGGGTACTGACCTGCAATCGGAACATGAACGTTATCTGGTAGAAAAACATTTTAAACGTCCTGTTATCCTGACGGATTATCCGAAAGAGATCAAGTCTTTTTATATGAAGCAGAATGAGGATGGCAAGACGGTGCGTGCAATGGATGTGCTTTTCCCGAAAATCGGAGAGATTATCGGAGGATCGCAGCGTGAGGAAAATTATGAGAAGCTGATGGCACGGGTAGAGGAGCTGGGAATGTGTGCAGAGACTATCTGGTGGTATCTTGAAACACGTAAGTTCGGTACGGCTCCGCATTCCGGTTTCGGACTTGGATTCGAACGTCTGATTCTTTTCGTTACAGGCATGCAAAATATACGGGATGTGATACCTTTCCCGCGTACACCGAATAATGCAGATTTCTGATAACTGATAGATCTTTATTTAATAGAGTGAGAAAGAGGGTATTCTTCGGATTATCCTCTTTTTGTTTTATATTGAGATAAAAAGGGAGAATACGTGTTTGTATTCTCCCTTTTTCCGATTCAAAAAGAATCCTGATGTCTTTTGTCAGATGGAGAGGATTCTCAATGTCTCCATCAGGTCTTTATTTATGGGTTTGTCTTTTTTGATGGCTTTCGAGAACGGAACGTAAACGATTTGCTCGTTCTGGAGCCCGATCATTACGTTTCTTTGATCTTCGAGCAATGCGTTGATAGAGGCTTCTCCCATACGGCTGGCAATAATACGGTCGATTGCGGTCGGGGAGCCTCCGCGTTGTACATGTCCCAGTATAGTGACACGAACATCGAACTGCGGGAAATTGGCTTTTACCCGTTCTGCGATTCCCATGGCGCCGCCAGTCAGTTCACTTTCTGCTACCAATACGATACTACTGTTCTTCGATTTTCTGAATCCGTTCTGGATGGTTTCCCATATGCTGTTTTTTTCAATTTCCACTTCCGGAATTACGGCGGCTTCGGCTCCTGAAGCTATCGCTCCGTTCAGAGCAAGGAAACCGGCATCGCGTCCCATAACTTCAATAAAGAAAAGACGTTCGTGCGAGGATGCGGTGTCCCTGATTTTATCGACTGCCTGCATTATGGTATTCAATGCCGTGTCGTAGCCGATTGTTGTATCGGTTCCGGAAAGATCGTTGTCGATCGTACCCGGGATCCCTACGATGGGAAAATTGAATTCCTGAGCAAAAATACGTGCTCCGGTAAGCGTTCCGTCTCCGCCTATCGTAACTAAAGCGTCGATTCCTTCTTCCTGCAGTTTATCGTATGCCTGTTTGCGGCCTTCGGGTGTCATGAATTCGGCACTTCTTGCTGTTTTCAATATTGTGCCTCCCATCTGGATAATATTACTTACATTTTGAGTTTTGAAGGTCTCTATCTCGCCAGTAATCAAACCTTTGTAGCCTCTGTAGATACCTTTTACTCCCATGCCGTTATAAATGGCTGTACGAGTGACCGCGCGGATTGCCGCATTCATTCCCGGAGCGTCGCCGCCCGAGGTCAGAATTCCTATACATTTAATTGTGTTCATAATTCGTTTTCTGTATGGGTGACTAATATTTCTTTCAATTTTTCTGCTATTTCGACCATCAGCCATTTCGGGGTAGAGGTTGCTCCACATATACCGATGGAGTTGATCGATTGTAATAAGGAGATATCTATATCTTCGAATTGTGAAATAAAATAGGTGTTGGAGTTCGCTTTTTTACATTCTTCGTAAAGGAATTTTCCGTTCGAACTTTTTTCTCCTGCAACAAAAAAAACGAGATCGTATTGCGTAACAAAACGGAGTAACTGCGGAATACGATTGGCAACCTGCCGGCATATCGTATCGAAGAACTCAAATCCTGCCTGTTCGTTCATCCGGTTTCCTATTTCTTTTACAATGTGCTGAAAGCCATCCACCGATTTTGTAGTCTGGGAGAAAAGGCATACTTTTTTCGAAAAATCGATTTTTTCCAAATCGTCTTCGTTTTCGATGACAATCGCATTTCCTTCGGTCTGTCCGACTAATCCGTTTACTTCGGCATGTCCCTTTTTACCATATATTACGATCTGGCAACCGGGACCTTCTTCCATATATTTTTTTTTGATCTTTTTTTGTAGCTGCAATACGACAGGGCATGTTGCATCGACTACTTTTAGTCCATGCTGTTCGGCTGTGGAGTATGTCGAAGGAGGTTCTCCGTGCGCGCGGAGCAGTACTTTTTTGTTTTTCAGCCGGGAAAATTGCTCGTGATTGATTGTTTTTAATCCTGCTTTTTCGAGGCGGCTGATTTCTTGCGCATTGTGTACAATATCGCCCAAACAATAAAGAATCTGATCTTTCTGCAACTCTTTTTCGGCTCTTTGTATGGCGTTTACCACACCAAAGCAGAATCCGGAATCACGATCAATCTCTACTATTTTTTTCATTCTAATCCGGCTGTTTTATAAAATTCGTTCAATAACCAGCACCGTTGTTCTTCTTTGCTGAGGCCGGAATTATCCAGTAGTAATGCATCGGGTGCCATAACCAGGGGGCTTTCCTTACGTGTTGAATCGATACGGTCGCGTTCCTGCAGATTTTTCAATACCTGGTCGAACGTAACGTTTTCACCTTTTGCGAGAAGTTCTT
Organism: Bacteroidales bacterium; assembly: GCA_029007825.1. GTDB lineage: Bacteria > Bacteroidota > Bacteroidia > Bacteroidales > JAQXIO01 > JAQXIO01. The sequence continues at coordinate 66,483 of JAQXIO010000038.1, read as the reverse complement.
TCATTCTTCTTTCCGCACGAACTTCCGGGGTGGCGGTAATGAATACTTTCAATTCTGCGTCGGGAAATACTACACTGCCTATGTCACGGCCATCCAGCACCACACCTTTTTTTCTGCCCATTTCCTGTTGTTGGGCGACCATGGCTTCACGAACGAATTTCAGCTTACTGACTAAGCTAACATTGTCCGAGACTTCCATAGTGCGGATTTTATTTTCTACGTTTTTACCGTTAAGGAAGGTTATGAGATTGCCTTCGGCTGTTCTTTCAAATGTTATATGGATGCTGGAAATATCTTTGCGCAATGCTTCTTCACATATTTCCCCGTCTTTTATATAGCCTTTTTCCAAACCGTAAAGCGTTACGGCGCGATACATGGCTCCGGTGTCAATATATGTATAACCAATCGATTGAGCCAGTTCTTTGGCCATCGTGCTCTTTCCGCAAGAGGAATGACCGTCAATCGCAATAACTATTTTTTTTGCCATAAACATCAGAGATTAGATAAATCCTCTCTAATGCACAAATTTCGTAAAGTTCGGTGAAACCGCAAAATCTTTTGGGTAAATAAAAGTATAGAGAAAATTTAAAAGCTATCGCGTCCCATATATACGGAGAGCGATACCATAAAGCTGGCGGCTGAAGGATAATAGTTGAGATAAGAGAATCCGACGTCGAAGCGTTTGATACTGATACCGCCTCCTGCTGTAAATCCGCCGAATCCGCCTCCGTTGGTACGTTTCATGTCTCCGTTTACTTTAGGATTGAATCCTATGCCGAGCCAGAAATTTTCAGAAGGAACGAAGTCGAGACCAAAAATAAAGTGATTGAAAAATACACGTCCGAATTTTTCTTTTACGATGCGGTCTTCCTGACCGTCCGTTTGTGCTTCGTCTATATATTCAAATTTCCATTTATTGAGATATAAGGTGGTGATGGAGAGGCGAAAAGGTGCATGAGCCAGCTTTTGCGTTATTCCTAACTGGATATCCCATGGAATTTTAACCCTTTCGTCCGTGTACGCTTTTAACTGTCCTCCGAGATTTTTGAATGTCATGGCTGCGGCAAATCCTTTGTCGGGGTTGTAGTAGCTTACTCCCAGATCGACGGCAAGAGCTACGGATGTATAACTTTCAAAGGCCGAATAGATAAATTTTCCGGTGACTCCTCCCCGCCAACGGTCGCTCAGGTCATAGGCGAAAAAGCCGTCGAGCGCAAGGTCTTTTGCTGAAAAATCGCCTACTACGGTATTGTCAGGTAACGTTTGTTTGAAATCGCCATAACCCATAAACTGAATCCCTGCTCCCCATGCCGCCCGGTCGTGTATTGCTTTAGTAAATACGGCACTACCCATATTGATGTCAGAGATATAGTTGGAGTAGGATAGGGCGATGCTCATATCCATCTCGGGACCTAAAAGCGCCGGGTTGTGAAAAATCATATTGGGATCGTTCACTACAAGAGAAATATTATGTCCTCCCAGTGCTGCTGCCCTGGTTGATGTTGCTATGCGTAAGAAGTTGAAAACATTATCTCCGTTTTGCGAAAATAGAGAAACGGGTATTAAAAATGTCAGTAAGGAGATGAAAATCTTCATGTCTCAGTAATTCGTCTTTGTCGCGTTAGTCAGATGAAGTCGGTTGTTCTTGTTTCGACTATCATATAATCTTAAAACGTGCGAAATCCGAAAATGGTATAAGGGATAAAAAAAAACGAACATTTTCGCCGGAATATGGTTGGTTAATGAAAAAAATTGTATTTTTGCCGAACTGAGGAAAATATAATATTCAATAGATACTATGGAAATAAAGAAGTCGCCCAAAGCAGATTTGGAAAGTAAGAAATCGTTATTCCTGCTTATCGGTTACGTGGTAGCTCTGTCGGTGTTGTTCGTAGCATTCGAATGGGGTACGCGCGATATTAAAAAAGTGCAGGTGCAAGGAGTGGCAGATGTGATTGCCGAGGAAGAAATAGAGATTACACGTCAGGAGAATACACCCCCTCCCCCTCCTCCTCCTCCTCCAGCTCCGGTCGTAACGGAAGTATTGAATGTTGTTGACGATAATACGAATTTGGAACAGCAAGAGATTCTGACGACAGAAGATGACCAGAAACAGGCACAGGTTCAAGTTTATACCCCGCCTGTAATCGAAGAGGAGGAAGAGTCTTCACAGGAAATTTTTACTGTGGTGGAAGAGATGCCCCAGTTTCCGAACGGAGGTGAAGCCGGATTGTTGCAATATCTTGCAAAATCGATCAAGTATCCGAGCATAGCACAGGAAAACGGAATACAAGGTCGTGTTATTTGTACTTTCGTAATCAATAAAGACGGCAAGATCGTGGATGCGGAAGTTATACGCGGCGTAGACCCGTCTCTGGATAAAGAGGCTTTGCGCGTGATCAATTCGATGCCACCCTGGAAACCAGGAAAGCAGAGAGGTAAGCCCGTGCGTGTAAAATATACGGTGCCTATTACATTCCGCTTACAATAATCTAAAATATCAGAATGGGAGGCTACTTGCTCGAGTAGCCTCTTTTTATTTTAAAGACATATTGCTTATGATGCGTTTCGAAGATGTTCTGTCTGTTATAGACGAGAGAATTAAAAATATCAATTATGATTATCCGGCTCCGCAATTATTCGATCCTATAAAATATATATTGTCGCTTGGTGGAAAACGTATACGTCCGGCGTTAACTCTTATGGCCGCAGATATTTTTTCTGGGAAGTTGTCTGATGTGCTGGATCCGGCCATAGGGCTGGAGCTTTTCCATAATTTTACTTTATTGCACGATGACTTGATGGACCGGTCTGATCTGAGGCGTGGAAAAATAACGGTACATAAAAAATGGAGTGAAAATACGGCAATATTGTCGGGGGATGCTTTGCAAATATTAGCGTATGAATATATGCTACGAACTCCTTCGCATGCTTTGAAGCCTGTATTGGATCTTTTTACCAGCACGGCAACTGAAATCTGTGCCGGACAACAATATGATCTGGAGTTTGAGAATCGGACGGATGTGTCGAAGAAGGAGTATCTGGAGATGATTCGTTTGAAAACTGCCGTGCTTTTGGGTTGTGCACTCAAAACAGGGGCACTGATTGCGGGAGCTTCTGAAAAAGATGCTTCCGGTCTTTATGATTATGGTATTAATATAGGGCTGGCGTTTCAGTTGAAAGATGATTTGCTCGATGTGTATGCGGATACGGTAAAATTCGGGAAGAAGACAGGTGGGGATATACTATGCAATAAGAAAACATATCTCCTTATCAGTGCTTTAGAGTTGGCTCAGGGAAAAGACCGAGAGGTACTTTTGGCACAACTGGCCAATGATGCCCAGACGGATGAAGAAAAAAAAGAGAAAATAGATGCGGTTACTGCGGTCTATAATAATTTGAATTTGAAGTCCGTTTTGGAGGAAAAAATTAACGATTACTATAAGAAGGGCGGTATTGCCCTCTCCGGATTGTCTGTCGAATCTGCGCGTCTGGAGACTTTGCGTTCGTTAGCCGATCAGTTGATGTATAGAGAGGTGTAGGATGCTTACAGATACGCATGCACATATTTATCTGCCGAAATTCGGGACGGAGCAAGAAGCGGTTCTGGAACGGGCGTTTGCTTCCGGTATCGGACGGATATTGATGCCGAATGTGGACGAGGATACATTTGCTTCTATGGCGGAGCTTTGCGAACGTTACCCGGAGCATTGTTTCCCGATGTTGGGCTTACATCCGACGTCGGTCAGTGAAAATGCCGATGCGGTGCTCGGTAGAATAAAAGAGCGGAGGCATTTATATAAATATTGTGCAATCGGTGAAATCGGAATCGATTTGCATTGGGATTCCAGTTATCTGAAAGAGCAGATACGGGTTTTTGAAGAGCAGTTAAAACTCAGTATAGAGATGGATTTGCCGGTCGTGATTCATTCGCGGGATGCCCATTCTTATGTTATGGAGAGCATACGGCGTGTAGGAGCCGGTTCTTTACGAGGTGTATTCCATAGCTTCAGCGGTACATCGGAGGAACTAACGGAAATATTGGGGCTCGGTCATTTTTATGTCGGGATTAACGGGGTGATAACGTTTAAGAATTCGAATCTTTCGGATGTATTGAAAGGGACGACACCAGAGCGAATCGTGCTGGAAACGGATGCGCCTTATCTTGCTCCCGTACCTTACCGTGGAAAGCGCAATGAGCCTGTTTATATATGGAAAACGGCAGAGAGGGTTGCCGATGTTTTTCATATATCTATAGAGCAGCTTGAAGAGCATACGGAACGAAATGTGCAGACTCTTTTTAATTTATGATTTTTTTATTGGCAAGGGGATGATTTTTTTAAGAGATTTGTTTTCCCTAACTATTGGTGATTGGGATTTTTTTCGTAATTTGCACCCGTTTTTCGGCAGGTCTCGAAAATAAGAACAGAAGGAGAGGTGCTCGAGTGGTTGAAGAGGCACGCCTGGAAAGCGTGTATACGCCTAAAGCGTATCGCGGGTTCGAATCCCGCTCCCTCCGCAATATCCTATTAGTTAGGATAATGTGTTAGGATTAAATAATAAATAATAAAGTAATTACTAATTTAAAAACAAAACAAGCAATGAAAAAGTTTTTTGCAATTATCGCAATCTTAGGGGTATGCGCTCTTGGTTTGTCAAATGTTGTGATGGCTCAGGCGGCCGCTGAACCCGAAATGGTGCAGCAAATAGAAGGTGGTTTCCATCAGGAATTGAAAATTAAATTTATTGAGGGTTCTCCTTTCTTTATGAGTTTTGTGGCAATGGCCTTGATTTTCGGTCTTGCATTCTGTCTCGAAAGAATTATCTATTTGAATTTAGCTGAAACAAATGTCGATAAATTATTGAAATCTATAGAAGAAGCTCTTGAAAGAGGCGATGTCGAAGGTGCAAAAGAAATTGCACGTAACACGAGAGGTCCTATCGCTTCTATTTTCTACCAAGGACTTTCCCGTATCGATCAGGGCATCGATATTGTTGAAAAATCGGTAGTATCTTATGGAGGTGTACAGGCCGGTCTTTTGGACAAGAATCTTTCATGGATCACTTTGTTTATCACGATGGCCCCTTCTCTCGGATTCTTGGGTACTGTAATCGGTATGGTTCAGGCATTCGATAAAATCCAACAGGTTGGTGATATCAGCCCGACGGTTGTTGCCGGTGGTATGAAAGTGGCTTTGATTACAACTGTAGGTGGTCTTATCGTTGCTCTTATTCTTCAATTGTTCTATAACTATATTCTTTCAAAGGTAGAGGCTATTCTTAATAGAATGGAAGATGCTTCAATTTCTCTTTTGGATATGGTTATTAAATACAATCTTAAATTCAAAAAGTAATAAATATCATGGCAGTTTCTAAGATTAGAAAAATATCAAGTCTTACATTGTGGGTAATGATGCTCATTAGCTTGGCAGTGTTTGGCTTATTTTATTTCGGAGGAGTAGTTCCGGGAACCGAAACGGCAGAAACTCCGGTTCCGGAATATACAGATTTGCTCCTTCGATGGGGGTACGTCATTTTGGGAATTACTCTGGTTATGACGATTGCCTTTGCTATTGTGCATCTGATCAAATTATTTAAGGATAATTTCCGTAGCGCTATTGGTAATCTCATCGCTATTGTATTGTTTTTTGCTCTCTTTTTTATCGGTTATTCTATGGGAAGCGGAACACCTCTTTCTATACCGGGTTATGATGGGGCTGACAATACTCCGTTTTGGTTGAAAATAACAGATATGTGGCTTTATACCGCTTATATTTTACTTATTCTGATTTTTGCCGCTCTGGTATGGGGCAGTATTAAAAAAATGGTTGATAAGTAAGAATTTAAAAAAGAAAACAAAATGGCTAGAAAAAAAAGAAAAGTTGAAGAGGTAAACTCCAGTTCTACAGCCGATATTGCTTTCTTGCTGCTTATCTTCTTCCTTCTTACGACTTCTATGGATACAGATAAGGGGTTGGCCAGACGTCTGCCGCCTCCTATTCCTAAAGATCAGAAAGAACAGGATGTCGATATAAAAAAGAGAAACCTGTTGCCTATTTTAGTAAATAGTCAAAACCAGATACTGGCAGGTTCCGATTTTATCGAGATAGGCCAATTAAGAGAGCGAGTGAAGGAGTTTGTCTTGAATGCGAATGATGATCCTCATATGCCTGAAAAGATTGAAGAAGATATTCCTTTCTTCGGGAAAATGATGATAACAAAGAATCATGTAATTTCATTGATGAATGACGTGGGTACGGAATATCAGGCTTATATTTCAGTGCAGAATGAATTGGTCGGTGCTTATAATGAATTGCGTAACGATTTATCCAAATCTAAATTCGGTAAGAGTTTCGACCAGTTGGGTGAAGAAGAGCAGAAGGCCGTTATGAAGGTATATCCTATGAAGATATCCGAAGCCGAACCTAAAAACTATGGAGGAAAGTAATAATGGGTAAGTTTAATAAATCCGGCGGACGTTCGATGCCGCCATTGAATACGTCGTCATTGCCTGACTTGATTTTTACCTTGTTGTTCTTCTTTATGATGGTAACTACCATGCGTGAAGTGACATTGAAAGTACAATTCAAATTGCCACAGGCAACCGAACTCCAGAAGTTGGAAAAGAAGTCGTTGGTTACATTTATTTATGTAGGAAAACCTACGAACGAGTTTCGTGCCAAAATGGGTTCTGAGAGTCGTATTCAGTTAAATGACGCATTTGCTGAAGTTTCTGAAATACAGGATTACATTGCTCAGGAAAAATCGTCAATGAAAGAAGAAGACCAGCCTTATATGACGGTTTCTCTGAAGGTTGACAAGGAGACGAAGATGGGTATTGTGACCGATATTAAACAGGCTCTTCGTGAAGCATATGCTTTGAAGATCAATTATTCGGCTGTAAATTCGAATTAAGGAGTCGTAACAGACTCTTGTCATAACTAATAAAGCTGCTTTGTTTTCAGACAGGGCAGCTTTATTTATTTCCGTATATGTTGCTATTAATACAATTCTTTGTACTTTTGTCATAACAAATTGTTAGTATTTGATTATGAAACAATACAATTTAGATGAATTGGATTTGAAAATCCTAAAAATGATAATCAGTAATGCCCGGATTCCGTTTTTAGAAGTGGCAAGAGCTTGTAATGTTTCAGGAGCAGCTATACACCAGAGGGTACAAAGATTAATGAGCCTGAATATTATAAAGGGTTCTGAAATGGTTGTGGATTATTCTAAATTAGGGTATGAGACCTGTGCATACATAGGTTTATATTTAAAAAATCCGAGTCATTTTAATGATGTTGTGAGTGCATTAAAGGCTATTCCCGAAGTGGTTGAGTGCCATTATACGACGGGGCAGTATGATTTATTTATTAAACTTTATGCCCGAAATAACCAACATTTGTTGTCGATTATTCATCAGAAATTACAGCCTTTAGGGCTGGCCCGTACCGAATCGTTGATCTCTTTTAAGGAGGCATTCAGCCGCCAGGTCGATATTTCAGCGTCTGATGATGCCGAGTGAGTTTCGGGTAAAGAAGATTAAGGTATAAAAGAGGGCGGCTGTTACAAATAGTAACAGCCGCCCTCTTTTATACGGTTTATTGTATATGCAGCATAAGCTGGTATTTCAGTAAGAATTTTTGGTCTTTTATTTTATAGATAAAAATGTGTAATGCGCTTTTTTCTATCTTTTAATTGGGGGGCTTTCTATTTCTTTTAGCCATGTAAGTCAAGAAGACGTTTCGCCGCGGTGAAGGAACTAATCTCAGCATCAAGGACCTGCTTTTCGATAGCCGGAAGCGCTTTTATTATTTTCGGATCCTGATAGAAGTTATTTTTCAAAGCTTCGTTTATTGATTCAAACATCCAATATTTGGATTGCTGGTTTCTCCGATGGCTAAAATAACCGTTCTTTTTAACAAAATCAATGTATTCGTCTACCATGTCCCAAATCTCTTTAATGCCTATTCCGTAATATCCGGAGTAGGTGAGGACTTTGGGTGACCACCCCGATTCTGCCAAGGGAAACAGGTGTAGTGCATTGGTAAATTGCGCCTTTGCGAGGTTAGCACGATCAATGTTGTCTCCGTCGGCTTTGTTTATAATGACGGCATCTGCCATTTCCATAATTCCCCTTTTGATTCCCTGCAGTTCGTCGCCTGTTCCTGCTAATTGGATTAGCAGAAAGAAGTCTACCATCGAGTGTACGGCAGTTTCGGATTGTCCTACACCGACTGTTTCAACGAAGATCGAATCGAAACCGGCTGCTTCACACAGAATTATTGTCTCGCGTGTTTTTCTTGCAACTCCTCCTAATGAACCTGCTGAAGGTGAAGGACGGATGAAGGCATTCTTCTCTCTCGAAAGTTGCTCCATCCGGGTTTTGTCACCCAGTATACTTCCTTTGGAACGTTCGCTGCTCGGGTCGATGGCCAATACTGCCAGTTTCTTCCCTTGTTTTATCAGATGAAGCCCGAAGACATCGATCGAGGTGCTTTTTCCGGCTCCCGGTACACCTGTTATGCCGATCCGGACGGATTTACCGGAGAAGGGTAGGCATTTTTCAATGATTTCCTGTGCGATCTGCTGATGTTCGGGTTTTGCACTTTCAACCAAAGTGACGGCTTGGCTCAGAATGGTTATATTTCCGGCTAAAATACCTTCTACGTATTCGGATACAGTAAAGTTTTTTTTCGATTCCCTTTTCCTTGTTTTTAAGTAGGGATTGACATTCGGTGGCTGTGCAAGTCCTTTCTGTACTTTCAGACCTGCGTAGAGGGGATCGTTTTCAGGATGTTCGTTATTATCCATATGCTAACGTATGCTCGACAATTCAATAATTAAAGGTGTGCGACCAATTTTACCGTACGGATGGGGGCACTGGGGTCATTGGTGATGAATACAATGGCTCCAGTAACGTTTCCGGTTATTTTTTTATCCTCTTTAACGTGTATGGAGTAGGTTGCTGTTCCACCCGGCTTGATGCTTTCTTTTCCACCGGAAATTACAAAGAGATTATTTTCAACGATAACTTTCCGTATTTTGAGTGTGCTTTTGCCTACGTTTTTTATTTCCAATTTGCTGGTAATTTTTTTCCCATTGGGATTTCCGAAATTGAACAGCACATCGGAAAAGCTCGCAATAGGCGCTTTTTCCCAATCACTTTTGGAGAGACCGTCAAAATTTTCCGTTACAGTGGCAACAACGTTGATGCGGCGTGTTTCGGTTTGTTTGTTATCATTGTTTACATTTATGTAGAAATAGTCTTTGATGCGACCTAAATCGGGTGCGCCTTTTCCGTTGACCTCTATAGTAAACTGACCGAATTCCCTCGGCATAATTTTGAGGGAGTTTTCTTTGCATGAAATAAATTTACTGTTGTGGGTATTGCATTTTACCTCAACTTCTGATTTTCCGCTGTTGTAAATACTGATAATTTCTTTTTTTATTTCGTTGTCTTTCAATGCCGAGATTTTTATTTCCCGCTTGTTAGCCTTAATTCCGTCTCCCAAATCATAGGGATAGGCAACTTCGGGATTTTTGGAGCGCGGGGTTACTTCTCCCCTGATCAGCAGCATTTCAGCTCCGTCTTTGCTGTTGCTGTAAACTGTGATGCTTTTATGGAATGCCCCCGGACGGCCTTGTGCTTTATATGTAACAACGACTTTGCCTGTTTTGCCCGGAGCAACCGGTTCTTTTGTCCATGTGGGGGTGGTACATCCGCACGATGCCGTGACTTTATTAAGTACTAAAGGAGCATTGCCAACATTCATAAATATAAATTCGCAACTTGCATTACCGATTTCTTCGGGTATTGTACCGAAGTTGTGTTCTTTTGTCTCAAAAGATATTTTAGCGCTGTTTTCAGCGAGCAGCAAAGTGGTTGCCAGTAATAGACCGTAAACAATACTTAAAAGCTTTTTCATGTTATTATGATGTAAAAATTAAATCTTTTCTTTCATACAAAGAACGCAAAGAATGATGAAAAATCAAAATTATATATCTTTTATTCTATGGTTACAAGTGTACTTTTCGTGTGTCCGCCGAACTCTTCAGCGTAGAGGGACTCGGCTTCGGCAAAACCTCCTCTGCATTCTCCGTCGAAGGCAGCATAAAGATTATATTCAAATAGGGATGTTCCCTTATTTAACTGTTCGACGTAAAAGCTTTTGTAGAGATCGCTTTGTGAAGCGTAAACCCACGAGCCTTCGATAAAGCGAGTTCCGGATAATGCCGCTTCATTGGACAGATTGGCAGGGAAGTAGTCTCTTATTCGTACAAAGCTGCGCTGTTCCGGTGTCGTTACCTTGAGACGGACAGTAATTTTATCTCCTATTTGTACAGGGGTACCTTCCTCGATTGGTGTAAGTATTGTACCTGAAGCGCTTTGAGTTGTTTTGTAATATTGCCGTTCTACGGAAATACCGTTTGAATAGGATTTCATATCGACTAAAGGTTCTTTATATATACGGACTGCGGATATCCACAAGGTGCTTTCCGATTGATTAACGAATTCGACTTTTTCTCCTTTTTCCCCGAATTGACCGTAAGAGAATTCAACGGAATCGATTACCAGCGGCATAATATCCCGTTCCGCCAATATTTTCTTATCACTTATTATACGGAAACTGCCGGGTTGAGTTTTTTTGTCTGTGCCGTATTCGCATAAAGCGTAAAGGGCATTCATCGTTTCTGCAGGGGAACGCCATACGTTGCTTTTTTTGTTCTTCAGAATAAAACGGATGAGAGCGTCTATTTCTGCCTGCCGGATATTTTGTTTTCCGTAAAAATTGAGCAGTAGCGTAGCGCTGCTCACATCTTCCGGTAACGGATATTGTCCTATTGAGCGGATGATTAACCGGCTTGCCGCCTCATTTCCGTTTGCTTTCATCAACATGGCTGTCATTACTTTACCGGAGAGGGCTTTTCCTTTCCATTGTGTTTCTGCCAGCTTTGTAAAATAGCGTATTGCTTCCCGAGAGTCTCCCTGTTCCGGAATATCCCGGTAGAGGCTTCTGATATAGAGGTATTCTAATTCCAGTTTATTTAGTCTGTACTTTGATTTATCTTTGATTTCGTTATATTGTTTTTCTATCCATTTGTCGAGATAGTTAAGTGCCTGTATTTGCATTTCTTTTTCGGCCTGGTTGTATTCGATAGCTCCCATTTCAGTCAGGCGTGCCATATTGCCCAGTACTTTTAATGTGATAGATGCGCTCGACGGCATGCCGGCAAACCAAGACCAGCCTCCATTATTATTTTGCAGCATTTTTAACTGCTCCGCAGCACGTGTCCTTAAATATCCGGCCTGGTTTGGTTGTGCAAATATCTTATCTTTTACGGCAGATGCCAGTTCAGGGTACGAGGTGAGTAGATGCTGCGTTATGGCAGCAGTGTAAAATGCTCCCATACAACTTATAGCATCATCGTTCTGTGGTTGTGCAAGTCCGGGTATTGCCCTGACTACATAGGCGATTAGATTGTTACATACTTCCAGTCTGAATTGCTGCGGGATACCACTTGCGGATGAAACGGAAAAGATGTGGTTTTGTTTTCCCTTCAATTCTATGGATTCCCCTTCTTTTACAGAGGTATAAGAGGGTAGAACATCTATTTCTTCTTCCATACCGTCGGCATGATGTTTACTTACCGCTTTGAAGCGGCAACCTAATTTTCCTGTATAGTTGTGCAGTGTAAGAGGTACTTCCATCGTTTTTTCAGCTGATGCCGGTAATGCAACCTGCCGGCTTTCGGTGAACAGGATTTTTTTTGTGACAGGATTATAAAATTCAGAGGTAAAGGTAACTTCCTGTATTTGTGGAAGCAGATTGATTATTGATGTACGGATTGTAACGGAATCGCCTTCGCGGATGAAACGAGGCAGAAGCGGAGAGACCATTACTTCTTTTCGTGTTTGTACCAGTTTCGAACTCATACCCATAGAGCCCTCTTTTGTCGATGCAAGAATCATCATATTCCATGTTGTCAGGCTTTGGGGCATTTTATAAGAGAAGGAGACGGTTCCGTCGGCATTGCTTACCATATCGGGATAGAAGAATGCTGTTGGGGCGAAATCGGAGCGTATGAAATCTGTATTATCTGACATGTTTCCCTGTGCGCTATATGTTTCCACAACTTCTTCTTCAGCTATAATAGGAGCTACATCAGCTACTGTGTTTGCTGTAACTGTTCCGGTCGCTGCTTTTGCTGAGCGAAGCATAAGAGGATAAGGTCTGGGATTGTAGTCCGTAAATTGCGGTACGAATATGAAGTCCGGACGATAGGATGGATTCAAATACCAGTGAAGAGGGTATAAGGCGTTTAACGAGTAGTCGTACATGGTAGCGAGTACTTCAGATGCTATACCTTTTCCCTGTTGGTCGGTAATACGTAAAACGATGGAATCGTTTTCTCCCGGGTACAGTTTGTTACGCCAGCTTTCCCATATAACAGACGGTTTTATGACTGTCGATGGACGTGTAAGTCTTATTTGTTTTTGTATCAATTTTTTATTATAGTAACATGTCAGTAGGACAGCTGCACCTTTTTCCGTATTTTTCCCGTATGGGATTTTTAGTGTCGTATTTTTATTTGAGAGTTTGAGCATTTTACGTTCAATAAGTCCGTTTGTGCCATATAGTTCGTAAAGGAGATAGAGAGGTTTTCTGGAACTGCCGACTATGACGGATGCGTCTTTGCTGGGAAGCAATTCAGTATTGTTTTCTACTACCCATAGAGTTGTATCGACTGGGGGACGTTTGTCTTTAGTACCATACAGGATGACCTTTTGTTCCCATGTCGCCGTGTCTCGTGCGGATGATATGCCTTTGGCACGGATGATGTATTGTCCCGAAGGCATATTATTAATAACATCGGCGACTATTTCGGTTCCTCCTGTGAAAGAGCTTTTATAAACCGACAGAGTGTCTTTTTCAGTCAGATGGAGCAGTTCGAAGGTCCCGTTAACACCTATTTGAGCTCCTTGTATGTTTGTTCCTTTTATAAGTAACCTGAGATCGTTGTCTTTATTAATCAGCTCTTTTATTTCTCCATTGAGCCACAGACGTTCTTTCCCGATCGTTACGGATTTTTCGAATGTTTGTGTTTCTCCGCGGCTATCGGTTATATTTCCTGTAATTGTATATATGACCATTGTCCGATATGCTCCCGAATCGGGTAATGCAAGGAAACCTATTGTAAAGTTTCCTTCGGAATTACAAGTGCCTTCTCCGGATGTAACGAGTTGTTCTCTTTGATAGAAAGGAGGCATTATGCGTGGTGAATATAAATCGGTGGCTGTAACACGGAACCGGTAAGTGGCATTCTGCAACGGTTGTCCGGAATATGCCCGGACATTTCCTTGAACGATAACATTTCTACCGGGAAGATAGCCGATACTGTCTTCGGTTAAGGTAATTTCAAATGAGGGGCGCTTGTAGTGTTCTACCCTGAATGAGATTTCTCCGTATTTTGAGGCTATGCGGTAATATCCATCGTTATCGTCTGTGTCGGGTATCCGGAAGGTTCCGTTGACAGACCCGTAGTCGTTGGTAGTAAAATGCGTTTTGGTTATTTCTTTACCCCGTGGATCGGATAGTGTGATTTCTACCGGGATGTGGCTCATGCTTTTTTCTCCGTCCGGGAGTTGCTTAACCAATATGCCTTTGAAATAGACGATTTCTCCGGGCCGGTAAATACTACGGTCGGTAAAGAAATATATGTTTTCCCGTTCTACGGCGATTTGTTTTTTCTGTGGTCTGTAAAAATAGGGAAGAATACGCGGTAGCGATACCGTGTCGTTTTTATAACATACCCGGAAGGATGTCCATCTCTCGGATACTTCCCCCTGCGTAGCTAACCCGTTTTTATCTGTTTTTGTCCGGGCTACTTCGGTGAGATTTCCTTCGTCGTTCAGTTTGTAGAAAATAATATCTGCGTCTTTTACGGGTTTGCCCGTACCGGCTGTGACTACCCAACAGTTGGCATCTCCATTTTCATAACGGCGGGAAACAGTTGCCAGATTGCTTATCGGTAACAGATAATATTGGGAGAATGTACTGTCGCCTCCGAATACCTGAATTTTGTATTGATAGAGGCCGACAGGCAGTGACGGAAAACGGGTACTGTCTTCCTTTTGCCAATACGGTGAATCGTTTTTGAGAGAAACAGAGAAATTTTCTTTAAATATTGCAGAAGGGAGTAGTGTGTCCGTAAACTGTATATTGTTATTCAAAGAAACGGGAGATTCTGTCAGAGTATAAAATGAAATGACGAGTGAATCTATATTTTTATATGAAAAGTAAAACGGATTCTGGATATGGGGAAGGTTTTGTTCCCGGTTGTCGTAAAAACCGAACATGCCGGATGGAAAGAACAAAGGTTCGGTTATCTCATTCAATCGTCTTTCGATCTTTTCGATGCCAGGAACCGATGCGAATTCTTTTACTGCTGTTTTTGCAATTTGGTATGCACTGTCTATCGCTTCTTTGTTTCCTTGTTCTGTATAGAAGTTTATTTTACTCAGAATGATGTTCGTGATGTAAGGTGAATTGCGATATTCCTTTTCAAGTCCGGTTATTTGTTTTAAAAGTTCTTCACCGCTAATAATTCCTCTTGCTCTCATATAACTGCTTTTTTGGAGTGTGTTGTATATGAAGGCGTTTGTCTTTTTCGTTTCTTTGTCAAACGTAATCAATTTGTCATACAAAGCGAGGATGTTGTTTTGTACCGATGATTGTGCTTTTTCCGTATAGAAGCTTTTTAGCCGTGCAATGGCTTTAGATACGAACAAGTCGTATAAGGTAGGGCAGGAGGCCTCTGGGATATCGGAAAAACTCAATAGTTCGGTATAGCCGTTTATGGGGATGGTTTTCAGAGTGTCATTCACGAATGAGCGTTCGGATACCGAATAAATGGTGTCTATGAATTGTGATGAGTTCCAGTCGTCGAATGACAGGTTTTTCGTTTCCTGTATTTCGGGCCGGCGGTTTATGCGCCATTGGTTTTGCAGGTAGTAAGAGAGGTAGAGGTCGGCAGCTTTTGAATAAAGAAATGCCTGTTCAACAGGATTGTTGCTCTGCATTGCCTGTTTTTCTATTTCAGGGGCTAACGTATTATAATCTCCCTGATAGATACGTTGCTCGATATTCAGTTGTTCGTTTAAAGCTTTTATTAAAGCTGTGTCGTTATTTGTTTTGCGGGCGATATTCCGGATTTCGGAAAAGGTGGAGATTGCGGATTTCGGTAAGTCTTCTTCTTTTTCCTGAGTGGCTTTCTTCCATAATGCGTCGAGGGAAATATGATCTGCAGAATTGAAGCTTTCTGCTATTACCAAATAAGCCGGCAGGGCAAGTAAAAAAAATACAGTGGTAGAAACAAGAAATTTTTTCATAAGCCAAATTATAAAGAGAGACA
Organism: Bacteroidales bacterium; assembly: GCA_029007825.1. Lineage (GTDB taxonomy): Bacteria > Bacteroidota > Bacteroidia > Bacteroidales > JAQXIO01 > JAQXIO01. The sequence continues at coordinate 51,063 of JAQXIO010000038.1, read as the reverse complement.
GTTCAAAAATAAAAAGATAAATCCCGAAACCATCTTTAAATTCTGCGTATTTATTGTATTTAAGTTAAGACATCTGAAAAATGGGATAGTTTAAATGAACAGATGTTTGTATCTATAATATTATAAAACAAAAAAGGAAACAAAGTTGATGTTTCTGTTCATTTGTTTCCCTTTTTTGTAATTTATAAGATTTATTTGTCCGGTGACCGAATATTATTTTCTTTGCAGTGTAACGAATGTATAAGGATAAGGATTTTTTTCGTTGTCCGGATATTCCTGCTGCTCAATAACCGACCATTCATCCTGATTAAAAGAGGGAAAGAATGTGTCCGCTTCTTTGAAATGGTGATGTATCCGTGTCAGGTATAACCTGTCGCATTTGTCTAATGCTTCCTTGTATACGGAAGCGCCTCCGATGATAAAAACTTCATCTTCGTTTTCAGACAGGGCCAATGCGGAATCCAGGTTTTTGCAAACGGTAGTCTTTTCGGCAATAAATGCCGGATTGGAGGAGAGGACAATGTTCCTGCGGTTGGGTAGTGCGCCGTTCGGCAGAGATTCGAATGTTTTTCGCCCCATAATAACAGTATGTCCCGAGGTGACGGTTTTAAAATGCTTTAAATCGTCCGGCAAATGGCACAAGAGTTTCTGAGCTTTCCCGATTCCGTTATAGGAATCGATGGCGACGATAATGGATAGCAGGGGCTTTTTCATACCGATACCTCCCCTTTGATATGTGGATGGGCTTCGTAGCCTTCTAATGCGAAGTCTTCGAATTTAAAGCCGAATATATCTTTTATATCGGGGTTGATTACCATACGGGGCAGTGGTTTGGGGGTGCGTGTGAGCTGTAGCTTAACTTGGTCGATGTGATTTCGGTAAATGTGAGCGTCTCCCAACGTGTGAATGAAATCGCCTGCCTTGAGATCGCAAACCTGTGCCATCATTTGCAGGAGTAAGGCATAGGAGGCTATGTTAAAAGGGACACCTAAAAAGATGTCGGCACTGCGTTGATAGAGTTGCAGGCTCAGCCGTCCGTTCGAAACATAGAATTGGAAAAAGGCATGGCATGGCGGAAGATTCATGTTTTTCAAATCGCCTACGTTCCATGCGCTTACGAGAATACGGCGGGAATTGGGTTCTTCCTTGATCATGCGCATGGCTTCACTGATCTGGTCGATATGTCCTCCTTTATAATCAGGCCAGGAACGCCATTGATATCCGTATATGTGTCCGAGGTCTCCATCGGGATCTGCCCATTCATTCCAGATGCGTACTCCGTTTTCCTGCAGATAACGGACGTTCGTATCACCTTTCAGGAACCATAATAATTCATGAATGATCGATTTCAGATGTAATTTTTTTGTCGTAATTATCGGAAATCCATCTTCGAGGTTAAATCTCATCTGATGGCCGAAAACTCCGATTGTTCCCGTTCCAGTACGATCGCCCCGCATTTCACCTTCAGATAAAACCCGTTGCAGCAATTCTAAATATTGTTTCATGTTGTGAACTCTTTTTTACAAAGATACGAAACACAAGCCAAAAAACAGGATTGAGGACGATGCAAAAATAAACAAGCAGAATGGTTTATCTTCGTTTGTGGTTTTATAGGACAGAATGAATTTTTCTGTTGTTCTATGTTTGACGGGTTAAATGCGTTTTATTTTTTATTGGAGAAAAAGATGGATTTCCGGTGTGTCGCAGATTTATTCCGAGTAAATTTCAATTGTACCGTATGTGTAGATTCCGTTTATTGAATAAAGAGGGGGTATTTCAATGTTCGATGGAATCGGAGCATAGGCTTGTTCGGGAATGGTAAGATAATCAGGCAAATTTCTTGCGTAATGTGTTTTTTCTTATATTTGTACAGTAAAGCGATGCAAAATGTCATTGCGTAGCGATATATATTGAAAGTTTTGCCCTTATCTCAAAGTTTGGCGATTTTAAAGGCGGGGCATTGGCTTTCGTTTGTTTGTATATGTGCGTAACATATATAAAACAGGCGTAAGACTCTGCTTCTCCGCTAAGAGGTTGGCCAAAGCCTGAGATAAGAGGAGCAATGAGCCTTGCGCCTCTTTGTTTTTAATGGTTGTGGGGTGGCGTAGATAAGAATGGTATCTGCGATTTGTATGAAAATGCTACTACAAATAATTTAATACTGTAAATTATGAATGTTGACACAATGAAAATAACCGACTATTATTAGTATATTTGCATGAAGAGGGCTTACCCCTTCAAATGCGAACAACATACACTTTTCTCAGACGAATCTGGACAATTTAGTGAGAGGAGAAGTGTAAAGAAGTTCCGCACCCCCTTCGCTATATATACATTATACCTGTATTATTACATATAATAGTTTATACAGTTAAAGGGTGCGGAGCCGACTTTATCTCTCAACGCTTGTCCAGAGCGGGTCTGTAATAAAGTTCGGCATCTGCACTCTGCTTTTACATAACGAGAGCCGGATTTAAAAACGGCTCTCGTATTTTTTTAAGAGATACTTATAATGTTGTTGGGTAAGTGAACAGGTAGCAGGTAGATTTTTTACGGTATTATTATTTATACATGAAAACGGAGATGGCTGTTTAGTTGTGTTATTGACGATTTAAAACCGGTTAGTATGAAGATAAAAGATTGGGAAAATGTGTTGATTCTGGTTTTTATACTGGTTAGCATATTGATTATAGCGGCATGCATTTTCCTTTATTATATATGCCTGACAACATGAAAAGGAAAAGCAGGTGGTCGCTTATAGCTTAGTTTTAAAAAAACACTTGTTCCCGTATTCTCAGATTTATTCGGAATAGGTGCCGGCAGATCTAATTATCGGATTAAAATGCTTTTGCTTACTGTATAGATCAGTTTCATTCTTCCCCCTGCCGATCCGTCCGTTTGTTCCAAAGGCAGTATTTTATTCCTGTTTATGTAAAGTGTTGCTTTTCCTGCAGGGGTATCGGGCGGAACGCCTACCGTCCCTGAGTTTATGCCCGTTTCATTTATATATGTAATATTGATGCCTGTTTTTTGTGTCTCAACGATGATTTGTACTTCTTCATCTTCACTTACCGGTGCTCCTTCCCATGTGAGAATAGTAGTTCCATCTTTACCGATGTGGGTAAATGAAGCGGGAATGCCGATTGTTTCTATTTCATTTACAGATGCCGTGTTCTGAAATTTTTTTCCGTTTCTGGTAAATCTGAACACAATATCCTCTTTTCCGGGAAAGGTTTTTGTGTAAAAATAGGGGCCTATATTTGCATAATCGGGTTCTTCATTATTGAAAAATATGGATGAATTTCCATCGAGGGTTACGTTTGTTCCAGCTGCATTGCTCTTATTGAAATTTGCCGCAACATAGGTTTTGTTTTGTGTGATATCGTATTCTACGCTCAAGTCCTGATAGATAGGTATGGTCGGGTTTATTGAAGAGGAATCGTCACTGATACAGGAAAAGAACAGGCTGCTGCTGATTGCAATCTTTAGTATCATAGAAAGAGTGTTTCTCATACTATTTCGTTTTTAGAGAAAAGGATATTTGTCTTATACTAGCTTTATAACAGAAAATAGTATTATTTGTTCCAACGTATGTGAACGAAGTGTTCTACAGAAAGGAAGTTGCGGCGCATATCCTTCCAAGGGTTGGGCTAAGACAATCGTATGGGAAAAGAAAATTCGATATCCGCAACCGGCTAAAAAGGGACGAATATAATTACCGTAGAAGGTGACAACACTGTTAGGGAATTATACAAAGTCGCTGAAAGATAATCCTACGGCACAACGTTGGGTGTATATAAGGGATTACCGGCCGTTAGGTCTGGCTGGTCCTGTGAAAATTTATTAGGAGGAGGGATTTTTTAATCCCTTCCCCGTTTGGTAGTAATGATGACGGCGCCATTGCTTCCCCGGGAGCCATAGATGGATGCTTCTTTGAGAATATCGACACTTTTAATATCGCTCACATGGTAGAGTTGGTTTGCCGTACTGAAGCTATCCAGTATAACCCCGTCTACAACAATCAACGCCGCAGGGCTGAGATGGAGGGAATTGAAGCCTCCGCGTATAACAATCTCAGCTCTTCCGTTAATATTACGGATCTGTAATCCATACCTGCCTTGGAGATATGAAGCGAGGTCTCTGTAATATCCTTTTGTCTGTGCAACGTCCAGATGGTTTACTGATTGTGTATTTTTATCGGGTGAGACGGTCTGGTAGCCAATGTTTACTTCTTTATCTTTATCCTTGAATCCTTTTTTAGAAAAGAGCAATTCTATCGAATCGAGGTCTGCTACCGGAAGTACTACCGTAGTATAACCCGGGGCACTGATATAGAGCGTGTCTTTATCGCTGATGCCCGGTATTACAGATATTCCTGCCGGGTCTATCTTTTTTGGTCTGGAAGAATTGTTTATCTGGAAGATGACATTGGAGTTTTTTACCGGCTTGCCTTTTTTATTTACGATCTTCAGTTTGAACGATTTATCCGGATTTTCCTGGCAGTATGCCGATCCTAAACCGCCCAGAATAATAAATATTACTATTGCCAGATTCTTCATATTCATTCGATTAAGAGTGTTTTTACAAACTTAGTAAAATATCTGCGGATTGTGATAAGATAGATTGATGTAAATATTTTGATTTTTTATAGTAAAAATAAAGCCAGATTTAAATCTGGCTTTAAAGTAAGTGAATATTTGGTATGGTTATTATTTGATTTCCATTCGTTTGGTATCAATAAGTTTACCCCCTAATGTTAAAGAATAAAGATAAATTCCCGGAGAAAATTCAGATGCATTTAAAGTTATTTCACCGTAACCGATTTCCGTAATTTTAAATGTTTTTACATATTGCCCCATTAAGGTTGTTATTTTTATTTGTATCTCTCCTTCTACATTTTCAGGTATATAGTAATTTATGGAAGATTGTCCGTTAAAAGGATTTGGTGAATTTTGATACAGACAAATTTTTTCATTATTTATTTCCGTTTCTGTTTTAATGAATAAAGGTTCGTTTGTTATTTCTGTCTGGCTTGCAGCCCTTGCGTTGCTACTATTTTCTGGTCCATTATATATCCTTACATTACTTCCTACTTTGGCATGGAAATCAGGATTTATCTGTACCTTGCTTTTACCATTTATATTGACTAAAGCTCCGCTATTGATTGTTGCATTTTTGACAGTTATACTATCGTAACTAAATGTAGTATCGGTGCCAGCTATAAAATTTTGATTTTCTATTTTTTTAGCCCCGATTATATTGACTCCGATATATCCATATTTCCCATTGCTTGAGTTGAATGATATGGAAGCAGGACCTGGAGTGTCACCCCATATTACCTGTGCTATGGTACCAATTGAAGGGCCATCGTTACTATATGTATCAGAGGCTTCATGGTTAGTTATGAATACTCCTTTGCCTTTTGTTACATACCAAGTTACAGTTTTTGAAGAAAAGACTTCTATTGAGTAATATGTTGTCGTATCACCTGTCGAGACAACTTTAGGCCCATTAATGTTATTATCTTTTTGGGCAGATAATTCTGTAAAAAGCAGAAAAGATAAAAACAGACTGGTTATAAAGATTTTCATAATTGATATATATTAATGTTAACAAAAATTACAATCCTACTGTTTGACAACTTTAGAATATTTCTATTATGGAAATTCTAATGTATTATAACTAAAGCTAAAAACAAATATATGTGTATTTATTTGTAATTACTTCTTTTTTGTGAAAAATATTATTCTTACAACCTTAAAATGTAAAATTTGCGCCGGAATAAGTATTTAAACAATGAATAGTACGGAAACAGGCTATGTTTAAAATAACCTGTAGTCGGTGCGGAGGACTTTGAATTCGGTACGACGGTTGAGCTGGTCTGCGATTTCCTGCTGCTCGGGTGTGAGCGTAAGAATGAATTCTTCGGTCAACACATCGCCTTCTTTCAGGAAGGGATATTTTTCCGCCATCTTTCTGTTGATTATCTTGGGGCTTTTTTCTCCGTATCCCTGAGGTGAAAGCCGTTCGGGATCGACCCCGTTGTTGCAGAGATAGTCTACGACGGACTGGGCACGCCGTTGCGAGAGACCGTCGTTGTATTCGTCGCTTCCCTTACGGTCGGTATGGGCAGAGAGTTCTATCGTTACGTTGGGGTTATCGTCGAGCATTTCAATAACTTCGTCGAGGGCTTTTTCCGATTCGGGACGCAGCGTGGCTTTATCGAAATCGTAAAAGATATTTTCGATCAGTACGGGTTTGGTAATAGAGGGCAGGAAGAAGTCCGCATAATAGATCTGATCTTTTTCTTCGGGATCGGTTTTCAGCTTTTTCATTTTGTTCAGATAGCCTTTTGCACTTGCCATCATTACGTAATCCATGCCGCGTTTGAGGGTCGCTTTGTAGCTTCCGTCCTTACGTGAAACGAATTTTTCTATACTTCCGTCTTTTCCGACAAGACGTACCGTTGCATCGGGAATGGGTTCGTCATCGTTATCGGAGACGAACCCTTCCAGGATAACAGAATAGGACGGTCGCCCGAAGGAGTAAATATGATCGGAGCCTCTTCCGTCGTTACGGTTGGAACTGAAATAACCGAAGTCCCCGCCTGTGCCGAAAGTGATTCCGAAATCGTCACCGGAAGAGTTCATGGGATAACCGGCATTGGTTACTTTCCATTTTTGTGTTGCGGAGTCCTGCACGGCAATGAAGATGTCGAGTCCTCCCATGCCGGGATGCCCGTTCGATGAAAAATAGAGGGCTCCGTCCGTATGTACATAGGGAAACATTTCATCTGCCTCGGTGTTGATTTCCGGTCCGAGGTTTTCGACATAACCGAACTGGTTCGAGCCTACAATGGCTGCGCGCCATATATCTTTCCCTCCGATCCCGCCCGGCATATCCGAGACGAAATAGAGATAATCGCCGGTAGGGGAGACGGCCGGATGGGCGAATACGGAAAATGTGTCTTTCGTAATCTCTACGCGTTGTCCTTGTCCCCATTTTGCTCCGGAGCGCGGCGAAGAACGTATTTCCGCCGTTTTTGCCACGGTATTGTCTTTTGCGCAAAAGGTGTAGTACATTGTATTCCCATCGGGAGTAACGCTTCCGATTCCTTCATCGAATTCCGTATTTATCCCGTCATCGATGGCTTCGGGATTCTGCCACTTGCCTTTTTCGTCTTTTTTTACCATAAAGAAGTCGTTGTTCTTGAATCCTGTTATGGCACTTTTCTTGTCACCTATAGCCGCTTCACGCGAAGAGGTAAAGTAGAGCAGATCGTTGTCTTTGCCGTAGAACATGGGACAGAATTCGCCACGGCGTGAGTTGAACGGTTCCATGCGTTGTACCGTGTAACGGGATGGATTTTTTTTCCATTCGGGAGCCATTCTGCATCCTTCGATTCCCATTTTTGATAAGGCATGATCGGGAAACGAGTCTAGAAAAGCCTGGTATTGTTTTATAGCATCGGGATAGCGTCCGCTTTTGTGAAGCATCTGGGCTAAATAGAAAACGGAAGAGGAGTCGGGGTATTTGTAACGTACGGCATTCCGGTAGCTGCTAACCGCGCGGGACGTGTTGTTGGTGAGCCGGTAACATTCTCCCATCTTATAAGCAACCATACCTCTTTGTGCTTTATTCTTAGCCGGGGTTTTCGCATATACTTTCCGATAGATGGCCGCGGCGTCGTAATATTCGCCGAGGGCATGCTTTTTCAGGGCATCGCTTAGCTTGGCTGTTTTACATGAGCCGAAGGCGACAATGCCTAAAAGAAATAGAATGAGGTATATTCCGTTTTTTTTCATCCCGTTAAACTCCTCCTTACAAAACGTATTTTCATCCCGATATTGTATAAAAGAGCGATAAAAGCTGTTATCCGACTGCGTTTTCCGGCATGAACAACAGGGAGCTGTCTCCGTAACTCAGAAAACGGAAATCATGTGCCAGGGCGTAATCGTATATTTCGTGCCAATGTCCTTTCAGGAAAGAATCGACTAATAGCAATAGTGTGCTTTTGGGTTGATGGAAATTGGTGATCATAATTTTCACTACGCGGAATGTGTATCCCGGTGCAATGATGATCTGTGTGTTGAACTGGAGCCGTTCGCTGCCGTTGCGGTTGAGGTATGTGAGTAAAGCTGAAAGACGTTCTTCCAGTCCGGAGCCGGAGTGATTGTCTTCATACGGCTGCCACTGAGAAACAATCAACTCTTCCTGCGATAAACCAGGTTTTTTAAGCAACATTCCTCCCAGATAGTAGAGGCTTTCCAGTGTCCGGACGGTGGTGGTGCCTACAGCAATGATCAGTTCCCTGCATTTCAGAAGTTGTTCGATTGTCTTACGGTTCACGGACACAAATTCGGTGTGCATTTCATGTCCTTCGATGGTTTCGCTTTTTACGGGCTTAAAGGTGCCTGCGCCTACGTGCAGGGTGACTTCTTCGGTCGTAATGTTCTTTGTTTTCAGCGAATCCAGTACTTCCGGTGTGAAATGCAGTCCGGCGGTGGGTGCAGCAACAGAGCCTTTGATTTTAGAATAGACGGTTTGGTAGGTCACTTTATCGCGCTCTTCCGTTTCTCTTTTAAGATAAGGGGGGATCGGAAGGATACCGCCGTATTCCAGCAGGTCGGCGAATGTGACTTTCGGATTATCCCAGCTGAATGTGACGTAGATAGCGTCGTTCGATGTGTTTCCTCTGATTGCAGAGAGGGTTACCGTTTCTTTTCCTACGGAGAGCGTTTTATGCAGGCTGCCTTCTTTCCAACGCTTTGCATTTCCTACGAAGCATTTCCATTCGCATTGTCCGGTTGTCTGGAAGACCAGCTGGTAATCGTGCGGACGAACGGGTTCAAGACAAAATATTTCGATGGTGGCACCGGTTTCTTTTTTAAAGAGCATACGTCCCTGAATTACTTTCGTATTGTTGAAGACCATCAGGGAGTTTTTGGGTAAGAAACCGACCAGATGTGAAAAGAACGATTCTGAGACCTCTCCGTTTTTATAAATGAGTAGTTTGGATGCATCGCGGCGGGATAGTGGAAATCTGGCTATACGCTCGTCCGGAAGGGGGTAGTCGTACGAATCGATACGAATATCTTTGGTTTGTTGCATAATCACTTTAATATTCCCACAAAAATAGTGAACTTTGCCTTTATAATAAAATAATTAAGAGGGTTAGGAGTATGTCGATTAAAATAGGAGATAAGGTACGTTACCTGAATAGTGTGGGTGGCGGTATTGTAAAGGGATTCCGCGGAAAAAACATGGTTTTAGTGGAAGAAGAGGACGGGTTTGAAACGCCGATGCTTGTACACGAATGTGTGATTGTGGGTGAGAATCCGATGCAGGTGCGCCAGAGCGTGCAACCTAAAAATGTTCCGGAGCCTAAGGTTGCGAAGCTGGAGCCCGAATCGGAGAAAGTCGAAGAGTTGCCGGGCGGAGACCGTCTGAATATTCTGCTTGCTTATCTGCCCACAGACCGGACGAAACTTCAGGAAAGTGCCTATGAGGCTTATTTCATTAATGACAGCAATTATTTTCTCTTTTTCAATTATATGAGTTGTGAAAATAATGCATGGCTGAGCCGTTATAACGGTATTATCGAACCTAATACGAAAATATTTATTGAGGAGTTCGGTAAAGAACGGCTGAATGAGCTGGAACCGTTGTGCGTGCAATGCGTTGCCTTTAAAAAGGAAAAGGCTTATCTTCTGAAAAATGCGGTTTCAGTGGAGTTGCGAGTGGATACCGTGAAGTTTTACAAGCTGCATTGTTTTACCGATAACGATTATTTCGACGAACCGGCTATGATTTATCCGGTCGTTAAAAACGACGTCCCCGAACGCAGTATGCTGATCGATTCCGCAGAGCTGCGGGAGGCAATCCTGAGAAAAGATCAACCGCGTCCGGTTAAGCAGCCGGCTAAGAGCAAACAACCGGCACCTTTATTAGAGGTCGATCTCCATATCGAGGCATTGTTGGATAGTACGGCGGGGATGGGTAATAGCGAGATACTGGATTACCAGCTCAATCATTTCCGGGAAGTATTGGAGGCCAATAAAAATAAAAAAGGACAGAAGATTGTTTTTATACATGGAAAAGGTGAAGGTGTATTGCGGAAAGCATTGCTGGACGAATTGAAGCACCGGTATAAAAGTTACGATATACAGGATGCCTCGTTCCGGGAGTATGGATTCGGAGCAACACAGGTGACGATCCGTTGATAATCAGATTTTCAGAAGGTCTGCTATAATGCCGTCAGACAGGAAAATACCTTTTCCGGTGAGCCGGATCGCATTTTCGTCGCGAACGAGCAATTCTCTATCGAGATAGGGGTGGCATAACTGCAGGCAATAAGTGGAATAAGAGGAGCCATAGAGTTTTTCTATTTCGTTCAGGTCTATACCCCACATTGTTCGCAAACGGGTGACGATGTAATCGTTGTACCGTGTTTTTTCGTCAAGAGATTCGTATTCGGCGATACGGTTTCCTTTCAGGTAGTCTGTCAGGGATGAGACATTCCGTATGCGCGAGGAGCCATCGAAGGAGTGAGCCGATGCTCCTATGCCCAGGTAGGGAGTTCCTTTCCAGTATGAGGAGTTGTGGCGTGACAGATACCCTTCACGTGCAAAGTTGGAAATTTCGTAATGCAGGTATCCGGCGTTTTCTAATTTATGCTTCAGCGTTTCAAAAAAGGAAACGCTGAACTCTTCGTCTACAGGAGAGACTTCTCCCTTCTGCAGTTGTCTGAACAAAGCGGTACCTTCTTCATAAGTAAGGTGATAGGCAGAGATGTGCGGGGGGAGCAAGCTTAAAGCAATATCGAGATTCTTTTCCCACTTAGTCGCTGTCTGGAACGGCAGTCCGTACATAAGGTCGATACTCAGGTTGGTGAATCCGTGTTTCCTGCAGTTATGGACGGCTTCTATAGCCTGTTCAGCCAAGTGACGCCTGTTTAGGCGAATCAGATCTTCATCGTCAAAGCTTTGAATCCCCAGACTGATCCGGTTGAACGGCAGGCTTTCCAATTGCGCTAAATAGTCGCTTTTTAGATCGTCTGGATTGGCTTCGAGGGTAATCTCTGCATTTTTCTGCAATTGAGAAGTTCTCTCTGATCGTGTCAAATATTTCAGCAAATGCTATGGCGGGTAACTGGGAGGGAGTTCCGCCACCGAAATAGATGGTATCGAGCCGGTTTTCGCTTAAAAAATCCCGTCGTTCCCGTATTTCACGGATTAATGCTTCGACGTAAACAGTTTGTAACCCGTTTTGCGTGGTTGAAAAGAAGTCGCAATAGCTACATCTGCGGCGACAGAATGGAATGTGTATATAGAGTCCCGGCATGCGGATCGAGTATGTTTACGAATGAGAATTCAAAGATAAGAAATAAAAAGAGACAATATTTATATCCATAGTGTTGTAAAGGGTAGAGGAATAGCCGTTGTTTTTATCCGATATTTACTTATTTTTTAGGAAATATTTAGAGAATGATGTTGTAAAACATGAAAAAAATATCTATACAACGTTTGCTCTTTAATCAGATAATCGATAATTTGCGCATTCCACAACTTCGAGAACTCTTATACAATTTAATACGCATCAACCATGAAAGTCTATCAAACCAACGAAATCAAGAACATCTCCGTTTTAGGAGCTTCAAGATCAGGAAAGACCACGCTCGCAGAAGCTATGCTTTTCGAGGGTGGCGTGATAAAACGTCGCGGAAGTGTTGAATCACAGAATACGGTGAGCGATTATTTCCCAGTTGAAAAAGAGTATGGTTATTCGGTGTTTTCTACTGTTTTCAGTGTCGAATGGTTAGGCAGAAAACTGAATTTTATCGATTGTCCCGGCTCCGATGACTTTGTCGGCGGAACGGTGGCAGCTCTTAATGTGACCGATACGGCATTGATGGTACTGAATGCCCAATACGGGGTTGAGGTAGGAACTATCAACCAGTTAAGGTGTACGGAGAAAGTGAATAAACCGGTTATTTTTATAGTGAACCAGCTGGATCATGAAAAGGCCGATTTTGACAATGTGGTATCGCAACTGAAAGACCTGTACGGAGGGAAGACTGTTCTCGTGCAGTATCCTATATCTACGGGGGCCGGCTTCAATGCTTTGGTTGATGTGTTAAAAATGAAGATGTACCGGTGGAAACCTGAAGGGGGAGAGCCGGAAATATTGGATATTCCAGATTCGGAAAAGGATAAAGCGGCAGAGTTGCATCAGACGCTGATAGAAGCTGCCGCTGAGAATGACGAAGGGCTTATGGAGAAGTTCTTCGACCAGGGTACATTGAGCGAAGATGAAATGCGGGACGGCATACGATTAGGGTTGATTCAGCGTGGTATATTCCCGGTATTCTGTGTATGTGCAAAATGCGATATGGGTGTGCGACGAACAATGGAATTCCTTCGTAACGTAGTTCCTTATGTGAGTGATATGCCTCCTGTGACAACAATAGAGGGGGTGCAGGTAAAGCCCGACAGCAAAGGCCCGGTGAGCCTTTATTTCTTTAAGACGACCGTCGAGCCGCATATCGGGGAGGTCTCTTATTTCAAGGTGATGTCGGGCACTGTGCATGAGGGAGATGACCTGATGAATCCCGACAGGGGTTCGAAAGAGCGCCTTGCCCAGATATTCTCGGTAGCAGGACAAACGAGAAACAAGGTGGAAGAGATGGTTGCCGGAGATATCGGCGCGACCGTAAAGCTTAAAGATGTCCGTACTGGGAATGCACTGAATTCGAAAGGATGCGAATATCGTTATAACTTTGTTAAATATCCCAATTCAAAATACAGCCGGGCCGTTCGTGCCGTAAATGAGGCGGATACGGAGAAGCTGAGCGAGATACTGACGCGGATGCATGAAGAGGATCCGACATGGATTATAGAACAATCGAAAGAACTCAAGCAGACCATTGTGAGCGGGCAGGGTGAATTCCATCTGAAAACCCTTAAATGGAGGATCGAAAACAACGATAAGATAATGATTGAGTTTTCAGAGCCAAAGATTCCTTACCGTGAAACGATTACGAAGGCTGCGCGGGCGGATTACCGTCATAAGAAACAGTCGGGCGGGGCAGGACAGTTCGGAGAGGTGCATCTTATCGTGGAACCTTATTCGGAAGGTATGCCAAAGCCGGATATATATCGCTTCAACGGACAGGAGTATAAGATTACTGTGCGCGATACGCAGGAGATCAACCTGGATTGGGGCGGAAAACTCGTGTTTGTCAATTCAATCGTGGGTGGAGCTATCGATGCTCGTTTCCTTCCGGCAATACTGAAAGGTATTATGAGCCGGATCGAACAGGGGCCTCTTACGGGTTCTTATGCGCGTGATGTGCGTGTTATCGTGTATGACGGAAAGATGCACCCTGTAGATTCTAACGAGGTTTCTTTTATGCTTGCCGGGCGGAATGCATTCAGTACAGCGTTTAAAAATGCCGGACCGAAGATTCTGGAACCTGTGTATAACGTGGAGGTCTCAGTTCCTGCGGATAAGCTGGGCGATATTATGAGTGACCTTCAGGGACGCCGCGCAATTATTCTCGGTATGTCGAGTGAAAAGGGATATGAGAAATTACAGGCAAAAGTGCCTCTGAAAGAGATGTCTTCTTATTCTACGGCTCTTAGTTCGATGACAGGAGGAAGAGCTTCATTCGTAATGTCGTTTGCGGGGTATGAGCTTGTTCCTGCCGATGTACAGGAGAAGTTGCTGAAAGAGTACGAGGCTACGCAGAAAGAGGAATAATTTTTATAAGTCTGCTTCAAAAGGAGAGGGAGATGCTGCTTGAGATAAACGGCAAATCTTCAATTTTATAGAGTTCTTATTTGTGACAAATGGGCTACTTTATTATTTATTATATGTATGTACGTTTCTATAAGCAAAACCGATAATTTGTTATCCTTTTGAAGCAGACTTTTTACGGTATCAGAGGTAAAGGTTTTATTTGTTTTCTGTGTTATTTTTGGAAATATACTTATATTTGATACGTAAAGGGGGAGGCGGTATGAGGTCTTGCCTATATGAGAATATAAAGAATAAGATAGAATGTTGAACAGACGCAATTTTTTACGCTCGGCAGCACTTCTTGCCGCAGCGGGGATTACAACCCAGCATGAGACATTTGCAGCTATAACTAAAAAGAAGATGCCGATCGGATTACAGCTTTATTCTGTCCGTGACGATTTGAATAGTGATTTTGATGCCACGATGACTGCCGTTGTGGGTATCGGATATAAAAATCTCGAGGCTGCAGGGTATAGTGACGGTAAATTTTATGGAAAAACGCCGTCGGAATTTAAGAAGTATCTTTCCGGTCTGGGAGCTAAGCTTACCGGCTCTCATACAGGTAGCGGGCTGCTTGATCCTGCGAAAACTCAGGAATGGGATTTCTGGAGTAAAAATATGGACGCTACGGCGGAAGCCGGATGTAAATGGATCGTGCAAGCTTATTATCCGGAGAACCAGATTCAGACTGTTGACGATGTGAAGCGTTTGGCTGAACAGTTCAACCGTCTTGGGAAAATGGCAAAACAGAACGGTCTACGTTTTGCTTATCATAACCATGTAACTGAGTTTCATAAAATCGAGGATGTGGTGCCGTACGACCTGTTGCTGAACGAAACGGATCCCAAACTGGTGACTTTTCAGATGGATACAGCTCAGATTTACTATGGCGGCGGCGATTGTGTTGATTATTTGAAGAAATATCCGGGACGTTTTACGAACTGGCATGTTAAGGATGCGAATCCGGATGGTCTGGGCAGTACTGAATTAGGAAAGGGTGCTATTGATTTTTATACTCTTTTCCAGGAAGCAAAGAATGCCGGCCTCGAAGATTTTTATGTCGAGCAAGAGCGTTATAACATGTCGCCTATCGAAGCGATACGTTATGATTATGATTATTTATCGAAGCTTTTAGGGTAAACTGTATATAATTTTCGAAAGATAATGCTGTATTTCTGCAGCGGATTGTTATTGTTTACTATAGAAGTCATGAAGGAATAAAAAATCATATCTATTTCATGATTACGGATAAAATTGGAGCAGGTGCTTAATATAGGTATCTGCTTTTTTTATTCCGGACTACTACCGGTAGAATCCGAATTCCGTTTTTTTTGTGGTTGGTAGCTGTTTATTTGAATCTATAGCGCATGCCTAACTGGAGAGCTCCCAATTCTCCGAAACCACCTTCGACATAGAATCCCCACTTTTTTCCTATCTCAAAACCGAGAGGCGATATTTGATATGAGAAAAAAACGAAATTATCTTTTTCCTCTTCTTTTGTAGCGATTGCTGTTGATTTCTGATGAGAGAACATCATTCCGGCTCCAAATCTGGAATAGAATGTGACCATGCTGCCCAAATGCAGCCATGATAGTTTTACCATTGGCATTATGGAGTGGTAATTGTATGCTTCGCGCCTTAGTCTTATATTCCGGGAAGATTTGTATATATCCTGGCTGTATCGTGAATAGGTATAAATACAGCCTACACCGAGCCATGACCTGGCATGGTAGGTATAGCCGAAATTAAATGCCCCGGGAACTTTCATATTATGGGTTTCTTCTTTTCCGAATGAGAATATCGTGGGTATCAATCCGGAGTATATTCCGATGAAGCTGCTGACTGGGGCTATTCCCCAGCTAAAAGATACTTCGTGTTTCTTTTTTGCCGGAAGTTGTCGGGCAGATATTATTCCGGGCAAAAATATAATGGCAATTAACAGGTAAACCTTAAATTTCATAAACTATATATTTTAATAAAAAATATATATTCCCCTCTGGGTGCCAAAGGTTCTGTGTTATTTTGCTGATTTTCATTTCTATGTGCATTATTTGTATGGCCTACCCAATTTTCTGACAATATGAAAATGAAATGTATGAGGCTTTATGTATGTCGTATTGGTTGCGTTCGTTATTTGGCGGGTATTCGATTAGAGTATAATATAAAAATAAAAGCTGCTATATTCAGCAGCTTTTATTTTATTTCTTTTTCAATAAGAGGGCATGATATGCTTTCTCATAAATCGGAATGGGGATGTTCAATTCTTCTCCCATACGTACCATATATCCTGTTAGCGATTCAAGTTCTGTATTTTTATTGGCTTGAAAATCGCTGTGCATAGATGATGTCATAACGTAGGGTAACGATTCCATCCGTTTAATCGTTCTTTCCTTAATGTCTTCCGGCAGATTAATTTTTTTTGCTTGGGCTATCGAAATGAATTCATCGAGCAGTTTCTCCATTTCCTTGCGCTCATCGTTGTTCTCCAGAATGGCACCAAGGCATTTGTCCAGATAGGATGTCATGGTAGCAACCGTTGATATAAACGTGAATTTAGTCCAAACTGTTCTGTCTATATCTTTGGATAGTCGTGCATCGATTTTCGCTTCTTTGAACAGTTTGTCGTAGATGTCAAGTTTGTCCGTTGCATCTCCGGTAGAGCCGAAAAAGAAGGATTCTATTTCTCCCGTTTTTTTGATTACGCCCGGCGAAGCAAGGCGTGAAATAACATATACACAGCCTTTCCATACTGGGTTATGAGGATAAATAGAGTGTATAATATCCTGGCTGTCTACACCGTTCAATAGCGGTAGCAATATGGTATCTGGTCCTATGCAGGGGGCCAACTGTTTCAGATTTTCGGCAAGGTCATAGCTTTTCGTGCAAAGAATCAGCAAGTCGGCTTTGCCTATTTGTGAGGCATCGTTTGTTGCCAGTTTCGGAAAGACGGTGAAAGAGCCTTGTTCTTCTTCGATTGTGAGCCCACGTTCGCGTATTGCCACCAAATGAGCTCTCCTTGCAATAAAATAGATTTCGGCTTCTGGTGAATTTTCAAAATGTCTGGCAAGCAGCCCTCCGTAATAACCGCCTACACCGCCGATGCCCGATATTACAATTTTCTTCATAAGTACAAATCAATTCAATAAAAACAAATTCAACTTATCCGTTTAGCGGATAAATAATAATTCCCTGTATTTCGGAAGCGGCCACATTTCATTGTCGATTGTTAGTTCCAGTTCGTCGATATGGTAGCGAATGGAATCGAGAAACGGAATTACCGTGTCGTGATAAGCGATTGCTTTTTCACGGGCGTCTTCGACTCTGTTGGCAGACTTCCGTGCATCGATCATCTGGTGCACCTTCGCATTGATTTCGTTTACATGCAGCGAGATGCTTTCTATGATCCGCAGAGGTTCGGCGGCCATTATCTTGTATTGTTTTTCCGGGTAAAGCTGCTTGATTTTCGCTACATTCTCTAACAGTAAAGTCTGGTAACGCATACTTACCGGAATGATATGGTTGAGCGATAAGTCTCCGAGAACACGTGCTTCGATCTGTACTTTTTTCGTGTACATCTCCCATTTTACTTCGTTACGGGCATGGAGTTCCACCGAATTCATAACGTGGGTATCGGTAAACATTTTTACCGATTCGGGCGTAGTGTAAGCGTCATAAATGAGCGGAACGCTGTCTTCGATGTCGAGTCCACGTTTCTGAGCTTCAATTTTCCACTCCTTACTGTAACCGTTTCCGTCGAAGCGTATCGGTTTGGATATTTTCAGGTATTGGTTCAAAACTTCAAAGATGGCTTCTTCTTTTGATTTACCCTTCGACATAAGGGTATCTACTTCTTTCTTAAATTCCTGCAACTGTGCGGCTACCGCCGAATTAAGAGCTATCAGTGCAGAAGCGCAATTTGCAGACGAGCCTACAGCACGGAATTCAAAGCGGTTTCCAGTAAATGCAAATGGCGAGGTACGGTTCCGGTCCGTATTATCGAGCAACAATTCGGGAATCTGTCCTACACCTAACTTAAGCTCTTTTTTATCGTCAACTATAATAGCGTCTTTCGGAGTACTGTTTTCGAAACGATCCAGTATTTCGTTGATTTGTGACCCCAGGAAGATGGATACTATAGCGGGCGGTGCTTCGTTAGCCCCAAGACGGTGTGCGTTGGTGGCAGACGATATGCTTGCTTTGAGCAGTGCATTATGTTTATAAACGGCCAGTAGGATATTGGCTATAAAGGTTATGAACCGTAAGTTTTCGCGGGTGTCTTTTCCCGGTGAAAGCAGCATGATGCCTGTATCGGTACCGAGCGACCAATTGTTGTGCTTACCCGATCCGTTTACACCTTTAAAGGGTTTTTCATGTAGCAGGACACGAAAATTATGGCGACGTGCCACACGTTTCATCAATGTCATCATAAGCAGGTTATGATCGACTGCCAGATTGGCTTCTTCGTAAATGGGAGCCAGCTCGAACTGGTTGGGGGCTACTTCATTATGGCGCGTTTTAACCGGTATGCCTAATTTGTAACTTTCAAATTCGAGATCTTTCATGAACTCTTGTACCCTGCGGGGGATAGCACCGAAATAGTGGTCTTCCAGCTGCTGGTTTTTAGCACTTTCGTGTCCCATCAGGGTGCGCTCTGTCAATGCAAGGTCGGGCCTTGCAGCATAAAGCGCTTCGTCGACCAAAAAATATTCCTGTTCCCAACCCAGAAAGGTCGTGATTTTTTTTACGTCCGGATCGAAAAAGTGACAAACATCCTTTGCCGCATTATTGACTGCTTCGAGCGATTTCAGTAAAGGTGTTTTGTAGTCGAGCGCTTCACCTGTATAAGATATGAAAACGGTCGGAATACACAGTGTGTCGTCCATAATGAAAGCGGGAGAGGAGGGATCCCATGCGGAATATCCTCTTGCTTCGAATGTATTGCGAAGTCCTCCGCTCGGAAAACTCGAGGCGTCCGGTTCCTGCTGAGCCAGAATTTTTCCGCTGAATTCTTCTATCATACCCCCGGCTCCGTCGTGTTCAACGAAAGCGTCGTGTTTTTCGGCAGTGCCGTCGGTGAGGGGATGGAACCAGTGCGTGTAATGCGTAACACCTCGTTCCATAGCCCACATACGTATGCCAGCCGCAACGTGGTTGGCTACCTCGCGTGAAATAGGCGTGCCGCGGTCTATAGCTTCTGTTACCAGTTTATAAGTCTCTTTGGATAAGTAGTTTTTCATCGCTTTGCGGTTGAATACATTGGATCCGTAATAGTCCGATGTTTTCATCTCCGGCACGACGGCTTCTACCGGTTTCCTGTTATTCGCTTCTTTTACAGCATTGAAACGTAAGTTTGACATAAAAATCTTTTTACGGTGATAAACCTTCTTTATTTTGAAAACAAAGATACATAACATCTCCTTTTTGAGAGGATAAAATGAGAATAAAGTTGTCGAATTATTAAAAAAAAATAAACTCTGTCCTGTCACAGAATGTTAATATTAAGTGATGATGTGGTTAATGAATAAAACACTATATTTGTGTATAGGTAAACCACAGCAAATGTTGGAGAATATGGACAATGCAACAGTACGCGTGACAGATAAGACATTTGGATTAGGATTGGCCTTAAGTGGCGGCGGCTCGAAAGGATTTGCCCATCTGGGAGCATTTAAAGCCATCGAAGAATTCGGTATGAAGCCTGAGATTATAGCAGGAACAAGTGTGGGCGCCCTTATGGGCGTTCTTTATGCCGATGGTTATAAACCGGAGGAGATAGCTGAGCTTTTCAAGGGTAAGGAGTTTAAATCGTTCGCTGAATTCCAGATGCCCCGGGTAGGTATCTTTAGCAGTCAGGGATTCCGGAAGTTTCTGAAAGCGCACTTGCATGCCAAGCATTTCGAAGAACTGGCAATTCCCCTTATAGCGGTGGCGACCGATTTAGATAACGGACAAAGCGTTAATTTCGACAAAGGGCCACTTATCGAGGTGATCACGGCGTCGTGCAGTATTCCTCTCATATTTAATCCGGTTGTAATCAGCGGTATTCATTATGTCGATGGAGGTTTGTTCCGGAATTTTCCTGTTTCCGTTATACGCGACGAGTGTGAAACGGTTATAGGCGTGAATGTGAGCCCTCTGATTCCTATGGAATATAAGCAAACCCTTTTGCATATAGCCGAGCGTTCTTATCACTATATGTTCAAGGCTAATACTCTCAAAGACCGAATGCTCTGCGATGTGTTGGTGGAGAACCGGGAGTTCGGAGAGTTCAAGACGTTCGATCTTGAAAATATCGATGTGCTTTTCGATCTCGGTTACAATGCTACGGTAGAAGCATTGCGGAAAAAGTATAATTCGGATGCAAAAAACAGTGTGTCCCAGACCATGGAACAATAAAATCAGGTGCTATGGAAAAGAGTAATAAAATTGTTATTTATCAGGTGTTTCCCCGTCTTTTCGGAAATGACAATGATACGTGTGTAAAAAACGGTACGTTGCAACAAAACGGATCGGGGAAGTTTTCCGATTTTACGCATGAAGCACTTAAAGCTATCAGTGAACTGGGCGTAACCCATATCTGGTATACAGGTGTGATCGAGCATGCTACGAAGACCGATTATACGCGTTTCGGCATTCGTCCCGATCATCCGGCGGTAGTGAAAGGTAATGCGGGTTCTCCTTATGCCATTAAAGATTATTATGATGTGGATCCGGATCTGGCGGAAAATGTTCCCGACCGGATGGCTGAATTCGAGGCGATGCTTACCCGAACACATCGTGAGGGGCTGAAAGTTATTATTGATTTTGTTCCTAATCATGTGGCGCGTGAGTATTATTCGGATATGAAACCTGCGGGTGTCAGGGATCTCGGGGAGGAAGATAAAACTTCTATCGGATTCAGCAACCAGAATAATTTTTATTATATTACCCAATCGGGTTTTTCCCCGCAATTTCTGCTTTCGGACGATCCGGTGAACGGTTACAGCGAATATCCGGCAAAGGCAACGGGTAACGATGTGTTTCATGCTTCCCCTTCGCTTTCGGATTGGTATGAGACGGTAAAACTCAATTACGGAGTGGACTACGTGAACGGAGGGACAAAAGAGTTCGATCCTATACCGGACACTTGGAACAAGATGTACGATATTCTTATTTATTGGGTCGATAAGGGGGTAGACGGTTTTCGTTGCGATATGGCGGAAATGGTGCCTGTAGAGTTCTGGGAGTGGGTGATTCCGAAGGTGAAAGAGCATGTGCCGGAAGTTATTTTCATTGCAGAAATATATAATCCGCAACGTTACCGTGAATTTCTTTCAACCGGACAATTTGATTATCTCTATGATAAAGTAGGTCTTTACGATACATTAAGGGGTGTGACTTGCTGCAACCGGTCTGCTTCGGATATAACTGAATGCTGGAAGAGTATAGAGGGTATACAGCCATATATGCTTAATTTCATGGAGAACCATGATGAGCAGCGTATTGCCAGTGATTTTTTTGCTCATAATGGCAAAGCCGGAATACCGGGAATGGTTGTGTCTGCAACTATGAATGTCAATCCTGTAATGCTTTATTATGGTCAGGAACTGGGTGAGCGCGGCATGGATGACGAGGGGTTCAGTGGCGTGGACGGACGGACGACTATATTCGATTATTGGAGCGTTGCCTCTGTCCGTAACTGGAGAAACGGTGGGCAATTCAACGACGAGAAATTATCGGATGAAGAGAGGCGGTTGCGCGGCTATTATAAAAAGCTGTTGAATCTTTGCGTTTCACAGCCGGCAATAGCATCCGGCCAGTTTTTCGACCTGATGTACGTAAACCAGAATAACGACCAGTTCAATCCGCACCGTCAATATGCTTACCTGCGTTATGAAGGGGAGGATGTATTGCTTATCTGTGTCAATTTCGATGCCAATGCCGTGAGGGTAGGGGTGAATCTGCCGGCTCATGCTTTCGATTGTTCCGGGTTAAAGGCTTGTGATAACTGTGAAATGACAGACTTGCTGACAGGAGAGAAGATGTGGTCTCCGTTGCTGCCGGATCACCGTGTATTTTTTGATTTAGGGCCGTACGGGGCACGTATATTAAAACTATAATCGGTCGGGTGTGTAAAAAAGTTGTAATATTTTTGTAAAAGCTCTTCGTCTTTTGTAAATAGAATCACTACTTTTGCACCAGAATTAAGACAAAATAGTTTTAACATATATTCTGTTATGGTGTCTACCTATAAAGTGTTTTCGGGAACAAACTCCCGTTATCTTGCAGAGAAAATTTGTAAGAGTTTAGGCTGCGAACTGGGCCAAATGAATATTCAGTATTTTGCTGACGGTGAATTTTCCGTATCTTATGAAGAATCGATCCGTGGAAGCCATGTATTTCTGGTACAGTCAACTTTTCCCAATTCCGACAATATTATGGAGTTGTTGCTCATGATCGATGCGGCAAAAAGAGCTTCGGCAAAATCGATAGTGGCTGTAGTTCCTTATTTCGGATGGGCGCGCCAGGACAGAAAAGACAAACCTCGCGTTTCTATCGGGGCGAAGCTGATCGCCGACCTGCTCGGAACAGCCGGTATAAACCGGCTTATAACGATGGATCTTCATGCCGACCAGATACAAGGTTTCTTCGATGTGCCGGTAGATCATCTGTATGCTTCCACCGTATTTTTCGATTATATAAAATCACTGAAGCTTAAGAATCTCGTTATTGCGACTCCTGATGTGGGCGGAACGAAAAGGGCGAGTACTTATGCCAAATTTTTAGGCGCCCCTATGGTTATCTGTTATAAATCACGCAAAAAGGCCAATGAGGTTGATGAAATGAAGATTATCGGGGATGTTCAGGGTATGGACGTTCTTTTGGTAGACGATATGGTGGATACTGCAGGTACTATAACCAAAGCGGCAGACCTTATGCTGAAAGAGGGTGCCAATTCCGTACGTGCAATTGCAAGCCATGCGGTTATGTCGGATCCTGCTTCTACGAGGGTAGATGAGAGTGGTCTTGCTGAAATTATCTTTACGGATAGTATTCCTTATTCGAAGAAATGTAATAAAGTACATATCCTTTCTGTTGCCGATATGTTTGCAGAAGCGATTAAGCGCGTGTGTAACAATGAGTCTATAAGCTCATTATACCGCTTATAATTTTTATAAATCCTTACTCACGGCTTACAACGTGAAGAAAGCCTGCCGGTACCGGCAGGCTTTTTGTTTCTCTAGTAAAATAATCGGAATTTTTATTTGCCGGAAAAAGGGCTGCGATTTTATTCCTGTCCGATAATCATTCCGCTTCCGTAACAGAGGCGGCATTCGCGGTCATATATGACACCGAACTGTCCCGCTGCAATTCCCTGTACCTTTTCATCGGAATAGATACGGTAGATATCGCCGATTTTTACCAGTTTTCCGAATGTAAATTCGGGTGTATGCCGGATTTTAAATGCGATATCCTTTTCTCCTTCGAAATCTCCCCATGGGTCGAGCGTGATAAAGTTGAAACCCTGCAAATTAATTACCGTGCCATACTGGGTTTCGGGGTTATAGCCGTTCGATACATAGACAATGTTGCGTTGTGTGTCTTTTTTTACGACGAACCACGGTCCTCCACTTAGTCCGAGCCCTTTTCGCTGCCCGATGGTATGGAACCAGAAGCCGTTGTGTTTGCCCAGTATTTTTCCGGTTTCAAGTTCTATGATTTTACCTTTGCGTTCTCCGAGATAACGTTTGATAAAATCGTTGTAGTTGATTTTTCCAAGGAAACAGATACCCTGACTGTCTTTACGTTGGGCACTCGGTAATGCTTGTTCCGCTGCAATTCTGCGCACTTCACTTTTCAGCAGGTTGCCGATGGGAAACATCAGTTTCGAAACCTGCATATAATCTACCTGACCGAGAAAATAGGTCTGGTCTTTAACATGATCTTTCGCCGTTGAGAGGAATACTTTATCGTTTATAACAGAAGTCGTTGCGTAATGGCCTGTCGCAATGTAGTCGAAATCTTTTCCCCATTTCTCTTCGAAGCAACCGAATTTGATCAGTTTGTTGCACATCATATCAGGATTGGGGGTAAGGCCGCGTTTTACTGCGTTAATCGTGTAACTCACTACGTTTTCCCAATATTCATCGTGTAAAGATACGATTTCAAAGCGGCAACCGTATTTCCGTGCTATGTAAGAGGTGATTTCTATATCTTCTTCAGCAGGACAGTCGATATAACCGTCTTTATCTTCCATGCCGATCCGGATATAGAAAATAGTGGGGTCATATCCCATTTCTTTTAACCGATATACTACGACCGAACTATCTACACCGCCTGAAACTAATGCTGCAATCTCCATTTATGGTATGTTCCTTTTTCAAAAATAATATGCGAAAGTACGAATTCTATTTTTGAATTTCTACCTTTGTAATGATAAACTTCACCGTTTGCTACGGTGCATATTTTAGGAGAATAATCTGAAAAAAATATTTGATGAAAAAACTTTTGACTTATTTTTTGCCGGAAACCATGCTTTTGCTCTTTGCGGTTTTTCCGGTGTTTAGCCAATTATCACAACCGGGTACACCGTTATCGGATAATTTTATAATGAGCGAACCCGAAGATACTACGGTGATATATCTTCCGATGTCCGAATCGCGTTCTTTCAGGACTACGGCAGGAGATGAACCGAACGGAATGCCTCCGAAGGTGGGTGTTTCGCTGAATGTAGGCAAGTCGATTACAGAATGCGGAAGCTGGGAACAATTGCCTAATGGCGACCTTGTATGGCGTGTTGTTTTCTCTTCACCCGGTGCGAAGGCGATCGGTGTGGTCTTTTCGGAATACCATCTTGCGGAAGGGTCGGAATTGTATGTCTATAACGGTGATAAGAGCCAGGTCTCTGGTGCGTTTACGCGGGACAATAATAATTCTTCGGGAATACTGACCGTGGTTCCGGTAAAGGGAGAAACCATTACTGTGGAACTGAATATGCGGAATCCCCAGAGTTTCGACACGGAACTGGTAATAAGTGAGCTTATATATATTTATGGCGATCATCAGAACCGTTTGTCCGGCAGGTCGTCTTCTCCATACAGCGATTCTTGTTTCGTCAGTGTTAACTGTTCGCCTGAGGGTGACGGATGGCAGAATGCGAAACGGGGTGTGGCTCAAATGACATTTGTTCAAAATGGAGAATGGTATGTTTGCTCCGGAAGTCTGGTTAATAATACCCGGCAGGACGGAACGCCTTATTTTTTAACTGCCTATCATTGTGGAGGGGCTACTTCGGATACCGATAAGGCTAAGTCGTATTTTGTCTTTGACTTTGAAGAGAGTGGTTGCGATAACGGTGATATATCGTTAGGGAACAAGAAACTGAGCGGTTGTAAACGAATTGCTTACAGTTCTTACAATGGTGGGTCTGATATGCTTTTGCTGAAGATTTCTGAAACGCCGCCGGACAACTGGAACCTTTACTGGAACGGATGGGATTATACGGCAACGCAAAGTACATCGGGTGTGTGCATACATCATCCGGCTGAGGTCAATTTGAAACGGAGACAGTTTAAGCGTATATCTACTTATTCGACACGAGTTTCTCCTGTGCAGTATCCCTGTGCAAAATTTGAAGATGGTGTTTTCTGCGGATTGTCGTACGGTTACTGGGGGGTGACATGGAGCCGTACGCCGAATGGTTATGGCAGTACGGCACCGGGTTCTTCGGGCTCGCCTCTTTTTAATGCCAATAAACGGATCATAGGAACTTTGACAGGGGGTGCATCGACTTGTGCTGATCCGAATCCGAAGGACGCACCCGATTATTTCGGACGCTTCGATATTCACTGGAATTATTTCGATGAATCACCCGAAACGCAATTAGCGCCCTGGCTCGATCCGTTGGGAATAACGAACGGATCATTCGACGGGTTGTTTTATACCGGTTTGTCTGATTATACGCAGATTGACGATTTATCTTCCATTGTATGGCGTGTTGAAAGCGGAGCTGTGGTAATCCGTTGGGATAGGGATGAACCGCGGCAAGCGCAGATTTATAATGCGAATGGCCAGTTGATAGAGACAAAGACATTGTATAGCGGTGAAAATCGCTGGAATCTCAATCCGAATGCGTTCTATCTTATCCGGATCGGGGATGAAACCATTAAAGTTTCATTGTAAGAGGCCGGGTTGGCTGATTACCGGAACAAATATGACGAAGGACAAGTGTTTTAGGCATTGTTTCCGGAGGGTAATTTGAGATTTGGTTAGGTTCGGATTTTTTTAACGATGGAGAGAGAACGATTATTTGGAAAGACGCTTGCTGAATTGACGTTGGTAGCCGAAAAGATGCAGCTTAAGCCTTTTGCTGCAAAGCAGATGGCAGACTGGCTTTATAAAAAGAGTGTCACCGACATAGGACAAATGACGAATATTCCTGCCGTAAAGCGGCAGGAGATGCAGCAATTCTATGAAATCGGTACGGCTCAACCGGTTGAAAGTGTAGCTTCTTCTGATGGGACAAAGAAATATCTTTTCCGTGCAGATGGAAAAGGTTATGTCGAGGCTGTGGCGATTCCTGATAAGGAACGGGTTACTCTTTGTGTTTCATCGCAGGTCGGTTGTAAGATGAATTGTCTTTTTTGTATGACGGGTAAGCAGGGATTCTCCGGAAATCTTACTTCGGGGGAGATCCTTAACCAGATACAGTCCGTTCCAGAATTCCCACAGCTTACAAATCTGGTGTTTATGGGGATGGGAGAACCTATGGATAATCTTGATGAACTGTTAAAAGCACTGGAGATCATTACTTCGTCTTACGGATATGCCTGGAGTCCGCGGCGTATTACCGTATCGACGATCGGTATTACATCCGGCGTTCTTCGTTTTCTTCGGGAATCTGATTGTCATCTGGCAGTAAGTCTTCATGCCCCGACTTCTGAAATAAGACGGACACTTATGCCGGTAGAAAGGCCTTATCCATTTAAAAAGTTACTGGATGAGCTGCGGAATTATGATTTCTCAGGTCAGCGTCGCCTGTCGTTCGAATATATTCTTTTCGACGGAGTGAACGATACGGATAAGGATGCGGAAGAGCTTGCACGCTGGTTGCAGGGGCTTATGTGCCGGGTTAACCTGATTCGTTTCCATGCTATTCCGGGCGTTTCTCTTCAAGGGACACAGATGTCCCGTATGACACGTTTCCGGGATATACTGAATGAGAAGGGTATAATTTGTACCATAAGGGCTTCAAGGGGAGAAGATATTTTAGCAGCATGCGGAATGTTATCTACTTCAAAAATAGAACAAACTTTAAAGAAATAGCGTTTAGTCAGTAGTAAAGTTTGTATATTTGCAACTAAATGTAAAAATAACAATGAAAAGAAAACCGTTATTATTTTTATTTGGCATGGCGCTGTTATTGCTCTCTTCATGTGGAGGCGGAGCGCCGGTAAAATTCGGTTCGTCGGGCAAACCGTATGAGGTGTTGGTGGTAATGAACCAGGCACAATGGGAGAAACCGGCCGGAAGAGCTCTTTATGAGGCGCTGACAACACAGGTGCCGGGGCTGCCTCAGGCAGAACCTTCTTTTGATATATCTTATTCTCCTACAGAGACTTTCGATTCGATGCTGAAGATGGTGCGAAATATCGTGATTGCTGATATTTCGGAGATATATTCGGCTCCGAAATTTTCGTACTCACCTGATGTGTGGGCAGCAAATCAAGCTGTTTTGAAGATACAGGCTCCTGACGAAGCAGCTTTCCAGCTTTTTGTAGAGACGAATGCTGACCGGATTGTGAAATTTTTCAATGATGTGGAGATTCGTCGCGGAGTAGCTTTGTTGCAGGAGAAATATAATGCTGATGCGGAGAGAATGATAAAAGATACTTTTGGCGTAGAACTACGTATTCCGAATGATATAAACAAATATAAAACCGGCGAGCAGTTTTTCTGGGCATCGAATGATGCGGGCGCCGGACGTAAGGATATTGTCGTTTATTCTTTCCCTTATACTGATTTAAACACATTTACCCGTGATTATCTTGTGGCAAAGAGAGATTCCGTAATGAAGATCAATATACAGGGAGCTTTTGACGGTTCTTATATGACTACCGAAAAACGGGTAGAACCTCTTTATACTCCTATATCCGTGATGCAATCTTATTGCGGAGAGTTGCGGGGCTTATGGCGTATGGAGAAAGATATGATGGGCGGACCTTTTGTCAGTCATGCTCGTCTGGACGAGACGAATCAGCGCGTAATCGTAGCAGAAGTGTTTGTATTTGCCCCTGAAAAAAAGAAAAGAAATTTACTGGAGGTTACTGAAGCCTCATTATATACCCTTAAGCTTCCCGGAGAATTCGGAAGTTCCGACACGATCGAACTTCCTATTGCCGAGGAGAAAGAGAAATAGATAGTAAGATCAGAATGGAGGATAATAAGATCAGGGTTGGTATTACCCACGGGGATATCAACGGAATAGGATACGAAGTAATATTGAAATGTTTTGCCGACGAGCGGATGGTTGATCTCTGTACGCCTGTAATTTACGGATCGTCCAAAATTGCAGCTTATCACCGTAAGGTGATGGAACTTCCGCAAATAATGATGAACCAGATTGCGGGAATACAGGAGGTGAAACCGGGACAGGTGAATATACTGAATTGTATCAATGAAGACGTACGTGTAGAAATAGCTACCCCGTCTACCGAAGCCGGACAGGCGGCATTTCTTGCTCTTGAAGCTGCCATGGCAGACCTTAAGAGAGGTGAAATTGACGTCCTTGTGACGGCACCTATCAATAAGAATACTATACAAAATGAGAATTTTCATTTTCCGGGACATACGGAGTACCTGGAAAAGTGTGCCGGCGATGAGCATAAATCGCTGATGATTCTTTTGAAGGACAATTTACGGGTGGCGCTTCTTACCGGACATATACCTCTTTCTGATGTGGCACATGAGGTGACGGCAAAGAATATAAAGGAGAAGGTTACATTACTGAATAATTCTCTAAAACAGGATTTCGGAGTAGTGCGTCCACGTATTGCCGTGTTATCCCTTAATCCGCATGCAGGTGACGGAGGTTTGCTCGGTAGCGAGGAACAGGATATTATTATCCCTGCTCTCAAGCAGATACAGGAGAGCGGAATCCTTGTTTTCGGACCGTATCCAGCGGATGGATTTTTCGGTTCTTCCGGTTATGAGGCATATGACGGGGTGTTAGCAATGTATCATGACCAGGGGTTGGCTCCTTTCAAAACAATAGCAATGGAGGAGGGGGTGAATTTTACCGCAGGCCTACCTTTTGTACGTACCTCGCCGGCTCATGGTTCGGCATATGATATAGCCGGTCAGAACAAAGCTTCTGCCGAATCGTTCAGACAGGCTGTTTTTACTGCGATTGATGTGTACAGAAACCGTTTAAGATATGAGGAGGCGAATGCGCATCCGTTGAGAAAACAATTTTATGACAGAGGCAACGATAATGAGAAGTTAGACCTCTCGAAAGACGAAGAAATGTAATCGTTATGCATTATGCGATAATAGCGGCGGGAGAGGGTTCCCGGTTGCAACAGGAGGGTGTACGGGAGCCGAAACCTTTGGTAAAGCTGAACGGCGAGGCGATGATTGATCGCCTGGTGCGTATTTTTCTGGAAAATAATGCTTTGTCGATCAGTATTATCGTAAACCGGGAGATGAGAGAGGTGCAGGAACATATTGCGAAATGGGAATTGCCTGTTCCTTTACATCTGATCGTGAAATCTACCCCTAGCTCGATGCACAGTTTTCATGCATTGAGCGACGTGATAGAGGGTCAGCCTTTTTGCCTGACTACCGTGGATACGATCTTTATGCCGGAGGAGTTCGGCCGTTTTATTCGGTTTGTTGCCGAAACGGAAAATTATGACGGTGTCATGGGGGTAACTTCGTTTGTAGACGATGAAAAGCCGTTGTGGGTGAAAACGAACGGGAACGACGAGATTACTGCGTTTCTGGATAATAATGACGGTGATTGCTGTTACGTGTCGGGCGGGATTTATTGTCTCGGAGGGAAGGCTCTCGATACCCTCAATGCCTGTATGGAAAACGGTGTGTCGCGAATGCGTAATTATCAGCGTGCACTGTTGGAAGACGGCAATAAATTGAAAGCCTGGAACTTTTGTAAAATCATGGATATTGATCATGCAGCAGATATTAAAAAAGCGGAACAATTCCTGCAATTATAATATATAAGAAGATCAGGGTGGTATGAGAAATTTAAGAATAGCAGGGGTTAGAAGGGATAGCCGGTTTTCACCGAATCACATCGATAACGATGCCTATATCTTTTCATCGACAGCCGATGAACTGAGGGAGTTGGGATGTGAGGTTATCGAATATACCGAGAAGGAATTCGTAAATAATGATATAGATCAGCCTGTTGTATTCAATATGGCACGTGACTGGCATACTGTCCGTAAACTGCAACGTTTGGAAGATAGCGGACGGTTGATATTGAATTCCGGTTATGGCATTGAGAATTGTACGCGTGAAAAGATGACGAAACTGTTGCTTTCCAACCGTGTGCCTCATCCAGAAAGTTTGATTGAGAAAACGACTACCGATCCTACGCATGATATGCAGTTGCTGGGAAAATCGGAGTTCTGGATTAAACGAGGGGATTTTCAGGCTATGCAAAGAAGCGATGTCTCTTTTGTACGGAATATCGAGGAGGCCAAAAGTGTGCTTCGTGAATATGCTTCGAGAGGGATTAAGACGGCCGTAATCAATGAGCATTTGCAAGGTGATCTCGTGAAATTTTACGGTGTGCTCGATACGGATTTTTTCCATTGGTTCTATCCGGGGGACTACAATCACAGCAAATTCGGATTGGAGAAGATAAACGGAACGCCCAAAGGAATTCACTTCGATCCTCAGGACCTGAAGAAAATATGCAGTCAGGCTGCGCAGGTGCTGGGTGTGCGTATTTACGGAGGCGATTGTGTAATAGATGAACACGACAAGTGCATAAAAATAATAGATTTTAATGACTGGCCGAGCTTTGCTCCCTGCCGTGACCGGGCAGCAGCGAGTATAGCCGGAATGATCTATGCGGCTGCGAAAAAACAACAGGCGGCCGCTCTGTTAGCAATTTGATGAATGGAACGGATAATTAATACGAACAATTACGAAGCGTCACTTAAATCAAGAGATACCGAAGAAACAATAGATATCTGGTTTTACCGCCCTGTCGGTTATTGCTGGGCACTTTTTTTCCAGCGGCTTGGAATTACTCCTAATGCTGTAACCTGGATGGGTATTATTCTGGGGGTTGCGGCGGCGGTGTGCTTTTATTTCAGCAATATATACATAAACATAGCGGGTATGTTGCTGCTTATATGGGCGAATACCTATGATAGCGCAGACGGGCAGTTGGCGCGCATGACCGGAATTAAAACCCGTCTCGGAAGACTTTTAGACGGCTTGTGCGGCGATATCTGGTTTATTACGATTTATGTGTCTCTTGTACTCCGTATGACACCCGAATGGGGTGTGAATATCTGGATTCTGGGTGCTGCAGCAGGTTACTGTCATGCCAAACAAGCTTCGATGGGCGATTATTTCAGAAATCTTCACCTCTATTTTTTGAAAGGAAGAGAAGGAAGTGAGCTGGAGACATCGAGAAATATCGAAACGCGTTACCGGAAACTTACTTTCCGGAGAGATCTTATCTATAAACTTTTCGACTTTTTTTATCTGGCATATACGAGAGGACAGGAACGTTTTACCCCGGTTTTGCAACGGTTGTTGGAAATACTGAAACAGCGCTTTCCCGACGATAGTCTTCCTATGTGGTTGAGGGAAGAGTTCCGGGAAAGGAGCCTTCCGCTGCTTAAATACACGAATATTCTTTCTTTCAATACGAGAACGATCGTTCTTTTCCTTTCTTTATTGTTTAATATTCCGTGGGCTTACTTTGTATTTGAACTAACCGTGCTGAATGTTTTGCTGGTATATATGCTTTATAAGTACCGCATTATTTGCAATAATTTAATATGTAAACTGGAAAATGAACAAGCCCAGTAAATCCAAAATAATGAAGAATATCTTCTGGGTCGTCGGTATCGTGGCACTTGTAATCATGGTACGGAGCTTTGGTCTGGATGAAATTATGCATAACCTGAAGTCGATAGGGTGGGGATTTCTTTTTATTCTCTTTATCTGGTTGGTAACTTATGTTCTAAATGCAGTGGCGTGGTATATGATTATATGCGAGAATAAGCAGATCAGAAAACGGCTGCCATTTCTTTATATATTAAAGCTGACTATAACGGGTTATGCCATAAATTATACGACACCCGTGGGCCTTATGGGAGGAGAACCTTACCGGGTGATCGAACTGAGGCGCTTTGTCGGTACCGGAAAGGCTACAGCTTCCGTGATTTTGTATTCGATGATGCATATTTTTTCGCATATACTTTTCTGGGTGACGTCTGTTTTCCTGGCTATATGGATTTTGCCGATGGATAATACCTTAGCTTATGTTTTGGGTGCAACGTTCGTTTTGTGCAGCGTGATTACATTTCTTTTTATAAAAGCCTGTACGAAGGGAATGGTACTTTCTTCTTTAGGTATTCTTTCGCGTATGCCGTTGCTGGGGAGACGAATTGCCGGTTTTACGGCTAAACATATCGAGACTATTGAGATTATCGATAACCAGATATCGCGCCTGCACAAAGAAAGTAAATTACGCTTTTATATGCCTTTGCTGATCGAGCTGGTTGCACGT
This sequence comes from Bacteroidales bacterium, assembly GCA_029007825.1. Taxonomy (GTDB): domain Bacteria; phylum Bacteroidota; class Bacteroidia; order Bacteroidales; family JAQXIO01; genus JAQXIO01. The sequence continues at coordinate 18,506 of JAQXIO010000038.1, read as the reverse complement.
GTGTTTGCCTGCCTTGAGATTTTCCTTATCGTGTGGTTTGCAGGTGAGCATCTTACATTTCTGCAGTGTGTATTGTCCGTGGCGTTTTCTTCGCTTTTTGCCAATATCTTTTTCTTTTCGCCGTTGCAGCTCGGAACGCGCGAAGGGGGATTTATGCTGGCTCTAAAGGCTTTGTCTCTTTCGGCAGGTTTGGGGTTGTTCGTGAGTATGATGACCCGTATCCGTGAATTTATATGGATTGCAATCGGTATGCTTATAATGAAGGTCGAACGTACTTCGGTGACACAGGCTATACAGGAGAATCAGATAGTTGTTCCGGCAGTCGAAAATGAAATAGAGAAAAAATGGGAGGTTTGAAAGATATAAAAGGTGTCGTATTCGATTACGGGGGAACGATAGACAGTAACGGTGTGCATTGGTTCGAAGTGCTCTGGGGGGCTTTCGACTCGCTTGGTTTTCCGGTATCGAAAGAGGAATATAAGCAGGCTTATATACACGGAGAAAGAACATTGGCCCTTAATCCTATAATCAGACCGGAGCATACATTTCTGGATGTGCTTCATTTTAAGTTTGAGATACAATTTAAATGGCTGGTTGAAAATAAATTTCTGATCCCGGCGGATTATTTGCCTCAAATTTTGCGAATCTCTGAAAAATGTTATTTATTTGCGAAGCAATCGGTCGACCGTGCTCGTCCTTTATTGCAAAATATACATAAAAGATATCCTTTGGTGCTGGTTTCTAATTTTTACGGAAATGTATCCAGTGTGCTAAAGGACTTTTGTTTGTTTGACTGTTTCGATTCTATCGTGGAATCATCAGTTGTCGGGATAAGAAAACCGGACCCTGCAATTTTTGCCCTTGGGGTGCAGCGGCTCGGTTTACAACCTTCTGAAGTTGTGGTGATAGGTGATTCTTTTTCAAAAGATATTTATTCTGCTTCACAGATAGGATGTAAGACCGTATGGTTAAGAGGAGCCGGATGGGAAGAAAAAGTCGATGTTTGCGTGGCAAACACGATTATTACTGATTTCGTGCAATTAAAAGAAGTTTTTGATATATAAGCGACTGTAAGGTTAGTCTTCAGCCGAAGTTTAATAATAAGGAAGGATAATTGGACTATGAAAAAAATTGAAGTAAAAGAAGCCGGGGGAAAACTCGGTGTTCTTGTAGTCGGAGTAGGAGGAGCTGTTGCTTCAACATTTATTACCGGAACCTTAGCTGTTCGCAAGGGGGTAGGACAACCTATCGGTTCAATAACTCAGTTGGCAACCATTCGTTTAGGAAAGCGTAATGAGAACCGTTTTCCGAAGATAAAGGATGTAGTTCCTTTGGCTCAGCTGGACAGCCTTGTATTTGGCGGCTGGGATATTTTTGAAGAAAATGTCTATGAAGCAGCCCGTCATGCCGAAGTACTGACCGTTGAAGATATAGATAAGGTTAAGGATGAGCTGATGGCTATCAAGCCTATGAAGGCGGCCTTTGATCAGGAATATGTAAAACGTCTGCACGGTACCTGGGTGAAAAAAGCGGCAAACCGTTGGGAACTGGCAGAACAGATTCGTCAGGATATCCGTAATTTTAAGGCAGAAAACGGATGCGACCGTCTGGTTGTTATCTGGTGTGCAAGTACTGAAATTTTCCTTCCGCTTGGCGAAGAGCATCAAAGCTTGGCGAAGTTGGAGGCGGCAATGAAGAGCAACAGTGATAAGATTGCACCGTCTATGTGTTACGCTTATGCTGCATTGTCGGAAGGTGTTCCCTTTATCAACGGTGCACCTAACCTTACGGTTGATATGCCTGCTATGTGGGAACTGGCTGATAAAATGAACGTGCCTATTTGCGGCAAAGACTTTAAGACCGGCCAGACGATGATGAAGACGGTTCTTTCTCCTATGTTGAAAACACGTATGTTGGGACTGAGCGGCTGGTTCTCTACCAATATTCTCGGAAACCGTGACGGTGAAGTTCTTGACGATCCCGCATCATTCAAGACGAAGGAAGAGAGCAAACTTTCTGTAATCCATAATATTCTTCAACCAGAACTTTATCCTGAGCTTTACGGTAATGTTTATCATAAGGTACGTATCAATTACTATCCTCCCCGTAAAGACAATAAGGAGGGATGGGATAATATCGATATATTCGGCTGGATGGGTTATCCGATGCAATTGAAAGTGGATTTCCTTTGCCGTGATTCAATCCTTGCCGCTCCTCTTTGCCTCGATCTCGTTCTCTTTACCGATTTGTCTCAGCGTTGCGGATTTAAGGGAATACAGTCATGGTTGTCGTTCTATTTCAAGAGTCCGATGCATGATAACGAGCATATTGCCGAACATGACCTGTTTATCCAGTACGTGAAGTTGAAAAATACGCTCCGTACCATTATCGGGGAAGAGACGATTGACTTTATAGATGAGTAATATACGTTGGTAAAATTTATAAGTCCGGACACTCCATCGGTTTTAAGATGTGTGCCCGGACTTTTTTTGGCAGGTCTATTTTATCCTGATTTATTATTCGAAATTTAGAGGGAACCGGATTTATATGATAAAAGGTAAAAGCGGATGGTTTGTATATTCGCTTTTACCTTTTAATCGTATTTATTTCCCGAATTGATGGACGCTCTTTACTGCGCGTCCCGAAGGTTCGTTTATGTTTTTAAACGATGCGTCCCACGCCAATGCTTCGGCAGTACTGCATGCGATGGACGGCACGGAGGGGACTGTTTTTGCCGCTGCCTGCGAGGGGAAATGCTCTTCAAAAATGCAGCGATAGCGGTATTCTTCCTTGTTCAGCGGAGGGTTGAAGGGGAACCGTTCGGCGGCGTGTGCCATTTCTTCGTCCGAAACGCTTTCTTCGGCAATCTGTTTCAATGTGTCGATCCATCCGTATCCCACACCGTCTGAAAATTGTTCTTTCTGTCTCCATACCACATTTTCCGGCAACATATCTTCGAATGCTTTCCTCAGTATCCATTTTTCTATTTTACCCTCTTTTGCCATTTTTGCATCCGGATTCAGCCGCATTGCGACATCCAGAAACACTTTGTCCAGAAAGGGAACACGTCCTTCGACACCCCATGCCGCAAGCGATTTATTTGCTCTCAGGCAGTCGTAAAGGTGTAATTTCCCCAGTTTCCTAATCGTTTCTTCATGAAAGGCTTTCGCATCGGGCGCTTTATGAAAATAGAGATACCCTCCGAATATTTCGTCGGCTCCTTCTCCCGACAGAACCATTTTTATTCCCATCGATTTGATTACCCGGGCAAGCAGATACATAGGGGTGGAGGCGCGTACTGTGGTTACATCGTATGTCTCGATATAGTAAATCACGTCACGTAAGGCATCCAGACCTTCCTGAATCGTATAATGTATTTCGTGGTGTATCGTGCCTATGTAGTCGGCAACTTTCCGTGCCGCCGTGAGATCGGGAGAGCCCTTCAAGCCAATGGCGAAAGAGTGCAGTTGCGGCCACCATGCGTCTTTTTTATTGTCCGTTTCGATTCTTTTTGCCGCATACTTTTTTGCAATGGCCGATATGACAGACGAGTCGAGACCGCCTGAGAGCAGTACGCCGTAAGGAACATCTGACATGAGTTGCCGTTGTACGGCGGCTTCAAGTGCTTCCCGCAGTGTGTTTATATCTGCCTTATTTTCTTTTACGGTTTCGTATTCACACCAATCTCTTTTATACCATTTTTTCAAATTTCGGCCTTCCTTGCTGTATAAATAATGTCCCGGCAAGAATGTTTCTATTTTTTCGCAAAAGCCTTCAAGGGCTTTCAGCTCAGAAGCAACATAGAGGGTATCGTCTTCATCCCATCCTATATATAACGGTATAACACCGACCGGATCGCGGGCTATCAGATAACTATCGTTTTCTTCATCGTAAAGGGCGAAAGCAAAAATGCCGTTGATATCTTCGAGAAAGTCGATTCCTTTCTTTTTGTAGAGAGCCAGAATGACTTCACAGTCGGAACCGGTTAAGAATTCGTATTCATGCTTCATTTTGTTTCGTATGCTCCGGTGATTATATATTTCCCCGTTTACAGCCAATATTAATTTTCCGTCTTTACTTTTTAACGGTTGTCCTCCGGACTCCGGATCGACGATTGATAACCGTTCATGGGCAAGAATTGCTTTGTTTCCGCAATAAATGCCAGACCAGTCCGGACCACGGTGGCGAATCCTTTTCGCCATTTCAAGCGCTTTCGGCCTCAAGCTTTCAGCGTCTTTTTTCAGGTCAAAAATACATGCTATACCACACATAGTTATTACGTTTAGTGTTATTTATGTCGTAAATATAATTATAAAAACGACAATATGGTATTTTGTTTTTATTATTTATGATATTTTGGTTGTTGTTTTGATGTTATTGTTTCTTTTTGGTTTTATCTGTAAGACTGTGCTTGTTTTGTCCCGTTTTACAAACAGGGTCGAATTTTTTAGTTACCTGTCCCGTTTCAGGTATTGCAGCACTGTACCGGAAGCAAAAATCTCCGGCTAATAAATTAATATTAGCCGGAGATTTCTGATGGTATGATTTCTGTAAGACTTTATAACTGCTTATTCCAGGTATCGTCCGGCAGGGACAGGCACATTTCCTCTTTTGTGTACCACAGCTTTGAAACTGGAGGGTTGTGCAGGGTCGCCGCCTTTGTAATGCGGAAAAGCTGGGTACGGAAAGATCGGGCGGCGCAGGCGGATGCCTTTCTGCGGCTCACCTTCATTGAAACTGGTGGCTATAAGTTTTTCGGGTGCCTTGTCTTGTTCTACCCAGCTTATCAGAGCTGTCATCAGATCGTGTTCCCTGTCTTCCGGTACATTGCCCGAAAGAAATTGTCCGAATTCGTTTAGTCCCGGACCATTACCGCAATGAGCCATCCCCGGCACAAGAAAATAACGGAAAAATTTTTGTGTATTTTTAAGTCCTCCCATTTCTTTTGTTACACGTTCATAATAGTGTATAGCATCCTGAAACGGAACGATTGGATCGCAAGTTCCTGTATACATGATCATTTTCCCTCCTCTTTTAACGAAAGCTCTCAGATCGGGGTTATTGGCATTGAGAACAGAAGCCAGTTTAGAATCGACCAGTTCCATGTCTTTATCGAAATCGAATTCGGTATAATCGAAGTCATTTCCCCATAACCAGAGGAATTGGTAAAATTGCCCTTCGGTGACGGATTTATCCTGCTGATATGCTAATCCCATCGGCTGACTTTCACTGCCAAGAGGGAAGGAAGTATAAATCTGTTCTCCGGTAGTGGGGTTAATAGGACCTGAGAAAATTTTCTTCAGTGTTTCGATCTGTTTTCTGGTCAGTAGCGTGTCAAGGCAATCGAAATCGAATTTGGCAAGCCTGGGATCGGTCAGGAAATTATCCCCCGGAGCTCCTCCGTCTTTTCCTGCATTTACTTTTATGATGGTTTCAGTAATTAACCGGAGCTCTTCAGGTGAGAACTTACATCCGGGTTCGGTATTTGTAACTTTATAGTTCCACAAGAATCCGGTATGCAGATGTGTCCGGTTGTTTGCCGGTGCACCAGCAATAATTCCGTCATAGTCTTCCGGGTATCTCTGTGCCTCGGAAAGAGCTTGCTGTCCTCCCGTCGAGCATCCGAAAAAATAGGAATAACGCGGAGACTGTCCGTAGTACTCGGTTATAACGTTTTTAGCTTTTACTGTCATTTCATGTGTCGCCCGATGTCCGAAATCTTTCCAGCGTTCAGGATATTCTATTACATAATTTGCATAGGGTGAAGTTCCCATATCCGTATTGGCGACAGCAAATCCTCTTTTTAATCCGGCTGCCATTATACCGTAACTGATGCTTCCCGCTCCACCGCCATTACCTGTACCGAGAAACCGTCCGTTCCAACCCTGTTCCGGCATCCATACTTCGATCCGGATATTCGATTCCGGGGTAGGATGCACTGTAAGCGCGACACGCTGGAAAGGAGGTAGTCCGGCGATGGTTTGTTCTGTTCCGGGAATAGTAAAGATACCGTTCATAACGGACTCCGATGCCATTATGGTCACATTCCGGAATTCAGGATGGTCAGTACAACGGTTAATGTAGTCGGGTTGTTGGGCACAGAGAGCAGCCGTATATATAAAAGACGATAAAACGAAAGAGATTGTAAAATGAGAGATGTTCATAGCTGTTTGCCGGGTTGGTTTTGTATTGCGGTCTTGTTTTCGGATTTTATTTTTTGAAAACGCGTTGTATCGCTTTCAGATATTCGTATCCGTTTCGTTTATCCGGTTCCAGATAACTTCCTTCAGCCCATTCATTCCAAGCATTGATCGTTATAAGGGGCGGCTGCTGCGGATGTTCGTCAGCATATTTTTTTGCTGCTTTCAGGTATTCTTCGAACTGTTTCGGTGTGGCATTGTAAATATGGTTTTGTTCACCGACGGGGTAGCGTGGATTGGGATCCCAACTGACGGAGACTTGGGGGAAGAACGGAATGTCGAACTGCTGATCGAAACGGTTCCATTCGGCAACTCCTTTATCGCCCCATTCTTTATAGTCTTGTCTTTGTTCCATCGGGACATAGTGGCACCACTGATAGTTTGTCAGGCTATTGAGGCCTAGCTGTAATGCCGTCTCATTTTGCGTCGGGGTTTTGTCTCCGGGAGTGTTTGGAATGGAAGAAGGGAAGGCGCCCCATAAAATGCCCTGCAGGTGCAATCCCGGAAATCCGGCTTCCCGCGTTTTTTCCCGGAAATAGTCCAGGGCATTCATTGCCTGCTCCATTCCTCCCAAGCCGTTGATAAACGTGGATAGTTCATAAATGGCGAATACCGGCTTGCCGTCGATTTTGTAATAATTGGGTTGTTTAAAAAAGTCGTTGATGATATGCTCTGTCATATGTTCGAAAGTGGAACGATCGACTTCTCCCTGCCAATATACTTTTGATTTGTCCGGGTTCGAGGGATCGAGGTAACTGTTGTGGTCATGGTTGGCCCACATCAGATAGAATTTCATTTTCCTGTTATTTTTTGCTTTCAGGAAACCGTTGTTTAATCCGTCTTCCAGAAAAGGACGTCCGTCGTACCAATACCAGTCGTAAATAAAGGTGTTTACGCCATATTTCAGAGCATTGGAGATTTTCTTTTCCATTACTTTCGGATCGGCTTCATTTTCATATCCCCACAACGGTATATTGGGTAACTGGTGTCCTTCGTATTTAGGCTTTGCTTTATAAATTGCTTCCCATTCTCCTTTTCCATCCGGAAATACGCCGATTTCGTTAAATCGCTGTGCCGGTTGATAGGCCGGCCATATATATGCTGCAACATCGTAAGTGGTTTCTGCTATCAGGCAGAAAGAAAAAAGAAATAGTGAAGCGAAAGAGTAAAGAAATTTCATGGCTTTATAGTCTTATAGGGTTAGATAAGTTACAAAAATAAGAAAATCGGATAAAAACGAAACCTGTCACTCCATAAAGTGCAGTGTTTTATTTTTTTAGTAAGAAGGGGTTTCCGGTTCGTCTCAGTCTGACTGAAATAAAGAGTTATAACGGATATTTGTATTTCCGTTTTGCATATTCGTGGGAAATTGTGTATAGAAATGGCCGTTTTCCCGGTTATTTCCGTTCCAGAAAATAAGCCGGTTCGATGTATGAAACCGATTGTCCGTATAGTGCTATTCTCCTGAGCACTAATAGTCCTGATCCGGTTTCGACCTGAAGAATTTTCGGATAAGCGGATTCCGGAACAGAGTCGTTAAGTGTCAGGCCTGCTTTTGCCAGTTGTCTGATGTAAAGGGAGTCTGTCCGTTCTTTGAAAAGAATGCTGTCGGAGCCGCTATAGAGGTAAAATACACTGTCCTGCTGAGTCGTCCATAAACCGGAGCCGGAGGAGTACGATACAACTGGGGCAATAGAGTTAAATCCGTCTACGGAAACCGGTTCTATGCTTTCGATTTCTTTGTATTTCTTTATTTCTGTTACTTCTTCTTTCGGTGGATAGTTATCCCGGTTTTTTTGAGAGATAATTTCTATGTTTTTTGCCGTAATTCCCGGTATATAGGTCACAATAAAGAGCAGAACGAAAGCAACGCAGGCTGCGTAGAGGTAGCGTCCATAGCGTTGGGAAAAAAACAAAAGGGCAGTGAAAGTCAGGATAAGGCCTACCACGACAAGATATACACGGGGTTCCGTGAAACCGTATTGGCCGATGCGGTAAAAGGAACCGACCCAGTACATAACAAGTGCCGGTAATACGGCTATGCTTGCATGATTATAAAACCAGTTGTAGAAATGCTTGTTCAGGAAGTACTGGCAACCCTTAAGTATAAAAGTCGCGGAGGTAAAGCTTACAACGATATAGGCCACGGCTCCTTTCGGCAAAGACCAGAGTATGACGATTTTAATGAAGTAGAGGTAAAGAATTACAGCGTAAATCAACAAGGCGGGGGATAATACGTAGTTGAGCAGTATGTTGAATGTTTTCCCGCTTTCCGTTTTTCTATCGTGCTCCTGATTGAAGGCAAGAAAAAGTAAAGGTTGCATACCCATAAATATCCAGTAACCGGAATAAGTCCAGAAACGGTTTTCCTGATCTTTCCATATTTCAAAGATGTAGCTAATGGAAAAGTATATGGAGAGGGATAACAACCAGGCTACGACAGATAGCAGCCATGCCGATATAACAGCTCCCGTAAAGTGTATTCCTTGTTTTGCAAAAGTATTATTGTCTTTTTTCCAACCGCTGATAAGGTAGATCAATAATGCCATAGCCTGTGTTACCCAGTAGGTAGCGGAGTGTATTCCGGCTTTTATCCAGATAAAAGGGATGAGAAGGAAAACAGAGAGATAATAGAATACTCTCAGGCGTTTCTGAAAGGTGAGCTGGTTTAATGTGTAGCTGAAGAGAAATAATGCCGGAAACCAATAGAGCAAGTGCCGGGTATCCGGAAAATCGGCTTCGTAATTCATACACCCGAGAATACTGAAAAAAAAGGCGAGTATTACTTCTACCGGACTACGTCTGGTAGCTTTCTTTAATAAGGATAGCCATGCAGTGATTTTCTCTTTCATAATCTGTGGTATTAAATTATCCTGCTATTTTTCGTAAAGGTACTATTCCTATAATGAAAATCATTCTTTTTCTTTTTATTTTGTTGTCGGGTATACCCGGTATGAGAGATCTGATATGTAGAATGCCGGAAACGGCAGGGTTACTCCTGCATAGAGATAATCAAACAGAACTCTTTTTTAAGTGGATTGTTGAATACGGATTTTTAATTTCGATTGGCTCCTTCTATATAATTGATAAATGCGTTGTTGACGAACCGGTTTCCTCCCGGAGTGGGATAGTTCCCAGAGAAGTACCAATCTCCCGGATGATTCGGACAGGCAGCATAAAGGCCATCAAGGGTTTGATAAACGATCTCGATTTTGCTCTTTACTTCGGCAGGGGTAAGAAGTTCCGCTATTTTCTGTGCTATTTCCGTATCAGTAAATGGGGCATAGATTTTTTTTACATAATTGACGATTTCTTCTTTCGGATTGTTTTGTTGTGCTTTGGATTTATTATACACTTCATCGATTATGTATTGCATATTTCGTTCTTTCAGAAGAGCGATCGCCGCTTTGAATGCGATAAACTCATCCATCCGGGACATGTCGATGCCATAGCAGTCGGGATAGCGTATCTGTGGCGAAGAAGATACGATAACGATTTTTTTCGGTTTTAGGCGATCCAGGATTTTGATGATACTTTGTTTTAGTGTCGTTCCCCTTACAATGCTGTCGTCGATTACGACCAGGTTGTCTATGCCGGGAGTGATGGAGCCGTATGTGATGTCGTAAACATGTGCGGCAAGGTCATTCCGGGAATTGCTTTCTGTAATGAACGTACGTAACTTGATATCTTTTATGGCTACTTTTTCAATGCGTACGCACATTGAAAGAATTTCATCCAGCCGTTCCGAAGTCAGGGTTCCGTTTTCTTCGTGAATAAGCGCTCTTTTCTGCTGGTTAAGGTGTTGTTCGAATCCTTGAATCATGCCGAAAAAAGCTACTTCGGCGGTATTCGGAATGAACGAGAATACGGTGTGTTCGAAGTCTCCGTTAACAGTCTGTAAAATGGGTACTATCAGGTTTTCGCCGAGTTGTTTCCGTTCCCTGTAAATGTCGCGGTCACTCCCCCTCGAGAAATAGATTCGTTCGAACGAGCAGGCGCTGAATTTTTTCGGTTCATTGATTTGCGTAATCTGAACCGAACCGTGTTTGCCGACTAATATTCCTTCTCCGGCTTTCAGTTCCCTGACCGCTTCGGTGGGGGTGTTGAATGCCGTTTGTATAACAGGACGTTCGGAAGCAACGACAACAATTTCGTCATCGGTATAATAGAATGCGGGGCGAATGCCCCACGGATCACGGAATGCGAACGATTCACCGCTACCGGTCAGTCCGCAGATCACATAACCTCCGTCCCATAATTCACTGGAGCTTTTCAGTACTCGTGTTAGGTCAATATTGTCTTCTATTGCCTGTGTCAGTTCGAGTCCCTTTTTCATATCTTTTTTTCTCAGCATCGAATAGATGCGCTCTACTTCCCTGTCGAGACGATGCCCTAATTGCTCCAGTATTATAAATGTATCGGCGAACTGGCGGGGATGTTGCCCACTACTCGTTATATGATGAAAAACTTCATCTACATTGGTGAGGTTAAAATTTCCGCAAAGGGCCAGATTGTTGGATTTCCAGTTGTTACGACGCAGAAAAGGATGCACATACGATAAGCCTGAGCGTCCTGTTGTGCTGTAGCGCAGATGTCCCATATAGAGTTCTCCGGCGAAAGGAACATGTTCTTTGCAGAAAAACGGATCGGCGAGTTCTTTAGCCGAAAAGTCTTTAAAATGTTCGTGTACCATGGAAAAAATATCGGTGATAGCCCCGTTTCCTTCTGCCCTTTCCCTGAACATAAATTCTTCACCGGGAGCGGAGGCCAGTTTTACGCACGCAAGTCCTGCTCCTTCCTGTCCTCTGTTGTGTTGCTTTTCCATCAGCAGGTAAAGTTTGTTAAGACCGTACATCCATGTTCCATACTTCTCGTGATAATATTCGAGAGGTTTCAGTAAACGTATCATGGCAATGCCACATTCATGCTTCAGTTGCTCCATAGCCGGTTTCTATTTTATCATTTGTATAGTTAACGTAGAATCATAGTATCCCGTTCATTTAAAGAACACTGTAAAGTTAGAAATAAATCTTTTACAACTTCTAATTGATTTGACTTTTTGTTTGTTTTTTTAGTGTAATATTAATCTTATTGATTGATTATTTGCCTTATTTCTTTCATTTTGAAATTTATTTTAACTTTTATGTTGCTTAAATATTAAATAATATTATAGAGTTGATTTTTTTCATTGTAATGTTTGGATTGCAAAAATCTATATGTTTACATTTGTGCAATAAATATAGAAATAAGAAAGTAAAATCAATATAATGCTATCAAAAAGAAATTTAAAATGAGATTTACAAAGATGCATGGAGCCGGAAACGACTATATTTATATAGATGGTAAAAAGGAGGGGATCGTCGATGCCGCAGAATGGGCGGTATGGTTGAGCGACCGGCATTTCGGAATAGGGTCGGACGGAGTGGTTCTTATCCTTCCTTCCGAAACATGCGATTTCAGGATGAGAATGTATAATGCCGATGGAAGCGAGGCGGAGATGTGCGGAAACGCTTCGCGCTGTATCGGTAAATATGTATATGATAAAGGGCTTACCGATAAAACGGAGATTACACTCGAAACAAAAGCCGGCGTAAAACGGCTTGAACTATTCCTGAAAGATGGAAAGGTGAACAGCGTGCAGGTGGATATGGGGATTCCGGACTTTGCACCGGAACACATCCCGACGACAATCGGGCAAGGAAAAACGGTAGGTTATCCGGTAGAGATCGGGGGAGAGATGTTCCGTCTAACTACGCTGTCGATGGGAAATCCCCATGTGGTAATTTTTGTAGAGGATGTGAGTGCCTTCCCTGTGCATGAAATCGGTATGGCATTAGAAAAGCATTCTCTTTTTCCACAGTGTACAAATGTTGAGTTTGTGGAAGTAGGAGCTCCCGGACTTTTGAAGATGCGTGTATGGGAGAGGGGTGCAGGAGAGACGCTGGCTTGCGGAACCGGAGCGTGTGCCTCATTGGTAGCAGCGGTATTGAACGGCTTCAGTAAACGGCAGGCGACGCTTCAGTTATCTGGCGGCAATTTGGAAATAGAGTGGAAAGAGAGCGACGGACATGTGTATATGACCGGAGAGGCTGCTACCGTATATGAAGGCGAGATAAAATTATAGATAAGAGTAAAAAACAGATAAAAACTAAGAATATGGCTTTAATAAACGAACAATACCTGAAACTTCCCGAAAGTTATCTCTTTTCGGAGATTGCTCGGAAGATAGATGCTTACAAAGCGAGTCATCCGGAAGCTGATATCATCCGGATGGGAATCGGCGACGTAACGCATCCTCTCTCCGAAACAGTGGTGGAGGCGCTGATTAAAGCCTCGAAGGAGATGGGAAAGGCAGAGGCTTTCAGAGGGTATGGTCCTGAACAGGGATATGATTTTCTGATAGAGACGATTATAGAATATGACTATTTAAGAAGAGGCATACATATAGATACCGATGAGGTTTTTATTAGTGACGGAGCAAAAAGCGATACGGGGAATATCGGTGATATACTGAGCCGGGATAACCGGGTAGCGATTACCGACCCGGTATATCCTGTCTATGTAGATACCAATGTGATGAGCGGTAGAGCCGGGAACTTATTGCCAGACGGTTGTTGGAGCGGGCTTACTTATCTTCCCTGTACGGCAGAGAATGGCTTTATACCCGCTTTGCCGGAGAGTTGTCCCGATGTGATTTACCTGTGCTACCCCAACAATCCTACGGGAACGACACTTACGAAAAAGCAATTGTCGGAATGGGTAGATTATGCCCGGGAACATGACGCCCTGATTCTTTTCGATGCTGCTTACGAGGCGTTTATAACCGAACCGGACGTGCCTCACAGTATTTATGAAATAGAGGGAGCTAAACAGGTGGCGGTCGAATTCAGGAGTTTCTCAAAAACAGCGGGATTTACAGGATTAAGATGTGGCTATACGGTGATTCCGAAGGAGTTGAAAGGATATACGCATATGAGGGGAGAGGTTTCCCTAAACAGCTTATGGCGCCGCCGCCAGTCGACGAAATATAATGGTACGGCTTATGTTATTCAGCGAGCGGCACAAGCTACCTACACCAGCAAGGGGCGGCAGGCTATCGAAGATACAATCCGGTATTATCTTGGAAATACAGAGATTCTTCTCAGAGGATTGAAAGAGATCGGATTAGAGGCTTACGGCGGTATTAATGCACCTTATGTGTGGCTGAAAGTGCCTCAGGGATTTACGGCATGGAGTTTTTTCGACCGTCTTCTCTCCGAATGCCAGATTGTGGGTACACCCGGGGTAGGTTTCGGTCCGAGCGGAGAGGGATATTTCAGGTTAACCGGATTCGGAACCAAAGAGAACACAATAAAAGCGGTAGAGAGGATGAAAGAGTGGAGCATATAAACTAAAAACAAAATCCGATGAAAACAAGCTACTATTTGCTCTATCCCCGCATTCAGAATCCCCGTCGCGGGGATGAATAGAATAGAGTAAACGCGGGAGATTATTATTTAGAGTACAAACACAACAAAACAGAAATTTTATGAAAACGATTACGATAACGGTATGTAGCCTTCTTATGGCAGTGATGCTTTCCGTTACGGCTGTAAAAGGCGAGGAGAAGAAAAGTCCCGTAGAGCTTTCGATAGGGGCAGACCTTGTTAGTTCTTATGTCTGGCGGGGGGTATATCAGACAGGAATCAGCGTACAACCGACTATAGCGGTTTCGGCCTACGGCCTTACGCTGGGTGCATGGGGAAGTACCGATTTTACCAATTCACCCAAAGAATTCGATTTGAGCCTGTTTTACGGAATCGGAGGATTTTCGGTAGGTATGACCGATTACTGGTGGTCCGGGCAGGGTGCTCCTTATTTTAAGTACAAACAGTCGCATTTTCTGGAAGGAACAGTTGGCTATTCATTCGGAGAAAAATTTCCGTTCTCGATTTCCTGGAATACGATGTTTTGGGGAGACGGCGATAAAGACGCCGACGGTGAGCGGATGTATTCGACGTATATTGCGCTGGCCTATGACTGGGATGTGAAGTGGTGTATGCTGACATTCGGAATGGGGATATCCCCGTGGAAAAGCCTTTATTCCGAAAAATTCAATGTAACCGACGTGTCGGTGAAGGCTGCCAAAGAGTTTAGCCTGAAGGGCGATATGGGTTTATCGTTTTTTGTACAACCCATATTTTGTCCGGCAATGGATGACGCTCATCTGGTGGCCGGTGCCTCATTTTCTTATTGACCACGGAATATAAAAAAATAAAAGTTATGAAAAAGATTGAAGCAATTATCCGTAAAACAAAGTTTGAGGACGTGAAAGACGCCCTGTTGGAAGCCGATATCGAATGGTTCTCGTATTACGATGTGAGAGGCGTTGGAAAATCACGTCAGGGACGTATTTACCGTGGCGTAGTTTACGATACCAGTTATATAGAAAGAACACTTATTTCAATTGTCGTACGTGACAAAAATGCCGAAAAAACCGTACAGGCTATATTGAAAGCCGCGCATACGGGTGAGATCGGCGACGGCCGGATTTTTATCCTTCCGATCGAAGATTCTATCCGAATCCGTACCGGTGAAAGAGGAGATATAGCCCTTTATAATGCCGAGCAGGAGAAATCGGTGTGAGAAAAACAGGTATATAAACAAAACAAGAAAAATATTATGGATACATATAGAAAAGAAGGAGCGGCACGATTATGGATGGCAGGTTTTGTCCTGATGGCTCTCCTTTGCACAAAAAGTGCGTTCGGACAAGATAGCACGGCGACTACGGAAACACTGGCCGTGACTGAAATTGTGACTGAGGTCGGAACTCCCGAAACGTTAGCAGACCTTGCCCTTTCTCTCGATACCGTATGGATGTTGCTTGCCGCTATGCTGGTGTTTTGGATGCAGCCGGGCTTTGCCCTTGTAGAGGCCGGCTTTACAAGGGTAAAGAATACATCGAATATTCTGATGAAGAACTTTATCGATTTTATGTTAGGTTCTATCCTTTTCTGGTTCGTAGGATTCGGTCTGATGTTCGGTGCCGGAAAATTTGTAGGGATGCCACACTTTTTCGATCTGGAGATGATGGCAAAGATTATCGATAACGGATTGCCTATCGAAGGATTTCTCATATTCCAGACGGTGTTCTGTGCTACCTCCGCAACGATTGTGTCCGGTGCAATGGCGGAACGGACGAAATTTTCCATGTACCTTATATATACCGTTTTTATCAGTGTGCTTATCTATCCTGTTTCAGGTCACTGGACATGGGGCGGAGGCTGGCTGATGAACGGAGAAGAGGGTAGTTTCATGATGAAAACTTTCGGAACCACTTTTCATGATTTTGCTGGATCTACCATCGTTCATCTTGTAGGAGGCGTTATCGCTTTCGTTGGGGCTACGATACTCGGTCCGCGTATCGGTAAGTATGGAAAAGACGGTAAATCGAGAGCTATTCCGGGGCATAGCCTGACTCTTGCGGCATTAGGGGTATTTATCCTTTGGCTCGGATGGTTCGGTTTCAACCCTGGTTCCCAGCTTGCGGCTTCCGGTGAAGTAAACCGCGTGGCAATATCCCATGTGTTCCTGACAACTAATCTCGCTGCATGTGCCGGTGGGTTCGTTACCCTAATAGTGAGCTGGATGAAATACGGGAAGCCTTCTTTATCGTTGACTTTAAATGGTGTTCTTGCCGGATTGGTAGGCATTACAGCGGGATGTGATCTGGTTTCTCCGTCGGGTGCGGTCGGTATCGGAGCTGTGTGCGGCGTGGTTATGATTTATGCCGTCGATTTTATCGATCATAAGCTGAAAGTGGACGATCCGGTCGGTGCATCTTCCGTGCACGGCGTATGCGGATTTCTCGGAACTGCCCTTACCGGTCTTTTTGCACTGGAAGGAGGCCTTTTCTACGGTGGCGGTGCAGGATTGCTGCTGGCCCAGATATTCGGAGCATTCGTGGTGGGCTTATGGGCTGCTATGATGGGATATATCATATTTAAAGTACTCGATAAACTGTTTGGATTGAGGGTGCCGGCTCGGATAGAAGAAGAGGGACTCGATATTTATGAACATGGTGAAACAGCTTATAACTGATAAACGATAGACAGAAACGGAAGATCTTCCCGGGCCCCCTTTTATACTGCCCTTTTACGTCTAATGAATTGCCTTTCAGGGCTTGCGGAAGGTCTTTCCTTTAATGAGATAGAGATAAAAAGAACGGGATATTCCCTGGATATAACTGTAAAATATTAAAACTATAAAGATTATGGCGCTGATTATTCCTAAAAAATACCGGCCTAGCCTGGTACCTGAAACAATGGAACAGGTAATAAAAATGCTGAAACTTTCATTTCAGGATGAATTGTCGCGTCAACTTCGGTTGCGCAGAGTTACGGCTCCACTATTCGTCCTTTCCGGAACAGGTATAAATGATGACCTGAACGGTACGGAACGGGCGGTACGTTTTCCAATCAAAGATATGGGTGAACGGAAAGCAGAGGTGGTACATTCACTGGCTAAGTGGAAGAGAATGAAACTCGGAGCGTACGAAATTCCGGCGGGGTACGGACTCTATACCGATATGAATGCGATCCGTGCCGACGAGGAACTGGATAACTTGCATTCTCTCTATGTCGACCAATGGGACTGGGAGCGTACCATAACTGTTGCCGACCGGAATTTGGATTTTCTGAAATCGACGGTATGTAAAATTTATGATGCACTGAAGACGATCGAAATGAAGATTTATGAAACATTTCCGCATATTACTCCTGTATTGCCGGATGAGATTACTTTTTTACATACCGAGGATCTTTTAGACGAATATCCGGATATGACTCCCCAAGAGCGGGAAATCGAAGCTTCCCGTAAATACGGAGCTGTTTTCCTGATCGGTATAGGCGGGAGACTGGCTAATGGCAAAAAGCATGATGGGCGTGCTCCCGATTATGATGACTGGACAACACCCACGACACCGGGTCATAAAGGTCTGAACGGAGATATTATTGTCTGGAATCACATACTGGAAACGTCTTTCGAACTTTCATCCATGGGTATACGTGTCGATAAAGAGGCTTTACTTCACCAGCTGGAGATAGAGGGATGTCCGGAACGGACACAACTCGAATTTCACAAAGCGTTGCTCGAGGACCGCATACCCCTTTCGATCGGCGGAGGCATTGGACAGTCGCGCCTTTGTATGTATTTTTTGCGCTGTGCCCATATCGGAGAGGTACAGTCTTCGATATGGCCGGAAGAGATGATTGCAAAATGCAGAGAACATAACATTATCTTAAAATAAACAGCAAGCTGAACGCATAATTCAAGCAAGTTTGATTCTGCGTTCGGCACCGCGTTAATTGTAAGCAATTTATAGATTAAAATAACATTAAAACTGAAAATTATGAGCAGCTTGAGATTTAAAGTATTGGATGAGGCTTTTAAAAGAAAAGCGGTGTCTGTAGAAGATATGCCGGCAAGGGTTTCCGAGTATTACGGAGCGAACGTATTCAATCGTGATAAAATGGAGCGTTATCTTTCCAAAAGTACATGTGCTGCACTGATTGATGCGATAGAGAATGGGGTTCCTCTCAGCCGTGTAACGGCAAACGGTGTCGCTACCGGAATGAAGCAATGGGCGCTCGAAATGGGCGCTACGCACTATACACACTGGTTTCAGCCGTTGACCGGAGGTACTGCCGAAAAGCACGACGCTTTTGTGGAACATAACGGCAGAGGTGG
Source organism: Bacteroidales bacterium (assembly GCA_029007825.1). Classification (GTDB taxonomy): domain Bacteria; phylum Bacteroidota; class Bacteroidia; order Bacteroidales; family JAQXIO01; genus JAQXIO01. Next base: position 576 of record JAQXIO010000038.1, on the reverse strand, counting down.
AATGATCGAAGAGTTTACCGGAAAGGTACTGATACAGCAGGAACCTGATGCTTCGAGCTTTCCGAGCGGTGGTATCCGGAATACGTTCGAAGCAAGAGGATATTCGGCGTGGGATCCTACTTCGCCGGCTTTCGTGGTAGGCGATACCCTTTGTATACCGACTATATTTATCTCTTATACGGGAGAGGCTCTTGATTACAAAACTCCTTTGCTGAAAGCGCTTAATGCATTGAATGCTGCTGCAGTGGATGTTTGTAAATATTTTGATGAAAAAGTGACGAAGGTTGTCTCTTTTTTGGGATGGGAACAGGAGTACTTCCTTGTGGACGAAGCCCTTTGGGCTGCACGTCCCGATCTGATTCTTACTGGACGTACGCTGATGGGGCATGAGAGTGCCAAGAATCAGCAGCTGGAAGATCATTATTTCGGTTCTATACCGACCCGGGTACTCGCTTTTATGCAAGAACTTGAGATCGAGGCGTGGAAACTCGGAATACCCGTGAAAACACGTCATAACGAGGTTGCTCCCAACCAGTTCGAACTGGCTCCCATTTATGAAGAGACAAATCTTGCCAA
>JAQXIO010000037.1 GCA_029007825.1 Bacteroidales bacterium | reverse complement strand
CCGACAATCAGCTCATCTCCAAGAGCTTTCGCTCTACGCAACAAGTTCAGATGCCCCTGGTGGAGCAGGTCGAAAGTTCCATATGTGATGACTTTTTTCATTGACTAGGGATATCGGGGCGCAAAGATACAAAATAAAATGGAAACCACCCTTTTTTTGCCCAAAAAAAATGGCATAAGACTTCACTGTATTAGCACCGATAGCCGCAATCGGAACCAATTGAAGTCCAAGCAATAAAAGCCTCAATTCTTGCTCATATAAGAAAAGAGCGATAAACAGAAAAGGCAATAAAACAATGCCCATCAATAAATAAATACTGACAAAACATTGTAGCCAGTAATTAAAATATCGGTCGGGATAAAAAACCCAGATAAAAACAGAGTTGAAAACGTATTTATATACGCAATAAAGAAAAAGCGGTAAAGAAAAAAGCAGCGAAAGCTCCAGTATGTGAACCGACAACAACCGGTTATGGTACAATACAGTACTAAAATACAGAGCCAGAAAAAATGAAAGAATAAAAAAGGTAACGATTATAAGCCCTGCCAACACAATGCGGCTTACATGAATATTACGAGAAAAATCACATTTTTTCTCTGTAAAAGGAAAGATAAGCTCTTTGAATAACTGTGGGAAAGCTCTTAATATAACAACTAAAAAAAGCAGGAGAAGGAAAAAAAGCAACAGTAAAGAATCCGAATCCGCTAATAGCCCCCCCCTTATCTTAGAGGGCATTTCCGGAACGATATCCAGAAAAAGCGGAAAAAATTTAGAGACTATACCGTTGCCCATCAATTTATTTCTCAGAAAAAATTCTACAACGAAAATTCTTTCTTTATTCTGTCAACATAATCGAGTTTTTCCCATGTAAACAACTCAACCTCGCACTCCAGAGGTTTCGGCTGGTAACGCGAAACAAATGTCTTTTTCACAACCTGTGGCTGACGTCCTACATGACCATACGATGCTGTTTCAGAATAAATCGGATGCCGCAGTTTTAATCTTTCTTCTATGGCCTTGGGGCGCATATCGAATATTTCACCCACCTTCTCAGCTATTGCCCCGTCAGACATATTTACATGACTACGGCCATAAGTATTGATAAAAATATTCATCGGTTTCGCAACTCCGATAGCATAAGCAACCTGTACAAGCACCTCGTCTGCAACACCGGCTGCAACCAGGTTCTTAGCGATATGGCGTGCCGCATATGCAGCCGAACGATCAACTTTAGAAGGGTCTTTCCCCGAAAACGCACCGCCGCCGTGTGCTCCTTTTCCTCCGTATGTATCGACTATAATTTTACGCCCGGTAAGACCTGTATCGCCGTGTGGACCGCCGATTACAAATTTACCGGTAGGATTTACGAAAAACTTTATCTTATCGTCAAAAAGTGCCTGAATATCTTTATTGCATTTATTCTTTACCCTTGGAATAAGTATATTTTTTACATCATCGGTAATCCGTCTAATCATAGCTTCATCAGCTGTCAATCGGTCGGCAGGAGAAAGCGCCTCATAACCTTCCGCCTCATCATGTTGTGTAGAAATAACGATCGTATCGATCCTCAACGGCTGTCTGTTGTCATCATATTCTACCGTTACCTGTGATTTTGCATCAGGACGTAAATAAGGCATCAGTTCCGGTTCATTCTTGCGGATTTCAGCCAGTTCGATCAACAAAGCATGTGCCAAGTCTAAAGGTAACGGCATATAATTATCCGTTTCATTCGTTGCATAACCAAACATCATTCCCTGATCGCCTGCTCCCTGATTATAAGGATCTGACCTTTCAACGCCTCGGTTAATATCATCTGACTGCTCGTGAATTGCAGAAAATACACCGCAGGATTTTGCCTCAAACTGATATTCGCTTTTCGTATAACCGATTCGCTCTATCACTTTGCGTGCCACTTCCTGCACATCAACATAAGCCTTCGATTTAACTTCTCCGGCTAATATTACCTGTCCCGTTGTTACCAACGTTTCGCAAGCTACTTTTGAGTATGGGTCATAAGCCAAAAACTCATCAAGTAAAGCGTCCGATATTTGATCGGCCACTTTGTCGGGGTGTCCTTCAGACACCGATTCGGAGGTAAATAAATAACTCATTTTTTTAATATTTATCAGTACCATGCTCTTCTTCGGAGAGCAACTCATTTCTCAGTTCCCGTATAGTCTTATTCAATTCCGGATGCATAAAATCCGGAGCTATCTCATTTAAAGGATCCAATACAAAACGCCGCAAGTGCAATCGCGGATGAGGCAATATAAGCGCCGTATCGTGCATTATCTCTTTTCCGTAAAATAAAAGATCGATATCGATAGGACGATCCTCATACATACCTTTTACAACCGGCCCCCGTCCCATTCTTTTTTCTATCTCTTTACTTCTCCTCAGGATTTCCGATGGTTTCAAGCCAGTCCGGACTCCCACTACGATATTCAGGAAAAAATGATCGGAGTTAAACCCCCACGGCTCGGTTTCATAAAATGAAGACTGTGCAAAAACCATTCCGAGTTCCTGTTCTATCTCTTTTACAGCCTCATTTAACAACGCCTTTCTATCTCCTAAATTTGAGCCTAAAGACAGATAAAGATCGATTGTTTTACACATCAGATAATCAACATGGCATCACCATAAGCCCCGAATTTATACTTCTCTTTAATAGCCACCTGATAGGCGTCCATTATTAAGTCATACCCGCCGAAAGCCGCAGCCATCATCAACATAGTGGAGTAAGGCATATGAAAATTCGTAATCATACGCGTTGCCACACCGAAATCATATGGAGGAAAAATAAATTTATTAGTCCATCCCTCATACTCCTTCAAACGCTCGTTCGTACCAACGGCCGACTCCATAGCTCTCATAACAGACGTACCGACTGCACAAACATGTGCTTTATTATCTTTTGCCCGGTTTACTATTTCTACGGCTTCGGCATCAATACTCATTTGCTCCGAATCTATCTTATGTTTTGTCAAATCTTCCACATCGATTTCCCTGAAATTTCCCAAACCATAATGCAATGTTACGTAAGCAAAATGACAATCCTTAATTTCCAGACGTTTCATCAGTTCGCGGCTGAAATGCAACCCTGCGGCAGGAGCAACCACAGCACCCTCTTTTTTTGCAAAAATAGTTTGGTAACGCTGCTCATCCTCCGCTTCTACAGGACGATTGATATATTTGGGTAGCGGTGTTTCCCCCAATGCATAAAGAGCTTCTTTAAAAGCATCATGAGAACCATCATACAAAAAGCGCAAAGTCCTTCCGCGGGAAGTCGTATTATCGATAACTTCAGCAACCATAGAATCGTCTTCGCCGAAATAAAGCTTATTTCCAATCCGGATTTTCCGGGCCGGATCAACCAAGACGTCCCACAAACGAAGTTCCGGGTTTAACTCACGTAAAAGAAAAACCTCTATGCGTGCTCCCGTTTTCTCCTTATTTCCATACATACGTGCCGGAAACACCTTCGTATCATTAAATACAAAAGTATCACCTTTATCAAAGTAGGATAAAATATCTTTAAATACTTTATGCTCCATTTTGCCAGTAGTCCGGTCAATAACCATTAACCTTGATTCGTCACGATGCTGTGCCGGATACAATGCGATATTTTCCTCCGGTAAATTAAATTTGAACTGCGATAGCTTCATATCTAAAATTTTTATTATTCCTCTTCTTTATTCTCGTCATCGTCCAAATGGACTTGCTCCAGAAAACGATCTATATCGTCTACCCTCATACATTGATCGGAAGTGATATTTCCGATTCTGGTCCGGCGCAACTCAGTCAGATGGGCTCCTGATGACAAAGCTTGCCCGATATCTCTTGCAAGAGCCCGGATATACGTACCCTTACTGCAAACTACCCGAATGGTAATTGTCGGAAAATCATAACTTATCAACTCAATCTCATCAATTACCAGCGTTTTCGGTTTCAATTCCACAAATTCGCCGTCTCGCGCTAAATCGTAAGCTCTCTCCCCATTTACCTTACAGGCCGAAAACGCCGGCGGAACCTGTTCTATTTTACCAACAAAACGTTTTAACACTTCACGAACCATCCCTTCATGAATATGATCGGTCGGATAAACAGAATCCACAGGAGTCTCCAGATCAAATGACGGAGTTGTCTCTCCCAATTTAAGAACAGCTACATACTCTTTCTGCTGATGCTGGAATTCTTCAATCCTTTTTGTCGCTTTTCCCGTACAAATAATCAATACGCCGGTTGCCAAAGGATCAAGAGTTCCCGCATGTCCCACCTTAATTTTCTTCACTCCTAATCTTTTCGATAATTTATACCGGAATTTTGAAACCAGTTGAAATGAAGTCCACGTTAAAGGTTTATCAAAAAAAAGAACTTCTCCTTTTATAAAATTCATTTCGTTCAGCCTAATTGCGAATAAATAATCGTCAGAATGCCTGCAGCCAGACAGTAATAAGCAAAATAAATCAACTTACCGTTCTTCACTATATTAATCATCCACTTACAAGCCAAAGCCCCGGATATAAAAGCTGCAAAAAAACCGATTATTAAAGAAACTGTAGACAATTGCCCGCCGGAACCGGAAAAATCTCCTTTCATCATATCGAGAAAAGCCTCTCCGAGAATCGGGATAATCACCATTAAAAAAGAAAATTTCGCCACGCTCTCCTTTTTATCGCCAAGCAATAATCCTGTTGCAATCGTCGAACCGGACCGGGACAATCCCGGCATTACGGCACAAGCTTGTGCAATTCCTATAATAAAAGCATCTTTAAAAGAAATATTTTCTTTCTGACGGGGACGGATATAATAAGATAACGTTAACAAACACGCAGTAAGTAACAACATTATGCCGATTATAAGCAATCCCGAACCGAATATTGCCTCTACATAATCTTTAAAAAAGACACCTACAACCCCTACCGGGACCATTGATATAAATATCTTCGCTATGTATTGCGTCTGTTCGTTCCATTTAAACCGGAAAAGACCGGAAAACAGACTAAAAATATCTTTCCGAAGGACAACGATCGTACTTAAAACGGTAGCAGCATGTACCGCTACTGCAAAAGTCAGATTCTCATCACCCGAAAGTCCGAATAAATAACCTCCAATCGTTATATGTCCGCTGCTACTGACAGGAGGAAATTCCGTCAGGCCTTGAACAATCCCCAAAAGCAATGCTTCATACCACTCCATAATCAACTTTCTTATTTGGCAGAATTATTTGCTTCTTGCCGATCTCTATTTTTAATCAAAATAGCAAAAACCATCAAAACAAAACCGATCATCACAATAAGAGGCGCCACCTTAATCCGTACACTACTGAAAATTTCAGGATTAAATACATCGGGATTGGTACTTCCGCCACCCGACATTAAAACGAATCCCAAAATCAACAGCACAACCGATACCGCCATCAACAGATAATTCCTTTTACCAAAAGCAAAATCGTTTTTTTCCATACCCTAAACTCTGTATAAGTTATCAATTTTCATATTCAAATAACGGTTTACCGCCATGTAAGTAGACAATGTGCTAATGAACACGCCCAATACTATTACAATGACGAAAACAAATAACAATGTCTTTACATCGAATAGTTGCATAAGATCGGACACTTCCACCGTAAGATAATAGAAAAACCCGATCATCATTCCAATGGCCAGAAATGCCGCCACAACCCCTGTTACTATATTCGACATGATAAAAGGCTTTCGTATAAAACCATTCGTGGCGCCGACCAATTTCATCGTATAAATAAGAAACCGCTTCGAGTAAACCATCAGGCGGATCGTATTACTGATTAAAGCAAAAGAAATGACCATAAGGATCGCAGCGAGAGAAAACAGAATCAATCCGATACGCTTCATATTATCATTAACCATCTGGAGCAGATCTTTACGATACAAAACATCCCTGACATTCGTATTGCTCCTGATACTTTTCTCAATTACCCCTATACTGTCCGGATTGGCATACTCAGACTTTAATTTTACTTCGATTGAAGCTAATAAAGGGTTAAAGCCGAGAAAAGCTTCCGGGTTTTCTCCTAATTCTTCCTCCAGCTCTTTCGAAGCACGCTCTTTTGAAATAAATTCCGTCGACTTCACAAAAGGTGAAATATCGAGGCGTTTCTGAAGTTTTTTGACATCGACATCTTTCATATCGTCTTTCAACACCACGGAAAAAGATATATTCTCCCGCACATAAACCGAAAGATTATTGGCTAATAACCCCATTAAAGCTATCAAACCCAACAGAAAAAGCACCAAAGAAATGCTGATTGTAGACGTCAACCGTGAATTGAAAAAAGATGTCGAATGAAGTTTTGTATTTTTAGACATAATACTCCTCTATTATTCAATTGGATACAATACACCCAATTTGCTTGCAAAAGAACAAAATAATAGGCGAATTTCCGAATATTTTAAAGACTTTCTTAAATACCCGGCAGCTTTTACGAAAGGAATGAAAATTAAAACCCGGCGTAAATTAATTTTCCGTAACAGGCCTGCCGAACAACGTAGCCGAACTCGCATCGTTTATCCGAACCATAACCCGGTCGCCAACATGATAATTTTGTTTATCGAATATTACGACCTTATTCTGTGAAGTGCGTCCGAACAATTGCTCTCTTGAACGTTTAGAAAAACCCTCCACCAATACCTCAAAAGTTTTTCCTATATCTTTCCGGTTACTTTGCAGCGAGAGTTCATTCTGCAAATCTATAATTTCCTGTAAACGACGTATTTTAACATCTTCCGGCACATCGTCGGGCAAATGGTCGGCAGCAAAAGTACCCGGACGTTCTGAGTATTTAAACATAAAAGCCGAATCAAACATTACTTCCCGCATCAATCGAAGGGTATCCTGATGATCCGCTTCCGTCTCGGAATGAAATCCGCAAAAAAGATCGGTAGATATAGCACAATCGGGCAGATAAGATCGAATCGCCGCAATCCGGTCTAAATACCATTCGCGCGTATATTTACGGTTCATTATTTTCAGAATTTTGTCACTTCCCGATTGGGCCGGCAAATGTATGCTTCTGCAAATATTCGGATATGCAGCAATGACACGCAACGTTTCGTCACTCATATCTTTAGGGTGTGAAGTAGTAAAGCGCACACGCATATCCGGAGCCTCCATCGCCACCAATTTCAAAAGCGCGGGGAAATCCACATCTTTTTCCGCAGACGAAAAATGGTAAGAGTTCACATTCTGACCCAATAACGTAACTTCCTTATAACCTTTATCCCTCAAATCTCTTAATTCGTTCAAAATGCTTTCTGGTTCACGGCTTCTCTCTCTTCCCCGGGTATAAGGTACGATACAATAGGAACAGAAATTATTACACCCTCTCATAATCGATATAAATCCTGAAATATGAACTCCTCCGATTTTTAAGGGAATCACATCCTTATAAGTCTCAAGAGTAGATAAATGAACATTAATCGCTTTATTTCCCTTTTCTGCCGCACCTGTCAGATTCGGTAAATCCAGATATGCATCGGGGCCAGCCACTATATCGACCCCATGATTGACAATAAGATCGTCCTTAATACGCTCAGCCATACACCCCAGGACACCGATCAAAAGCTTCGGGTTTTTCTTTTTTAATGTCCGGTAATATCTGATACGCTGCAATACTTTCTGTTCGGCATTGTCACGCACGGAACAGGTATTTACAAAAATGGCATCCGCTTCGGTTATTTTATCGGTCAATGTATATCCGTCCATTTGCATGACAGAAGCAACTACTTCACTGTCTGAAACATTCATCTGACAACCGTAGGTTTCTATAAAGAGTTTCTTTTCTTTATCGCTATTTAAAAGGCTTTCCTGCATGAAAGAATAATAAAATTTATTACTTTTGAATACAAAAGTAGTGAAAATATGGACAATATAGGAGACTGGCTTTACTTACTTCTAATCATAGGCTTTGCGTTATCGGGCTTCTTAAAAAAAGAAAAAAAAGGAAAAAAGCAGGCGGCACCTCTTCCGGAAACAGTAATTCCGGAAAATACTCCCGCTCACACAAGGGTGAAAAAAATAAAAAACAGCCATCATAGCGTTAAAAAAGAACAAAGTTTTTTAGATAAAAAAACTCTTCCCTACAGCCCTGTAAAAACACATGAAACAGAGAATGCCATAGATGCGCCTTTGCTTGTAAGTGAAAATGAAACCGCAAATATGAAACCCGACATACAAAACATCGAAGAAATTCGCCGTGCAATTATCTATTCCGAAATACTGAATCGTAAATATTAAAAGGCTTTTTTCGTATCTTTGTACCGCAAAATAAGGATTCTAAACCAAAACTATTATCATATATCATGTCTTTTAATGTTATTTCAGCTGAAGAAGCTGCAAGTATTATCAAGGATGGCGACCAACTCGGATTTAGCGGTTTCACGGCATCGGGAACACCTAAAGCAGTACCGATGGCTCTCGCTAAAAAGGCTGAAGCAGAACATGCGGCAGGACGGCCATTCAAAGTCGGATATTTTACAGGAGCTTCCACCGGCGATTCCATTGACGGAACATTAGCACGTGCCAATGCTATAAATTTCCGGACTCCTTATCAATCGAACAAAGATTTACGAAGTGCCTTGAATGCCCACGAAGCCGAATACTTCGATTTGCACCTTTCTCATCTGGCACAGGAACTACGTTACGGTTTCTATGGAAAAATAGACGTAGCTATAATCGAAGCGGCAGAAGTAACTGAAAGCGGCGAAATTATTCCCACCTGCGGTGTGGGAATTGCACCTACCATATGCCGTATGGCCGATAAAATTATTGTAGAGATAAACAGTCGGCATCCGAAAGAAATCCGCGGAATGCATGATATTTACGAACCGGCTGATCCCCCTTACCGTAAAGAAATTCCTATTTATACCCCGTCCGATCGTATTGGTAAACCCTATATAAAAGTAGATCCGTCTAAAATTGTAGGTATCGTAGAGACAGAATTACCGAATGAAGGCGGAAAATTCGCACCGTTAGACGACGTAACAATGGCAATCGGACATAACGTCTCTAATTTCCTTGCTGCTGAAATTAAAGCCGGCCGTATCCCTGCATCATTTTTACCGATGCAATCGGGTGTTGGAAACGTTGCAAATGCAGTATTAGCAGCAATTGGCGACAATAAAGAGATTCCGAATTTTAATGTCTATACGGAAGTTATCCAGGATGCTGTAATTGACTTAATGAAACAGGGACGCGTTCACTTTGCCAGCGGATGCTCACTTACCGTCAGCAATCCTGTTATCCGGGAAATTTATGGAAATCTCGATTTCTTCAAAGAAAAAATCCTTCTTCGTCCCGAAGAAATATCGAATAATCCGGAAATTGTACGTCGGTTAGGCTTAATCACAATCAATACAGCTCTGGAAGCGGATATTTTCGGCAATATCAATTCAACGCATGTCGTAGGTACCAAAATGATGAATGGAATAGGAGGATCAGGCGATTTCACACGCAACGCATACCTTTCTATTTTTACCACCCCATCGACGGCCAAGAATGGTGCTATCAGTGCTTTCGTTCCTATGGTATCACACCTCGACCATAGCGAACACTCCGTTAAAATTATAATAACGGAATATGGTATTGCAGACTTGCGTATGAAGTCTCCTCATCAAAGAGCCGAAGCAATTATTGAAAATTGCGTTCATCCGGATTATAAACAGCTTCTCTGGGACTATCTCAAATTAGGAGCCAAAGGACATACTCCGCAGTCATTGCAAGCTGCATTCGGATTCCATCTTGCCTTCAATGAAACCGGCGATATGCGGAATACGGACTGGAGTAAATATGCAAAGTAAAAAATTATCCGGACTACAAATAAAAAATAAAGGGACACAAAATGTCCCTTTATTTTTTATTCGAAATTAAGATTCTTATCTATTCCCTTTTCCAACCGGTATGTCCTGACCATCTCCAGCAATTTTTCACCGTACGATTCAACCACCTTTGTTCCTACTCCCTTTATCTGCAAAAGTTCTTTACTTGTAACAGGCAAAAAATCAGATATACCTATAATTGCTTTTTGCTGTAATACTGTATAAGCCGGCAATTTCAACTTTTCAGCTTGCTGTTTTCGCCATAAACGAAGAGCATCGTAAAGCTCAGGATGAAGAATATCAGTAGGCGTTTCCTGTTTCAACACTTTCTCCCGATGCAATTTATTCAATTTTTCGTCGAATAACACTTTCGCTTTTACATCCAGATAAGAAAGCAGATTAAATCCTTCATGTACGAGCGGCAAGACCGATTTCTTCAGGTATAACTCTTTATAATAACGTTCTGAAATTTCTTTCATCGCCTTAACCACAATTTTGTTATCACTGGAAAATACCGATAATAAAGGTAAATCCTTTTCTATCGCCTCTATCTTTTCCATAAAATAAATGCCACCTTTTTCGATGCGCTCCTTCAAAACCGGATTCTCCGCATAACCGTCATACGCGTCGACCATTTGCGCAAGTTGCCGGCAAAACCTCGACGATATTTCTATAATTTCATTTCTGAACAAAAGAATAGCCTTTATCCACAAAGCATATTGTGCGGGATATAGTTGGGAAAAATGATCGTCAAGGGAACGTTGCAATGAATATAAAATCCGTTGCATTTCCGAAAAATCGAATAACTCTGTCAACTGTTCTTTATAATACAATCGGGTCGCTGCTGTAAATTCAAGTTCAAGATCGGATGCACATTGTATTTTTTGAGAGAACTCCTGCAACGTCAAATCACTTATAACGGCAGCTTTTTTAAACGGTGAAGTCAGAACTAATCCCTCTAAAGTACGGCAACGACTCAATGCTACATAGACCTGTCCATGTGCAAATGCCGCATTTATATCGATAATAACTTTATCGAATGTCAACCCCTGGCTTTTATGTACAGTTATAGCCCATGCAGGTTTTAACGGTATCTGGGAAAAAGAACCTATAACCGTCTGGGTTATCTCTTTCGTCACATCATCGACCACATATTTGGTATTATCCCATTCGGCCCTTTCCACAACAATAGGAGCAAATTCATTTTCACATAACACCTCTACTTTCTCGGATGAAAGATGAACTATACGACCGATTTTACCATTAAAAAAGCGCTTTTCCGGAGAAGAGTCGTTACGGACGAACATTACCTGAGCACCTTCTTTCAACTCCAGTTCTATTTCTGTCGGGTAAAGATATTCGGGAAAATCGTCTTTTATCTCTGCCCTGAAAAGGTAAGGCTCTCCGGGAAGAGACCCCATATGAGAATCGTTAATGACAGAAGCCTGCCTGTTATGCGTACACAAAGTAATATAACCCTCTTTCTCTTTCAATGACAAAAAAGAGCGGTAACATTTATCAAGCAAGTTGAGTGTTAAATCATCCGGTTTATTTTCACGGATTTTATTCAGCACATAAATAAAATCAGGATCACTCTGACGATAAATATGCTCTAATTCGATACAAACATATTGCGTTGCAGCAAAAGCCTTACTATAAAAAAAGTACGGAGAAATATAATGTTCATTCAATATATGCCATTCTTCTTCCTTTACGACTGGAGCCAACTGCTGGAGATCTCCTATAAGCAGCAACTGAACACCTCCAAACGGCTTTCCGTTACGACGGCAGTAGCGTAATACATCATCCACAGCATCCAGTATATCCGCACGGACCATACTGATCTCATCGATTACCAATAAATCAAGGCTACGTATCAGATTTATCTTCTCTTTGCCGAATCTCCTATGAACGATATTAGACGGATGACCGGGAATATAAGGAGAAAACGGTAGTTGAAAAAACGAATGTAACGTGACGCCACCTGCATTTATAGCCGCTACCCCCGTTGGTGCCGTTACAATCAGACGTTTCGAAATATTCTGTTTTAAATTCTTTAGAAAAGTGGTTTTACCTGTTCCGGCTTTACCCGTAAGAAATATATGTTTTCCTGTTTCCTGCACAAAACGGTAAGCCAGTTCCAACTGTTTGTTAACAAACATATCCATATTACTTATATCAGCAAATATACGATTTATTAAAGATAACCGGAACAAAAGAATGCTTGATATGGATACAATTTAAAAGTAACTTAATCTTTTCTCAGACTATTATTTCTACCTTTGTATGGACAAAAAACAGCATCATGGTACAATGTTTTGACTTTTTAGTAATCGGGTCCGGAATAGCCGGAATGAGTTTTGCCCTGAAAGTAGCTGACAAAGGAAAAGTTGCGATCGTTTGTAAAACGGCATTGGAAGACTCCAACACTTATTATGCTCAAGGAGGTATAGCGTCTGTTACAAATCCCATTGACGACTTTGAAAAACATATACAAGACACCCTTATTGCCGGAGACGGAGGATGTGACCGCGCCGTTGTAGAGAAAGTAGTGCATGAAGCTCCCGAACAAATCAAAAAACTAATAGAGTGGGGGGTTGATTTCGATAAAGATGAAAAAGGAAATTTCGATTTACATCGCGAAGGAGGACATTCCGAATTTCGCATTCTGCACCACAAAGACAGTACCGGAGCTGAAATTCAGGAAAGCCTCGTAAGAAGAATCAAGCAACATCCGAACATTAAGGTTTTCGATCACCATTTCGCTATCGAAATCCTCACCCAACACCATATGGGAGTAAAAGTAACCCGGCATATGGACAATATCGAATGCTACGGTGCTTATGTATTAAATGAAAAAAACAAACGTATCTATACTTTTCTTTCAAAAGTTACGATGATGGCTACCGGTGGAATAGGTTGCATCTATCAGACCACCACCAACCCGCTAATTGCGACTGGAGACGGCATAGCCATGGTTTATCGAGCAAAGGGATTGATCAAAGATATGGAATATGTACAATTCCATCCTACTGCATTTTTTCATCCTTCCGAACGCCCGGCATTCCTTATAACGGAAGCAATGCGCGGTTACGGAGCCATTCTGCGCAATAAAAGCGGTAAAGAATTTATGTATAAATATGATTCTCGTAAAGAATTGGCTCCGAGAGATGTCGTGGCCCGTGCAATCGATACGGAAATGAAAAACAGGGGTGACGATTTCGTTTATCTGGACGTTACACACAAAGACCCGGAAGAGACTAAAAAGCACTTCCCCACCATATACGAACGTTGTTTAAAAATGGGTGTGGATATCACCAAGAATTATATTCCCGTCGCTCCTGCCGCCCATTATTTGTGTGGTGGCATTGCCGTAGATATAAACGGAGAATCTTCCATAAAACGTCTTTATGCTGCCGGCGAGTGTGCCTGCACCGGTCTGCACGGTGCAAACCGCCTTGCTTCCAATTCTCTGATTGAAGCCGTAGTATATGCGGAAGCTGCTTCACAGCACGCTTTATCCAAACTATCCGAATATAAATTCAACGATCGTATTCCCGACTGGAACGATGAAGGAACTTCCCTGAACGAAGAGATGGTACTTATTACGCAAAGTGCGAAAGAGGTCGGACAAATTATGAGTACATACGTCGGCATCGTACGTTCTAACTTACGTCTTAAACGTGCTTTTGACCGGCTGGATATTCTCTATCTGGAAACAGAAAACCTTTTCGTAAGATCGGTTGTATCAAAAGAAATCTGTGAATTACGAAATATTATCAATGTCGGTTATCTGGTCATTAAACAGGCAATGGAACGTAAAGAGAGTAGGGGACTACACTATACGATCGATTATCCGGAAAAAAACGAGTTAAACTAATCCTTCTTTTTATTCTTATTAAAAGAATACAATAAAAAATCAGGATTAACCCTGACATATACTCCGAAAGTATAACTTGTAGCAGCGGGATTATCAATAGATTCTCCTTTCCTATTCGTGCCAGTTGTAAACAACGTATAATAAAGCGAAACATCGGCTCCGAGAGCTACGCATTTGTTTATCTCTTTACAATATTGAAGCGATGCGCTAATATTCTGGGAACCGTTTAAAACATCTCCGTTATACGTGACCGAATTATAAAAAGGACTGCCCATCAAAGAAATAAAATTATCGCATTTCCAATAAGAAACGCGGGCTTGCAAATCCCATATATCCATAGATAAAGAGGGATAAACGGCCCATCCCTTCTTTATATCACGGGCATACATTTTTTCTCCGTCTTTACAGAAAAAGAGACCCAATGTTTCGAATTGCAAACGTTTTACCACTGATGAATTCGGACGATAAGCAAAACGTATGCCTCCGGCAAAATTCATTGACGTCGTCACCGTGCTTCCCTCCAACGAATCTATTTCACCGCCGCGATGATGTGCCAACCATTGAATAGGAATGGAAAGTTCAAAATTACTATCGGATTTCAACAAGTTGAACTTAGAAGAAAGTCCGACTGTAAACATTTCCTGATATGGACTTCCGTTAAAAATAAAACTCTCCCAGTTAATCCATAAATCTCCTTCGAAAACCGAAGAACGGAATAATAACTGGGCTCCTGCTTCCGGATCGGCAGTAAGGTTCATTTCAGGATAATAAAGCGGTTCGGACAAATTATGATTTGCTCCTCCGTAAATATCTCCTACAACGACATCAAAATTGGGGAGTGCCGCCCAGTGAACCCTGAAATACGGAAGCGCATGAAAAGCAGTGCTATGCTTATTTGTATTCCAATCCGGAATGTTTTTATAAATTCCCACAGGATAAAGTTGTGTTCCCCAGTAGGCCAGTAAATGTGCACCAGCTTCTAGTTTCACATTTTTTGCAGGATAATATGCCAGCCGGGGAGAGATCCAAAAGCCCGGAAGAGTATATCCTTTTGCATAACCTCCTGCAAATTCATTGTTTTTGAAAAAACCTAAAGACCGGAGTTTCAAATGTAATTGATTATAACATGAAGTATCGAGCGCAGTATTTTTTTTATAGACTTTATCTGAAATTAGATCTGCACGCAGAATCGGGAACATCAGTAAAAAGAAGATAACCAGAACTATATTCTTCATATTATAATATTTAAGACCCTGCAAAGGTAATCTCTTTCTTTTTACTAAACGACAAATTAACCGGATATAGTAAAATTTTTATTGGCAAAAATTAAATATATAGCATCTATATAAAGGATTATTTAACTAAAAGTTGTACCTTTGCGGCTTCAAAAAATTCAGTAAAAAATGGCTTATAAATTAGATTTTAGACCCAAACTTATTGATTCTCTTAAACATTATTCAAAAGAAAAGTTCTTATCCGATCTGATGGCCGGAATAATTGTAGGTATCGTAGCCCTCCCCTTAGCCATTGCATTCGGTATTGCCTCCGGTGTAAGTCCGGAAAAAGGTATAGTAACTGCTATTATCGCAGGATTCATTATCTCTCTTTTAGGAGGTAGCAGCGTTCAGATTGGCGGGCCGACAGGCGCCTTTATCGTTATAGTTTACGGAATTATCGAAAAATATGGAATAGAAGGCCTTGCTATCGCTACATTCATCGCTGGTGTAATTCTTGTATTAATGGGCATACTAAAACTCGGTACGATCATTAAATTTATACCATACCCTATCGTAGTAGGTTTTACATCGGGAATAGCATTGATAATTTTTACTACTCAGATAAAAGATTTATTAGGATTGAATATTGCCAGTTTACCAAGCGATTTCCTTGGAAAATGGGATGCTTACTTCAACAATTTTTCAAGT
>JAQXIO010000036.1 GCA_029007825.1 Bacteroidales bacterium | reverse complement strand
GGTGGCCTTAAACACCGCCCCCCGCTTCTTGTTTGATCTGGAATTCCGGTGTTTTTCGTTCTGTTTTCTATGTACCGTTATTGCTATGTTAAATTGATAATAGCTTTGATATTTTTTTAGAGAATCCTCCTGCACCCTGATTATTTTTTTTACATTTGTAGAGATAGTCAATAAGTGTTATAAGACTATTTATATTAACTATAAACTATATCATGAAACGCGAAGATCTTATTCTCCAGTTATCGGATCAGGATAAAATATGGGATTTTATTATTATCGGCGGTGGTGGAACCGGAGCAGGTGTTGCATTGGATGCGGCAAGCCGTGGATACAGTGTTGCATTGTTTGAAAAGTCTGATTTTGCTAAGGCGACGTCAAGCCGAAGTACCAAGTTGGTACATGGAGGTGTTCGTTATATGCAACAGGGAGATATTGCCCTTGTAATGGAAGCTTTGCACGAACGTGGATTACTTTACAGGAATGCGCCCCATTTGGTAAAAAAACAGCCCTTCCTTATCCCATGTTTCAGATGGTGGGAATCAGCCTTTTATGGTATAGGACTTACGTTCTACGATCTTTTGTCCGGTCGTCTTTCTATGGGACGCTCCATGGTGCATAAAGCATCGACTTCATTAAAGAAAGTCCCCGGCCTTCGGAAAGCAGGTCTTTTTGCAGGTGTGAAATATTATGACGGTCAGTTCGACGATTCGCGGCTTATTGTGAATTTAGCCGAATCGGCGGTGGAGAAAGGAGCTTGTATTTTAAATTACATGCGGGTAGTCTCTTTATTGAAAGAGAATGGCCGTATCTTCGGCGTACTGGTTCGTAATGAAGAAAATGGAACTGAATATAAGGTCAAAGCTCGTGTGGTTGTTAATGCTACAGGAGTCTTTGCCGATGAAATTCTGATGATGGATGCACCGGAAGCAAAACCGAAGGTGCGACCCAGTCAGGGAGTTCATCTTGTCATCGATAAGTCATTTTTGCAGGGAGATTGTGCTATCATGATTCCTAAAACGGATGATGGTCGTGTGCTTTTTGCCGTTCCTTGGCATGATCGCGTGGTGGTTGGTACGACAGACACGTTGAGGGAAATTCCAGAGATGGAACCGGCTGCACTTGAACAGGAGATAGAATTTATTCTGAATACTGCAGGACGATATCTGACACGTGCTCCGAAACGAAGCGATGTTCTTTCCGTGTTCGCCGGACTCAGGCCATTGGCGGCGCCCGAAGGAGAAGGGAAGAAGACAAAAGAAATTTCGCGTAGTCATAAATTGCTCGTGTCGCCTTCTAAATTGGTAACGATTATAGGAGGGAAGCTTACGACCTATCGCCGTATGGCACAGGATACAGTCAATAAAGCAATACAGTTGAATCTGGTTGAGGATAGAAAATGCGTTACGGAACATTTGCCTATACACGGCTATAAGAAGAATCCCGATCTTTCCGATCCTTATTATGTATTTGGTTCGGATGCAGAAAGCCTGCATCGGTTGAGTGCCTCGTCCGAAGAATTCGGTCGTCGGTTGCATCCGGCATTTGCCTACCGTGTAGGCGATGTGGTATGGGTAGTCCGCAACGAAATGGCACGAACAGTAGAAGATGTATTGGCCAGAAGATTCCGCATCTTATTCCTTGATGCCCGCACAGCTATGGAAATGGCTCCGCAGGTTGCCTCCGTTATTGCTAAAGAACGGGGATTAGATGACCGTTGGTGTGAGGAACAGGTTGCTGAATTTAAGAAAATAGCTTCGAATTATATCTTGTCTTAACTATTTGTATTGGTTTTATGAGTTTACCAAAGTTTGTTTTGACGGTTGATCAGGGAACTACGAGTTCAAGGGCTATGATTATCAACCATGAGGGAGAAGTCGTTTCAATTGCACAGAAGACTTTTGAACAACATTTTCCAAAACCGGGTTGGGTTGAGCATGATGCGAATGAAATCTGGTATACACAATCTACCGTTATAGTTGAAGCACTGGCTAAAGTCGATCTTTCTTCTGCAAATCTTGCCTGCATAGGCATAGCGAACCAACGTGAAACAACAGTCGTATGGGATAGGGAAACAGGTTATCCGCTTTACAATGCCATAGTTTGGCAAGACAGGCGTACTTCTGATTATTGCCTTGAGCTTAAAGTAAAAGGATACGATGAAATAATCCGGAAAAAGACAGGTCTTATACTGGATGCATATTTTTCAGCGACCAAAGTAAAATGGATTCTTGATAATGTGCGTGGTGCGCGTAAAAGGGCCGAAAGGGGAGAACTTTGTTTCGGTACCGTCGATACATGGCTGATATGGAAATTAACACGGGGAAAAACATTTATAACAGATGTGACGAATGCTTCGCGTACAATGCTTTTTAATATTCATACCTTAGAGTGGGATAAAGAGCTGTTGGAACTGTTCGGTATTCCTGAAAGCATGCTTCCCGAGGTAAAAAGCAGCAGCGAAGTCTATTGCGAAACCAATACGTCGTTGTTTAATGAACAGGTACCTATTTCCGGAATTGCAGGAGATCAGCAGGCTGCTCTTTTCGGACAACTTTGCGTTGAACCGGGAATGATTAAGACGACATACGGTACGGGTTGTTTTATGGTTATGAATACTGGACATAAGCCTGTTCTCTCGAAAAGTAATCTGCTTACAACGATTGCGTGGAAAATCGGGAATGAAGTGGTTTATGCATTAGAAGGAAGCGTATTCGTTGCAGGAGCTATAGTACAATGGTTGCGTGACGGTATCAAGATGATACCATCTTCTGCAATCAGTGAACAAATGGCTACCTCTGTATCGGATAACGGCGGAGTTTATTTTGTTCCGGCCCTTACGGGATTAGGTGCGCCTTATTGGGATCAGTATGCACGGGGAACGATCGTCGGTATTACAAGAGGAACAACATCTGCCCATATAACACGTGCTGCTTTAGAAGGTATCGCATATCAGGTTTACGATGTTCTGGTTGCTATGGGAAAAGATATGCAGACAGAAACAAGTGAGATCAGGGTTGATGGTGGCGCTATATCGAATAACTTTTTAATGCAGTTTCAGGCCGATATCTGCCGGTGTCCGGTAGTTCGTCCCAAAATTCAGGAAACAACGGCTTTCGGTGCTGCTTATCTTGCCGGACTGGCGGTAAAGTATTGGGCCAATCTGGATGAAATAAAACAGCAATGGAGTGTTGACCGTATTTTTGGAAGTAAAATGAAAAAGGAAGATACTGAAGAAATGCTGCGTTTGTGGCATCAGGCTGTCGGATGTGCCCAGCACTGGTCTCAACATACCAGTATGGATTAACTGTTTATTCAAAAACAGATTAGTAATAAAAAAGGAGTCATAAAGACTCCTTTTTCGTTTTTATATTCGAGGGGATTGGGAAAAGATACTTTATTTGAGATATTTTTTTAGGGTTGCAGCTGAAAAGGTTATAAGAGACCGGACTGGTGATGATTCTGCAAAGCCGTTTAGCATACCCCAATCGTGAATGACCCCATTAAAACGGATTGTAGTTACATCTACGCCGGCTTCGTCAAGCTTCCGTCCCAAAGCCTCTCCCTGGTCGCGGAGAATATCGTTTTCCGCCACCTCTATCAGAGTAGGAGGTAATCCCTTTAATTGTTCCACAGATGCTTGCAACGGAGACAGATGGATATCTTTCCGTGCGTTTGGATCCGTTGTATATTGATCGAACATCCATTTCATCAACGGTGTTGTGAGGAATCTTTGTTCACCGTATAATTTGTAGGAATCCCAATCGAATGTTGCATCCGTTACAGGCCACATCAATATCTGAACTTTTATATTGGGTCCATTATTTTCTTTTGCTTTTAAACACGTGATAAAAGTCATATTACCACCTACGCTGTTACCTACAATAGCTATCCGTTTTCCGTCAATGTTGATTTCGTCACCATGTTTTGCAACCCATTCGGTTGTCGCATAAATTTCATTGATAGCCTGTGGAAACTTAGCTTCGGGAGAAGGTGTGTAGTTTATGAACATCGAAGCGTATCCCGATTCGACTACCAGGTCACGGACAAGACGTTTATGTGTAGGATAATCGCCTAAAACCCATCCCCCGCCATGTATGAAAATGAAAACAGGTAGTTTCTCTTTCTTCCCTTCAGGACGGATAATATTTAGTTTAATGGTATAATTACCCGTGTTAATTGTTTTTTCGGATTCCTCGATTCCCGACATATCCGTTTTCACGGAAGACTGGGCATTTATTAATACATTCCTTGCCTCGGAAATAGATAAGGATTCAACTGGTTTATCTCCCGAATTTAAAATTTTAAGATACTCTTTTGTTGCTTTTCCCAAATGGGGATCGTTTAGATAATCTGGTGCTTTTTTTACATTACTATTCATAACATATAGCTTTTAATTATTGATAATAATTCCTGTTGTAAATTATAAACAAGCTCTGTTTTTAATTGTTTGGATTGGTTTTGAAATGTAAG
This sequence comes from Bacteroidales bacterium, assembly GCA_029007825.1. Taxonomy (GTDB): domain Bacteria; phylum Bacteroidota; class Bacteroidia; order Bacteroidales; family JAQXIO01; genus JAQXIO01. Next base: position 31,794 of record JAQXIO010000036.1, on the reverse strand, counting down.
TTAAATGAAGTCTTTTCGAAAGAATAAGTTTTAATTTCAGGTATTTGAAGGTAATCAAAGAGGAAATGTTTTATTGAAATATCTTTCGGCTTGTTGCAAAAAAAACAGCCTGCCGGAGTGCTGCCAAGCGTCCGTCAGGCTAAGTTGTTTTTATTGGGCAAGTTTTGTCCGTTTACTTGCTTCCAATCGGTTTTACCGGGAATTTTTTAAATAATTCGTTTACGGCTTGTTGTATCTGAGACGTGTTTTGTATAACGTTCATACTTTTGTTGAAAATAGAACCTACCGTAGAACTGAATATGTAAGCATTCTTTTTAGCATCGACCATGTCGATTGTAAGAAGGCCTTCTTGATTTACACCGGTCAACAGATTTGCATTGCTGTAATAGCTGTTCAAATATGCAGCCCGAGGTCCGTACCAACGATATCCGTAAAGCCCTGTTCCCTGATATGCGGGGGGAATAGCCGGAATAGTCTGAACATTGAGTTTTTCGCTTACACCAATGTTAATTTCGATCTGGCCGCCTTTCGGTACATATTTGTACCCTCTTTCCTGCATGTCGTTGATGATTGCTGTGGCAATGTTGTTGTAATCAATTTCCGACATACTTTTAGGCATATCCTCAGAATTCCAAGGCATGAAACTGAATGTCTGATAACTTGCAAGATTTGCATCGTTGTAAACGTTGCTTTGTACCAACTGGAATGATGGTCCGCATGAGCTTAATAAAAGCACTGCTGCGAAAACAGATAAAATACGTTTTTTCATAACTTAACTTTTTTAAAAGTGGATAATTTACGAGTTATTCCAAGTGTGACTAATGAGGTTATCCCGATACTGATTATTACGCCGTAGGAGTAGGGCAGCGTCAATCCTTCCTGCGCAATAAGAATGTAGAGGGAAACTATATAAGTCATAAAAATGGACGGAATTAATGCAATCCAGAAATTCTTCTGCTTCTCCATCAGATATACGGTGATTGTCCATAGACAGATAGCCGCTAATGTTTGGTTAATCCACGCAAAGTATTTCCAGATTATGTCGAATTGCATCAAAGTTATTCCATATCCGATAATGAATAATGGAATACAGATATAAAGTCTTTTTATCCAGGAACGTTGTTCCAGTTTCATAAAATCGGCGGCAATGAGCCTTGCACTACGGAATGCGGTGTCCCCGCTTGTAATGGGAGCAATGACCACACCGAGAAGAGCCAGTATGGCTCCGATTTTTCCAAGAGTTGTTTTAGTTATCACATCAACCGCCCATGCGGCATTGTTGCCGTGTTCGGCTAATGTCGTGTTCAATTCACCGACTCCTCCCCAGAAAGCCATGCCAATTGCCGCCCAGATCAAAGCTATGATAGATTCGGCAATCATAGCCCCGAAAAACACCGGGCGTCCTTGCTTTTCGTTGGTAATACACCGGGCCATCATTGGTGACTGGGTTGCATGAAATCCCGATATAGCCCCGCAGGCGATTGTAATAAATAAAGTCGGGAAAATCGGAAAAGCCGAAGGATCCGACTTCATGTTCCGTAAGGTGCCAGCAGTAATTTCGGGTATTGTGTAATTTTGAAAGAAAAGTGCATACAATATACCGAATGCCATAACCAGCAACGCTGCACCGAAAATAGGATAAAAATGTCCTATGATTTTATCTATCGGTAAAAGAGTTGCCAGTATATAATAAAAGAGAATAATCCAAACCCAGATATCTTTACTTACCGAAGTCATATTTTCCAATATACCTGCAGGGCCTACCATAAACACAGCTCCCACGAGAACCATTAATAAAAGAGTAACGATGCGCATTACCTGTTTTACGCTTATTCCCAGATAATTTCCTACAATTTCGGGAAAACTCATGCCGTTATGCCGTAATGAAATCATACCGGAAGCATAGTCTTGTAAAGCGCCGATGAAGATGCTGCCGAATGTAATCCATAGAAAAGCTACCGGACCGTACATTGCACCTAATAGTGCTCCGAAAATAGGACCCAAACCGGCTATATTGAGCAGTTGAATAAGAAACGTTTTCCATGCGGGCAAAGGTATATAATCGACGCCGTCATACAGAGTGCTCGACGGAGTCGCCTTTTTCTTATCTACTTCAAATGAGTGTTCGAGGTACTTTGCATAAGTAAAATAAGAACCGATCAGCAGGATAATGCAAAAAATAAAAGTAAACATGATAAATTAATAAACATTAAAAAATTAAACGATATAGGTTATTCTCCTGCAAAAGTACTGAATAGGTTTGATTCCAAGATGACTAAAACAGTCTTGTTCTTCTTCTCGCTTAACATTAAAATTCGTTTTCCTCTGTTTGAATAATTGTTTTACTCATATAACAATTGTAATGATAAAAAAGATTAGAGTAAGGTTATTTTGTTATTTCTTTCTTTTTTGTATAAAGCTTATTATGCAGTGAAACAGTTAGTTATAATAAGAGTGTTTATTTCTGTAGCATTTGTTTTATTGTAAGTCATAAATATTGGAAAGCAATTTTTTAGGAGAATGTTATAAGAAAGATGCGATATGAAATACTTATGTTTTTTCTGTTTTATTTTTCTTTACAGAGCTGAGGCGAATGAGCTCTACTAATGATATGTGCTGATTATAAAAGTCTTTTCAGGCTCCTTTATTATCGCGCAGTTGCATTAATATTCGGAACACTTCATTTGCCAGAGGATGTCCCGATTCCGTTAATGCGTAAAGAAAGAGACCGAAATCGTATCCCAGTATCTTGTCGTTTTGTGTGTCCGATATTTTTCCTGTTGTTTTATATGACTACATTTAGTAGGTTGTTTTTCTCTTCCGGGTTGAATAAATCGGAATGGATGTAAAAAGGAAGAAGGGCAGAAGAGATAATCCTGAAACGTTCGGGCCCCAGGACAACGATCGAACTGTTCTCTTTTTTCATGCAATTCGCGCAGAAATATAAAGAGCCTTTAAAATGGAAAGTATTTTTGCCATATCTTAAAGTAAAATCCAGTATTTTACGAGCCTCTTTTTGATGCCCTAATGCCAGTAAGGCCCGTGAAGCTCCGTATTGGTCACGGACGTAAGCCAGATAATAGGCATGCCCGGCAAGTATTCCCCCACAATCGGATTGCTGAGACTTGATTAGTATGGATATATCGTCTATTATTTGGTTTAAATTTTCTGTTTCTTTTGATTTTAAGCAGTGCGAAGGTAATACGGTTTGATTGCGAACATATCGCATCCAGCCCGCCTCAGACTCTTTTTGTAATTTCTTCATCGAACTTCTTTTTGCTGCCTCTGCAAGTTTGTTAAGCTCTTCCGAACTTTTCCGCTTATTATGATTAGTCTGCCTTTTCCTTTATTTACTTTGATTATACCCTCTTTTCCCGATTCGTTGTCCGGTATCCAGTATAAGTTTCCTTCGGTGATAATTTGAAAGTTATGGGAGAGCGGAGTTTTGTAGATCGGGTAAAAATAAAGTTCCGGTATTGTTTCGGCTGTGTGTCCATGACACTGTTCTATTCCGGAAAATGAATATTCCTATAGTGCTAAATTGGGAATTATCTGTTATGAATCTGCGGATAGATTGTATATATTTGTTTGATAATTTATAGTATTATTATGCAAATGAAAAGTAAAGTATTCCGGGCGATTTGCCTGATTTGCCTGATTTCAAATTATTCTTTAGCTCAAAACGGGTATAATCTTATAGAGAATATCTATTATGGAGCATCGGGTACGTCGGATAATTATGAACTTGAGCGTTGCCGTCTCGATCTCTATTATCCTGAAGGAAGTAAGGATTTTAAAACTATAGTCTGGTTTCATGGTGGTGGATTGACAGGGGGAAGTAAATATATCCCCGAATCATTGAAAGAACAAGGTATTGCTGTCGTTGCGGTGAATTATCGTTTGTCTCCGAAAGTGAAAGCTCCGGCCTATATTGAAGATGCGGCTTCTGCCGTGGCATGGGTATTCGATCATATAACATCGTACGGAGGTGATACTTCCCGGATTTATGTCGCAGGGCATTCAGCCGGAGCATATTTGACGTTGATGGTCGGTATGGACCGGCAATGGCTGGCGGCACATTCTTTAAACGCAGACCGGATTGCTGCTCTTTTTCCTTTGAGCCCACAGGTTATTACGCATTTTACGATACGTAAAGAGCAAGGGATTAATGAATTATCGCCGGTCGTTGATCGTTATGCACCTCTTTTTCATGTCCGGAAAGATGCACCACCTGTTTATCTTATGTTGGGAGACCGGGAGTTGGAGATGATGGGGCGGTATGAAGAAAATCTTTATTTCTGGCGTATGTTAAAATTATCCGGACATCCGAAATGTTTTATCTATCAATTCGAAGGCTATGATCATGTGGGAATGGAAAAAATAGCTTATCCGCTGCTGTTGAGATTATTGAAAGAAGAAGGCGAAAAGTAGGGGATATAGAACTGTTTGAAAAATAATACTATTTATATGTTAAATTTAATTGCATAAGACGAGTGTGTTTTATACATTTGACATGACAGTCTTTTTACCGTAGAAAAAAATTGTTGAATATATTTTTGTTCCGTCGAAGCAATGGTTCGGATGGGCGATATTTATTTATAAAAATTGTTGTTACTCACTATAATCTTTTAACCCTTATGAAAAAGAGTCTATATTGCCTAATCCTGTTTCTTTGTTCTTTTACTTACTCTTTTTGTCAGTCAGCCGGAGAAATTTCAGTTGCTGCATTTTCAGTACAGGAAGAGATTGATTTCATTGTAAATTCAGGTAAAAATAAGATCATTTTATCGGATATACGTGAACCGGATCAGATACGGAGTGGATTCAGGACCGAGATACGTGAAGGTGAAAATTTGATTGAGACGCCGGATATGCTTTATACGGAAGGCGAACATTTTGCTCTTCTGAATATAAAGGATAAAGGTTTGACTGGGACGGTGAAACTTCGGGTCTATCTGGATGATTTTTTCAGGGACATAACGATTCATATAAAAGTGTTCAGGAATCCCGGAATCACGATGGATTTTTATGATATAGTTTTTTGGCAGCAGACGAATCCTATTCAGACGAATGCAGCATCTGTTTATAGTGAGTTGCTTACTTCCGCTCATGTTCCGGGTGAACGCGATAAAACATTCTGGGGAGAGAATTACGAAAAATGGGAGATGATTTTTCCTAAAATTACGATTGCCGGGAATTGTGTAGCGTGTAACCCGGATCCTATTATTGATATGGCGACATCTTCCCTTAAAGGCTTTTTTATTCCGCCCCGGACCGGGAATTATATATTCTCTTTTGCGGCTGCCGAAGCTGCAGGTGGTGTTTTCATCGATACGACCTGTACATCGTGGGCAGCGGCAAAAGCGATTGCTTTTATTTCAGATAATGGCAATGCCGGCGTTCCTGCACAAGATGGGAAAGGAATGATTTCCGAACCTGTTTTTCTTCAGGAAGGTAAGGTGTATCCGATATACGCAGAGAGATGGTTTATACATTTGCTTGAGTACGGCATAAAGGTAAGTGGTCCGGGAATAGAAGAGCAGTATATTCCGGCCGAGTTGCTGGCTCCTTCATATGATGTAATAAAACCGGAGATCCCTCAGAATGTGAAAATAGTAACGATATCCGACAAATCGGTGCGTTTGGCCTGGACGGCGGTCAGTCATGGAGCGAAAATTGCCAGGATTGCCGGTTATAATATATATGCCAACGGTGTTCGGATGAATGCGGATGTCATTGAAAATACGGTTTTTCAAATAGAAGGATTGAGCCCGGAAACAATATATGATCTGTTTGTCTGCACGGTCGATGAGTTAGGCAATGAATCGGAAATCAGTAAAGTCGTCGTTGCGAATACCTTAAAATCCAGCACGATTCCGCCCGATGCTCCTACAAGTATAATGAAAATAAAAGCTACCGGAGAAACGCTCAAGGTTACATGGAAAGGAGCGGATGCTTCCGGTTCCGTACCTATAGCTTATGATGTATATGTTGACAACGTCTTATATAATACGGACGATAAAATTTTTACCGATACGATATTGATTAGAGGGTTAAAACCCGAAACATCGTACGGCATCCAGGTCGTTGCTTATAATGGATCATGGATAGCTTCTGAAAAAAGTACGGTGAAGTATCTTTCTACCGGAGAGTTCGATCCAATGGACGAATCGGGTTTGGAATTTGGAGAATATCGAGCCCGGGTAAATATTGAGAAACGTAATGTTTCGTGGAATTGGGGATTCGGTTTAAATGCTCCTTTTAAGGACGGTTCTCTGTTTGAGAATAATGGCAATAATACATTTAACAGGTTGGTACGTAATTATCATCTGGGCGCTCTTCGTTGGGGTGGTTTGGACGCTAATGAATATGCGTTTGAGAAAGCTACCGGTCCGGATTCCGATCGTGCCTTTATATCGGTCGGCAGTAGTGTAAAACATGCGACACATGCGGACAATATGAATTTTGTAAATGAAATAGGTGCTTATTATGCATTGTGTATAGGAACGAAAGATGGAAACGGAGGTTTAAGCGGAGGTAGCGGCATCGATTATACTGTTGATTATATCAGCGATCCGAAAACATTTCTGAACCTGATTGAATATCTTGCGGGTCCGATGAATAGTCCTTACGGTCGTGTCCGTACATTGGAAGGTTATTCCGAACCGCTTTTGGCAAAAGGAAAAAGCAAAGGTCTGATTCTGGAGTTCGGTAATGAAGTATGGGGAGCGGATGCTCATAATGCACCGATTGGAAAAGATTATCTGGCATACGGGCAATGGTGCCGCAGGATGGCCGATACGATACGTACCTCTCCATATTGGAATGACATAAAAGATCTGGTATATATGGTTTACAGCGCACGTAATCCACATTCCGGAGATAGTTACGGATTGAATGAACAGGTTATTAAAGGAGATAGGGGAGAAGTGAATACATTAGGTACCGCCGGGTATCTGGGGGGAGATTTCACTTATAATCCGGAGTTCACCGATGAGGAGCAGGTTTATAATTATTATGAAAGACGCCAGCAACAAATGAAAAGAAATCTGGAAGGTTTGCAGATCGGAATGAAAAATCAGATTATTGAGACCGGAGCACCTCTCTATACCTATTTTTATGAAGCGCAAGCTTCTACTTCCAGTTATTTCGGAAATCTCGGGCAAGGAGTGATTTTAAATGATTACCTGACAGCCAGCATGCGTTATGGTTCTATCGTTCCTTCTATTTATGGTATCGACGGGGGAGAGTGGCGTATTACCCTTAATGACGGAACACCTTTGGCACATTATGCTATGGCAAGTTTAATCAATCGGTATTGTAAAGGGCATATTGTCAGCAGTGACGTAGAAACCAATAATACATTAATGATAAGGAATAGTTCATGGATTCCGGTACCGCTTTTGGATTATGATCCGATAGGAGCTTCCGTTTATAATCAGGGTACAAAATGGAGTATCCTGCTTTTCAGCCGGGACTTTCATAACGATTATACTGTGCAATTGAATTTGCCGGAAGGTGTGAACCCGAAAGCAACTTCGGGAACCCGTTATTTAATAAGCGGAGACGACCCTTCTGTTCGTGAGACTTTTACCGCCGATACCCTGGAGAACTTAACTATTTCAGATGGCATGTTGGTTAAAGTTCCGAAATATAGCATGGTATTATATACATTTGAAGGTGATGATCCTCGATTCGACGCATTGCCGTTAGGATATTTTGATCGTGTAAAATGTGAGCAGCTCGAGATAGCAGGGAATCGGACAATAGAGGAACCGAAAGGTATTACGAAGTTAACACCTAAGGTTTCTCCCGACAATGCTTTTCTGACAACGGTAAAATGGGAATTGCTTAATGAAACGGAGGTGGCTCCGGCATTTACTATGAGTGTAAACGGGTTGAGCGAATTAACATTGCGGGCCACAGGAGCTTGTAGCGGAAAAGTACGATTGAGAGCCTATGTAGCAGATAATCCGTCCGTAAATGAATTGGTCGAAATCGATATTTTGAATCAGGGTTCGTCTTGTTGCGGTACTTGCGTTGGAATGGATGATACAGATGGAGAAAAGCAGATATCGGTTTATCCTAATCCGGCGTATGATGTTATTTATATCGGTATTCCGGAAACAGGATTTACAGCACAAAGGCTTGGTGTTTATAATCCGGACGGGATTCGTTTTATGTCTGAAACAGTAACATCCGGAAGCGTGACCTTGGATATTTCACATCTTGTAGCAGGAACTTATTTCCTTGTTGTTCAGGGAAAAGAAAAAACAGAAACGATACCGTTTGTGAAAAAGTAAGCTTAATAATGATTGAATAGCTTTAAGATAAAAAAAGAGGATATCGACCGATATCCTCTTTTTGTGGTTTTTCAAAACACTATTATTACATTTTGATTTTTTTGAATTCTTCTTTCATGCGGTTGAGGTCTTTCATCCATGACTCGATATCTTCTTCATGTTCAAGCTCTTCTTTTAGGATGCTCAACGCTATTTCAAATGTATCGTAATCTTTTCCTTCGGTAAAGTTGGCAATATCTTCGTAACGTTGAATTGCACAGCGTTCACCTCTCAGGTTTTGCATAAGGATCGTTTCTACAAACGGATCGCTGGGAGCTTCGTAAGTACAGCCGGCAAGACTGAACCAATCTTTAGGATTAATGATAGGAGTTCCTTCTAACTGAATAATACGGTCTGCGAGTTTTACGGCATGACCTAATTCTTCATTGGCATGTTTCAGTAATTCAGGTTCGATTTCACTACGCATAGGGCCTTCCATAAGGCGGGCTCCGATCCAATATTGATAATATGCAAGCCATTCTTCAGCTAAGGCTGCGTTTAATGTTTTCAGTAACTCAGGAACATCAAGTTTTGAGATTTTTACGGCATACTTTCCCATAATACAATTATTTAAATGTTTTTTATTTAAGGGCTGTTCCGGGATTTTAGCTTTATCACCGGTGCTCATTTGCTGATATAACTGTTTTCGCTGCCGTTTTGTTTAACGAAGTATTCTGTTTTGTAATAAAATTAAGAGCCTGTTTAAATTTAGCTTGCTACTGTTTTGAGAATTGTTTTCGTGGATATTTTCTTATTTTTATAAGGAGCATAGCGGATTATGTGACGAGTAAAAGCAAGAAAAAAAGCTCAAAACAGAGCGAAAAATAGTGTAAACTTTTTTGTGGAAAATTAAAACAGGCTCTAAGTAAAATAAGATAGAAGAGATAGATAATACATTTAAAACCATTTGTTTATTGATTATCGTATTCCGCTATGTCCTGACTTCAAAGGAGAACAGGCCTCTTTATTTCTTATTGGAAGAATAAAGAGGCCTGTTTGATTATTAGGAGGTATCCGTATGTATCTTCGGATAGCTAAGGTGATTGCAGGTTATTTAACCGTAAACGTATAAGTACCTGAACCTACATTGAAATATGCCCGGCCTTCGCGCATTCCGATGAACTGTATGCTGGGAGCATCGGCAGCTTTTTTTCCGTTGCTGACGAGAGCTTTGTCGCTCTCTGTTATCGTTGATTGTTCCGTTGCCGGCATAGAAACTTCAGCGGTCGTATTGGCCGGAATATTTACGGTAAGAATGAATTCGTTGCCGTGTTTTTCCCATTCGGAAGCAATCGTTCCGTAAAGAGTTTCGGTTGAAGCCTTTACAAACGTAAGATCGCCGGCGGGCATAGGAGCGATCGTTATCTTTTTAAATCCGGGTTCGTCGATGTTTGGGCGGATACCGGCAAGATAACCGTAATACCATGCCGCCACACTTCCGTAAGTAAAGTGGTTACGCGAATTCATCCCTTCAGGTTTCTCTTTATCGCTGTTCCACAATTCCCATACGGTCGTTGCTCCCTGATCGACCATATAGCCCCACGACGGATAAGTACGTTGTGTTGCCAGCTGGTAAGCCAGTTCATGCTGGCCGTTTTCACTCAATAAGGGTAATATATATGCACTTCCGATAAATCCGGTACTTACATGAGTATCGCGGTTCTTGATGTCTGCTACAAGGTTCTTAAGAACTCCTTCTTTTTGGTCTTCAGGGGTTATTCCGAAATACAGAGGAAGAAGGTTTGCAGATTGTGTTGCACCCTCGTACTGCTGTGTAGCCGGATTATAGTAAGCGTCCTGATATGCTTTGGCTATAAGAGGCAAACGGTCGGCATATTTTTTTGCTTCGTCGTCTTTACCTAAAAGTTTAGCCATCTCTGACAAAACCTTATTACAATAATAGTAATAAAGGCCACCGATGGGTTTGGTAGGAGAAGGAACGACAGGAACCCAGTCACCGTATCCGTACCAGTCGGAGCCGTTTGACCAGAAATAGAGGTTGTTTTCACTTTTTGAGTCCATGTAACCCACCCATTTTTTTATGGCCTCGTAATTATCTTCGAGAATTTTTTTATCTCCGTAAAATTCATACATCGTCCATGGTACTACGGCGATAGCGTCGCCCCACGCCGGTTTCGAAGGTCCTAATACAACGATAGCGGGATTCACATCGGTTACCCATCCTTCGGTCTGATTCTGTCCGTCACGCATATCGCGGGTCCATTTTCCGTAGAGATTAGCAAGCCTCATATTATAGAATGCTGTAGGAGCGAAGATTTGTCCGTCTCCCATCCATCCGAGGCGTTCGTCACGTTGCGGACAATCTGTGGGTACACTCATAATATTACCCCGTAAGCCCCAGAAAGAGTTGCTCCATATCTGGTTTAGTAATTCGTTAGAAGAGTGGAATGAACCCACCTCTTTGGCATCGGTATTGAATACTAACCCTACAAGTGTTTCCTCTGTCGGCTTTTCAGTAAGTCCGTTTACCTGTACATAACGGAATCCATGGTATGTAAACGAAGGAATATAAATCTCTTCTTCTCCGCCTTTCAGCGTATAGGTATCGGTAGCTTTTGCCTTACGCAGGTTTTCCTGTGCAACCGTACCGTCGGGGTGCAGGAGCTCGGCGTACCGCAATGTGATAACAGTGCCCTTTTTTCCTTTTACTTTCAACCGGGTAAGTCCGACCATATTTTGACCGAAATCAAAAACATAATCGTTATTTTTTACTTCCGTTATTTTTACCGGTTTCATTTCGGTAGTTATGCGTATAGGATCCTCTACTTGGGTTCCCAATGCAATTTTAAAAGTATCGAGCACGATAACCGGTTTCCAGCCTTCAGCCTTAAAGCCCGGCAGATTCCATCCATCCTGTTCGAGTTGTGCATCGTAATGTTCGCCTCCGTATATATGATCTGATGTTATTGGAGAAGGAGCGACGTTCCATGTTTCATCGGTGACGATATCCTCTTTGCTGCCATCCGTGTAGGTAATTTCCAATTGAGCGAGAAAACGGAGAGGTCCTTCGCTGTAACGGTCGCCCAGCATCCAGCCGAGTCCGCTCGACCACCACATATTACCCAATGTGCCGGCAATTGCATTTGAACCTTCCTTCAACATATCAGTCACATCATACACCTGATAGTTCAGGCGTTTGTAATAGTCGGTCCATCCTGGGGTAAGCATCTGGTCGCCCACTTTTTTCCCGTTTATATTCGCAACATAATTACCTAAGCCGGTTACATATAGTCTGGCCGATTCGATGGGTTTGTTTACATCGAATTCTTTGCGGACAATAACCGAGCGTCTGGGATCTTTGGTGTCGCCTGACGCGATCCATTGAGCCTTCCAATCGGAAGGATTGAGCAGTCCGGTTTCAAACCAGGAAGGTTCGCTCCATTTGCTTTTGGCGCCATCCTGGTTCCATATTTGTACCATCCAGTAATAACGCTTTCCGGATTCGAGCGGCTTCCCTGCATATTCGATCAGGGTAGATTCGTCGCTCTCTACTTTTCCACTGTCCCATATGTCGCCTTTTTCGGCATTCAGAAGTTCGGGAGAAGAGGCTACCAGTATTCTGTAAGCAGTTTGTGCAACACCTCTGTCAGGAGAAGCTATTTGCCATCCTAAGCGAGGAGCCGTTTGGTCTATACCCAAAGGCTGGGATTTGTATTCGCAAAGCAATTCCACCGGATAGTCGTTGGTGCTTTTCGAACATGATGAGAAGGTAAGGATTCCCATCAAAAAGAGGGATAGTACTATCCCCGAAAAAAGTCTTTTTTTCATGGTCTTCAATTGTTTGTTTAAAACGATCTTTTCAATATTGCGTTGTGTAATTCAATAATGTCATAGTAAGCAAAAGTATAAATTAAATGCTTTGATTACAAATGACAAAATTGAATTTCAGACAGGATATTGACAAACTGCCGGAGTAAGTATGGAAAGAATATGATAGAATTATTTGTTATCCGGATTGGGTCGTGAAAGATTTATAACGGCTTGATATGACGTTTCAAACTAAAATAGTATAGAAATAGTATGTTTGTTTCGAAAGGGAAAATATAAAGTCTTATATTACATTCAGAAAAAAGAGAAATAAATATTTGAATAAGCATGTGATATTATACTATTATCAGGTCGTTTAGTTAATGTTTGGGCTGATAAGAATAGGGCAAGTCATTTGTTCATATTGATAACCGGTATGTATAATTTTGTTTTGAATGTGGTTGTGGTGTATTCGGATTAAAAATAAAATGTATAAGTGATGAAAACCGAAAAAGAAAAAATGATGAATGGCGAGATTTATGATGGCGGAGATAAAGAGCTTATAGATAGATGGCATCTTGCGAAGAGGCTTGTAATGCAGTATAATTCTACGGATTCAACCGATCGTGTGCGGTTAGATAAAATTCTTTCGCAGTTGCTTGGGAGCAAAGGCAGGAATTTATGGATTGCTGCACCCTTTTTTTGTGATTACGGTGAAAATATCCACATAGGTGAAAATACGGAAATAAACTGTAATTGTGTTTTTCTTGATTGCAATACCATAAGAATAGGGAGCAATGTTTTGATCGCTCCGTTCGTTCAGATTTATACGGCTTTTCATCCTGTCAAAGCTTCGGACCGGATTGTTCCCCCCACATCGACAGATGATTTTTCCTTTTGCAAGACACAGGCATTACCGGTTACGATCGGTGATAATGTTTGGATAGGAGGCGGGAGCATAATTCTTCCTGGTGTAACGATTGGAGACAATGTAACGGTCGGGGCCGGTAGTGTGGTAACCAAATCGATACCATCGGATGTTCTGGCTTTCGGTAATCCCTGCCGGATAATCAGGCAGTTGTAAATTCCAATAACAGGGCATAATAGGCAGGATGGAGCCTTTTAAATTGACATTATGTGCTTTTCTGGTACATAGCTTCTTTCTGCTTTGCAGGTAGCTCACATACCCTTATTGTCGCTTGAAATTCGGAAGTGTTTAGAAATACCGAATAAAAATCTCAAATAAATAAATTTGAGATTTTCTTTATTTAGCTTGCATGTTACCGATGGGTAACTTATATTTGTTACCGAATGGTAACATTTGAGCGAATATTTATTTAAAATAGATGTCAATAATGGGAAAGGACAGGGAAGCAACTCAGCAGAGCTTATTAAATGCCGTAGATGAACTAATCACAGAAAAGGGTTTTGAGGCTCTTGGCGTAAATGCTGTGGCGGCACGGGCAGGTGTATCGAAAATGTTGATTTACCGTTATTTCGATTCGTTGGACGGGTTAATTGCCGCATACATTCGTCAATATGATTTCTGGATTAATTTCGATCAGGAATTGCCGGATGAAAAACATCTGGCCGATTTTATCAAAGGTATGTTCAGAAAGCAGATTTCACTTTTGCGTGAAAACTATACACTGAAACGTTTGTATCGCTGGGAATTGATCAGTGATAACGCTTTTGTAAAAGAGCTTCGCGACCGGAGGGAGGCTAAAGGGTTATGGATTGTGAATGCAGTAAGCCGTCTGTCCCGTCATCCGGAAAAACAGGTTGCCGCTGTCGCTACGTTGGTAAATGCTGCTATAAGCTATTTAGTATTGCTGGAAGAGAGTAATGTTATCTATAACGGCATACATCTGAACGATGAATCCGGTTGGAAGCAATTGGAGGAGGGTATCGATTTATTGGTAGATCTTTGGCTGTCGAAAAAATGAAAAAAAGTTGTATAGTGTTGTTTATGTGCATATTCGGTATGTCGTGTTGTTCCTGCGAACGAAATCTGATTGAATATGGAAAAGGAGATATCCGGGTTTCTGTAGAGCAGGGCGAAGGTTGGTTGCATGATTTTCCTTTGTTTCTTGGGATTTCAAAGAAGAATCCTCCGCAAATAGCCATTTGGCTTGAAGATATGGAAGGAAACTATCTTTCCACGGTTTATGTATCCCATAAAATTGCAACCCAGACATGGCAGGCTGCCGGCGGCAACAGACGGAAAGAAGCTTTGCCGCATTGGTGTTATTGCCGGGGAGTTCAATATTCTGACGGGCTCTATTTGCCAACAAAGAAAGAGCCGTTTACAGATGGAATTTCCGGAGCTACGCCTCATTCGGGGTTTAATGTGAAAGTAAAACCTATCGGGAATATCATGCAATTTGTGGTAAAGGTGGAAATAAACCATTCGACCGATTTCAATGATTTTTATCCGAAATCTGCGCAACCGGGCGAAGCCGGTTATTCCGGCGGGAAATTAGGAAGCGGCCAGCCTGCATTGGTTTATGAAGCGAAAGTAGATTTGACTTCTCCTGCAAGGGAATATACGACCGTTCTTATCGGGCATAGCAGCCCGGACGGCAGTGACGGTGCTGTGTATTCCGATGTCTCAGCTATTACGACAGCATTGGATATTGTCAAACGTATATCGGTAAACATACAGTAATGGTACGTTCTGTTTTTATTCTTTTATTTTTTGTTTATTCTTTTGCTGCTGTGGGGCAGGATAGGAGAGAACATTTTTCTTATTCGGTAACGGTTGGGACGGGGATTTCGATGGATATTCCGTCTAAAGTTCCGTTTACAGGACAAATATTGGGCTATTACAATGTTGTTCAAAGATTCTCGGTAGGTGCCGGAACCGGAATTTCCATATATGAGCGTACCCTGATCCCTTTGTTTGGCGATTTGCGGTTTCTGATAATAAAACCGCATCTTTTTACGCCTTATATCGAATTGGCAGCAGGTTACTCTTTTGCTCCGGCAAAGAGTGTGGATGGAGGTTTTTACCTTTACCCTTCGGTCGGAACTACCTATTCTTTGAATGAAAAAATAAAATTGCAATTTGCTTTAGGATATGAATTGCAGAAATTGAAGAGGCTGAAAAGATACGAAGATTTTAATTTCGTTTTTGAATTTGAAGAGCGGTTGAATCATCATTTATTATCGATTAAAGCAGGTGTCGTATTTTAAAGTATGTAATATATGGACTTGAAACGGAATAATAACGACAGGCAGGAAATACCGTCCGATTTTATTTTTATGATAAATCAGGCAGTTCTGGCGCCGTCAGGTCATAATACCCAGCCGTGGAAATTCCGGTTGTATGAAGATCGTATTGAAATACATCCCGATTTGGAAAGGGGGTTGGGTGTAGTCGATCCGGATAACCGGGAGTTGTTTATTTCACTCGGATGTGCAGCCGAAAACATATATTTGTCGGCATTGTCGAAAGGATACATGCCGGAAATATCGGTCTGTGAAAATGGAGTAATAACCCTCTTTCTTTCTGAAAAGAATAACGATGTGACTTCCTGTTTATTGGCAGAGCAAATTGTTAAGCGGCAGACAAACAGAGGCCTCTATAATGGAAAAATTATTCCGGAAACGGAAATTTCAGTACTTCGGGGAATTCTGCTTGAATCCGGGATTCATATGTATATTATGCAGAATGGAACGTCTGTTTTTGAACGGCTTTCTGATTATGTGTTGAAGGGAAATGCCGAGCAGCTCCACAGCAAAGCTTTTAAGACGGAATTGAAATCGTGGATGCGTTATAACAGCGGTCATGAAAAGGAGACGCAAGACGGTTTGAGTTATGCTGTATTCGGAGCTCCCGATTTACCCCGGTGCCTATCGGAATTGATCATGGGAATGTGCCTGACTTCCGGAATACAGAACATGGGCGATAAGAAAAAAATAAAGTATTCATCCCATTTTGTGCTGTTTACGACAGAATATAATTGCTTAAGCGAGTGGATAAGCGTGGGGAGGAGTTTGGAACGGTTTCTTCTGAAAGCCACGGAGTTGGGGATAGCGTGTGCTTTTTTGAATCAGCCGTGTGAATCGGCATCACTTTCTCATGAAATACAGCGTATTGCAATGTTTGAAGGGCAATATCCGGTTTTATTGTTAAGAATCGGGTATGCCTCGAAAATGCCTCAGTCTCTCCGGAGAAATATTTCTGATGTCGTTTTTACCTGAGCGGATACGAACTGTTTTTGTATTTAATATTCCTTTATATCGTATATGATAAATCAGGTTTTTTACGTATGTTTGTGACAGAACATTTTTTTGAGAAGATCATATATGAAGGAATTGTTTGCTTCCTGTTTTCTTGTAATGGCTCTGCTTCTGAGCCTTCCGCTTTCTGCACAAAAGAGTACTGCTGTCCGGAATCTTTTAAAAGAAGATTCTTTGATCAGGTCGGGTAATATGGATGAAGACTTGGCTGCAAAGATTCGTAACATGCCGAATATAACGGTCGGGAAGGGTATTTCTTTTATGCCTAAAGACAGTCTGTTTAAAGTTACGATGCGTTTCCGTATGCAAAACCTGTTGGGCTTTGCAATGGATGAGGATTTTCGTTGTGATGAGGTGACAGCAATGGTTAAACGTCTGCGTTTGCGCTTCGACGGTTTTATTCTGACACAGAAACTGCAGTATTCGATACAGCTGGGTTTTTCTCCGTATGATTCGGAAACATTACCGAACGGAAACATGAACATCATACGTGATGCCATGGTTTACTATGTTCCCAATTCACATTGGAGCATAGGCTTCGGACAGACAAAGATTAAGGCGAACCGTGCCCGGACAAACTCATCAAGTGCCTTACAATTTGTCGATCGTTCTATTGTGAACAGCACATTTAACGTTGACCGGGATTTCGGATTTTTCGGAGATTATAATACGCGCTTATTCAAAGATTTTAATATTGTGGCAAAAGCCTCTATTACTTCGGGAGAGGGGCGTAACTGGGGTGTTTCCAAACATATGGGATTCGCTTATACGGGGCGTCTGGAACTTTATCCGTTAGGCCGTTTCAAAGCTTTCGGTGACGTGTTTGAAGGTGATTATGAACGTGAATCGGTTCCGCGCTTTATGGTGGCCGGTGCATACAGCTATAATCAGAAGGCTACACGGGTACAAGGGCAAAGGGGTGCTGTATTCTTTTCCGACCAGACGCGTAACCTGGGTTCTTATTTTGTAGATTTTATTTTTAAATACAGCGGCTTTGCGTTTTATGCCGATTATATGGGACGTACGTGCAGCGGAGGCGATCCGGAGCTTACTTATGTATCTCCCGATGACGGTACGAAAGAATTTCAATCGGTATATGTGGGTAGCGGCCTGAATGTTCAGACAAGTTATATTTTCCCGAAAAACTGGGAAATCGCACTTCGGAATTCGACTTTATTTCCTAAAGAGGCTATAAAATCGCGGGTGAATTACGACTATTGGAACCAGACAACAATCGGGTTTACGAAATATCTTATCGGTCATAATCTGAAACTGCAGGCAGATGCCTCCTATAATCAGCGGAAAACAATTGTTCCGGGCGATTATAATAAATGGGAATTCCGGTTTCAGGTTGAATTAGGAATTTAAAAAGGTATTTTATGAAGAGAGTTCTTTTTTTCGGTCTTTTATCGTTTTTTGTATTGTCGTCGTGTAAAGATGATAATGGAGAGATTTTACCATCGTTGAATAAGGTGACACGTGTAATTTGTTATAAAGATGGGAATTCCGAACCGGACGGTTCGCTGGAAATCGTATATAACAGCCAGGGAGATGTCGACCAGATGAAAGTTTATAAGGGGCGGGAATATGTACGTTCTTACCATTACCGGATCAATAGTTCTTCGGTAAGTGTGAGCTATACGGACTTTTCAAACGGTTCTCCGGTTAATTATTCACCCGAAGGTTATCGTTCTTTTATTCTTGGTAGTGGAAGAGTAGGTACGGAAAAGATAAAAGAGTTGAATGATTTAAGCGGAGTAACGCAGGAAACGTATATAAAAGAGACTTGGGCGTATTTTTATAGCGGAAGCTGGCTGACAGGTGGAAACTGGACACTGACATGGCCCAATGAGACCGGAGGGGGATATACGACCCGTTCTTATCCGGGAGCTTTGAGTTATACCTATAAATCCGGGAATCTGAATACTTTTTCCTATAAAATGACTTACGATATGTCGTTTGAATATACCGAGATTCCCACCCCCTCTAATTTTCCGTTGCGGATTATTCGCCTTATCGATCTGGATACATGGGATATCGTCGATCCTCTAAACTTTTATTACGGATCGAACAGTGGTAAACTGCCGGCAAAAGTTACTCTTGTAGAGGTTCCGAATGTTTCTACGCCTATTGAAGAATATACGTTTGATTTCAGGACATTGAACGAATACGTTACCGAAATGTATATTACACGCGTTAAAGACGGAACCACTTCGTCATATAAATATACGTTCGAATATAACTATAAGCCGTCATTTTAATAAGTCCGGACGGAGTCGGGTTGTCCGTTCGACAGCCTCGCTGTGTTTCCATTCGTTTATTTTTTGTTCATGGCCGGAAAGTAGTACTTCCGGGACTTTCCACCCCTTATATTCGGCGGGCCGGGTATATACTGGAGGAGCTAAAAGATTATCCTGAAATGAATCGGATAAGGCGGATTGTTCGTCTCCGATCGCCCCGGGAATCAGTCTTATAATAGCATCGCTTATGACAGCTGCGGCCAATTCTCCGCCTGTGAGCACGTAATCTCCTATCGATATTTCTCTGGTTATGAGATGTTCGCGAATGCGGTAGTCTATACCTTTATAATGTCCGCAAAGGATAATGATATTCTCTTTAAGAGACAAAGTGTTGGCAATCTTCTGGTTGAAAGTCTCTCCGTCGGGAGATGTATAGATGATTTCGTCGTACGTGCGTTGCTCCTTAAGCGTTGATATTGCACGGTCGACAGGCTCGACCTGTAGTACCATGCCCGCTTCGCCTCCGAAAGGATAGTCATCCACCCTTCGGTGCTTGTTGGTCGAGTAATCCCTTAGATTATGTATCTGTATATCGGCCAAGCCTTTATCCTGTGCTCTTTTGAGGATCGAACAGGAGAGAGGACTATTGAGCATTTCCGGAAGAACCGTAATAATATCTATTCGCATTGGTAGGTATTTTATACGAAAAATAGAATGAGCTTATTATCTGCTGCTGTTTTCAGATGATTAAGCATTCAAAAGTACATGATTCTTCTGAAAATGGCAAATAAGAAGTGATGCAGACAGCTTGTGCAGGTGCAATAAAGTATTGATTTGAATGTCTCTTGGGATAGTAGTCCAGGAAGTTACTCTTTTCTGACCAGATGATCCCCTGCGTCCGTCAACTCGAACAGTTTTGTGTGAGGAGTAGCCCCGCTGTTAGGATAATGAAGAGCAATCATCAATTTACCGTCGAAGGTATTGAATAACATTCCGTGACCTCCGTTTTCTGAGAAAATAAGATCTTCGTTCTGCACCCATGGTCCTTCGAGTTTTCCGGAGGTGGAAATTGCACTCGCTACGGCATATCCGCTTTCTCCGAAACTTGACCATATCATGAGAAGTTCGCTGGTTTTCGTGCGGTAAAGGAAACATCCGTCCGTTACGTATCCACCCTCTTCATGGTTGGAATTTGATTTTACCCATTTGGCGTCTGTTGCCCGGAACATGGTTTTAGGTGCTCCTGCTGTTGTCGATAAATCTTTTTTTAACGGAACATATTCCATGGTACCGTCTGTTATTTGTACCCACTCGTGGCAGAATACCATGTAAGGAGTGCCGTCTTCAATCCATAATGTTCCATCTAAGGCAAGCCACTCTTCAGGAGTATGGGATTTGTTTGCGAAAGCTTTAAACGGACCTTCCGGGCGATCGGAAACGAATATCTGAGTGCCGCGTTTGGTTAAAGGAGGACGTTTTCCATTATCCTTTCCAAGAAGTACTTTGTCATTGGTTTGCGTGGCAAAGAGATAATATTTTCCGTTATACTGGTGTACCTCCGGTGCCCATATCCCGAATCCGGGATTTGCCCATGAATCGGCGGGTGTTTCATAAACAAGGTAGGGGCCTGTCCATTTTTGTAGGTCTTTGCTTTTATACATTTTTACCCCATGGCGCCCGTTCGGACGATCCTGAGGTTCTGACGTAGCGCAGTAAAGATAATACGTGCTGTCCGAGTTGTCCGGAAGAATGAACGGGTCGCGTACGAGAATATCGTCTAAGGTATATTTATCGACAGGTAATTCGGGAAAAGAGTTATTTTCTGTTTTCTGACGGTTCGAGCAGTTGGCAAAAAGTAAAAACAAACTTATGTATAAGGACAGGTGTGTAATTAATCTTGGCATAGCGGTTAAGTCTTATTTTAGATATTGTATATTTCGTGCGAATATATGTTTTTTTCGGTGAAAGGCAAAACAGTTAAAGCATATCCTGCAAATGTTTCCTATTTTTACTGTGTAATAGTCGTGTCGGTGAATCTTGCCGGTATCTTCCTTTTTCATATCTTTGTGATGAATGAATCGTTATTTTAGTATATGTCAGAAACAGAGCAGAAAATAAATAATTTACGGGCAGAAATCGAACGCCATAATTATAACTATTATGTTTTGTCACAGCCTGAAATTTCAGATTTTGAGTTTGATGCTTTGTTGCGTTCCTTGCAGGAACTGGAAGCGGCGCATCCGGAGTTTTTCGATGCCAACTCTCCGACACAGAGGGTAGGGAGTGATTTACAAAGTGATTTTAAACAGGTAGAACATCGTTATCCGATGCTCTCTCTTTCGAATACCTATTCGGAAGATGAGGTAGCCGATTTTTATGACCGCGTTCAGAAAGGATTGAACGAACCTTTTAAAATAGACTGTGAATTGAAGTTTGACGGAGTTTCTATCTCTCTTACTTACCATAAGGGTATACTGGTGCGGGCCGTTACGCGGGGCGATGGTGTCCGGGGCGATGATGTGACGGCCAATGTGCGAACGATACGTTCCATACCTTTGCGGCTCAATGGTTCCGATTTCCCTGAAGAATTTGAAATAAGGGGCGAAATACTGATGCCATGGCCGGTTTTCGAAGATTTGAACAGAGAACGGGAACGACAGGAAGAACCGCTTTTCGCAAATCCCCGCAATGCGACATCTGGTACTATAAAATTGCAGAACCCCGCAATCGTGGCCTCCCGGAGGCTGGATGCTTATTTTTATTATATGATGGGAGGAAGCCTTCCGACCGACAGCCATTTTGAGAACCTGCAGCTTGCTCGGAAATGGGGTTTTAAAATTTCCGAAGCTATGCGTCGTTGCAGTACTATGGAAGAGGTGTCGGCATTTATCCATCATTGGGATGTGGCGCGTAAAGAGTTGCCTATTGCCACGGATGGAATCGTATTGAAGGTCGATTCTTTATATCAACAGCGGAATCTGGGATTTACTGCTAAATCGCCCCGTTGGGCAATTGCCTATAAATTTCAGGCTGAAAGGGCACTTACGCAGTTGATGAGCGTCTCGTATCAGGTCGGGCGTACCGGGGCGGTTACTCCGGTGGCAAATCTTGAACCGGTACTTTTGTCCGGAACGACCGTTAAAAGGGCATCTTTGCATAATGCGGATATTATTGCAGGTCTGGATCTTCGGGAAGGAGATTTTGTATATGTGGAGAAAGGGGGGGAGATTATCCCGAAAATTGTAGGAGTCGATACCTCTAAAAGAGTTCCGGGACATTTGTCCGAACCGGTTATTTTTCCTGATATTTGTCCCGAATGTTCCACTCCTTTGGTTCGGGAAGAGGGAGAAGCGGCTTTTTATTGCCCGAACGAGCGGGGATGCCCGCCTCAGATTATAGGGCGTATAGAACACTTCTTTACGCGGAAAGCAATGAATATCAATGCCGGAAGTGAAACGGCCGAGCAGCTTTTCCGTTCGGGTCTTGTAGAGGATGTAGCCGATTTGTACGATCTGACCGATATGCAGTTAATGCAACTTGAACGTTGGGCGGAGAAGAGTATCCGTAATTTTCTGGATTCGTTGGAACGCTCGAAAGAGGTACCGTTTGAAAGAGTGCTTTTTGCCTTGGGTATTCGTTATGTGGGAGAAACGGTAGCAAAACGTCTGGCAAAAAGTTTTCTATCCATTGACAATCTGGCAAAAGCTTCATTGGAAGAACTTTCGGAAGTGAATGAAATAGGGGGTAGTATTGCCGGAAGCGTAGTCCGCTTCTTTGAAGATGAAGCCAACCGGATTTTGATTGAACGTTTACGTACAGCAGGGTTGCAATTTTCGGTCGATCCTTCGTTACTGGAGAATCAAAGCGACATTTTAAATGGTAAAAGTATCGTTATCAGTGGTACGTTTCAGTTCCATTCACGTGATGAATATAAAGCATTGATCGAACAGCACGGAGGTAAGAATACCGGTTCGATTTCCTCAAAGACGAATTATTTGCTGGCAGGCGCCAATATGGGACCCGCAAAGCTGGAGAAAGCGAAAAAACTCGGTATCGAGATTATAGATGAAGATACTTTCTTAAAAATGATAGAATAAATCTATGTTTGATTTTATAATAAAGAAGAAAATTGTCAAAGAGCTCCGTAAAGTTGCACGAAGTGACCGTTTTGTCGGGTTTGACGATATGAAATCGGTGCTGGTATTTTTCATGCCGGAACAATACGACGCAGCAGATGCATTTATACAACAGCTTCGTTCGATGGGTAAACAGGTTACGGGGTGGACTTATATGCATAAAGGCTATAAAGGCGATTTTCCCGAAACGGAGTATCGGGTTCTTGATCCGAAGGAAGATTTTGATTGGACGGGAGAACCATGGTCGGAGACTATCGACGAGCTTATTGAGGTAGAATGTGATGTAATGATCGATTTGACTTTGTCGACTTCATTGCCTTTTTTGTATCTTTTTATTCAGCGTGAATATGTTTTTAAAGTCGGTATCAGTAAATTTGACCCGGATATTTACGATTTAACGATAATACAGACAGAAGATCGCGATACTGCTTTTTTTGCTGGCCAGATTGTTTTTTACCTGCAAAGCATTCGTCCTTCGTGAGATAATTTTTTTATTTTTGCACTCATTATACTCGGATAAGCCTATAATATGGTTGATGTAAATTTAAAAGGGGTGGGCGTTGCGCTCATCACACCATTCAAAAACGATGAATCAGTTGATTTTACGGCATTGGGCCGTTTGATTGATTATCAGATACAAAACGGAATTGACTATCTGGTTGTTCTCGGCACAACTGCCGAAACTCCTACGCTGACCGAAGAAGAAAAAAAATCCATTCAGTCATTTGTAATTGAACGTGTAAAGGGATGTGTCCCTATCGTTTTAGGTGTAGGGGGAAATTGTACCCGCACGATAGTTGAAAAACTGAAATCGGATGATTTTACCGGCGTGGATGCAATACTTTCTGTTGTCCCTTATTATAATAAACCTTCTCAGGAAGGCATTTATCAGCATTATAAAGCCGTAGCTGCGGCTACGGAGTTGCCCGTTATTTTATATAATGTTCCGGGACGTACCGGTGTGAATATGTCGGCAGAAACGACTTTGCGCCTGGCGAATGAAGTCGGCAATATCGTAGCGGTTAAGGAAGCGTCGGGTAATATTACCCAGATGAACGATATTATAAAAAAGAAACCGGCACATTTCGATGTTATTTCGGGAGATGACGGTATTGCGTTTCCGCTTATAACATTGGGGGCAGTAGGGGTAATTTCCGTGATAGGAAATGCTTTCCCGAAAGAATTCAGCCGGATGGTACGGTTGGCATTGAACGGTGATTATAACAGTGCTTTGACAATCCATCATGCTTTTAATGAGCTTTTCGAACTGTTGTTTGTCGATGGTAATCCTGCGGGAGTAAAAAGTATGCTGAGTATGATGGGGTATATAGAAAATAATCTCCGTTTGCCGTTGGTGCCTACACGCATTACTACCTTTGAAAAAATCCGTTCTGTTTTGAACGATTTGCGGATTAAGTGCTGATCGGTTTTTGTAATTATAATTTTGATAAGCCTGTTTTTTTATCTGAAAAATATATTACTACCTTGCGGCCGGATGGACGCAAGGTATTTTTTTTCGGAAGTTCCAGATGTTTTCTCTGTTCTGAATTATATTTAAATTATTTATATCATGAAATTTTTCAGTTTTTTTTGTCTCGTGCTTTGTCTTTCTGCATGTCAGTCGCGAAATGATAGTGTCATCTTGTACACATTTCCGGCAGAAGCGCCTAAATCGGAATCGTACAATGTGCTTATAAACGATGTGGACTATTATGTTTATCCTGCACCGGTTGCCGATATCGTTAATTTCGGGATAAAAGGAGAGGTACGTATTGCTGTAACTCCTTCGGTTCGGATAAATTCGGTCGATATTCGTCCCAAGAGTGCCAAAGTGAAATATGAAGTAGACGATAATACTATATTTATAACCCTTTCGAAACCTCAGTTTTTAAGTGTGGAAGTGAACGGAGATACGAAACGACCCCTGTTATTGTTTGCCAATGCGCCGGAAACGGATATTCCGGATCGGAACAATCCGGATGTACTCTTTTTCGAAGCCGGTAAAATGTACGATACGGGACGTTTTGAGGTGAAATCGAATCAAACCGTTTATTTTGCTCCGGGCAGTATTGTTCTGGGGTCTATTATATCGGACCACACGGAAAATGTGCGCGTGCTCGGAAGAGGAATGCTCTCAGGGGCGAATTTCCAGAAAGGAGAGAGCCGTATGATCGAGCTCGATCGTGTAAAAAACGTTACGGTCGAGGGAATCACCATTATAGATTGTAAGCATTGGACAATGCCGTTGATGGGTTGTGATAATGTGCTGATTAAAGATGTAAAAATCGTTACAGGCAATGATTGGGACGATGGCGTGGATGTCGTAGGAAGCCGTAATGTCACAATCGACGGATGCTTTATCCGGACAAAAGACGATTGTATTGCCATCAAAGCCGGAATTACCTATTTTACTGATTTCGATACGCAGTTTGTAGTAGACAACGTAACGGTAAAGAATTGTATTTGCTGGAATGCGGAGTGGGGGAATGGTTTGGAAATCGGCTTTGAGACGCGTGCCGATACGATTAAGAACGTAGTATTTGAAAATATAGACATGATTCATGTAGAGGGTAATCCTGTTATGGATGAAGCGACGTTCACGATTCATAACGGAGACCGTGCCGTTGTGGAGAATATCTTATATAAAAATATTCGTGTGGAAGATCCCGAAATCCTTTTGGTAGATTTTCAGATTATGGAATCTAAATATTCGAAAGATACAACCAGAGGTAAGATTGCGAATGTACGGATGGAAGATATTACCGTTACCACAAAAGAACCGGTACGTTCTAAATTGATAGGTTTTGATGAAAATTCTGATATCCGGAATGTTTATATAAAAAATATGACCATAAACGGTAAGAAAATACTTTCTCCGGAGGACATGAATCTTTCAGAGGAATTTGTTACAGACGTTCGTTTTGAATAAGTATTGCTTTTAAAGAATAAGAAAAGAGGAACCGTGCAGAATCGCTGCCGGTTCCTCTTTTTTATGTCTGTAATTGTCTAACGATAGGCAGGGTAAAGGATAATCGGTATTTTTAATAGTTAAGCGGAAGGAACGTATTGTAATAAACGGCATTTGAGATTTTGCCAGTCGTCTTTTCGCTGAATGGATATTCTATTGCTTTTTGTATTCCTCTCTTCAGGCGTAAAGAGAGTGTTTCCCGGATAAGGTTGCACAGGCGCGTGTTTGTTTATTTCTGCCGGAAAAGTTATTTTTGTTGAATTTCCATAATAAAAATTGATTATGAATTGTAGCAAGGGCAAGTTCCTGACTGTACTGACACTCTTTTTGAGCTTTTATTGTTTTTCGGCAGCAGGGATTGGAGTAACCGGGTTAAGGTGCGATGAGAAAACAAATCCCACAGGAGTTTCACGGAAAGATATCAGTTTCAGCTGGCTGTGGGATTCCGGACTGGAAAAGGACAGGCAGCAATCCTATCGTATAGTTGTGGCGTCTGATCCGGATAAGTTGAATTCCGGAGATTACGATGTGTGGGATTCCGGACGTATAAAGTCGGCGGTCAATGTGCATGTCGGGTATAAGGGAAAGGAGCTTACCGGCAATAAGAAGTATTTCTGGAAAGTTATGGTCTGGAACCGAGAAGGAAAGCCTTCTGTATGGAGTAAGCCTGCAACGTTCGTAACAGCACTCGGCAATGAAGCGGAATGGCAGGGAGCCGAATGGATAGGTTACGAGGAAATGCCCCGGAATGAAAGAGTAGTACCGGGAATCCATACACTCGAGAATCATGAGGGAGTCCGTATAGAAAAAGATGCGGTAGTTCCGTACCTGAGAAAAAGTTTCAATGCTGGGAAGGCTGTCAAGGAGGCGTTTCTTTCGATATCTGGTCTGGGACATTATGAGGCCTATGTCAACGGACAAAAGATCAGCGATTTTCTGGCTCCCGGCTGGACGCACTACGACCGGCAGGTTTTGTTCAATACTTATGAAGTTACCGATCTGATCGGTCGAGGAGAAAATGTCATTGCGGCTGTTGTCGGTAACGGATTTCACTATATCAATCATAAGCGTTACCTGAAGCTCGGTATCGCATTCGGCTATCCGAAATTGATATGCCGGCTAAAAATTATCTATACGGATGGCAGTGAAGATAATATTGTCAGCGATACTTCATGGAAAGCAACGCTTTCTCCGGTTGTTTTTAGTAGCATTTACGGAGGCGAGGATTATGATGCGAATATGGAGAAAACGGGCTGGAACAGCGTCGGCTATGATGACAGCGGATGGCCGGATGCCATAAAAGTTTCTGCCCCTGCCGGGAAGCTGGAACCCGAGACTACCTATCCTTTGGCTGTTACGGCAAGGTTTTTACCCTCAAAAAATTATACGATAAACGATAGCTGCTATACATGGGATTTCGGGCAAAATGCTTCTGGGATTATAGAAGTCAGATTGAAAGGCAGGAAAGGAGATAAAGTCAGAATATGGCCGGGCGAGTTGTTGTCTGCCGACACAATAGTGAATCAACAGGCTTCCGGCGAACCTTATTATTTTGAATATACATTGAAAGGAGATGGGGAAGAGGTCTGGCGTCCGAAGTTTACCTATTACGGTTTCAGGTACGCTACCGTAGAGGGGCATCTCCGGCCGGCATGAGGAAAAACGACGAGGCAATTCCCGAAATTTTGAATATGGAGATGCTGCATACCGGTAATTCAGCTTTGCGAACAGGCTCTTTTGAATGTTCGTCGGAGCTAATGAACCGCACGTTTAAACTGATCGATTGGGCTATCCGGAGCAATATGCAGAGCGTCGTAACGGATTGTCCCCACAGGGAAAAACTCGGATGGGCGGAAGTGGTTCATCTGATGGGAAATTCCATTCGTTACAATTATTCATTATATCATTTATACCGGAAGATAATTAGGGATATGATTCAGGCCCAACGCGAAAACGGATTGATTCCGGATATTGCTCCCGAGTATGTGGTTTTCTCGGGCGGCTTTGTCGATTCCCCGGAGTGGGGCAGTGCAAGCGTAATTGTTCCGTGGCTGGTATACAAATGGTATGGCGATAGGAATATTCTGGAAGAGGCTTATCCGATGATGTCGAAATATGTCGGATATCTGGAATCTAAATCCGAGAATCATATTTTGTCGCACGGACTTGGCGATTGGTTCGATTATGGACCGGAAGCTCCCGGCGTCGCTCAGCTTACTCCGGTATCCCTGACTGCTACGGCTATCTATTATTATGATGTTCGCTTATTGTCTGAGATTGCAACGGTTCTGGGGAAAAAACACGATGCTGAGTTATATACCGCGTGGGCGAATAAGATAAAAAATGCATTTAACGATAAATTCTACGATCCTGTTAATAAGACCTATTCGACAAGCAGCCAGACGGCGATTGCTATGCCGTTGTGTGTAGGCCTCGTTGACGACGCGGATAAGGAGGCCGTATATTCCTCTCTTTGCCGTAGCATAGAGAAGGGAGGATATGCTCTGACCGCCGGCGATGTAGGATTCCATTTTTTAGTTTCTGCTCTCAGTCAGAATCAGTCCTCTTCCGAAGTATTGTATAAAATGGTTAACCGTAGCGATGTGCCCGGTTACGGATATCAGCTTGCCAAAGGGGCAACAGCACTTACCGAGTCGTGGCCTGCACTTGAAGTCGTATCGAACAATCACATGATGTTGGGACATGTTATGGAGTGGTTCTACACCTGTTTGCTGGGTATTAACGATGCATCCGACGCAGTAGCTTCGGATAAAATTGTTTTGCGTCCGATGCCTGTAGGTGATATTACCTGGGCCAAAGGATCGTACTTATCCCCACGCGGTCCGATTGACGTCGATTGGAAAAAACAGGAAGGTAAATTTACCCTTAAGTGTTCCATCCCAGATGGAGTCGAAGCCCGTATCGTAGTGCCTCAGGGCTATACGGTAATAGGGAAAACTCATCCTGCTGTTTCATCGGAAAATATTGAATCGGCAGACGGCAATGTTTCTGTAAAAGTAATGGGCGGAAAATATGAGATGTCGTTTTTGCGCAAATAAACGGATGATTATATCCGGTTTATTTTTATAGGTAATAGAGTGACAATATGGAGCGAGCGCCCTTTACAATTGAACTTTTACCGTTTCAATTAAGAAAATAACGGATGTGTTTCGGCACGTATTTCTGATTTCTTTTAATAAAGTATGTTATTGTGGTTGGAGTACCTTTTGATCTTCGGGAGAATAACTTTGGACAGTGACTCTCCCGATGTTTGCACAGTGTGCCGTTTTTATTGTTTTATAATGGTTGCCGCTATGTCTGTTTTGTAAGGGGGCACCTGCAGGGTGACACCTGAGCCTTCGGATCGAAGTATTGTTTCCTTTACTTTGTTTCCGGTTGCAGGTACAATCCATTTTATTGCATAAAAGCCGTTTGGCAACCGTATTTGTATCTCTTTTGCTTCTCCGCTGTTAAGATACAGCAGGAACTCTTTTTCCCCGTCGGAAATCGCATGGGCATAGGTGTCCGGAGCAAGAGCGATAAGATTGTGATCGGGTTTGAACCGTATAAAATTAAGATTCTCAAACACATTGCGTAAAATGTAAAGTTGGCTGCGTAATGTGCTGCTGCCTCCTCCCGGTGCACTCTGGGCGAGGGTTCCGTCCTCGTATCCCACAGCAAAAGAGTAATCCAGGCTGTTGAACAGACCTCCGCCGGAGCATAGGAAAATCCATGCCTGCTGACGGTAGGTATCGTCAGCACTACCGTTGAAACCGGATTCGTCGAATCCGATTACTTTGTTTCTTTCATAGTTAAGAGCGACGGCTTCCGGCCATGCATAATGGAAATTCATTATAGAAATATCGGGAGAAACGTTGCTTATTGCATAAAGATAATTACAATAATTCTGGGCTATAAGATGCTTCTTAGGGAGTGCC
The DNA here is from genome assembly GCA_029007825.1 of Bacteroidales bacterium. GTDB lineage: Bacteria > Bacteroidota > Bacteroidia > Bacteroidales > JAQXIO01 > JAQXIO01. The sequence goes on along the minus strand of JAQXIO010000036.1, from coordinate 2,157 downwards.
TGTTCCTCTTTTTTTATAAGGGAAGCGATGTGTTGCTGCCATTCCAGCGAAGCTTCCGAGGCCAGGTCGATACGCGTTTGCCAGTTATCCAGTGCCGACTTTTCCCATACATTCGGTTTACTCCGGCTCGAAGTCTGGTCGGCCCACGGCTCGTTTTGTATTTCATAGATGATATTATCGAATGAATTGAGCTCCTGGACAATTTGTTTCACTGCTTTTTCCTGGTATCGCATTAGCTTACCGTTATGGAGAGTATGTACGAGTTTGTAATCGGTAATATCGGTTCCGTTTATATTGTTTGCGGGATTGACAGGACAATTGCTCCAGGTCCTGTCGTTATATATAGATGTAAAAAGAGTAACTTCGACAATAATGTCTCTCTTTTGCGCTTCGGATATAAAATTGCGAAGACGTTCGAAGTAACTTTCGTCCCAGTTGTCCAAATCGAATTTATATCCTCCGTTGTTATTCCCTTTGACTGCCGACCTTTTCCATGGAGTCAATGCCGTTCCACGGGCCGGTGCGAGAGTATTGTCCGTTATTCCGAAGTCGCCTTCTATTTCGAAATACATTGCTCCCGTAAAGATACGGGTATAGTTCATTCCCTCTTTTTTCAATGTATTGAGGTATTTTATATAATCGAAAGCCGGATTTAATATGGCGCCGTAATGTTCGGCCGAAGTGACGATCAGTAAAGGCTTTCCCTTATACATCAGATAGTGTGGATTGTCGGGATGCTGGCGGATAGGCTGGGCATAAACTGTCAGGGATAGCATTCCGGCAAAAAACAAGTATAAAATAAACTGCAAGCCGAATGCAGAATCAGGCTTGCCTGGGTTATGCTGAGGCGCAGCGTTTATTGAAAGCAATTTATAGATTAAAATAATAGTAGTCCTTTTCATAAGCCGGTTATTTGGGGAATAAGATACGAGTTATGTAAAAAGCCTGTTCGGCATGGATAGAAGAACAGGCTTTTCGGTTGTTATTTCAATTCTTTTAAACGTATGTTCTTATATTCTATTTTCATAGGAGGACCGACATGCACCTGTACGCCTATTAAACCTTCCATAGTGCGGTTGGCAGGATCGTCGTCGATAACTATACTCATGACTTTTCCGTTGATAAGGTGTATGATTACATTATCCCGGGCAATGATATGAGCCTCGTTCCATCCGTCTTTGTTGATTGCATTCCACATTTCGTCTTTATCGCCTAATTGCGAAATGATTTGAGGAACTTTTCCGGTACGGATTTGAGTCATTTGTCCTCTTAACGCAAGCCATTCCCGTCCTTTCTCTTCGTAATTCTGTCCTGTCCACATGCCTTCTCCGTCGATGTCCAGTTGATAACCTTTCAAAGCATATTTCTGTCCTTTCGGAGAATAGGGTACACTCCGGTAATTTATTCCGCTGTTTCCTTTATCCGAAACACGGTATTGCATTTTTAACTCGAAATTACGGGGCGTTCCTCCCTGCCAGATGATAAATGAGTTTTGTTCCAGTAAAGTCTCGGGTGTTACTATTCCGGTAAGGACACCGTCTTTGACGCTCCAGTAAGTAGGATCACCCTTCCATCCGTTTAACGTTTTACCGTCGAAAATAGAGACAAAACCTTCTTCATCCGTACTTTCTACAGGAAAGTTAGGATCGGCGGACAGGGCTACCGGCATAAGTGCCAGCCCGATGCAAAAGACTCCGAATAGTCTGGAAATTTTTTTTGTTGAGTTTTTCATGGATATAAATTTAAATTCAATATTTCTTAATATACAAATATAATGAAAGCCGGCAGGCAAATTTGAGTTTGCTCAAAAGTTTGCCCAAAGCACATCTTATATTTTACAAAAATAGAAAAAAGTTTTTGTCCGGAGTATGGTTGTCGGTAAGCGTTTAAGAAAGCAATGCTCTGTTGTTTGTTCAATAAGCTCATTTGCTGGGATAATTCGGAAATATATCGGAAATAAATTTTTACTTTTGTCAGATTACGGTATAACAGGGATAAGATACCGGAGCCGGATAATTGATAAGGTATTGTAAGGAACTTTCCGGATTTTATTTCCGAATGGATGTTGAAAAATAGCACACCTGATTTTTTTGCGTAAAATAATATAAAGTCTTTTATTTCTGCTGTTTATGGTTATCCGTGTCTGTAAAATAAAGT
>JAQXIO010000035.1 GCA_029007825.1 Bacteroidales bacterium | reverse complement strand
AGAAAAAGAGGTAAAAGAGATTGCCGATGCCGCTCATGCACACGGAGCAATACTGAAAGTTATTTTCGAAACAGACTTTGTTACCGATAATGATCTCAAAATCGCACTGTGTAAAGCATGTACACGTGCCGGTGCAGACTTCGTGAAAACATCGACCGGTTACGGTTTTGTGAAAAAAGCGAACGGAGATTACAATTATGTCGGTGCAACGATCGAAGACCTTACCCTGATGAAAAACAATGTAGGTAAAGGGGTGAAAGTAAAAGCAGCCGGCGGTGTGCGCAACTTAGATCAATTGCTGGAAGTACAGGCAACAGGCGCCGAAAGATGCGGAGCTACCGCAACAATCGCAATGCTTACCGAAGCAAAAAAGCGCTTTGAATAACAGTATCTTCTAATTCTCAATACAACCGAAAGTCTTATGAGATTTCATAAGACTTTCTTTTTTAATAAAACAGTCCAATATTCTTTTGAAAATTATCGTTCCATCTTATAATCGCATTTCCCATCTTTCTTTCTAAAACCAATGTTTCCATCCACAAGCACAACACTGGTCAGAATAACGACTAAACCGATACCTTGTATTATTGTCACTTGCTCCCCTCCAAGGCCCACACCGATAATTATCGCAACAACAGGATTGACATAGGCATGTGTGGCAACTTCGGTTGCCGGTCTAACCTTCAGCAACCAGACATAAGCAGAATATGCCAATATGGAGCCGAAAACAACCAAATAAGCCAATGCCGCCCACGCTTTGAGCGGAATCCCACTAAAATCGGCCTCCTGCACTTCACTAAAAGCTACAGCACATATCCAAAACATGACGCTGGCTGAGAACATCTGCCAGGCAGAACCTGCAAAGCCGTTGACACTTTCGGTCTTACAGGAACAATATTTCGTATAAAGCGTACCAAGTGCCCATGATATACAACCACCGATTAACAGCAATATACCATACTCGCCGTATGGCATATTCACCTTCGTATCCAGTTGTTCAAAATACAGCATACCGACACCCGAAAATCCTAAAAGAATGCCACCTATCACTGCGGGATTACGGAAATTCTGTTTCCACATAGGTATGTCAAGCAACATTATCCAAATAGCCGTTGAAGAAGCAACAATCGCAACCAAACTACTACTTACGTATTGTTGCGCTAACATGATAACCGCCATATCGATAAAAAGCAGAACAATCCCGCTGATCGAAGAACGCCAGACAAGCTCTCCTCGGAAAATCTGTTCCTTGCGCAAATAACACAGGACAAGCAAGATCACTCCGGCTGCAGTAAAGCGCAGAGCGCCAAGCAAGAATGGAGGGAAACCCTTCAATGCTACTCCGATAAAATAATACGTAGAGCCCCATACCACATAAATAAGAAAATATGCGACAACGACTGCAATGCATTTTTTTCCTGCGTCCATAGTTGTTCTACAAATTATGTATGAAATTTTTAAACCGTTTCAATCCTTCCAGCAGCAACGATCGCGGACAGGCTATATTCCATCGCATAAAGCCTTCACCTTCCTTTCCGTACATTATTCCGGCATTGAGCCACAGTTTGGCTTTTTTTGCCAACAAATGCTCCAACTCTTCCGATGGTTTATTCAGTACACGGCAGTCCATCCATACCAAGTAGGCACCTTCCAGCTTGGCTATCGGAAAGTCAGGCAAGTGTTCCGCACAAAAGTCTTTCATACACTGATAATTCAGTTGCAGATAATCCAATAGTTGAGTCAACCAATCTTCGCCTTCATTATAGGCTGCAATAGTAGCTATCACCCCGAAAGGGTTAACATCACACACTTCATTTATATTGATCGCCTTATCTATTCTCTTGTACATTTCTTCATCGGCAGCTACGATATTCGCGATTTGCAACCCTGCTATGTTGAATGCTTTACTGGGCGATAAGCATGTTACCGAATTTCTCAAAAACTTTTCCGACAAGGAAGCAAAGGGCATATAAACATAGCCGGGATAGACCAGTTCACAATGAATCTCATCCGACAATACCGTTACACCGTTTTGAATACAAATTTTTCCGATGAATTCCAGTTCTTCCCGCTTCCATACTCTTCCGACAGGATTATGGGGGTTACAGAGCAACAAAACCTTTACCTTCGGATCAGCCGCTTTTCGTTCTAAATCTTTGTAATCGACAATATATGTTCCATTTATATAAAGCAATGGATTACTGACCGGTTCGCATCCGTTATTGCGGATAGATGAAAAGAAACAGTTATACACGGGTGTCTGTACCAATACTTTATCACCCGGCACGGTTAACGCTTTAATAACAGCAGAAACAGCAGGTACTACTCCTGACGTATAAATTATCCATTCTTTCCGTATCTTCCAGCCATGCCGACGTTCAAACCAATCCGTTACAGCGTCATAATAGGCATTTGGCACACGAGTATAGCCGAAAATACCATGCTCTACACGTTGCTGTAGAGCATGAATGATAACAGGAGCCGTACGGAAATCCATATCGGCTACCCACATCGGTAACAGATCCGCATCCTCCATACTATCCCATTTATAGGAATTCGTATCACGGCGCGGAATTATTTTATCGAAATCATATTTCATAAATCAGGCAGAAAAACAAGTGCGTTCATCCCAAAGTTTCAGCTCGCAATCGGCTGGAGCTTTCATGTTTTCATCAAAAATAATCTCTCCATAGCTTTCAGCTATGATACTCCCCGTACGTGGATTCTTCACGCTGTATACCGGGCTATTGATAGTTGCCTGAACACTACTGTATTCAAAAGCCAAATTACAGTCATCAGCCATCGTACAATTCTCCATTACAAGATTGTGGGCATAGCATAGTGGTTGTACGCCTGAAATCCTACAATTCACTAATCGTAAGTTTACAGAGTGCCAACCTAAATACTCTCCGTTAATTTCAGAATCGTAAACAGTCACATTCTCGGTATTCCAAAAAGCATCTTTCGAATTGATAACAGCATTCCGGATTTCTACATTTCGACAATATTGGAACGAATAGTTCCCATTCTGAATATAATTTTCAATTTTGATATTTTTACTGTGCATGAACAAGTAATCGGCATGGTCTATTTGCACATTGTTCAATTCTATATTACGACAATACCAGAAAGTTTCCTGTGCATTCGTAAGCTGTACATTCTCTAGTTTAATGCCGTCCATTTCACGAAACATTTTAGGTGCTTCCACCCGTGTATCGATCATTTCCAAATTTTGCGAATACCATAAGGCGGCTCGACTGCTTTCCGTAAACAAACAATTCTTTATAACGAAACCGTCTACATGCCAGAAGGGATATTTTCCCTCGAAGCGGCAGTCTAACGCCATAATGTTACGACTCTCTTTCAAAGCCGACTCCCCGGCATGAATTATTACATTGTGAAGTTGGAGATCATGCGAAGCGAACAAAGAGCGTTCACCACTAAATTCTGTATTTCTAATCTGTTGCATATTAATAATTATTTATTGGGATTGATTACTTTTTTCAAAAGTCACCATTACATTATGTTTGCCAAGAGCGACTGCCAATCCATCCGGATTATCTATCTTTCCCAGCGAGGTATAACTGTATGACGAAGTAAAAGTCTCGTAGAAGAGGACTATACAGTTTGAGCCATAAAGCAGAAGATCGCCTATGTGAATAGTGCCCGGACGAAACGTGTTTGCCGGAAGGTTTTCCGGGAGATAATAATATTTCTCATTGCCATTCAGCTCATCCATATTCAATGTTACCGGCAGCATGGCAGAGAAAACTCGTGCCGTCTGATTATCTTCCAAAGTAGCGGAGAATGAGGTTTCCCCAATTTTAACGGTAATATTTCTGTTCATTGTTTCATTATTATCGTTGTTATCTCCATTCCCAGGATTATCCGGGGCTCCGATTATACCCAAAGTTTCCAACCATTTTGCCAAAATATCATGCGCAGTATTTATCAGAGCATCTCTGATCCATAGAGCTTCACCCGAATAGATAGCCTCCGGACACAACCTATGAGCATCCTCTATAACAGAAGATATGCCACTGCTGGCACTTGTCACTACCAATGACAAATTCTTATTATCCAACTTCCGGGCATGAGCATGCAGGAACGACTGCATAGGCGTTGCCATACGGCTGTACCAAAGTGGCGTACAGATAAATATTCTATCATAATCGTCGAAATTTTCCACCACCGTATCAACAGAGGGATAAATACCCTCGTTATCTATCGTCCGGATTTCCTGTTGTGCAATTGACAATACCTCATTATAGTCCGACGGATATGGAGAAGAAGTTTCTATCTCAAGCAAAGTTCCGTTTACTTGTTTACATATTTCGGTAGCGACCGAACGTGTATTTCCGCTTCGAGAGTAATAAACTACAAGATAACGTCCGTAACCCGGTTCAGAATCAGGATTATCAGGCACTGGTGGGATAGCTCCCGAACCGGGAGGTGCCGGATCATTATCCGGACCGCAAGCCATCAATCCAAATGAAATTGCCATGAAAAGCAAGACCATCGTTATTTCAAATATTCGTTTCATCCTCTCTATTGTTTTAATAATTATTCTACATTGTAAATTATAGAGCAAAAAGAGTTCTTTTGCAGATGAACTACGGACGTTATAATCCCAATTACAGATTCTTACTAAAAAAATCAGTTAATTTCCGAACCGCAGGCATAACATATTCGAGCTTATCGTATAAATCGACATGTGTCGCTCCTTCAATCCGATAAAGTTCTTTCGGCTCATTAGCTTTATCGTAAGCACTCTGGCTGAAATATATCGTATCGGCTTTGCTTCCGACAATCAGTAATATAGGACGAGGAGAAATCGTCTCTATCAAATCGAAAGCATTGAAAGCTGCCAGACGGTCATTACAGGAAAACAGATACTTATTATGCGAATTGGGATGAGCAGCACGTGGAGTACAATAGTATTCATAAGCTTCACGCTGGATAACGGATGTGCTTTCGGTTATTTCTTCTGCCGAGTTAGGAACATATCCCACATAACGGGGAGCTTCACCTCTTGCCTCGCGAGTACGCTGAAGCGCTACTTCCCGAAGCATCTGCTTCTTTTCCTCCTCCGTCCAACACCGAGCAAAGCCATTACGCTGACTATCCCCCACATCCCACGTACTGATACCAGCAACAGCTTTGATTCGGTATTCCGTCTGTGCAGCATAAATAGAATATCCCGCACCGGCACAAATACCCATTGCCCCGATACGTTCTTCGTCTATATACGGCAATGTTACCAGATAATCGATGGCGCAGCGAATATCTTCCACTCTCGAAGCCGGATCTTCCAGATAACGAGGTAATCCTTCGCTCTCTCCCTGATGGGAAGCATCAAATGCCAATGTAACGAAACCCTTCTCAGACAAGAGGCGGGCATACAGACCGGCTACCTGTTCTTTTACACCGTTGCCCGGATGCGTCACTATAATACCTGCGTATTTTTTTTCACATCAAAATTTTCAGGGAGATAAATTTCTCCGGCCATCTTCAATGTCTTATTTAAAAAGAACACTTTCTGTCTGGTGATCATAGACTTTGTTTTTATTTAAGAGTAATTATTTATATGACTTATCGAAAATAGCCGCACAATCCTCGTCTGTCATTTCACACGGATTAGCAAAAAACAGACCGCCCTGCATAGAACGTGCTCCCTTTGCCAACGTCATTGACTCAGACTTATCGAAACCATAATCACTCATTTTCAAATCAGCTACGTCACATGCCTCCTGTAATCTGACAAGGGCTGTAATAAAGTCTTCCGGCTTATCGGCCTCCTTGATGCCCATTGCGCGTGCCATCTTAATAAATTGCCCGTCGCAAGCATGTTTTTCAATAAAAAACTCATAAAACGCTTTAGAGATCATAATCAATCCGGCACCATGCGGCAAATTGTGATGATAAGCGCTCATCGAGTGTTCCATCGAATGTTCTGCCGTAGTACTGGTCAATTGCATAGTGATACCAGCCATCGTACTTCCGTAAGCCACATGTTCACGGGCTTCGAGGTCATTTCCGTCTTTTACGGCACGAGGAAGGTAAGCTGCAATATTCTCAATAGCTGAAAGTGCAATCGCTTCGCTCAGAATGTTCACACCGTTACTTATCATTACTTCAGTGTTATGAAACAGGGCATCAAAACCTTGGTAAGCCGTATATTTGGGAGGTACAGTCTTCATCAGGCCGGGATCAACAACAGCAAGTACCGGATTAAGTTCCACGGCCCCAAAACCTATCTTTTCGTTTGTTTCGGCATTGGAGATAACTCCCCAGCAATTGATTTCCGAACCTGTGCCTGCTGTAGTAGCAATCGTCACGATGGGCAATCCGGGATTTTGCAAAGACATACCTTTACCGGTTCCTCCACAGACATAATCCCACAGGTCTCCGGGATTAGTCGCCATCGCAGCAATAGCTACTGAAGAATCGAGCACTGCACCGCCGCCCAATGCCACGATAAAATCGCAACGATTTTCTTTAGCAAAAGCTGCTCCTTCCATAATAACTGTTTTGTAAGGGTTTTCCATGATCTTGTCGAAAATGGCATATTCTACACCGGCCTTTTCCAGCTGTTCGACAATACGATCGAACGAGCCGTTTATTTTAGTTGATTTACCGTTTGAAACCAGTAACAGAGCTTTTTTTCCGGGTAAATGTTGTCTGTGTAGGTTATCCAATTGTCCCACACCAAACAAAATACGTGTAGGATTAAAGAAATTAAAGTTCATCCTTGTGTCCATTTTTTATCTATTTAGTTAAACCTTTCTTTTTATCTGACACAAAGGTCAGAAGAATAAAAAGATTCTTTTGTAGATGGATTACTGATGTTATAACCCCAATTACAGTTTTTTAAATACGTAACAAATGGCTGATACGGATAAAATACATTCCTCATATAACGACACAATATTTCAACATAATCGGTATCAATCTCCGGAAAAGATTACAGATAAAGTATGTTTTTAGCATAATTCCTCATCCTGATAAAAGAAAAAATACGCAATCTATGCAATAACCAAATACTTATTGTGATTAGACGGCTTTCTCTGAAATTATGCGAAATCTTGCTATATTTGTAAGTCTAAACTAATATTTGTACAAACTAACTTTTCTCTTTACATGAAAAAGACGATTTTTATTTTATTCGCCTTTCTGGCAATGGCTGTACATGCCGAGGTTATCACATGGAAGGCACCCGAAGGTTTTGCTTCCGATAAATATTATCAGGTGAAAGTAAACGGTATAAACGTCCCGGTATTCGATACTCCCATCGCATCTTATGCTGTATTCGATTTCACAGGCGAGGTTACCGTCGAGGTAAACACAATGTACGATGTGCGTTGGGTCGATATCCGTCCAATGCGTATGAAACTGAAACCGGAATATACAGGCGACAATTCATTTTCTTTCAAACTCTCCCACCCGTGTAATGTCAGTGTAGAGTTAAACGGCCGCATCCGCCAACAACCTCTTTTCATTTTTTCCAATGCTCCTGAAAAGAATAAGCCGTCAAAGAAAGATAAGAATGTAATCTGGTTCGAAGAAGGCAAGCTTTATAAAGATGTAGCTCTCGAATTAAAAGATAACCAAACCGCATATATAGAGGGTGGTGCCGTAGTGCAGGGACATATATGGGCCGAAGGCAGAAAGAATGTAAAAATTATGGGACGGGGTATTATGGACGGACAATTTGTAAGACAGATGTCCAATAAGAAAAAAGGGTTCATTTCGTTACAAGATTGCGACAATGTAACTGTCGAGGATATCATTCTCCATAATGCGAGCACATGGCAGATAGTGCCATGGAACAGCAACGACGTGACTATCCGGAATGCCCGGATTGTAAGCGAGCACGGCGGAGATGACGGAATGGATATCGTCCGTTGTACGAATGTCCTGATCGATGGCGTTTTCGCCCACACGAAAGACGACTGTATCGCTATCAAAAGTCATGGACCGTATCCGTCTACTGAAATTACAGATAATATTCTGGTAAAAAACTGTACATTCTGGAATTCAATCTGGGGAAATGCCATAGAAATCGGCTTTGAACTATTCTCTGACGAAGTTAAAAATATCCGTTTCGAAAATTGCGACATCATTCATGTAGAAGACGGTGCAACCATAAGCATTCACAATGCAGACCGGGCCAAAGTATCGAACATTACGTTCGAAGATATCAGAATAGAAGACTCACGCCAGAAACTATTCGATATCGCCATTTTTTATTCCCAGTGGTCATCCGACGGAATACGCGACCCGGAATATGTAAATAAAAACTATGTATTCGGTGCATGGGACGGAATTATTCTTCCGCCTTCCGGAATCGATGAGGAACATATGAAACACCGCGGAACGGTCAGCAATGTCCTTTTCAAAGATATCCAGGTTGTTGACGGACTGTTTCCGTTCTCGGTATTTTACGGTTACGACGAACAACATAACGTCGACGGGGTAACAATCGAAAACCTCACTTTCCACGGCAAAAAAATTACAACGCTCGAGGATGCGAAGGTTAGTCAAAAACATGCAAAAAATATAACAATCAAATAAAGTTTATAATATCATTAAAAAAAGAAGGCCGGGTAATTTATCCGGTCTTTTTTATTTATATACAACTAAAGAAACCGACAAAAAATAGATATATTTGCATCTATAAGCTATACTGCAAAGCCATGGAAAGACGAAACTTTATCAAATCATGTGCCTACTCAGCAACCGGAGCGTTGCTTTTACCGGGCATACTAACGCCTCGATTATTCGGGTCAAACCCAGACGCACCCTTTAAAGCAGCAAAAGGTGTATGGAAACTTTATAATAACGGAACATTCGATTTATCGACCGGACATATATTATTAAAAGGAGCTTTCCCTTCTTTCGACGGGAAAACAATAAAACCGATTCAGACTAAAGTCAGTCGTAAAAACAACGGCGGTGAAATTGTCTATACATTGTCGGAAGGTAAGTTCATCCTTAATTTCACCGAAAAGGACGGAATACTTACTCTTTCGGCTACACTTCAGGGTGTCGATACTGCTCCGCATTGGATTGCACCGATGAGTGAAGCAACCGTGATGGGTGCAGACCGCTTTTTCAAGCAAGGGAACGGTTTTGCCGGTCCGAGTGGGGTATTCGAGTATCCTCAACCACCTTTACGGCGTGAATCTCCTCAAAAAGACGAATCATGGAGTACAGATTCTTATCTGACTACCGGAGTTATAGCTCCAAATGGTGAAACGATTGCCATAGCGCCTTATCTGTTTCATGATTACGTCTGCCGCAGCACACACCGGAACCGGACTTACCGGAAAGGACTTATAGACAGGCACCTGGATTCGAACATTAATCTTTTCGAGATAGCCTTCGCCACAGAAAATATACGGCCTAAAACAAAGAAAATCCAATTACCGGATATTCATTTCACGATCGGGGAAACGCCATACCCCACCTTCAGAAAATTAGCATCACAAATAGCCGAGGCGAACGGAATAAAGGAAATCAAGCAACCGGCCTATCATTGGTGTTCCTGGTATGAATACGAACACAATTTTAATCAATCTATTCTCGATGAAACAATCGAAGGTTTAAAATCTTTCTCACCGGAAATCCCGATTCAAACCATACAGGTGGACGACGGTTATTCTGCCCACGGAGACTGGATTATAGCCAACGAGAATTTTCCCCAAGGCCTTGACCATATGGCAGCATCCATCACGAATGCCGGCTATAAAGCGGGAATATGGGTGGGACCGTTTATGGTAATGGAAACCAGTGAAGTTTTCAAAAACCATCCGGACTGGATATTGAAAGACAAAGAGGGTAACATGATTAAATCAGGACTGTTCCGGGGCATTACCGACTATACGCTCGACACCAGCCATCCGGAAGCATTCGAACACCTCCGCAAAGTATTCAGGACACTCCGGTCATGGGGTATAACCTATTATAAAACCGACTTTCTGGACTGGGGGCTGGTAGATTCTACCTCCGTTCAACGTTATACGCCCGGAAAAACCTCAGCCCAGTATTATACGGACGTATTAAAAATGATTCGTGAAGAAATCGGGCCCGAGAGTTTCTGGCTGGCCTGCATCGCACCTTACGAGCAGGTTGTCGGTTTTGCCGACGGCATACGTTTCTCTAACGACGTTACCGGATTGGAAGGAGCAATTAATAATCTGATACCCGAAACTATTGCCTGCCAATATATGAACGGAACACTCTTTTTAAACGATCCGGATACGCTTTACCTGCGCGACTTTAACGAAACAAAATACAAAGACGCCAACGTTCCGTCGACGGCATTCCGTTCGTCCGTCGAGCCAATGACGTACGACGATAGGGTTGCCTTGGCACTATGGGATGCCATGACAACCAACGTTATCGTTACCTCCGACAGGTTGCACAGAGTCAGCGACGATATGGTAGCAATGTTCCGTTTCCTGCAACCGGGAGAGAAATATCTTCCGACAGAGCATCCGGGATGGGACAAACAATCCGAAATAAAGAGTGCTTTGCGTGAACTTCCGAACGGAGACTACGCATTATTGTTGCTAAATACAGGCAAAAAAGAGCAAAAAACAAATTATCCCGTCAAAGATCTGTTGCCTTTCGATTCTGCTTATGTTTTCAGATGGAATTATAATTCCCGGCTTCCGCTCGGCAAGCAGAGTTCGCTCTCTTTCGACCTAAAACCGAACAAAATTACATTACTCTATCTCTCCCGGAAAAATCAGGTGCCCCCAAAAAAATTGACTATTTTTGGTATAGAAAACTGATAAATTCTATAAAGAAGATATGAAAGGGATTGTTTTCGATATACAACGATTCGCTCTGCATGACGGACCGGGTATACGGACTGCCGTTTTTTTAAAAGGCTGCCCGTTACGGTGCGATTGGTGCTGCAATCCTGAATCTTTATTGATCGAGCCTCAATTGGCATGGCTCGATGAAAAATGTACGCATTGCCTGAAATGTATCGGTAAATGTGAAAGAGGGGTCTTTACATCCAAAGAGGGGAAACTGCATGTCGATTTCAGTAAGTGCAACGAATGCGGAGCATGCCTTTCGGTATGTATTCCGGATGCACTGAAAATATATGGATATTCAATCGAATCCGATGATTTAATTGAAAAAATACTGAAAGACGAGGCCTATTTTAAAAACTCCGGCGGTGGTATCACCCTTTCGGGGGGCGAACCAATTACCCAGTTCGAATTTACGCTGGAAATGGCAAAAAAGCTGAAAAAGAGAAACATCCATGTCTGCATAGAAACCGCAGGGTACGGAAAAAGCGATAAATTTCTGGAGTTAGCGCGCTATACAGATTTATTTCTTTTCGACTTTAAGCATACAGACCCGGTTTTACATAAAAAATATACCCGTGTGGATAACCAATCCATTCTTCAGAATCTGGATTTACTTTGCCGGCAAGGAGCAAAAATCAGGCTGCGTTGTCCTATCATACCAAAACTGAACGACAGTAAAACCCATTTTCATACAATCGTGGAACTGAGCAAACGTTATCCGGAAATCGAAAATGTGGAATTAATGCCTTATCATACGTACGGCGTAGTAAAATACAAACATCTCGGCATGGAGGGCTACACCATTACGGAAAAAAGCGTGGATAAGGAAACAGCCCGGAAGTGGGAAAACGAACTGATCAAAATGGGATGTGAAAAGCTGATACAAAAACAGACATAAACATGAGAAATCTATTTCTTCCATTATTATTTATACTTCTACAACCTGTTTCTGCAATGAACAATAAAATAGACCTTTCCTGGAGCGTAGGTTATTCTGCTTCTAAAAACGAAACCCCTAAAAAGTTCGTACATGCTGAAGTTCCCGGTGCAGTCCAGCTGGATATTGCACGGGCAGAAAAATATCCGCCGTTGGCATTCGACGAAAATTACAGGTCTTTCGGCTGGATGGAAGATAATTTTTACACATACCGGACGACATTTTCCTGCCCGGAGCTTAACGGGCAACGGTTGTTTTTCCACTCAAACGGCATCGATTATCAATTCGATTTATTCCTGAACGATAAATTACTTTTTAGTCAAGAAGGTATGTTCACCTATGTCGATATCGATTTGACCGACCATCTGCAAAAAGAAAACGAATTAAAAATATTAATTTATCCTGTCCCGAAGTTGCATGCTTCGCCGGCTGACCGTACACAAGCCGCACACGTTGCCAAACCGCCCGTCAGTTACGGATGGGACTGGCATCCCCGCTTAGTTCCCCTCGGTATTTGGGACGATACATATCTTGAAATCCGTAATGAGGCGTACCTGATAGATTTTTTCATGCATTATGAGCTATCCGACTCATTCGATCTTGCCCGTCTTATTCTTTGGATAGATGGGAACCAGCTTACCGACAAATATTATTCATGGAAGTTAACGGATATGACTGGGAATGAAGCGTTGATTGCCGAAGGGAAAATCTCTGCCAACAAATCACAGGTTTCCGGTCTTGAGTTGAAAAATCCCGAACTCTGGTGGCCGCACGATCATGGTACCCCTTATCTATATACTTCCGTCTTACAGATTAAAAACAAAGAGGGTGAAATTCTGGATGAGGAAGTTCGCAAAATAGGATTCAGAAGAGTAAAACTGGTGATGAATGAAGGTGCATGGAACGAACCCGACGATTTTCCGAAAACGAGAAGTGTTCCGCCTGCACAAATAGAGATCAACGGACATAAAATATTTGCAAAGGGCTCAAACTGGGTAAATCCTGACATTTTTCCCGGAAGAATAAACCGGGAGAGATATGCAGAATTGATTGCAATGGGGAAAAATGCCAATTTCAATATTTTCCGTATCTGGGGAGGAGGTATTGTAAACAAAGAATCTTTTTTCGAGTTGTGCGACGAAATGGGAATGCTCGTATGGCAGGAATTCCCTCTTGCATGCAATAATTATCCGGACGACCAGCATTATCTGTCGATACTGGAACAAGAGGCGACCTCAATCGTCAGGCGTTTGCGAAAACATCCGTCCGTAGCCATGTGGTGCGGTGGGAACGAACTGTTTAACAGTTGGTCCGGAATGACCGACCAATCATTACCCTTGCGCTTGCTCAACAGCATTTGCCTTGAGTACGATCCGCATACGCCTTACAATCCTACCTCACCGTTAATGGGAATGGCACACGGTAATTACATCTTCCGTTACTTTGACGGAAAAGAGGTATTCCAGGCGATGAACGACGCTCACTTTACGGCTTATACAGAGTTCGGTATGCCCGGACTGTCGCCTCGCTCCGTTCTGGAAAAAATAATTCCGAAACAAGAACTGTTTCCGCCTAAACCCGGAACTGCCTGGGAAGCACATCATGCGTTCAATGCCTGGGTCGGCGCTACTTGGTTATGCGACGATATTCTGGATTTTTATTTCGGCAAAGCGAAGAATCTGGACGAATTGATAGAGCAAAGCCAATTATTACAAAGCGAAGGCTATAAAGCAATTTTCGAGGAAGCTCGCAGACAAAAACCTTATTGTTCCATGGCAATCAACTGGTGCTATCAGGAACCCTGGCCGACTGCCGCCAATAATTCCCTGATCGTTTATCCCGACATCCCCAAGCCGGCTTATTTTGCCGTATCGGACGCTTGCCGCCCCGTTTGCGGCAGTGCACGGTTACCAAAATTCCAATGGAAAGAAAATGAATATTTTTCTGCGGACCTATTCATACTCAACGATAAATTCGAGAAGTCGGCAGGATATACCTTGCGTGCCAAACTACAATGTGAAAACGACACGATTGAAATATTGCGCTGGGACTCACCTGCCCTTCAACCCAATCAAAACATCGCAGGCCCGACTGTTCGTTATCGCTTACCTCACTGGCAAGGAGACCGTTTCAAACTTTTAATCGAAGTTGACGGAAAACCGGAATATAATTCGGAATATACATTGCTTTATTCTCCGGATGAATTGAAAGAAAAGAAAACGGCAACTATGAATCTCGACTAAATTTTACCTATATGGAAAGAAGAAACTTTATTAAAGTATCGCTAATGGGAGCAACTCTATTCGTTGCAGGGAGTTTCGAAGCCTGCAAATTCAAAGGGCCGGCTGCTTCCGCCTCCAAGATAAAGAACCGCAACTCCATAGAATTCAACAATAACGACCTGGTAGCGTATCTGAAAGAATTTACAGACGCCCATAAACAACATGCCGGCGACTATTATGGCCGGGAACTGGCATGCAACCGGATACAACTTAAAGGTATGCTTTGCAAACTGAGAGACGAAGATATCCTGGTTGGAAGAAACTGCTTTCCGCCTGTCGGATTCAGCCCGCAGGCAGGCGAACGCTACCTGTATTATTGTCAGTTCAAGGATATGGAGAAATTAAGGGAAGCTGCCGACCTGACACCGGAAAATAAATCTGCTCTGAACAATATCATTTCTTACTGGAAAGAGGAAGATGGTGTTATCAAAACACGTAAAGCTTATAAAGATGACATAGCCAGCGTACTGACATCGGACAAATGGTCGGACGAATCGGGCATAGGGTTTCCTCTCTACCGGATAAGCGGAACACAACTGGACTATGATAAATTGATTACTTTAGGTATACCGGGATTGACGGAATTGATTCAGGAAAAGCAGTTAGCTTCAGCAGGAGATCAAGAAAAAAGCCAGCTCTACTCCGCCATGCTGAATATGCTCAATATTCTCAAAGAGGCGATCGAT
The DNA here is from genome assembly GCA_029007825.1 of Bacteroidales bacterium. Taxonomy (GTDB): domain Bacteria; phylum Bacteroidota; class Bacteroidia; order Bacteroidales; family JAQXIO01; genus JAQXIO01. The sequence continues at coordinate 2,305 of JAQXIO010000035.1, read as the reverse complement.
CTCTATTCCGTTCAGGTTAATGAAGCCATCGACAAAACAAAAGACAGTGCCCGAAAAAAACAACTGGTTCAACTGGGAGCTGCCTTAAAGCATATAAAAAGCAATGCGCCCGAAACACTTTACCAGGGTGTTCAATTAATGTACCTATACAGTGTCCTTACCGGATCTGTGAATTACGGACGTATGGACGAGTATTTAGGTGACCTGTACATACGCGATAAAGCAAAAGGAGTTACCGACGAAGAGCAGATTGCCATATTGCAGGGACTGTGGCACTTGGTAGAGGCCCGTGACTTTATTTTCGACTCACGAGTTATTGTAGGCGGTAAAGGAAGAAGAAACGAACAAAATGCAGATCAGATAGCTTCCCTGATTATGGAATCGGTATTCCGGTCCAGATTGGTAGTACCGCAGCTTACGCTTCGTTTCTACGAAGGACAAAATCCGGCTCTATACGCCCAGGGACTCGACATGATCGGTCAAAGCTATCCTTACCCGATGCTCTACAACGACGACGTCAACGTTCCGGCTGTAATGAATGCTTTCCGTGTCAGTGAAAAAGAGGCGGAACAATATCTTCCTTTCGGGTGTGGAGAATATATTCTTTATCATAAAAGTATCGGTACGCCGAGCGGTGTAATCAACATGTTGCAAGCCCTTCTGGTCACCCTAAACAATGGTGTCGATCCCACGACCGGAAAACCTCAGGGCCTCGCCTTAGGTACCGACTTCACAAGTTACGAAGAGTTGTTTGCCGCATATAAAAAACAAATAGAATATTATGTGGATGCATTAGCTAAACAGGAAAAGCTGGAATACGACGTAGCAGGAGAAACCGCTCCGTTCCTCTTAATGAGTATGCTTTTCGACGATTGCATAGACAGAGGCAAGCCACTCCTCAAAGGAGGACTGAATCATCTCGGCGGAAGCTTGGAGAGCTACGGAAACAGCAATACGGGGGATGCATTGACATCTATTAAATATTGGGTGTACGATAAAAAAGAATATACCCTCGATGAAGTCAGAAAAGCTCTTACTGCTAATTTCGACGGATATGAAGAGATGCAAAAAAAATTCCTGAATGCTCCCAAATATGGAAATGACGATGCATATGCCGACGATATCATGGTGGCGGCCGATAATCATTTGTTCGCTTATACCAGAAATTCGGCTGACAAAGTAGGATTGAACAGCTATCTTATCGTGGTTATCAATAACCATGCAAATACGTTAATGGGACGTTATACAATGGCTTCACCCGATGGCAGGCTGGCTAACACGTATATGGCTAACGGGAATGCTCCTACCGGAGGGGCCGACCATAACGGTGTGACGGCAATGCTTAATTCCATTGTGAAACCGGATGCCTCTATACACGCCGGTTCCGTGCAAAACATGAAATTCTCGAAAGAAATGTTCTCCAAAGAACTGAGGCCTAAACTGGAAGCTTTGTTAGATACGTACTGGAAAATAGGAGGTACACAAGCTATGCTCAACGTTTTAGGAAAAGACGATTTAGTAAACGCATTAAAAGAACCGGAAAAATACCAGAACCTCATCGTTCGCGTAGGGGGATTCAGTGCCCGGTTCGTCGATCTGGCTCCCGACGTCCAACAGGAAATTATCAGCCGGACACTTTATTAATAACTAAATAACAAAAGAATAGTAAAATGAACTGCCCTCAATAGTTTTTATCCAACAACTATTGGGGGCGATTCAAAATCATTATCCTAACTTTTTATTCAGAAATCTTCTTCCTGCATTTACTTCACCTGTTTTGCAAAAAAGGCAAAGTGTTCACGAAACGCATCCTCAAAATATTCTACATTATGACCTCCAGGAGAAAAAACCGACCGGGCTTTTATACCCAAGACATCGCATCGGTCGCGGAATAATCTGGCAACGGTATATAGATGATCTTCCGTTCCGCAATCAAAATAGATATACTTATCTTTCCCCACAATATTTTCCAAATGATTGATACATGAAAAATCACGGAAATTTACATTCGCGCCCCCGTCATAATCACCTAAAATACGCGACAAAGAACCTTTTACATTGCCGGAATACCTCAACTCCAACACTCCACTACAACTTCCGGCGCTTCTGAAAAGATCAGGATGTTGCAAAAACAACCACATAGCCCCGTGCCCTCCCATACTTATACCGGTTATAAAACGGTTGTTGCGATCGACCGAATAACGCTTCTCAATTGCAGGAAATAGCTCTTCAAAGAAGAATGATTCAAATTGTTTCTCATTTTCATTAGGTGCATTTACATACCAGCAATCCTTAAATCCATCGG
>JAQXIO010000034.1 GCA_029007825.1 Bacteroidales bacterium | reverse complement strand
AAAATAATATTTCTCTTTTTATCTGCAATAATATGGATCCTTACCTGAACGAACAGGCTCCGGAATATTGGAAGGTCCGTGAATGGCTATCCGGATTCAGCGGGTCAAACGGGCTGCTTGCTGTCACCGAAAACACGGCTGCCCTCTGGAGTGATTCACGGTATGTACTACAGGCTCAGCTGGAAACCAAAGGTAAAGAGATTCTTTTTTTCAACGAATCTCTACCTGACTCTCCGAATTTAGTTCAATGGATAAAAGGTCTCCGATTAGCGAATAAAAGTGTTATCGCTCTCGACGGGCGATGTTTCAACATATCTTTTGTCAACTCTTTAGAGGCTTTTTGTAAAGAGAACGGCTTTTCTACAGAACTCCGGTCCAATCCGGCAGAGGAGCTCTGGAAAAAACGGCCATCCGTCACTTTTAGCACCATCTACTTAATGCCTCCGGAATATACGGGAGAGCCCTCTTCCCAAAAGATTCTTTCAATTCGAAAAAAAATGAATGAACAGAATGCCGACGGACTTATCGTTACAGCATTAGACGACATTGCCTGGTGCTTTAATTTAAGAGGAAACGATGCTCTATACTCTCCTATCGCCAATGCGTGCGCTTACATATCGGAAAAAGAGGCTGTCATTTTTATCCACACTTCAAAGGCTACACCGGAACTACTAACTTATCTCCACAACGAAGGGATTATTGTTGCCGATTATGACAAATGGGATAAATTCATATCCAGCCTCAGTCCCGATCTAAAAATATGTATCGATCCGTTTAAATGTAATGCTTACTTCAATTCTCTTATCTCTTCAAAATACAAAATATTCGCTTCCTCTCCTATCGAGTTACTGAAAAGCGTCAAAAATTCCACGGAAATAGAGTATGAACGAAAAGTCATGCCGTATGACGGGGCTGCTTTATGCCGTCTTTTCTACTGGATAGAAAAAGAGTTATCAGAGGGGCATACTTTATATGAAAGTCAAGTTGCTGATAAAATAGCAGAAATCAGAAGCGTACATCCTGCTTATCTATCCGAAAGTTTTGCCGCTATTGTCGGCTACGGAGCAAACGGAGCTATCGTACATTATCATCCAGAAAAGGGGAAAGACCGGATATTGGAAAAGGATTCACTCCTGCTTATCGACACAGGTGCCCATTATATTCACGGAACAACGGATATTACGCGCACCATTGCTTTAGGTTCTCCGACTAAAGATATGTGCCGTGATTTTACTCTTGTACTGAAAGGACATATAGCTCTTGCCAACGTTATTTTCCCCGAAGGCACGAGGGGTTCCCAGCTCGACGTCCTTGCCCGGCAGTTTCTGTGGAAGGAGTGCATGGGTTACCTGCATGGCACAGGACATGGCATCGGTTACGTTCTCAATGTACATGAAGGTCCTCAGAATATCCGTCTGGAGGAGAATCCTACGGTTTTATTACCCGGAATGCTGCTATCAAACGAACCAGGTTACTATAGAGAAGGTTATTACGGAATCAGATGCGAAAATACAATCCTGGTAAAAAAATACCGCGAAACGGAAAACGGAAATTTTCTTTGTTTCGATACATTATCTCTTTATCCATTCGATCTTAATCTGATAGATTCAACTTTACTTTCCGAGAAGGAACGTAACTGGCTGAACAATTACCACAAAAGAGTTTATGAGGAGCTTTCGCCATTATTAAATACCGAAGAAAGAATGTGGTTAGAAGAAAAGACCCAACCACTACCTTGATCTTCCAGGATTTTCATTCTCAACTTAGGTCTATTCATTCTTTTTTGTCTTTTTTATATAAAAGCCAAAAGTGAGATGATGTATCTTTGTCCCATTAATTCAGACATTAAAATTCAAATATTATGGCTTTGATAAAATCCGTCAGAGGCTTTACCCCTGAAATCGGAGAAAACACATTTTTAGCCGATAATGCCAGTGTTATCGGCGATGTTGTAATCGGGCACGATTGCAGTATCTGGTTTAATACAGTCATCCGTGGGGATGTAAATTCTATCCGGATCGGCAACCGCGTAAATGTACAGGATGGTTCTGTGTTACATACTCTTTATCAAAAATCGACCATCGAAATAGGCGATGATGTTTCTATCGGGCACAATGTGGTAATACACGGAGCTACAATTAAAGACGGAGCCCTCATCGGAATGAATGCTACGGTGCTGGATCATGTAGTAGTGGGCGAAGGAGCCATAGTTGCCGCCGGATCAGTAGTACTCAGCAACACTCAAATCGAACCCGGAAGTATTTATGCGGGTGTTCCGGCCAAATTCGTAAAGAAGGTAGAACCCGAGCAGGCAAAAGAGATCAATCAGAAAATTGCAAAAAATTATCTTATGTACTCTTCGTGGTATAAAGAGTAAAAACGAAAAAAGGATAAAATGACCTCAAACGATCAAACATTTCTTCAAGACCTTCGCTTACGATGGAATAAATTACAACTTTTACTGAATGAACAAAATGCAGATGCTTGCCTAATAGTCACAGGTGTAAACCTCTATTATACGACAGGTGCTATCTATACAGGTTATTTTTACCTTCCGGTAGAAGGCGAGCCGCATCTTTTTATCCGGAGGCCCGCAGGCATCAGCCATCCACAGATATCATACCTAAAAAAGGCCGAACAATTGCCTGACCTACTCAAAGAGAAAGGTTTTACTTTACCTCAAAAGCTTTTACTTGAAACGGATGAACTTACTTATAACGAGGTAATGAGACTCTGTTCGATCTTCGGAGATATCCAATACGGAAATGCGACTTCGGTTCTCCGCCATGCCCGGATGACTAAAACGCCATGGGAAATCGGACAGTTCCGTATTTCTGCCCAAAAGCAAGCACAGGCATATAAAAAGATTAAGGATTGCTATCGTCCGGGAATGACGGATATAGAGTTTCAATATGAATTCGAAAAAGAGTGCCGGGCTTTAGGCTCATTGGGGATTTTCAGAGGATTCGGCTCGTCGATGGATATATTCATGGGCAGCATTTTAACAGGTGAAAACGCAGAGACGCCATCGCCATACGATTTTGCCTTAGGTGGCGGAGGTTTACATCCTTCTATTCCCATAGGTGCAAACGGCTCCTTAATACGAAAGGGTACGACCGTCATGGTCGATGTTGCCGGTAATTTTACCGCATATATCTCTGATATGACCCGTGTTTTCAGTTTAGGGACTCTTCCCTATATTGCCTTTAAAGCTCATAATGCAGCTCTTTCGATTCAGGAGCAGATGTTTAAATCTGCCCGTCCGGGACGTTCATGTGCGGACATTTACAATGAGGCATACGCTTTAGTTGAACAGGAAGGATTAAGTGCTTATTTTATGGGAACAATACAGCAGGCAAAATTCGTCGGACACGGAATTGGATTGCAAATCAACGAACTACCTGTCTTTACACCCAGATCAAAGGAGTTCTTATCCCCCAATATGGTATTTGCTTTTGAACCTAAATTCGTAATTCCAAAGGTCGGCGCCGTGGGTGTCGAGAATTCATTTCTCGTAACAGAAGACGGAATAGAGAAACTTACTCTTTTCGAAGAGGAGATTATTCCATTAGATTAATTATTAGTACCTGTTTTTACCAAAAAAGCCTTCGGAATCCGAAGGCTTTTTTGCTTTAGTTTTATTTGGATACTACAATCAATCGAACATTTTCATAAATCGGCTAAAAATTTTCTCTTTAATCGATTTTGAAGGTTGGAACGAAGGGGAATTTTCCATCCCTGTCAACGTTTTCTTTTCTTCCGAAGTCAACTGCTCCGGAACATATATACTAACATTTACCAGTAAATCTCCCATTCCGTATCCATTCACACTCGGCAAACCTTTATTTCTCAATCTAAGAACTTTTCCGGGCTGTGTGCCGGCGTCTATTTTCATCCGGACCTTTCCATCTATCGTCGGGACCTCAACCGAGCCTCCCAATGCTGCCGTAGGGAATGTTATCAATAAATTGTAAATTAAATCATTTTCATCACGAATCAATTCGGGATGCGGTTCTTCTTCGATTACGACCAACAAATCTCCATTGACGCCTCCATGCCGAGCTGCATTTCCTTTTCCACTCACAGAAAGCTGCATTCCTTCCGCTACCCCGGCCGGTATATTTATCGAGATAACTTCTTCATCGCGCACAACGCCTTCACCGCCACAATGAGTACATTTTTTGGTTATCGTCTTACCTTCACCTCCGCATGTAGGACATGTAGATGTTGTCTGCATCTGTCCCAATATGGTTTGTGCAATACGCGTAACGACGCCCGAGCCCTTACAGGTAGAACAAGTAGCGACACTATTACTATCTTCAGCACCGCTACCATTGCAATGATTACATGTAACGTATTTTTTTACTTTTATTTTTTTCTCGACTCCTGCAGCTATTTCTTTTAAGGTGAGTTTGACTTTTACCCGAAGATTAGAGCCTTTATTTACGCGTCTCGCACCCTGTTGAGAACCGCCAAAACCACCAAAGCCACCGAATCCTCCGAAATGACCGCCAAAAATATCGCCAAACTGAGAGAAGATATCTTCCATCGACATACCGCCGCCAAAACCTCCTCCTGACGCACCGCCTACTCCGGCATGACCGAACTGGTCATAACGCTGCCGTTTCTGAGGATCACTTAAAATTTCATAAGCTTCGGCTGCTTCCTTAAATTTTTCTTCCGCTTCTTTATCGTCAGGATTTTTATCGGGGTGGTATTTTATCGCTAATTTCCGATATGCTTTTTTTATCTCCTCAAATGTTACAGTTTTCGATACTCCTAATACTTCATAATAATCCCGTTTTGCCATAATCTTTTTTCCGTTATTCGCCGACCACTACTTTTGCGTGACGGATTACTTTATCATGTAAAGTATATCCTTTTTCAACGCATTCTATTACTTTTCCTTTCAGTTCTGGCGTAGGTGCAGGAATAATCGCTACCGCTTCGAACAGATCCGTATCAAAAACGGCATCTTTGGTTTTAATTTCCTGCACGCCATTTTTATTCAGAAACGATATAAATTTATTATAAATCAAATCTACACCTTCTTTCAATGCTCCGGCTTCCTGGCCAGAATCATTAATACTCTTTATTGCTCGTTCAAAATCATCCATTATGGGTAAAAGCTCAACAAAGACCTTTTCTCCTCCCGATTTAATAAGTTCGGCTTTTTCTTTAAGTGTACGCTTGCGGTAATTATCAAAGTCTGCAATCAAACGCAAATGGGCATCTTTTATTTCTGCAATTTCCTTTTGCATTGCTTCCATTTCATCATCAGCCAGATTGTCAGGGGCCAATTCTTTTTCTGTCACATTAACATCGGCATCCTGCTCATTTGTCTTATTTTCCTGCTTTTTACCGTTCTGAGCCTTATTAAAAGGTTCGTTGTTCTTTCTGTCTAACTTTGCCATAAGAGTTTTATTTTTTTCATTTATCTGATAAACAAACGGTTTATATTCCCTTCTTTTATAGAATGGAGTACTTTCTTCTTCTATTAAAGAACAAAAACATTGCCATTATTGTCATTCAGACAATAAAAAAACACCCGACACTTTTCGTGCATCGAGTGTTTTTTCTTTATTTCAAAATTAACCTAAATAACTTTTCAACAGATTGCTCCGCTGACTCTGACGCAATTTTCTTATCGCTTTTTCTTTAATCTGGCGTACACGTTCACGTGTAAGACCAAATTTATCTCCGATTTCTTCGAGTGTCATTTCCTGACTTCCGATACCGAAGAACGATTTGATTATCTCGCTCTCGCGTTCAGAAAGCGTAGAGAGTGCGCGATCAATCTCTTTAGAAAGCGATTCATTAATAAGAGAACGGTCTGCTACAGGTGCATCTTCGTTTACCAATACATCGAGCAGGCTGTTATCTTCACCTTCCACAAAAGGCGCATCTACAGAAATTTTCCGACCCGACACTTTCAAAGTATCGGATATCTTATCAACCGGAATGCCTAACAGGTCTGCAAGTTCTTCAGGAGAAGGGCGACGCTCATTTTCCTGTTCAAATTTGGAAAAAGCCTTTGTTATCTTATTCAATGAACCTACCTGATTCAACGGAAGTCTCACAATACGAGATTGCTCGGCCAACGCCTGCAATATGGATTGACGAATCCACCAAACGGCATAAGAGATAAATTTAAAACCTCTTGTTTCATCAAACTTTTCAGCAGCCTTTATCAGGCCTAAGTTTCCTTCATTTATCAAATCAGGAAGACTTAATCCCTGATTCTGGTATTGCTTTGCAACCGAAACGACGAACCGAAGATTTGCCCGCGTAAGTTTTTCCAATGCAGCACGATCGCCACGGCGGATAGCCTGCGCCAACTCCACTTCTTCCTCTACTTTTATGAGTTCTTCGCGACCAATTTCCTGAAGGTACTTATCTAAAGAAGCACTTTCACGATTAGTTATCGATTTTGTAATCTTAAGTTGTCTCATTAACGAATGCAGTTTTTTAGCGAGCAAAGATACGAATTTTTACAACACATCTTTGCTCTATTTGTTGACTCTTAATAGAGTTTTAACTTTTTTTATTCTGCAAGATCAATTGCATAATACTTAGTTTTTCCATTCGGATAAAATCCTTTAATGAATAAACCGCGGTCATCAGCAGCACCTTGCAACACTTTATCAATCACTTTTTCCAGGTCATCCGGAGTAGCAACTCTTATATCGTTAACCGACAGAATTACAAAGCCTTTTGCTATTCCTGCTTCTTTAAATTTACCGGATGTAAGTCCCGTAACTTCTACTCCACCGCTTACGCCATACTGACGTCTTTTTTCAGGAGAAAGTTCTTTAAATGCAGCTCCGAGAGCTTCGAATCCAACAGTTTTGACAACTGAGGTACTTCCCTGCATATTTCTAAGTTCAACGGTAATATCCTTAGCTTTACCGTTCCTGTTTATCTGCAGAACTACCTTATCGCCCGGACGGTGACGGCTTATCTGCTCCTGCAGTTCACTGACCGTTTTCACTTTCACTCCATTCACAGCCGTAATCACATCGCCTTCTTCAACTCCGGCTTCTTTTGCTGAACTTCTATCTGCAAAACCATTTACATATACGCCTTCAACGACTTTAAGGTCTTTCTCTTTTGCCAAATGTGACGTAACATCTGTGATGGTTATACCTAAAACAGCTCTTTGTACCGTTCCGTATTGTTTCAAATCAGCTACTACTTTCGCAGCAATAGAGATGGGCACAGCAAACGAATAACCGGCATAACTTCCTGTTTCGGAATAAATGGCGGTATTGATTCCGACCAGTTCTCCCTGTATATTCACCAAGGCTCCACCACTGTTACCTGGATTTACCGCAGCATCTGTCTGGATAAAGGACTCGACTTTCATCTCCCCTCCTCTCCTTGCAAAAACATTTCCTCTGCCTTTCGCACTTACAATACCTGCTGTTACGGTAGATGTCAAATTGAACGGATTACCTACAGCCAATACCCATTCACCTACTTTCAATGCATCTGAATCGCCAAATGGTATAATAGGCAGATTATCCGCTTCAATTTTTAACAATGCAATATCGGTAGAAGGATCACGTCCGATCAATTTTGCAGAGAAACTCCGGTTATCATTCAAGGTGACTTCTATTTCGGTTGCTCCTTCGACAACGTGATTGTTCGTAATAATATAACCATCTTTAGAAATAATCACTCCTGAACCGAATCCTTCAACGGGACGCTGTTGCTGAGGCATCTGATTTCCCCTGTTCCCGAAAAAGAATTCGAAAGGATCCATCGATTGTTGTTGTCTTGCGGCTCTCATAGCCGTAGATTTAATATGCACAACTCCATTGACACTTCGTTCTGCCGCTTCTGTAAAATCAGTCTGGAAACCAGCTTTGCCCGTATAGGCAACGGAGTGCATTGCGGGTTGATTGAAAACAACCTCGGGAGCCGCTCCTTCTATATTCTCAGCACCTTTGTTCTTATTATCTTTATAAGAATATACGCTAACAGCCAGAGCCGAGCTAAAAAAAGCTACACCCAATAGTAAAAAAGCTTTCTGAATCATTTTTTTTCTCATAACGTCTTGTTTTTATAAACTCTTTGTCTCAATTATCTATACAACAATAATGCCGAAAAAGAGTAAGCTCTTATATTTCAGTATTATTTATAAATCTTTTGCTATGACAAACTTAAAACTAAATGGTTTAACCCTACGCGGGCTAAAAGCTGACATAATATATTAAATTAACACTTTTATTTCCGTTTTAGTATGTACGACAAAGAAAAAAACTTTAATAAAGAATTTGTATCTTTGCAACGGAGCAGTCAGCCGGTTTGTCGCTTATTTTTTAAATAGGAGGAAAGTCCGGGCAACACAGAGCACCATACTTCCTAACGGGAAGCTGTTTGCGAAGGCAGAGTAGTGTAACAGAAAATAACCGCCATTTGAACAGTGGTAAGGGTGAAAAGGCGAGGTAAGAGCTCACCGTTCCCTGCAGCAATGCAGGAGTTCGTACATCTTATGGGTTGAAAGATCATGTATACCGACGTATGTAGGATTGCTCGTCCGATGTCGGGGGGTAGATCGATAGAGCTTTATGGTAACATAAAGTCGAGATAAATGACAAACATCTTGCCAAGCAAGGTACAGAACCCGGCTTACAGGTTGACTGCTTTTTTTTAATACTATAATGTAAATGAAGAGGATTAGCAAGCTTCTCCAAAAAGCATGGCATTTTGTCACTTACGATATATGGAGGATTACCGATAATGAGCTTTCCCGTTCAAAATCGTTATTACTCAATTTCCTAAAGATTATCTTACTTTCTTTACGGGGATTCAGCAATAATGCTTTGCAGACAAAGGCCGCGGCGCTCACCTACTTCACTCTGCTTTCTTTTGTTCCGATGCTTGCCGTAATCATGGCTATCGCCAACGGCTTTGGTTATCAATCGATATTAAAGTCTCAACTTTTCGATTATTTCCCCGGACAACGAGCTTTTCTGGAGAAAGCTATTGGTTTCTCAGAAACTTATCTGGCGACATTGAATAACGAAGTGATCGTGGGAGTAGGTCTGGCATTTCTGCTATATACCGTCTTCAGCCTGCTTTCGGCAATCGAACGTATGTTCAACGATATCTGGCAAGTATCAAAGGACCGTTCTTTCGCCAGAAAACTAACCGATTATTTATCCATCTTTATTTTTATTCCGATTCTGCTCACTTTATCAAGCGGAACGTCAATTTTCCTGTCGACTTTTTTTCATCTATTCCAGGAATATCATTTCATATCGCCGATTGCCGGCATTTTACTCAAAATTTTGCCTTTTATCATTACGATTTTCATGTTTACGGCAATCTATGTATTTATTCCTAATACGAAAGTGCGTTTTTCCCATGCTTTTTATGCCGGAATTGTTGTAGGTTTCGCGTTCCAATGTTTCCAATTCTTATACATATCCGGGCAACTCTGGGTCACTCGTTACAGTTCCATATACGGAAGTTTCGCAGCGTTGCCTTTATTCCTGCTCTGGCTGGATTTGTCATGGCTGATTACTTTATTCGGAGCTAAACTTGCCTTTGCCGGACAAAATGTCAGACAGTTCGATTTCGAGCAGGATAGTAAACGAACTTCTCGGCGGTTTAAAGATTTCACGGCAATCGTCCTTATGACTATTATCGTAAAACAATTCGAGGACGGAGAGTTGCTGCGTACTTCGGAAGAGCTATCTGCCGAATCGGGCATTCCTCCTGTACTCACGCAATCGGAACTAAACCGATTGACGGATGCTGGTCTGCTTGTCGAAACCAGCAGCGCATCAAGAGATAAAACCATTCAATATATGCCTGCCTTCGATATTCATAAGATAAGCGTGGGACTCGTATTAAAAAAACTGGATGAGTTAGGAAACGAAAATTTTAAAGTCGATACCGATAACCGATTTCTCGACGAATGGGTCAAAACACTGGATGCAAAAGAGGCGATGTTCAATTCGTCCAAGGATGTCCTATTGATGGATATGAAATGAGCGAAGATGTAATGCCGGGAGATTTGACGAAAGGTCCCGAGTGGAAAGTTCTCCTGAACTTTTCATTTCCCCTTTTATTAGCCAATCTCCTGCAACAGCTTTATCTCATTATAGACAGCATCATTGTCGGTCAATTTATCGGGGTCGAAGCGTTGGCTGCAGTATCGGCCTGCTATTTCGTTTACTATTTCGTGATTTCACTTATGATCGGTGTCGGTAGCGGTATTACTGTTATCGTTGCCCAGTATTTCGGGGCCAAACGCTATAACGAAGTACAGTTAGCGGCCACATCGTTTATCATTTTTATTCTTTTTGCGGGGATTTTTCTTTCAGTAGGGGGAATTTATTTTGCAGACGATATTTTCCAGGTTATGCAAACTCCGGCAGAAGTTATTCCGGCTGCAGTAGAGTATTTTCATATATATATAGGAGGAAGTTTTATATTTCTTATATTCAACAGTTTAATCTCCATACTCCGCGGAATCGGAGATGCCAGACGTCCCCTCGTCTTTATACTGATATCAAGCCTGCTGAATGCTGTTTTATGTTATCTTTTCGTCGTACCGCTCGACTGGGGTATTCGTGGGGCTGCGTTATCAACCGTAGTCGCACAACTTGCGGGGGTCGTTATTGCTATCGTTTATACTAATCTCAAACATCCTATTATATCTTTCAGATGGAAGAGGCTGCGTTTCGACAGCAAAATTTTTATGCAGGGTGTACGAATAGGCCTGCCAACCAGTATACAGCAAAGTGCTATCGCCTTAGGGTTGATCGCATTGTTGGGGATTGTCAACTCTTTCGGCACCGCGACATTAACAGCATACGGTGCAGCGGGAAAAATCGATACATTCGTATCTCAGCCTATTTTAGCTTTGTGTAGTGCTTTGACTGCTTTCACAGGACAAAATATAGGGGCACAACGTTTCGACAGGATTAAAAACGGATTACGATACTCTCTTCTTATAAGTGCTATTATCAGTATCTCGGCAGCTATTGCCATTACTTTCTTCGGAGATAAAATCATGATGCTTTTCACTACGGACCAAGAGGTTATTACCATAGGAAAAGAGTATCTTTTAATCGTTTGTTCTTTCTACATTTTCCATGGGCTTATGAATACTTACAACGGATTGCTGAGGGGGTCGGGGGCCACGTTCTTCCCTATGGTGGTGAGTCTTATATCTTTATGGATTATACGCATTCCGTTTGCCTATCTTTTCAGTGAAATATGGGGTGTTACAGGTGTATGGTGGTCAATCGTAACCGGATGGGTATTAGGTTTTGTCGCGACTTATATCTATTATAAAATGAATAACTGGAAAGAAAAAGCCGTTGTTTGAACAACGGCTTCCTTAATTCTATCTCTTTCAAAAAGAGTTTACACGCCTACTCCATTTTCATGATTTTGCTAATATATTTACCGATAATATCGAATTCGATATTGACCGCATCATTTACTTTTATATTATGAAAGTTCGTATGTTCATAAGTAAACGGTATAATGGCTACCTGAAATGTATTTTTTCCTGAATTGCATACGGTAAGGCTTACTCCATTCACACAAACCGAGCCTTTTTCTACCGTAAGATATCCCTGAGAAGCCATAGTGGGGTTATATTCATATTCAAATGAGAAATACCAACTACCATCAACTTCTTCAATCTCGCGGCATACAGCAGTCTGATCAACATGTCCCTGAACAATATGCCCGTCAAGACGGCCGTTCATTATCATGCTTCTCTCTACATTCACTTTATCACCAACCTTCAATTTTCCAAGGTTCGATTTTTCCAGTGTCTCCTGAATTGCAGTAACCGTGTATGTACCATTCTCAATAGCAACGACGGTCAGACAGACTCCATTATGCGCCACGCTTTGATCGATTTTCAACTCGTCAACGAATGAGCATCGCATCGTAATATGCAAATTTCCTTCTTCTTTTCTCAATGCCACAACAACGGCGGCTTCTTCGACAATTCCTGAAAACATAATTACTTATTTAAGTTATCCGATGGTCAAAATTACAAAAAAGAAGATTGCAATAGGTGATATTTGAGATTAATTAAATACTTTTGAATAACAATGTAAAGCTCTTCTTTTCCATGAACCTGCAGCTGCCGCCACAAACGCCCAATTTATCCGAAATAAAGATCGAATGTCCCTGTTCCGTCGTAGTAATCGGCGCGAACGGTTCAGGAAAAAGCCGTTTCGGAAAACAAATTCTCGCTCTTAATCTTCCCAAAGGTATACGTATTGCAGCTTTAAGCGGCATTTACTACTCAACCGAATGGGAGGGAAAAAGAAATACTGAATTCGACCGTCTTGCTCAGCGCGTAACCGACGATTATTGCATATCCGCTATCGATTGGTTTCAAGCTGCCAATTTATTACCGGACGAGAAGCGTCTATCTACTCTTTTCGATGATATAAAACAATTATGGCATATTATTTTCCCCGAAAATCAACTATTATTTAAAGAGGGGAAATTAAATCTTGCACCGGCTTCCGACCTGAACCTGTCTTATCCTATCCAACAAATGAGCGACGGGGAGAAAGTCGTTTTTTATTTTATATCGTCTATTCTCTCCGCTCCCAAAGATGCCATTTTTTTAATCGAAGAACCGGAGATTCATCTTCATAACTCGATTAAATACTTACTTTGGGATGAACTGGAAAAGAGACGTCAGGATTGTTCTTTCGTCTATATTACGCATGATCTCGATTTTGCGTCATCAAGAAGTAATGCTACCAGAATATGGGTAAAGAGATACGATGCCGAGACCAATTCGTTCGACTATGAAGTTATCAATTATGACGAGTCTCTTCCCGAAGAGATCTTCTTAGAGATTTTAGGTAGCAGAAAGTCCGTTCTTTTTATAGAGGGAACCGATTCACAAAGCATCGACAACAAACTTTATACCGCTATTTTTCCCAATTTTATAGTTAAGTCTCTTGGTGGGTGCCAAAAGGTAATTGAAACAACCAAAGCTTTTAATGAACAAAAAAATTTCCATTCGCTCGAAGCGATGGGTATTGTTGACCGGGATAGGAGAAGTTCCGAAGAGATTGCTTATTTGCGGGAACAACATATCTATGTTCCTGAAGTTGCCGAGGTAGAGAATCTGCTCATGCTTGAAGAATTGATTAAAGTCGTAGCCCGACGTATGCTAAAAGACGGGAATGCTATTTTCAGTCAAGTAAAAAACAATGTGATCGATTTATTTACCAAAGACTTAGAGGATCAAATAATCTTACATACCAAACATGCCGTTCAAAAAAAGCTGGATCGTGCGCTTAATTTAAAACTCCGCAACAAAGAGGATTTAATAAATGCCGTGGAACAACTGCAATCGAATATCAATATCGAACAGATTTACTATTCCATTCACAAGGAGTTTCTCGACTTCATTCAGAAATGCGATTATAACGGTATCTTACGTGTTTATAATCAGAAGGGAATGTTACCTCAGAGTAAAGTCAGCTCATTGTGCGGCCTCAGCAATAAAAACAGTTATCTACAGCTTGTACTCGATATTCTGCATGAGGGAAAAGAAGATGCCGCTATTATAGCCGGGGCTGTAAAAAAAGCATTGCTGATGGATTCTTTTTAAACATTAAATATTGCAAAGTAAGATGTTTTCGCCTTAATTAGCAGTAATTTTGTCAGATAATATTCAAACGAAAGTGATAACAGATTTAACAATATATTTTATATGAGAACTCCTACCCTACAATATCTATATCTTCAAAAGCCTCTCACACTGATATTACTCATTGCTGCTATTGCTCTGAGTCCGTGGACCGGCATGGGGAACGGGATCGCTCTTCAAGATGCAAATACTTTTATTGCATTTCTCGAGGCTTTATTATTTATCGGTTATTCTTTCGTATTTTTCGGTAAAAGATTGCGTTTGCCAGAAACATTTACCGCGGCACTGGTTCTCATTACAGCTTTTGCCGCTCAAAGTTACTTTTTCTGCAATGCTATCGAAATGTTTTTTTCCCTGATGCTTTTGATCGGTATTATCCGACTTTTCAAATGGGAGGAGGATTCATGGAAAACACTTCCGTGGATCGCCATAATCTGTCTCTCTATCGCCTGTATTCTAAAGGGTAGTATGGTATTATTCCTGGCTTTCCTCATATTCGGCATTTATCTCATTTTACTACATTATCCTGCAAAGATATTTCTTAGTAAGATCCTTACGGCAGGTATTTTATCGGCTATTATTCCTTCAATCTTTTTTATTACAGCGAAACCCGAATGGATGTCTTGGTTACCTCAAACGAGCGGTAGTTACCAAAGTCCATTTTTTTATCTGACAAGTCTTTTACTGGGTTTATTTCCCTGGGCTATGTATCTTATTTTCTCCATATTCGGGATTAGTCCGTCCGCAGAAGAGCGACGCCGGAAAAAACAGAACAGGCCCTTAATTGTTCCTACAGAAACAGAAAAGAAGGTTTATCTTTTTTCTACCATCGTAATTATCTGCACATTAATCGTTTTTTCTATAGTACCGGAGAAGATGGCTGTTAATATCAGCGTGCTATATCCTTTTGCCGCATTATTCATCGGCAGGTACGCTACATTCCTAACTGAGTACAGAACATTGGTAACGCGTATTTTCGGATTTGTACTGCTATTCCTTTCATTAATAATCAGCGTCGGGTTTATCGCCTCATCGTTCGGTTTTATCAACTTATACGAGATCGCTTATTCTATAACAGACAACCCAAGCATTATCGGGGTATCGGATATATTACAAAATGCTTTTACTTATAATAATACTTTGCACTGGGCTCTATTCGCAGTATTATTATTTGCACAGGGAACCATGGTTTATCAATTAGGGAAGAAGGTCAATATTAAAATACTATATGCTTGCATCGGCTTATTCCTTGCTTTTTCCTTTTTCTTTAACTGGATACTTTTTTCCGCATTGGAATAAAAGTTCAATCGTTTTTTATAAATAACATATCTAACCTAATATAACTTATACGCCATGACAATGAAAGAATGGAGCGAAAGCCTAATGGAAAGCAACCGGCTTTTCGCAATTCCTATTATGACACACCCGGGTATAGATCTCATTGGTAAAAACGTCATCGATGCCGTAAAGAGCGGAAAAGTGCACGCAGAAGCTGTTTCTGCTTTAAGCAAAGAGTATCCTTCGGACGGAGCTACTGTTATTATGGATCTGACAGTGGAAGCTGAAGCTTTCGGTGCTTCTATTTCTTTTGCAAAAAATGAAGTTCCCAATGTTATAAACCGTCTCTTATCAGATCAAAAATCGGTAGAAGAACTAACAATTCCCGATCTCAATGCAGCTCGTATTCCCGAATATATAGAGGCTAACCGTATTGCGGCAAAGACTATTACAGACAAACCGATATTCGGCGGTTGTATAGGTCCTTTCTCCCTTGCGGGAAGATTATTCGATATTACGGAATTCATGATGTCAATCTATACGGAACCTGAGACTGCCATGCTTTTATTAGAAAAATGCAGTGCTTTTATCTCAAAATATGTGAAGGCTATCAAAGAGACCGGTGTCAATGGTATTATTATGGCCGAACCAGCTGCAGGTCTTTTGTCCGATGAAGATGCCACGGCTTTTTCGTCCACTTATATCAAACAAATCGTAGATGAAGTGCAAGATGATGATTTCTTATTTGTACTGCATAATTGCGGCAATACAGGTCATTGTACTCCGTCTATGATAGCAACAGGTGCCAATGTTCTTCATTTCGGGAATAAAATCAATATTACCGATGCTTTACAAGAGGTGCCTTCCGATATCTTAGTTATGGGGAATCTGGATCCTGTCACTGTATTCAAACAGGAAACACCGACCGGTGTAGCCAATGCTACAAAGGCTATTATCGAAGCGACCAAAGAATTTAAAAACTTCGTACTTTCATCTGGATGCGATACACCTCCGGGGGTACCATTAGAGAATATCGAAGCTTTTTATAATACCCTATCGCAATATAACAAGGGACGGAATTAATAAAAAGAGAGCCGGAAAGAATTTTCCGGCTCTCTTTTTATTATATATCTATTTCTACAATTTATCAATATTTAAAAACCTTTCCTCCTGCCAGCACTTCCTGCGTATTGGGGTCAAAAGTTGCTTTTTCTCCTGTCCGTAAGGCTGCCGTTGTCATAATATTCGCAACCGAATGGTTATAACCGACATCTACCGGTGCATTCGTTTGTTTACGACTTCTTACACATTCCATCCAGTTTTTCATATGTAAAGATGTCATGGGATCGGATCCCATATTTGCACTTGTCGCCACTTCGATAGAGGGAAGAGTCGATTCCGGAAGTAAAAACGATTTCATTCCCATTTCCGCAGCTTCGTTGGGATAAAGGCCTCCGTCAGGGATTATCTTATTCGTATCAAGGTTTAATGTTCCTCCGTTCGAGAAATAGAGTTCTTTTACTCCTCCTGCCGAATTATGCATGCGTGAAGAATAAACAACCTGAAAATTTTCCTTTCCTTCATCGTCTCCATAATCAAATACAGCGGTCATCGTATCAAAGTTCTGACGTCCATCTTTCCAAAAATAGACACCTCCATTCGCTGCAACACTGCGCGGATGATCCAACCCCGAAAACCAATGTACCGTATCGATCTGATGCGACATCCATTGTCCGGGAATTCCGGAAGAATAGGGCCAGAAGAGACGATATTCCAAATATTTACGAGGATCAAACGCTTCATAAGGCCTGTTTATAAGAAAGCGTTTCCAATCGATATCTTTTTTGAAACATTTAGCGACAAGAGCAGGTCTGCGCCAACGTCCGGGCTGATTTACATTCCAACACATCTCAACCATATTGATTTTCCCGAATTTTCCGGACTTTATATAGTCATTGGCTGCATGATAATTCGGAGCAGAACGACGTTGCGAACCGATTTGCACAATCTTTCCGGCGGCCTTCACGGCATCTCTTGCCGCCCGGTTGTCTTCCATGGTCTCGGCAAACGGTTTTTCTACATAAGCATCACATCCGGCAGTCATCGCTTCAATACAATGTCTTGCGTGCTGAAAATCCGATGTCGCAATGATCACTGCATCGACAAGCCCGGAGTCGTACAGTTCTTCGTTATTACGAAACAACCTGACTTTTTTACCATACTCTTTCTGAAAGAACCGGGCTGCCTCTTCCCTACGAAGAGACCAGATATCCGATACTGCAACAATATCAAAATTCAAATCATCGGCCCACTGCTGGAAAGAGGGTATAAGCGTATAGCGCGCACGATCGGAAAAACCGACAATGCCCACCCGAACCTTATCGTTCGCACCCCTTACAGCCGAGAATGATTTTGCCGATAGCCCCATCGTCCCTAACGTAAGCCCTGCCGCACCGAGTGCAGAACTCCGTAAAAATTCCCGTCTCGTTGTCATGTAATATATTTATTTCAAAGGTTTAATTTTCACACTCCGGAAGGCTACTTCATCGCCATGATCCTGCAATAGGATGTGCCCTGATCCGGCTTCGCCGAAACGACCGTTTTTATTATAAGCGGGAGCAGCGTATTTACTGCCTGCCACGGCTTTACGAAAAGCATCCGATCCTCTTTCGTACTCCAACACTTTAAAGCCGTTCAACCAGTGTTCCACATGATTATCAGGATAAACTATAACGCGGGCCTGATTCCACTGTCCAACCCCATTAAATCTTTTATTAGATGCGGGGATAAGATCATACAGACTGCCCAACGTACGACTTCCCGGTACGGTCGTATAAAGTTTTGCATCCGGATGTTTTCCATCATCCAGAACCTGATATTCCAATCCAAATGCCGAACCGCTCGGTTCTTCTTTTTCCGTCACAAAATATTTAATACCGCTATTTGCTCCATCGGTTATCTTAAATTCCACGAGCAAATCAAAGGCGTCGTACTCTTTATCTGTTACAATATCACCGCCATTCTGCGATTCTCTTCCATCCGATTTATGGACAATCAGTTCTCCATTATCTACACTCCAACCTTCGGCAGGGAAAGATTCTTTATGAGCTCCACGCCACCCATTCGTTGTTTTTCCATCAAAAAGAAGCTCCCATCCATCGGCTTTTTCCTGTTCGGTCAAAACATTGGGAACCCTGTTTACAGCCGGTGTCAATTGTTCCTTCATCAAACTGTTTTCAAGGTCGGTGGTTTTAATACGGATATTTTTCCATTTCACTGTTTTATTCTCCTGTTCGGGAGCATATACTTCATGTACCTGGAATGCAATGAATCCCGACGGTGTTTCTGTATCGTACAAGTTTGCCGTATTTACACCATTCAGCCAAATACGTATATTATTACCAATGGCCTCTATACGGTATTTATTCCAATCGTTTTTCTTAAATGCTGCCTTTGCCTCCGGCTTCCCATCATTCGTTACCAACCATCCGCGGCGTGCTTCATCGTAAATGCCTCCGCTCCATCCTCTGTCAGTAGGGTCTATTTCACATTGATAACCATGTACGCGTCCGTTATTGTACTCAGGCTTACTTTCACTTCTGAACTGAACTCCTGAATTAAGCGTAGAGTCTACCAATACTTCGAACTCCAATATAAAATCACCGTACTCCTGTTCTGTTGCCATAAAACTATTCGGCACACCCTTAACAGAGGTTCCTACCATACAACCGTCTTCTACCGTATATGGTGCATTACCATTCAACTGTTTGAATCCTGTAAAATCTTTTCCGTTAAAAAGCTCAACCCATCCATCGCTGTTTTTCGTAGTACAAGCACCTAATAACATTGCGACTGCAGCCGATACAATCCATAATTTTTTCATATTTCCAAGCTATTATATTAGTTATGTTTTTTTAGAATCAAAGCTTTTATTCCCTTTGCCAAAAGACGGATTAAAAGCGAACATATATAAAAGATTACCGTTAATGTGAGAACATAAAAGATTTCGGTATAGAGTTCGTCCCAATGTCCGTTGTAATCGATAATCGCATAAATATTACATCCTACTGCAACAAGAAAAGAGAACAACAGCATCAGTAATTCCCGTCTCTGGCGTTTTGCGGAGATTATTATATCTTTCATCTTCTTAAATTTTATATTCCTCCGGAAGGGTTAATATCTTATTTTCTTCAATCGCTTTTTCAGCCAGAAGACTCCATACCGTCGCATAATAAGCCTGCCGGGTAAAATCGACAGGGAATCCGCCATCACGTATAAAGTCGGCAAATGCGACCAGCTGAAGCATCGTTTCTTCCGATTTCCAACGAGGGAAAACCACTTCGCCCCTATTCTTTTCTGCTGTCTCGGGAATCCATGTTGCTCCCCCTATGGGAACCACGTCGAAAACAGAATTCTCTATATCATTGATTAATTTTTCAATAGAAGATGCGCCGCGGGCGTTTTCTCTGAATATACGGTTTTGCTCGATTTCCAGTGTTCCTTTCGGTCCCATGAACTGCTCTTCCAATCCATAGTGTTTATTACTATTTATGGAATCGTAAATCAGATGTGCCCCGTTAGGATAAGTAAATATCACCGAGATATTATCTTCTACTTCCCGTTCCGTATTCCTGTAATAATTAATACCTCCGGCTCCCATTACCTGAATGGGTTCTGCGTTCATAAACCAGTTTGCCACATGCACCTGATGGGTTTCCAGTTCCGTATGTAATCCAGCCGACAAGTCTTTATATAGTCGCCAGTTTATTTGTCTTTCCAGTTCAGGATGTCCTTCGGGCAAAGGTCTCCGCCAATCTCCATGCCTATGCCAGTAAGCGTGCATGTGCGTTATCTCACCGATGGCTCCATCCTGTACCATCTGATAGGCTTTCAGGTATTTTGGATCAAACATCCGCTGATGGCCTATCTGAAGAATTTTGCCAGATGCCTGATAGGCATCCCACATTCTTTTCGCATCCGGCAGCGTACGTGCCCATGCTTTTTCACAAAAGACATGCAATCCACGCCCTAATGCATCGACTACAATATCGGCATGCAATGTCAAAGGTGTCGCTACAACAACAGCATCTAACTGCTCGTTATCCAACATCTCAGCATAATCGGAATAGCCTTTTGCCTTTCCTGCAAGTTTTGCCAAGGCTCTCTGCAGGTTGGGCTCATAATTATCACATACCGCAACAACGGATATGTTGTCTTTTTCACTAAAGGCCAACATATTGTCCAAAAGGGCCGTGCCTCTGTCGCCCACTCCGATAAAAGCTATCTTCAATAATTTTTTCGACGTATTTATCTTATCTTCTGCAATTCCTTTCAACCATGGAAAAGAAGAGAGCAATAATGCTCCACCTCCAACCGCAGCCGAATTTCTAATAAAATCACGCCTCGAAAGATTCCTGCTTTCCATATATCACTTTTTCTATCATTTGTTCTCCTTGGTATATACAGACACAACTCTCCGCTTCAGGAAAATTTGCCATGATTCTTTTTCTTTCAATTTCGGTATCTGCGGCAATCAATGCCGTAGAAAGCGCCTCTCCTTCCGCTCCGCCTATTGTTACGACAGAGGATATACGATGCTCTGATATTGCCGTTCTGCTAAACGGATTTACAATATGGGCTTTGTACTTTCTATCTCTACGCTGCAAAGTGCTGCTGCCCGATAAATACTGTCCCCGCAAACGGCACGGCCAGATTACCTGTTCCGGCGAAAAAAAATCTTTTGCCCCGACAGGCCAATAATCTCCGTAAGGATGTGTGCCCCATGCCAGTACCGAACTTTCACCGAACGAAACAAAAGCCGAACCGACCGAATGTTTCCTCAGTATATCTTCAATACTATCCAAAGAATAGCCTTTCGCTATTCCTCCCAAATCTATCAATAGATTTTCCTTTTTTAAAATGCCTTTCCGATGATCGACGGATAAAGAATCCCGGACAGAATTATCACAGGCTACATCAAAATAACCCAATGTTTTTTCTCTCATGGATAAACTTAACTCCAATATGTCTTTCATTCTATCCGATATCGGTACCCACCGCTGTGTTTCCGCTCTATTTATCCCGGACAGTTCGCTTTCCGGATCAAACCGATTAAAAAGCTTTTCCAGAACGTATATTTCTTTCTTTATTTCATCCAACAAAAGTTCTGTTTTTGCCTGTTCTTCAAAAAGCAATACATCCATTCGTGTAAACATAACATCAAATACGGCATGTACAGGTTTCATCACAGACCTACTTCTAAAATTTGTTTTTTCAACTCTTTCAATGCAACAGGCAACTGCTGTTCTTTGTCTTCCCACACACATTCCAAAGAGATCTTACCCTTATATCCAATTTGTTTCAAAGCTTTTAAATAAGGTGTAAAATCATCTTTTTCCACGCCCGGAGGCGTTCTTTTTTCTTTTTCAGCGATGTGGCAATGCTTCAAATATTTTCCTGCTTTTACTATCGACTCCGGAGACTCCCCGATACTTACCATATGATAAATATCTGCCAGCAATCTTATGTTGGGATGATTTATCTCTTTTACCATCCTTAATCCTTCTTCTACCGAATTAATAAAATTCGTTTCACTATATCGGAGCGGCTCAATTACCACTGTTATTGCGCTCTTTTGAGCTATATCTCCAATCATTCTGCAAATCGAAACAAACTGGCTACGGGCTTCTCCCTCCGCAAAATCATCCGGAATGCTTCTGGCTTTTCCGCTACCCAAAACGATTACCTCTATGTGCATTTTTTCAGCACGTTTCATAGCCGTCTCTACATATTGCCGAATTTCTTCCGTATTTACATCTTTCCCTACCAACCTCATTGTTGCCGGGAAAAAACTGTTGCACGAATAGACCGGAATATCCAATGAAGAAGCTTCCTTATACCGTTCCGAAAAAGCCGAATCATTTTCCGTAGGGATCAAAAAGGAAACCACACTGGTTTCGATATAATCATATCCGTACTTTCCGACAAGTTCCCATGAATCATTGCCACAACAAACACCAATCTTCCCGGATAACGATTTTCCCCAAAGAGACGATGTCATCATAAACATAAAAACGAAAATTAAACTCCGAAAGGAGAATAAAGATTTCATGGTATCCGGATTTTTAACACAGACAAATATAAAGAAAAAGAGTATATTATCATTACAGAATCATTTCGTTTTAAGATAATATATTATCCTAATTCGTATCTTTGCGACTCAATTTTTTACAGATATGAAGCGACAAACAGGAATTTTATTCGATTTAGACGGGGTTGTTATCGATACTGAACCTATTTACGACATTTTCTGGAAAGATGCAGGTATTCGCTACAATGTTGGTATCGAAAATTTTCATAACCTGATAAAAGGCACTACAATGCCAAATATTCTTGAGAAATACTTTTCAAATTACAATGAAGAAGAAAAAAAACGGCTTGTCGCTGAATGTTCTTTATTCGAATCAACGATGGAAATACCGGAAGTGCCCGGTAGTATCGATTTTTTGCAATCATTAAAAAAGGCCGGATATATGCTGGGGTTGGTAACCAGTTCGGACGCTGAAAAATTAAAAACTGTCTTTGATACTTTTCCTATCCGCGAATTATTCGACTCAATCGTGACTTCGGAAAGAATAAAAAACGGCAAGCCACATCCGGACTGTTATCTTTTAGGAGCAAAAGAGTTAGGATTCAATAGCAAACAATGTCTTGTTTTCGAAGATTCCATAAACGGGGTAAATGCAGCAAATGCAGCAAATGCACGGGTTATAGGCGTTACCACCACAAATCCGGAAGAGGTTCTTCGTCCGATTACATTCGACACGATTACTAATTTTAAGGATGTAAGTATAGAACAAGTAAAAAAATGGAGCGACGGCATATAAAAAGCGGCCGATTTTATCACAAACCGGCCGCTTCGCCTAAATAAAACAGAAAACCGTTTTAACCTAAAGATACACCTAATCGTTCTAAACAAACATCTAAATTAATCGAGTTACTTCCCAGCAACATTTTTAACAACCTATGATTTTAAGACAAAGGGAGTAATCGATGGTTTAATGCAATCTTTCGATTTATTCTTAATTTAACAATTTTATCATCTAATCCGATTCGTTTTAACGGGTTTCAACATTATTGTCATAAATCATTTCTTACGAAAGAATTTTTTCGTAAAGTCCTTATTTTACCAACAACTGCATTCCTATAAAAAATGCCGCCAACCGAGAAAAGTTATTGGGGAAACACAATTTATCTACTGATATATTATATTTGCGCGAAATGACATAAAGGGTTTCCTTTTTACAAAATACACAATTTTAAAACTATTGTTACTTTTCGTAATATTTTAGGCATAGGTTGAAGCCATAGTTTCTTGAGATACAAACTCCATCTCTTTTCTTTTCCCTTTTAGCTCAATTGTTGTTTCTAACTCATATCCTTTCGATTGTTCCAGCAACCCAAAAGCATCAGAACGAAGTTCCCCTTCACAAAATCAAAAAACTATTAGAACTTTGATATTCTCCCATTATTCTTACCTCAAAATGCAGATATTCGGTAGTTGCCTTATCTCCACTACATTTCCGTAAGCATTATACTCTTTACTCATCCAAACAACTCCGCACGCAAAAAGCTGCACAAATGGTATCCCTCAGAAAAGGTTTTAAATCTATCCCTATAAGGTTTTATTACGATTTGGTTATATATTAGAAAACCACCTTTACCCTAAATAACGGCATACAATCATTTTCATTCAGCCTTAAACATTGGATATTTCACTCATTAAAGGGATTATTGTGTAGCGACGTGCGGACATGATTGATATCATAGTTGGTAAATAATTCTTTTATTTTCGGTCGAAAGGTTTCCTGTTCATTGCAGAATAAAATTTTATTTTCCCTTTCGGAGAACACTCAAATATTTATTCTGTATGTTGTTCTCATTTCTTATTTTTCCTTCTGTCATACTTACAGTTTAAGCTGTTAAACAGTCTACTAAAATCAATAAAATGGAAAAAAACAGAAACTCAAAAAACTTCATCACATTCATAATTAGCTATTTCCGTGGCAAAAACTATTTTCCGCCATCACCCCTACAATAACTATCTAAAAATCACCCCCACTCTTTATTCGGGATAGGCCCCATTTCAAACTCAATGGTTGAACCTGCGACAATATCCTTATGGCTGATCCATGGTTTATTCCACGGTTTACCGTTCAACGTAGCTGACTGAATATAAATGTTTTTTTCGCCTGCATTTTTAGCCTTTACAGTAAAAATCTTACCATCTGCTACCTTAATCTTCACCTCTTCAAAACATGGAGAACCTATAACGTACAGCCCCGAAACGGGATCAACGGGATAAAAACCAATCATAGAAAACACTAACCACGAAGAGGTCTGCCCCCCATCATCATTACCCGGCAATCCGTCAGGATTGTTGGCATAAGTACGTCTCATCACTTCACGAACCCTTTCCTGCGTTTTCCACGGCTTTCCGGCATACGAATAGAGATAAGGAATATGGTGCGATGGTTGATTACCTTGCGCCAATTGTCCCACCATTCCACTTACATCGGCTGCATACACACCCGTTAAATAAGAGGGTTGCTCAAAAAGCGTATCCAATTTATTGATAAAGGCTTCATTTCCTCCCATCAGCGCAATCAAACCGGGAACATCATGCATCACGTGCCACGTATATTGCCATGAGTTGGACTCCATAAAGTCATCGTATTCAAACTGATGTCCCACAGCACGGGGATCGAAAGGATATTTAAACTCTCCATTCTCAAAACGCGGTTGCATAAAACCTGTTTCGGGATTGTACACATTTTTATAATTGGATGAATATTTAAAAAATCGTTCGTATAGCTCATTGTTTCCCAACTCTTTAGCCATCGTTGCAATAGCCCAGTCACAATAGGCATATTCAAGTGTTTTCGGAATAGACATATTGGCTTTATCTGCCGGGACATATCCTTTTTCCTCATACGAATCGTGCCCCGAAAAATTCCCGTTCAGGGCATTTTCTACCATAAAACGCAAGGCTGTTTGTCGATCAAACCCATCAAAACCCTTCACCACCGCTTCTGCAATCGTAGGCATAGCCGAATATCCCGACATGTTGTAACCATTCTCTCCGGCAAGAGACCATAGAGGAAGTAGATGATTTTTACTATTCTCTGCTTGAAACAACATAGAGTTAATCATATCGTTTACCCTACTTGGCTGAATAATAGTATAAAGAGGATGTAGTGCACGGTATGTATCCCACAAAGTAAAAAAGGTATAATTCTTAAAGTCCTGTTTGGGAAAAACCGTGTTATCGGGGCCTAAAAAAGCGCCGTTACTATCCTGAAAAGTAAACGGGGTCAAATTAGTGTGGTATAAAGCAGAATAGAACATAGTACGTTCATCTATGCTACCGCCCTGTATTTCGATTTTCTCCAACTCTTGATTCCATTGCTTTTCCGCCGATAAGCACACTTCATCAAAATCCCATCCCGGAACTTCACTTTTTAAGTTGTTCTTTGCATTTTCCAATGATGTAAATGATACCGCTACCTTAACAATTAAAGGTTCATTCATATTCTTATCAAACTTTAAAGCCGCTTTGGACTTTACCCCCTTGATCTCCAATCCTTCCGAAACTTTTCCCGACTCGTACAATACCGTTTTCACAATAGGTTGAGAAAACTCTGCATACATATAGGTTTTTTGGCCTTCCTTCGTCTTTCGGTAGCCACTGATGCTGGTCGGCGATTCCGTTGTAAAAAACGTCTCTTCCAACCCTGCATCGGATCGAATAGAGTGATAAAGATCAATCAATATATGCCGTTCTCTGTTTGCAGGAAAAGTATATCGGTGCATACCTACGCGACAAGTTGCCGTAAGCTCCGCCAATACGTCATAGTCGTCCAAATAAACGGAATAATAGCCCGGAGACGCTTTCTCTCTTACGTGAGAAAAATTAGAACGATAGCCTTCACGATTGGGGTTGTTGTACCTTCCCGGCTCAAATTTTATATCTCCCGTGCACGGCATAAACAAATAATGTCCAAAAGCGCACCCGTTACCACTGGTATGATTGTGCGAAAAACCCAACATCGTATAATCCGAATAATGATACCCTGCCGACCATCCGTAACCACCGTCCATACGGCAATCAGGGCTTAACTGTATCATCCCGAACGGAACCGTAGCACCAGGGAATACTAATCCACCAAAAGCCTCATGCTCAGGTTTTTTTCGTATTTCATCATAAGTTGTCACCGCGCCCGGAACAGCTTCTACCCAACCGCCCGTACCAATAAAAGGATTTACCCACTGGATATAATCTGCATTGGGAGACGATTCGGAAACCGTAGAACAACTTATTTGTAGAACTGTAAACGTTAAAACAATCAGTTTTTTAATGTTTTTCATTTTATAAATATTAAAGGCTATTATATTTTATACAATAAATGTAGTTTAAAGCTATTTTCAAAGATACAAAATAGGAAAATGGACTTCCAAACTTTAGCTGTACAAAAAGTTAAGCACTTTTTTGTTTAGTTTTCAGAACTTATCAATGGTCATTTTACCCAGCACTTTATGCCGTCTGATTTTATTGTACCAGATTTCAATCCATTGAAAAACTTTGAGTTCGATTTGATCGACCGATAAAATCCAATTTTCATAAATCATCTCGCATTTGAGAGACTTAAAAAAAGCTCTCAACGACAGTATTATCCCAGCAGTTTCCTTTTCTAAATATGCTCTATACCTCGTTTTTTCGCCAATGTATTATGGAACTCCAGTTAAAAATTTTCGTTTCGGGCAACGATTTGAAATTCTTTCTGCTTCATAAAACCACATTCCTTTGCGTTTCCCTTATTTTGAGGTCGGCTTCGCTTAGCTCTATAAAGACTTTGCTACTAAGTCTTTTGGCAACATTCCATCCTCTTTTCGTATTTATTACAAAGATTTTCTGTAAGTTTGCAGCATATAAATAAACACAGGATGTTTGGCTTCGGACTTTTTTCTACGCACATACCTTATATTGTTCTGCTGATCGGCTACATTGCCTGTTGGTTTTGGAATGCGCAATTAAAGGCCGAACAAACGGATGAAGATATCCAGCCTTCTACAAGAACAGAATTCGTACAAATATCGGCATCTACTATCTATACCGATTTTCAGTTTCATCCTCAAAAGCAGAAAAATGTAAAGAAAGAAGTTTCTGACTCTCCTCCCTCTACGATAGTCAGACATTATTCATATTTTTCGGAATGGAGGCCGCAAATTTTTTCAAATCCGAAATTAAAAGAGATAAGCAAAGACGCTCTTTTCTCACGGCCCCCTCCGGCAATATAACCACAGGCTTCTTATTGTTAACAATATGTTATAGCCATTTAAATATCGACACACCGATTTATCCATATTACAGCTTTTCCGGTAGAAGCATTATTTATTTTACCGGGAAAGTGTATGTTATACAAGTTTACCAATCGATCATGAGTAACAGAAGCCATCTGAATGGCCGAGAACTTTTAATGAGCATAAGCGGAGTTTTACTGATCTGTTTTCTAATCGTTCACTTATGCTTCAATTTGTCAGCCTTGTTCGGGGAACATACTTATAATAACGTATATTCATATATCAGTACCCATCCTGGCATACAAATCATAAGTTCTTTGTTAGGACTCGGTTTTATTCTCCATATTTTATCTGCTTTCTTCATTTCGGCTCAACAACATTATTCAAAAACGAAAAAAGCCAAAAGGGAAAAAGGGAGTTTCTACGACATGCTTATATTAGGATTGATCGTACTTGGTTTCGGCGGAATGCATCTGGCTCATTTCTGGCATAAAACAAAATTGCTCCAGATATTGGGAAAGACTCCTGAGAATACACCTTACGAATTAATCGCCGAACTTTTCAGTCAACCTCTATACGTGGTGATGTATCTTGTATGGATTATTGCCGTTTGGCTACACTTAAGCTACGGGATATGGAATATTTTCGATACTATTTCTTCAAAAAAAGAGACACAATCGCAACAATTCAAACATCTCAAATGGATATCAATTGGTTTGTCGACTGTTATCGCAATAGGATTTGCGATCATTCCTCTCTGGTTCAGCATCGGACTGAACAATAATTAAACGAGGCTTAAACCGGACAGGGCTCTGTTGCTCTTTTCCATCAAACAGATTTTTATGAAACACTATATCACATTTTTTCTTTTACTGTTTTTACTGCCGGAAATACATGCGGGAACGACGGCTCCTGCTCCTGACGCCGATACCATAAAAACATACAATATGGAGGAGGTCGTCATATCTTCTACTAAAGAAACTAACTCTATAAAAAATCTTCCGGGAGCTGTATCCTTACTTTCTCCTGCTCAAATCGGGAATATGCAGATTAATGACTTAAAGAACCTTAGTTCGATCGTTCCGAATATGTATATTCCGGATTACGGTTCAAAAATGACTTCCGCCGTATATATCAGAGGCATCGGCGCACGGTCGAGCGGACAAGCTATCGGCATGTATGTCGATAATGTTCCTTTTCTGGATAAAAGCAGTTTTGATTTCGACCTCGTCGATATTCAACGTATAGAGGTATTCAGGGGGGCTCAAGGCACTTTATACGGACGTAATGCTATGGGTGGCATTATCAATATTTACACTCTTTCTCCATTCGATTACCAAGGTACCCGGGCAAATTTCCTTGTCGGAAACCATGGCTATTATAAAGCGACCTTGTCTCATTACCGGAAAATCAACGATAAATTTGCTTTTTCAGTGGGAGGATATTATGATCAGAATAACGGTTTTTTTGTTAATGAATATACCCAAAAAAATGCCGACAAACTGCGCTCCGGAGGAGCCAAAGGCCGGTTACAATTCCGTCCGAACAAACATTTCAAGGCGGAATATACGTTTACTTATGACCATGTAACACAGGGAGCGTTTCCTTACGGTGCCTACGATATCGTTTCCGACGTAGTTTCACCTGTAAATTTCAACGATGAGAGTTCTTACCTGCGGAATACATATACTAATAGTTTATATCTCGAATATAAACACGATAAATTTGTATTGAGTTCCACAACGGGTTACCAATTAATGAAAGACGATATGAAAATGGATCAGGATTTCAGCCCCAAATCTATATTCACACTGAATCAGATGCAGCACCAAAATTCGGTAACGGAAGAGATTGCAATCAAATCGAACGGTAAACAGAATTATCAATGGTCGTTTGGCGCTTATGCCTTTTATAACGGAATGAAAACAGAAGCTCCCGTTGTCTTTAAAGAGGATGGAATAAAAGAGGTTCTCCAACCGGTATTCGACAATATGTCGAGCAATCCAAACGCTCCGTCAATAAGTATTACGGATAAAGAGATACCTATTCCGGGAATTTACAAAACTCCTTCTACGGGATTCGCTCTTTTCCATCAATCTACCTATAATAATCTTTTCGTAGAGGGCTTATCCATTACAGCGGGGCTGCGCCTCGACTATGAAAAAGCGTATCTCGACTACGACGCAAACACCCACATGGATTTATCCGTGCAAATGCCGCATGTTCCCCGGCCTATCCCTATGGCTGTGAGCGATACATTAAGCGGTAAGGAGGATACTCATTTTCTGCAATTATTGCCTAAAGTGGCCCTAAAATACAATTTCAATACGAAGAATTTTATTTATGCATCGGTTGCAAAAGGTTACAAGGCGGGAGGATATAATATCCAGCTTTTCGCAGACTTGGTACAAGAGAATCTACAAAGTAAGTTCAATCCGAATGCCCAACCTGTAAACGTGGAAGAGTCAACTCTTTATAACCCGGAATATACATGGAATTACGAGATCGGCAGTAAAAACGAATTAGTCAAGGATGTCTTGGATTTAGATATTACGCTCTTTTATATGGATGTAAAAGATATCCAACTCACCAAATTCGTAAACAGCGGAAACGGGCGTTATCTGACTAATGCCGGAAAGGCCCGTAGCTTCGGTGTAGAGGCAACGGCTACAGCCCGAATCACACCGAATCTTACTTTTGCTGTGAATTATGGCTACACAAATGCGACGTTTAAAGACTATTCTGTAATAGAAAAAGTTAAAAACGAGGCCGGAAAAACCGAGGAAAAAGAGATCGATTGTTCAGGAAATTATATTCCCTATGCTCCTCAGCATACTTTGTCTATAGATGCAAGTTACAGCATACCGTTAAGATGTCCTGTCTTCGACCAACTTGTATTTGCGGCACAATATAACGGCGCCGGAAAGATGTACTGGACAGAAAAGAACGACCTATCTCAAAAATTCTACGGATTACTGAATGTGCGTATTTCTTTCAGAAAAGGTACTTATCGCCTCGACTTATGGGGACGCAACCTAATCAATACGGATTACAATGCATTCTATTTCGAATCGTTCGGACAATCTTTCATGCAAAGAGGAAAACCAATACAGTTCGGTGCCGAAATTTCCGCCAGATTCTAGTAAATTTGTCCTGCAGCACTTACAACCATTGGGAATGTAAGTGCTGCAGAGCATTAATAATATGTACTAATCTTTCGTCTTATGCAAAAAAGAAGAATCAGCAACTCCCAGATCATTTGTATTATTCTGCTTTGGGTCGTCTTATGCTATATCCTTATTACCCGTTCTGAAACAATAAATTTCCAAATCATTTTTTCTATTGTCGTTTCAGGTGCCTTAGTTTTCATACCGATTTATAAAAATAGACGCAATAACGACAAAAAATAAATCATTTTGTCATTAATCTCTATTTTTTTCGCTCCAATTTCTTTTTTATTTGATTTTTATCTATATCTTTGCCAAGAATTTCAATGAAATAAAAAAGAACAAGTATATAATACAATTATCTTATTAGTATGAAAGCATTAGACGTATTAGCTAAGTTAAAACAAAAATTCCCTTATGAGCCGGAATATCACCAGGCTGTAGAGGAAGTGTTGCTGACGATCGAAGAAGAGTACAACAAGCACCCTGAATTCGAAAAGTATAACCTGATAGAAAGATTATGTATTCCTGACAGAATCATTTCATTCCGCGTTAACTGGATAGATGACAAAGGTAACGTTTGTGTCAACATGGGATATCGTGTACAACACAACATGGCTATCGGCCCATACAAAGGAGGTCTTCGTTTCCATCCGTCGGTTTATCCGGGACTGTTGAAATTCCTTGCTTTTGAGCAAACGTTTAAAAATGCGCTTACAACATTGCCTATGGGTGGTGGCAAAGGTGGTTCGGATTTCGATCCTAAAGGAAAGAGCGAAGCTGAAATCATGCGTTTCTGCCAAGCTTTCATGCTTGAATTATGGCGTCATATAGGACCGGAAACAGATGTTCCTGCAGGAGATATAGGTGTTGGCGGCCGTGAAGTTGCTTACATGTTCGGCATGTACAAAAAACTGACTCAGACTCATACAGGTGTTCTCACCGGAAAGGGTCTTGAATTCGGTGGTTCTCTGATTCGTCCGGAAGCAACCGGTTACGGTACCGTATATTTTGCAGAAGAAATGCTGAAAATGAAAGGAGATAGCATGAAAGGTAAAGTTGTTGCTATTTCAGGTTCAGGTAACGTTGCTCAATATGCCGTTGAAAAATGTCTCCATATGGGTGCAAAACCTGTTACTCTTTCCGATTCTAACGGATACATTTATGATCCGGATGGTATCGACGAAGAAAAACTGGCTTACGTAATGTGGCTGAAAGGCGAAAAACGCGGACGTATCGCCGAATATGCAAAAAAATACGGTTGTACATATGTAGAGGGCAAACGTCCCTGGGAAATAAAGGTAGATGTAGCTCTTCCCTGCGCTACACAAAACGAACTGGATTTATCAGATGCCAAGGCTTTAATTGCAAACGGTTGTATCTGTATTGCCGAAGGTGCCAATATGCCTTCTACTCCTGAAGCTATCGAATATATCCAAAAATCAAACATCCTGTATGCACCGGGTAAAGCTTCTAACGCCGGCGGTGTTGCAACATCAGGTCTTGAAATGTCTCAGAATGCATTGAAACTGAGCTGGACACGCGAAGAGGTAGATGCTCGCTTGCTTCAGATTATGAAAGATATCCATAGTACTTGCGTTAAATACGGTAAGAAGGCAGACGGCTCTATCGATTATGTAAAAGGCGCAAACATCGGTGGATTTATGAAGGTGGCAAAGGCTATGGTTGCACAAGGTATCGTTTAATATTCCTTCCATAACTTTATACTTAAAAAAGAAAACCTGCTAAGTAAACTTAGCAGGTTTTCTTTTTTAATAATCCTTTTATTTACTATCACTTATATTGTCCGTTTTCCTCAACGCAACATTCCATCAACTGCAAATCAAGAATGTACCCGGCACAGCGGCCTTTTACCTTAATCGTCTGCCCTACCTTAATTTCCGGAATTACATAATTATCCTGAAAATTACATGTAACACCGCTCATCCCATCGCCATAAATAATCAATGAACGCTGATCACGGTAAAGGTCGCTAACAACTCCCTGCACTTCCATTACTTTATCGAGATACATCTCATTCGCCACATTTTCATCCACTTCAAATTCGGCGATAAGCTGAGGTATATCCTGCACAACTATATCCGGTTTCAAGCTTGCTACCGATGTCGGTGCAGGACGGAATACATACCATGCTACTCCTATCGCGATTATAACGATCAATACGATTGTAGCAATTTTAATTATTTTCATATTTTACCTATCTATTATTTAACCTGTACTTTTATTTTGTGAGGTCGTAAGAAGACGTCAACTTAACTTCTATTTTCTGGGAAACACGATCTTTTACCATTGCGGGCACCTCTATTTTATAATCATCAAGTAAAACAGTGAAATCACATTCTCCCATAAGTTTTCCACCTTTTATGGTTAAAACGCCTTTTTCCTTAATTGGTTTAGTAACCCCATGAATTGTGAGTTCTCCTTCGGTGGTCACTTCATAAGTTCCGTCTTTCGACAAATCCAATGCAGGTAATTCCAATATCTTTCCTTTGTACGAAGCCTTCGGATATTTGCTCGATTCCATGTATTCTTCATTAAAATGATCGAAGGCGGTCGCCAAAGTAAATTTAAAAGCTTTAATCAAGACAATGGCTACAATCTCTCCACTCTCTTTCTTTACTATACTTGCAACTGAATTGTTCGTAGCATCTATATTAATAACATCGGTACGCGATATGAAATAAGCTGTTCCATTTTTACTGGTATATGTCTGAGCTGCAAGAGAAAGGCTAAAAAGCAATGTCGTTAAGATTAATATAGTTCTCATGTCTCTAATGTATTAATGTTTTTTTCCTAATGTGAAATTAATGGCACAGTTAAAGCCTATATGGATATCGCCTTTAAAAAAGTTTCCTGTCGTCGATGTTAAAAAATAGTTCGATTCCATAAATTCCGTATTGGATAAAAACAGTTCGAACGTATGCCGCGATGTCTGATAAGAAACTCCGATTGAAAACGGATCGTAATATTTTGTTTTAGGTGTGTCATGGTCTGTTACCCAATAATACTCAAGATTCAACCTCAGATTTTTCAATAAGCGAAAAGAGGCTCCTGCTCCCAGAGCAAAAAGGTCGTTCGGATTTGCAGCGGTTGCCACTAAATTACGATGCACATATGTCGGGGCTATCTGTAAAGAGAAAATGTCACAAAAACGCCTTGATATTAACGCTTGTACGGTATAATCCAATCTTCCGGCAAAGTTCTTATTCATATCGGGATTGGCATATTGCTGCGTGCGGCAATTTATCGCTCCGTAAAGAACTAAATTGACCGGCATAAATATTCTACCGGTCGATTGCCTGAGTATTCTAAACTTAGCATCTCCGTTAAACGAATTATTGTAAGTGCCATAACCTAATCCGAGATTAACCCAATCGGCCGGAGCATATCCCAAACCGACATAGATATTGGCATCGTTAAGGCCGAATATTTCTTTAGGGCCTCCTTTTAAGCTTCCGAAGTGATGTTTAAAAATGATAGAGAGATTATTTTTTTCATGCATTGTAGTCGATTGCCCGACTACAATATTTTCCGATAAAAAAGTACTTACCGCGTAATCTACCGGCTTTTCCATTTCGCTCATCAACTGAGCCTCAAGGTCATCCAACTGCGCTTTCAATGAGAAAGGAGCACACAACAAAAGTATGGATAAAAACAAAAATATTCTTTTCATGGTACTATTCGAATGATTGTTGAGCAAAATGTTCTATTTCCTGAGCAGAGAGGCCACGTTTATAAATATGGATTTCATCTACCACGCCTTGTAAATACCCTCCCTGAATATCCTGTACACCGGAAGACCTTCCGATATAAAGCAGATCGGAATTTATAACAATCGGTGATGTCAATTCTATTGTCTTAAGCCAATCTTTGGGCGTAAATCTCCCATATTTCGATTTTATCCGGCAGGTAATTTTATCTTTTATAATTTCGGTATAGAAAAATACCATATTATCCCAAGAACAAAATCCGTCCCACTCATTGTCATTCGGTATCAATTGAGAGGTTGGGTCGGAATATTCATTTTCCTTAACTCTCAACTTCGTTGCATCGGTTGTTCCGTCCAAAGAGGCTTTTACGGCACCCATTCCATAATCTATCCAGACAGGATTAGGATTCAGGCTCCTGAAATCCTGCGTTTCCATTTTTACCCAAAAAACAATAGACAGAGTATCCTGAATACCCACAGGAATCGAAATATAATTTTTCCGTCCATCCAGTTTCAGACCAGTACCATTCATTCCCGATACAAACTCGGGAGTTCCGTTAAAAAAGAGACTGACACCATTTTCCGTAGAATCATTCAAATTTCCATTTAACGGAAACCAGGCTAATTCATCACCAATAATAATGTCGGGATCATCTTTTCCAGTGTATTTTTCTTCAATATTATCACTTGTACAGGCAAAAAAAGCGCACACAAGCATAGCAAAGAAAAGAAGATGTGTTTTATTCATGATCGATTATTTAGTTTTGGAAGTACGAAGATACAGTTTTGACCTTATATGAACAATAAGAGGGATATATTAATCAAAAAAAATTATAATTTAAGGAACCTGACAGCCAACAGGCCGGGTAATGTGCAAATCAATACCCATACAAAAAAGAGCGTATATCCTATATTTTCCTGCATCCAACCGGAAAACATTCCCGGAAGCATCATTCCCAACGCCATAAAGCCGGTACAAAAGGCATAATGGGATGTTGCATATTTACCTTCCGAGAAATTCATCAGGTAAACCATATAGGCAGTAAAGCCGAATCCATAACCAAATTGTTCCAGCATTACGGATAGATATGTAATCCAGAGAGAATCGGGCTGATAATAAGCTAAAAACAAATAAACGACATTCGGAAGCGAAAGAGCCAGGGCCATAGGCCATATCCAATATTTCAAGCCTTTACGGGAGAGCGCTATTCCACCCAATATTCCACCCACAATCAGCGTCAATACCCCAAGGGTACCATAGGCCACCCCAACCTGAGCGGTAGAAAGTGCCATTCCACCTTCATTCCGAGGATCCAAAAGAAAGGGGGTTACCATTTTTACGAGCTGAGCCTCTCCCAAACGATAGGTCAAAATGAAAAACAAAGCCCGACCGATTCCCGGTTTTCTGAAAAAACAGACGAAGCTCTCGATGAACTCATGCTTCAAAGCTATAAAAGAGAATGAAGAGTTTATATTGTCGGAAACCGGATGAGGCAAAACTTTCCGATGATAGAGCGCTATAATGAAGAGAAGGACAGCGATGGCAATAAATGTACAGCTCCATGCCCATGCAATGTTATTACAGTATGTCTCCATCTTTCCTGCAAAAATCACCAAACCTCCTTGTGCGAAAATCATTCCTATACGATAAAATGTCGAGCGTATGCCAACAAAGAATGCCTGTTCTTCTTTATCAAGCGCCAACATATAAAATCCATCGGAGGCTATGTCATTTGTCGCCGAAGCAAATGCTAAAAGCCAGAAAAAAGATAACGACCATTGTAAAAAAGAGGATAAGGGAAGGACAAATGCAACTCCAGCAAAGCCTGCTCCCATAAAAAGCTGCATTGCGACAATCCACCACCGCTTGGTTCGGAAGATATCGACCATAGGCCCCCAAAAAGGCTTAATCACCCAAGGTAAATAGAGCCAGCCCGTGCAAAGTGCAATGTCTGTATTCGAAATGCCCAAACGTTTATACATGACGACGGACAGGGTCATTATAATTACATAAGGCAAGCCTTCTGCAAAATAGAGTGTCGATATCCAACGGAATGTTTTATCTAATTTCATGGTATTTGCAAAGTAAACGTATCGGCATCACCCGAAACAGGGAATTTTTCACGGAAATGCCGGAGTTTCCCGAACGATAATGTTTCCGTCAGAATCTTCTCACCTGTTCCGCAATCATCCAAAACGGTTCCTTTAAAATCCAACAGCAAAGAGTGACCGGAATAACAAAGTCCATTCCCATCCGTTCCGATTCTATTTACCCCTGCAACATAGGCACTGTTCTCTATCGCTCTTGCTTTCAATAACACCAACCATGCCTCGGAACGAACGGTCGGCCAATTAGCAAAAAACAGCTGCAGGTCAAAACTTTCGGCGACGTTGCGGCACCAAACGGGAAAACGCAAATCGTAACATATCATCAATGAGATGTTCCAATCCTTGTAATGTACAATAAGGGGTTTATTGCCTGCAGAAAAATATTTATTTTCACTACCCATACTAAAGAGATGGCGCTTATCATAAAAATAATATTCATTTTGAGGGGTAATAAAAAATGCCCTGTTGTAATAACGATTATTTTCTACCGCAACAAAGCTGCCAGCCACTGCAATGTCGTATTTTCGGGCCATACCGGACAAGCACATTATGGTCTCTCCCTCAACCGTTTCAGCCAACCGATCACTTTGCATCGAGAAGCCGGTAGAAAACATTTCAGGTAAAACCATCAAATCGCTTTTCCCTGAAACCAGAGACAAGGCTCTTTCAACGCGGGACAAATTTTCAGCTTTGTTTTCCCATGCTATATCGTACTGAAAAAGCGAGATTCTCAAGTCATTCATAAAGATCTCTGAATTTAAAACCGTTCAGTATGCCTGGGCTGTACATGCTCATATAAGCTTTTTATATAAGCTATGTCTGCTTCTTCATTTCCCGTAGGAATAAACGTTTTAAAATAACCCGCCTCTTTTTTCGCATAATCGATATAGACCAACATAATGGGGACCTGAGCTTTAAGCGCTATATGGTAAAAGCCTTTTTTCCACTTTTCCACCTTTTTCCGGGTACCCTCGGGCGTTATAGCCAATTGAAAGCGTTCTCGCTTACCGAACTCTTCGGCCATCGCATCGGTCAACGATCCTTTTTTCTTTCTATCGACCGGCACTCCGCCCATACTTTCAAACAGATAATTCAGCGGAAAGAAGAACCATTCTTTTTTTATGAGAAAATGGGCAAACCTGCCAAGAGAAGTATAGAATAACTTACCTATAATAAAATCCCAGTTACTGGTATGGGGAGCCACGCAAATCACACATTTCGGGATATCGGGTTCTATACGTCCGGTTTTCCATCCCATACAGGCCAAAATCCACTTACATATTTTCTGTTTCATATTCACAA
Source organism: Bacteroidales bacterium (assembly GCA_029007825.1). Taxonomy (GTDB): domain Bacteria; phylum Bacteroidota; class Bacteroidia; order Bacteroidales; family JAQXIO01; genus JAQXIO01. The sequence goes on along the minus strand of JAQXIO010000034.1, from coordinate 55,421 downwards.
TTATTTGGAATACAAAGGTATTAATTAGCATATAAAATAGGGTATTCTCTCAAACAGATTTCAATAAATATTGTACCTTTGTCAATATATGTCATATAAGACAACAAACTTAACGGCGTTACTGACTATGAAAAAAAACGAAGTAATAAAACCAGATTATATCTTCGAAGCAAGTTGGGAAGTCTGCAACAAAGTAGGTGGTATTTATACCGTTCTTTCTTCGAAAGCAAAGGTGATGAACGCTCAAAACAGCGATTCTCATATTTATATCGGGCCTGATTTAGGCTCATCCAACTCTCTCTATTTTACAGAAGATTCTTCTTTATTAAAAAAGTGGCAAACTCATTTTCATAAAACTACGGGATTAAAAGTCAGAATCGGGAGATGGAATATCCCTGGAAACCCAATCGCATTACTGATTAATTTTTCTCCTTTATGCGAGAGTAAAAATGAGTTTTACGGAGATATGTGGGAAAAATATAAAGTAAATTCTTTAAATGCATACGGAGATTATGACGAAGCTTGTACCTTCGCCCATGCAACCGGAATCCTTATAGAGAATTTCTACAATTTCTTCAAGCTGGACAAATCGAACGTAATTGCTCATTTTCACGAATGGACGATGGGAATGGGATTATTGTACGTAAAAGACAAACTTCCTGATGTAGGTACGGTCTTTACGACACATGCCACATCGATAGGACGTTCCATTGCCGGTAACGGAAAGGCTCTTTATGCTTTTTTCAACGGATATAATGGCGATATCATGGCTAACGAGCTTAATATGCAAGCCAAACATTCGCTCGAGAAACAGGCTGCTCACTTTGCAGATTGTTTCACTACCGTAAGCGATATAACTGCCCGGGAATGTACACAACTTCTCGAAAAGACACCGGATATTGTAACTCCAAACGGTTTTGAGAACGATATGGTTCCGAAAGGCAGTTCGTACACGGCCAAGAGAAAGTCGGCCCGTAACTTACTGAAAGAGGTTACGGCTTGTCTTACCGGCCATCAGCCTTCTGACGATGCCATATTAGTAGCTATAAGCGGAAGATACGAATACCGGAACAAGGGTATAGATTTATTTATCAAAGCAATAGACGATTTAAAACAATCGAACCCAGAGAAAGAGGTCATCGCCTTCATCATGGTTCCCGGATGGATAAAAGAGGCTCGTGAAGACCTGGTTAAACGGAAAAAGAGCAAGACAAAAGAAAATACTCCTTTGCCTCAACCATTTCTTACACATTGGCTCAATAATCCGAATGAAGATAAAATATCGAACTATATTTTACAATTAGGATTCACCAACCAAGCTTCGGATAAAGTGAAAATTATTTTCGTTCCCTGCTACCTGAACGGTGACGATGGAATATTCAATAAAAATTACTATGATCTTTTGGCCGGAATGAATCTGACAATTTTCCCGTCCTACTACGAGCCATGGGGCTATACTCCTCATGAAAGCGTCGCATTCGGCATTCCTACCATTACAACGCAACTGGCAGGTTTCGGAGCATGGGCGGCCAAAGAACAAAAAGAGATAAACTGGAAGCATGGTGCCGACGTTATTCTCAGAGAGGAGGATAACTACTTAGATGTGGCAAAAGCCATCTCCGGAAAAATAACGGAAGTCAGTAAAGCTTCTTCCGATGAAATAAAACAAGTGCGGCGCCAAGCGTTAAATCTGGCAGAAAAAGCAACATGGGAACATTTTGTCCGTTTTTATTTCGAAGCTTATAATTTCGCTTTACAAAAGAAAAAACAAAACACTCAAAATTAACAAACTTATTACTCTATGAAAGTAAGAACAAATTATACGAATAATCCTGTCTGGACAGATATCAATGCTCATTCAAAATTACCCAAAAGCATTGCTCATTTAGAGGAAATAGCAAAGAATCTATGGTGGGTATGGAATTCTGATGCCATAGAATTATTTGAAAGCATCAATCCTCAATTATGGAAGACAACCTCAGGCAATCCGGTAAGTCTTATCCAATCATTATCATACGAACAACTCGAAAAATTAGGAGACGATGTAGATTTTGAAAAACGCCTAAACGACGTTTATACGAAATTTAAAAATTATAAAGACGTTACACCCGATACGACAAAGCCTTCTATCGCTTATTTCAGTATGGAATACGGCCTCAGCAACGTATTGAAGATTTACTCGGGCGGCTTAGGAGTGTTAGCGGGAGATTATTTAAAAGAAGCGAGCGACTGCAATATCGATCTCACTGCAGTAGGGTTCCTATATCGTTACGGCTATTTTACCCAGACCCTTTCAATGGACGGCCAGCAGATTGCCAACTACGAACCACAAAATTTTTCACAGCTTCCGATAGACCAGGAAATGGATCCGCAAGATCCGGACAAGCCCCTCATTTTAGAGGTTCCTTATCCGGACAGAATCGTTTATGCAAAGATATGGAGAGTTAATGTAGGACGTATATTCCTCTATCTGATGGATACGGATATCGAGTCTAACAGCGAATGGGACCGTTCTATTACACACCAGTTATACGGCGGGGACTGGGAAAACAGGATGAAACAGGAGTATCTGCTCGGCATAGGGGGAATTCTGCTTCTCAACAGATTAGGTATAAAAAAACAAGTATATCATTGCAACGAGGGCCACGCAGCATTGATTAACGTACAACGTCTGACGGATTTCATACAACAGGATTTACTTACGTTCAACCAGGCACTGGAGGTCGTACGCTCCTCATCTCTTTATACTGTGCATACGCCTGTACCGGCTGGACATGACTATTTCGACGAAGGCTTATTCGGGAAATATATGGGTTCTTTCCCTGCAAAGTTGGGAATTTCATGGCAGGAGTTCATGGATATGGGACGTGCCAATCCCGGGTCGAATGAAAAGTTCTCCATGAGTGTATTCGCTTTGAATACCTGTCAGGAAGCGAATGGGGTTAGTAAATTGCATGGTCTCGTGTCTCAACGCATGTTCGCTCCCGTATGGAAAGGTTATTTTCCGGAAGAATTGCATGTAAGCTATGTAACAAACGGAGTACACATGCCAACATGGGCTGCTTCGGAATGGAAAAAGCTCTATCAGAAACATTTCGCTGCGGATTTTTTCAACGATCAATCTAATGAAAAACTCTGGGAAGCTATTTATGATGTTCCAGACGAAGAGATCTGGCGCACTCGCGAGGGACTAAAAAATAAATTAATACAATACATAAGCGGAAAATTCAAGAACCAATGGATAAAGAACCAGGGAGATCCGAGTAAGGTCGTTTCCATATTGGAAAGCATCAATCCTAATGCTCTTATTATAGGATTCGGCCGCCGTTTTGCTACATACAAACGTGCTCATTTACTTTTTATGGATCTGGAACGTCTGGAAAAAATCGTAAACAACGAAAAATATCCCGTTCAATTCCTCTTTACCGGGAAGGCTCACCCTGCTGACGGCGGCGGGCAAGGTTTGATCAAACATATCGTAGAGATTTCGCGCCGACCGGAGTTTTTAGGCAAAATTATTTTCCTGGAAAATTATGACATGCAACTGGCAAAACGCCTGATCTCCGGCGTAGATGTATGGCTGAATACTCCCACACGTCCGCTTGAAGCTTCGGGTACGTCGGGGGAAAAAGCAGAAATGAACGGTGTACTTAACTTCTCTGTATTAGATGGCTGGTGGTACGAAGGATATCGTGAAGATGCCGGTTGGGCTCTGACGGATAAGCGTACTTACGAAAATCAACAATTCCAGGATGAACTGGATGCCGCCACGATTTATGCTATTCTGGAACGGGAAATTATTCCGCTTTATTTTGCGAAAAACAGCAAAGGTTATTCTCCGGAATGGATTCAGTATATAAAAAATTCAATTGCTCATATTGCTCCTCATTATACGACTAAGCGTATGCTGGACGATTATATCAGCAAATTTTACACAAAACTGGCCGGACGTTACCAAAAGCTAACTACCGACAATTTCCAAAAAGCCAAAGAACTGGCAGCATGGAAGGAAGAGGTGAACGCTCATTGGGACAGTATGGAGGTAATCAGTGTGAGCAATGCCGGAATGCCAACGGCAAACGGTATAATAATAGGAGAAGAGTATAGCGTAAAAGTCATAATTGACAAAAAGGCTCTGAAAAGCGATATCGGTGTAGATTTAGTAACCTGCCAAACCGAAAACAACGAACTGAAATTCAAATCGGCCCGTCGTTTAAATAAGGAAAAAGAGGAAGGTTCTATCGTTACTTTCGGTATTAAAGATAAACCGCAATCTCCGGGACTATATAAAGTCGCATTCCGGATATTCCCGGTTCATCCGGATGCTCCTTACCGGATGGATCTGGCTTTTGTCAAATGGATTCATATTTAAAACATTAATTAACTCACACAAGAAGTAAAGGGTACCCTTTACTTCTTGTTTTATTAACTAAGATTTGCACACCATGATGAAAAACATTACCCTATTTTTTATTTTATTCTGTTTTTCCGAATCGCTTATTTCACAGAATATTTTTTATGTAAAAACAGCAAACGATGCAACTGCATGGAACGGAAAAGAACCTGTATATACGGACATACAAACTGCAATCAATGCCGCAGCTACACATGTAGCCGATAAAAATGCAGAAGTATGGGTTGCAAAAGGCGAATATAAATTGAGCCACCCCCTGGATCCACAAAACGGAGTCGATGTGATAGGAGGATTTACGGGAAATGAAAAAAATGTATCGGAACGTTCCTTTGCTGGAAAAGGAGAAAACCTCACGATCTTGAGCGGAGAGAAGAAAATACAGGTTATCAACCAAAAAGAACAGCTTGCATCACCTACAATCTGGAAAAACCTCGTTATCTGCAACGGTGCCGGATCGATCGACGGAGGTGGGGTCGTGCTCAACACGAATATGACTTTAAGTGAATGTATTATCCGTAACAATGAAGCTGCAATAACTGGTGGAGGTGCTTATTTAAAAGGGAACTCTTGTTTACTAAACTGTCTTGTTACAGGCAATGTACTGCTAAATAACAATAGTGTAAAAGGAGGTGGCGTTTATTGTGAAGGGACATCCAGAATTATCAATTGCTCTATCGTTAAGAACAGCACTAAAAGTAATACAGTATACGGAGAGGGTATTTTTGCAACGGGTGCTTCTTTCGTAGGTAATTCTGTCGTATGGGGTAATATTACTTACTATGCTTATTCCGGTACTGTACAAATTTATCTCGAAGACCAAGCTCAGGCTTCTTATTGTGCCGCTACCAACGGATGTGAATCCGGTGATAATATAATTGAACTCGACGGCTCCAACGATGGAGGGTATATGGCCGAAGGACCTCTTTTTATCGATCCGGAAAGCGACTGGAATCTTCAGGCTGCGTCTCCTTGTGTAGATGCAGGTAACGACGCTTTCTTCGTATCTGATGAAAACCTGGATTTAAACGGTAATCACCGTAAAGACGGAACGATCGATATCGGTGCTTTCGAACAATTTAATGTTGGGATTAACGATCTCACCAATTTCACATCTTCAATACAAATTTACCCGAATCCATGTTCCGATGTCCTTCATATATCATTTGACCAAGAGACATCGTGTAACATACAAATTATTAATGCAGCAGGCGTTATTACCTTTGAGAAAACAATAACCGGAAACTCTTCCTCAATAAATATATCAGACTTACAGAAAGGATATTATTTTTTATTATGGAAAACCGGTGAAAAGACAGGTAACATTCCCCTTTTATTAAAATAAAGATTGCATCTAAAACGAATAAAAAGGCCGCTCAAATAAATTAAGCGGCCTTTTTATTTTTAGTACTAAATCTTAAAACTTATAAGATAAACCTATAGCCGGGATAAAAGCTCTGGCCTTATAGTCTCCGGTAAAATATTCATTTCCGGGTAATACAAAGCTGTTGCCAGCCGGGCAAGATACATCATTCTTCTTCAAGCCGTGTACATAAGAGAATGCAACATCAATCGAGAAATTCCTGATAGGACAAAAGCTGAATCCAGTAGTAAATCCTAATTTATCCGTTCCCGGGGTTTCAGGATTATAATATTCATCGTTTACAGGCGTCTTATCATAATACAGACCTAAACGTACGTCAAAACGAGATGTTATCGTATATTGTCCACCTAAACGTACTGCAAACGAATTCGAATAATTCTTTACAGACGAAATATTATTGGAGCTAAGTTCTTCAGGTGAAAAATCAATATTCAATTCTTTATATGCTTTCCAGAATACATATTGAAAATCGGCCGATAACACCAACTTGTTGATAGGCTTATAAGAAAGTCCTATATTCAAATTCGCAGGCATAGGCATCGATGCAGAGAATGTACCCTGATCAAGTTTCGGCATCAAAGGACTGATTGCCTGTCTGATCGTTTCATTGGCATAGTTTACCTCTGCGGTACCTTGCTCTACTTTCATTTTGACTTTCGAACGATATGAAGCACCAATCGTCCACTGGTCATTTATGTCAAACATAACACCGACATTATAACCCAAACCTACCTTTGCTGTTCCGGTAAGAGCTGCCTGAGCAGGAACCACCCCCGGATATGCCTGAGCCAAAGGTTGCAGTTGCGGGACCATACCCAATGTGCCCCACCCTACAGGAATGAGGGCTCTGGAGATTGAAACATTTCCTGCATAAATCATCAAACCGGCACCAATACTCAAACGATCAAGTATTTTATATGACACGGTAGGCTGAATAGAAAATACTTTCAGAGATATATCCTGTACCAAATGTGCTCCATTCCAGTTCGCAGGCCAAACCAAACCACTTCCGTAAGGATTCGTCAAACTGATACCGGCAGCCAAATTATCGTAAATTTTAAACCCAGCATACAAATAGAGCGGTGTGCTTGGATTGCTTTCCGTCGATGCGGAATATTTCTTATCGACAGATGTATAGTCTACCTTTGAAAAGATAAACGACGCACCGGCAGAAAGATCGACCGCCTTATCCATAAATACCAATCCGGCAGGATTGAAATGCATACTTTCCGCTCCAAGCTTCATAGCCGTTCCGACATGTCCCATTGCAGCTTGCTTCGTGCTCTGGAGATTGACCTGATAACCTTCCGAGAAGGCTATAGAAAAGCAGCCGACCAAGAATGTTGTGAGTAAAATTTTTTTCATACTAACTTTTTTGGTTAATTCAATTTTTTGATAAAATCGCGACAAAGGTATAAATATCTTCCTTACTATTGCACATTTTTCTTTTTTTTGCGCAATCTGTTTTTTTTATTTCTTAAACGTCTGTCTTTTCAAATGCTGAAAAATATGATTACCTTTGTTTGATTCATTAAGCATACCGATTAACTTATGCAAACTGAAAAGGAACTGACTTTACTTGGCAAAAAGAGCGAATATAAACAATCTTATTCACCCGAGGTTTTAGAATGTTTTACAAACCCTCATCCTGAAAACGACTATTGGGTATATTTTAACTGTCCCGAGTTTACCAGTTTATGTCCTATTACCGGACAACCGGATTTCGCGACCATTCACATCCGTTATCTTCCGGGAATTAAAATGGTCGAAAGCAAAAGTCTGAAACTTTATCTCTTCAGTTTCAGGAATCACGGTGCTTTTCATGAAGATTGCGTAAATATCATAATGAAAGACCTGATTGCTCTAATGAGTCCTAAATATATTGAGATAGAGGGTATATTTACACCGAGGGGTGGTATCTCCATTTATCCGTTTTGCAATTACGGAGAGCCCGAAACAAAATATGAAGAGATAGCTAATTACCGATTATTAAATCATTCGTTAAACAAATAAATTTTAATTCTTACGCCATGAAAGTCGTAAATAAAAAATTTGCTGCCGCAGCAGCCGTTACAGTATTATGTGCTTTTCAAGGAACACACGCCCAGGAACAGTATCCAACCCCTCCTCCCATGACACCGGAGATGAGTGAATTCTGGACTCCGCAACCCCGAATCGTTACACCCGGCGAACCTGCAAAGGATGCCGCTATTACCGCTCCATCAGATGCTATTATTCTTTTTGACGGAAAGGATCTTTCCAAATGGCAGAAAAGAGATGGAAAACCTGCCGACTGGAAATTAGGAAAAGGGTATTTCGAAGTTACGAAGGGAAAAGGAGAAATTTTAACTAAAGACGACTTTGAAGATTTCCAATTACATATAGAATGGTCTGCTCCGACCGACACAGCGGGAAAATACAGCCAAGGTCGCGGCAATAGCGGAATTTTCATGCAAGGTATTTATGAACTTCAAGTTCTGGATTGCTACAATAACAAGACTTATGCCAACGGACAGGCCGGCAGTATCTACAAACAAACAGCTCCTTTAGTAAATGCTATGCGTAAACCGGGAGAATGGAATGTTTACGATGTCATTTATACAGCTCCGCGCTTCAAAAAAGACGGCTCTGTACAAAGTCCCGCCCGTATTACCGTTCTTCACAACGGTGTATTGATCCAAAATAATACCATTATTTTAGGAGATACTCCTTATATCGGATTCCCCAAATACAAAGAGCACGGAAGAGGCCCTATCTTGTTACAAGATCATGGCGATCCGGTTAAATTCCGCAATATCTGGATAAGAGAACTTTAAAATATATCTTCAACAAAAAAGAGTTTTGCAATGTAAAACTCTTTTTTTAATTAAAACCAACGACTTAAAATATACAGATTCTATAAGTCCAACTATTTTCCTATCTTTGCCACCAATGAGCAAAAATAGGCCGATCTCTCAGCATAACCAAGAAACCTTGCTTCTGCACTCGGCTTGCACTATTTTTGCCAGACAGAAGAAAGAAGAAGCTTAATATTTTTAAACAGAGAGTAATGCGTAATGTAAAATCTGTATTATCCCTATTTCTGAGCATAAGCTTAAGTATTCCGTTACAATCTCAAAATGGAGAGCTCGTTACTTCATTAAGTTTTGAAGATGCAATTGTACGGATGTATGAAAAAAACTATTCCATCAAAATAGCTGAGCAGGGAATAGAGACTTCCAAAAGCCAGAAACAAGGTATGCAGGCCTTCTGGTATCCCACTATTATGGCAACTGGTGCATACACTTATTTATCGAATGATATTGCTGTCAAACAATCTTTATCCGGACTTGCCGAACCTCTCAACGGTTTAGTACAGCAATTTCCAGACCTTGCTCCGATATTGGGTCCAATCGGGCAACAATTAGCGGGTACGACACTTACCTTTCCTCTTGTAGATCAAAACTTTGCTACAATCGATGCCGAACTGGTCTGGCCTGTTTTCACAGGAGGAAAGAGAATACATGCGGGAAAAATTGGAAAAGAGATGGTAACTTCTGCCGAACTTAACCGTGAGATTACAGCATCTGCCGCTACATCAGAATTAGTAGAGCGCTACTTCGGACTGAGATTAATGAAAAGTGTATGCAATATCCGTAAAGAGGCTTTCAACACAATATCTCTTCATTATGAGGATGCCGTCAAACTGGAACAAAATGGCATGATAAACAAGGCAGAACGTCTTTTTGCCCAGGTAAGCAAGGACGATGCTTTACGGGAGTACAACGGTTCTCTAAAAGATGTAACTGTTACGGAGGAAGCTCTTAAATCTACTCTGGCGATCGACAGTATGCTTAGCCTGAACCCAACCTCTCCCCTCTTTGCAAAAAAAGAGTTACCCACTTCTTCTTACTTTAAAGAGCTGGCACAAAGCAACAGTTATATACTAAAACAAATCGATACAAAAAAGAAGATGGCCGAACAGTCTTTAAAGATAGAACGTACCGGCTATATTCCAGAAATTGCATTTCTTGCGCGCCAGAATATTTATTCTTATAATGTACCGAGTAACCTGATACCGCGCTCAACTTTAGGAGTCGGCTTTAAATGGACTCTTTTCGACGGACTTAACCGGGAGCGTAAAATCAGAGAAGCCAAAATCACTACCAAAACGGTAGATACGGCAAAAGAAAAAATAGAAACCGATATCCAGGTAGGAGTAGACAAATACTATACTCAAATGCAAAAAGCATTGGAAGAGATGAATGCTCTCGAATCATCTCTCGAGCTTACTAAAGAGTTGCTCCGCATCCGGGAAGACGCTTTCAAGGAAGGAATGGCAACATCTACCGAAGTGGTCGATGCCCAGCTTATGCTATCGAAAGTAAAAGTCGGTTACCTGCAGGCTTTCTACCAATATGACGTAGCACTCATTCAATTACTGACATTGTGCGGAACTCCCGAGTTGTTCGATCAGTACAGAAAGGAAGGCATCACCGAACATTCCATATTATCCGATAATTAAACAATTAAATATACACCTTACAATGGAAAAGTCTAAACGATATCTGATTCTATCATTTATTATTTTTACAGGAATCATCGCCATTATATCAATTGCAGGGATTTATCTTTTAGGAGAAAAAGAGGTTCTCTTACAAGGCCAAGTCGAAGCTACACAGGTTCGTATATCAGGAAAAACACCCGGGAGAGTAGAGGCTTTTTTGGTAAAAAAAGGGCAACAGGTGAAGAAGGGCGACACTTTGGTTATCATTAACTCACCGGAAGTAATAGCTAAATATACACAGGCTCAGGCAGCCGAAGATATTGCCAAATATCAAAACAAAAAGGTTGACAACGGCACACGTTGGGAAATTGTACAAACCTCTTATGAATTATGGCAAAAGGCTAAATCCGATCTCGAACTGGCAACTAAAACGCATGAACGGATTAACCGCCTATATAATCAGGGTGTTGTGACATTGCAGCGTAAAGATGAAGTCGATGCTTTATATAACTCGGCGATTGCCGCCGAGAAAGCGACTCGTTACCAGTACCAGATGGCAAAAGCCGGAGCTGAAAAAGAGGACCGGGAGTCTTCAAATAAAATGGTAACAATAGCCCAACAGTCTGTCAATGAAGTGGAGTCTTTCCTGAACGATACAAAACTTACGTCTCCGACCGACGGAGAGATTGCCGATATTTACCCTACCGTCGGTGAACTGGTAGGCGCCGGCTCTCCTCTCATGAATGTGGTAGACTTAAATGATGTTTATGTTATTATCAATGTTCGTGAAGATCTTTTACCGGGATTCACGATGGGAAAGGAAATCAGCCTGCAAATTCCTGCCTTGGGCTTAAAAGATCAACTTTTCAAAATAGATTATATCAGTCCGTTGGGAAGTTATGCAACCTGGAAATCGACAAAAGAGAGCGGTAGTTACGATTTGAAAACTTTCGAGGTACAGGCACGTCCGGTATCGCCTATCGCAAACCTCAGACCGGGAATGTCTGTACTGCTGAAACTAAAATAAGCACGAATGGAAAAAAATAACACAGGTATGCTCAATGCTCTGAAATCCGTATTCCTAAGGGAATGGGGACGGATGACTTCACGCCGGATTTATTTCGGTGTTTGCGTGGTTATACCTATGTTTATTCTGGTTTTCATGCTAACTATCTTTGGCAATGGAAAAATAGAACAACTTCCCGTCGGGGCGGTAGATATGGACAATTCTTCAACATCACGGAATATTTCACGGAATGTCAGCGCCGTTCCTACCATAAATCTGCAACATTTCGCCGACGCAGCAACAGCTCAGGATGAACTTTTGAAAGGGAAAATTTACGGTTATTTCGTAATTCCTCCTAATTTCGAAAGCGATGTGTTAGGTATGCGTTCTCCGACTATTTCATACTACTATCATTTTGTATTTATCAGTGTGGGAAACATTTTAATGGCAGATCTTACCACGATTTTTAAAACGATCGCAGCCGCCCCAATTTTACAAAAAGGAGAGGCTATGGGTATCTCTCCCGACTTAATCATGTTTAAATTGATGCCGGTACAAACGCATATTGAAAAAATCGGCAATCCGTGGCTAAACTATGAGCTTTATTTATCCACCGTATTTGTATTCGTATTACTACAAATACAAATATTACTAATAACTGTTTACACTATCGGGATCGAACTGAAAAAGCGTACGGCTCACGCCTGGCTAAAAGCAGCCAATAAAAATGTTTTTATTGCCGTCACAGGGAAATTATTACCTTATACTATAATTTTTGTAGCAGAGGCTCTCTTTTTTAATGTGGTTCTTTTCGTTTTCTGTAATAATCCGCTCAGTTGCAGCATTTGGCAACTACACGGGCTGGCTGTCTTATTCGTACTGGCAACCCAGGCTTTCGGATTATTTATCATCAGCTTACTACCTCTACTTCGAATCTCTATAAGTATGGCTTCATTATTGGGTTCTTTGGGTGCGACACTGGCTGGACTTACTTTTCCGGTAGAAGGAATGCCTAAATTTATTCATGTAATGTCTTACTTATTTCCTATACGGCAATTCACCGTTATATTTCAGACTAATGCTCTCTGGGGACTGGGATTTTCTTACTGCTGGCAAAGTTACGCTTTGTTGGTTGCTGCTTTGATTCCTCCTCTCTTCCTGATGTTCCAACTTAAGCGGGAGATGATTTATTATAATTTTCAAGAGAAATGACACCCAAAAAGAAAAATATGACTATTAAAGAGCGATTCAAAGATCTTCTTTGGGTTTTTCTTCATGAATATAAGCAGCTGCTATCGAATCATGGGGTATTGCTTATATTTTTCGGCGGTGTGATCGGATACGGCTTATTTTACAACTATATGTACGGACCGAATACCTTACAAAAAGTTCATATTGCCGTAGTCGATAATTCAAAAAATGAGCTGAGTCGCGAATATATCCGCATGTTAAATGCTACAGAAAAAGTAGACGTTGTTACTACTGCCTTTACTTTCGAAGAGGCAAAAGAGGCTCTTGAGCGCGGAAAGGTTCATGGTGTCGTACTTATTCCAAACGATTTCGAGACAAATATTGCCCGGAATATTCCGTCTGACATACAGGTTTTCTGTTCAATGAACTCTTTTCTTTATTATGTAGAAATAGCGGAAGCCGCTACGTTTTGTTCATTGGCTCTCGGTACTGAAATAAATCTCAAACATTCCACTGTTTCAACTGCACAAATCGCACCGATACAAGTAATGGGTATGCCGCTTTACAATCAGGACGATGGCTACGGAAACTTCCTGATACCCATTGTAATGGTATTGGTTTTACATCAAACGCTAATTCTGGGGATCGGAATGATGGCCGGCACCGAGTGTGAAAAGAACCGTTATCACTTGCTGGTTCCGATTTCGAATAAGCCTCACGGTCTCTTACGAATCGTATTCGGTAAAGCGCTTTGTTATATTTCTTTGTATTTCGTTCTGTGTATATTTATATTTGGATTAGTTCCGAAACTTTTCCATTTACCCTATTTAACGACATTTCCCGATATTCTTATTTTTATTGTTCCTTTCCTTCTGGCTACAACATTTTTCGGCATGTCGATGTCCGTTCTTTTTAAAACTTATGAAAGTCCTCTCCTGATATTTGTTTTTTCAACGATTCCATTGCTATTTTTATCGGGAGCATCATTTCCTATTCAAAATATGCCGCTTTTCTGGAAGGCAATGCATTATGTCTTTCCGGCACCTATCGCATCATTCGGTTATATCCGCTTAAGCAGCATGGGGGCCTCGATAAACCAGATCGGTGAAGAGATGACTGTTTTGTGGATTCAGGCAATCGTTTATATGATTATCGCTATTTTTGCGTATCATTATAACATCCGCCGTTCCGAACATATAGAAAAAGAGCTGGAAACGATTAATAACCAGAATTAATAATCGTCGTAAGAAAGAAAAAAGGGATCAGCGAATATCTATAAATTTGTGCGTTTGCAGACTCAATCGCCAACCAGGATTCTTTAAAAGGAAATCGATGACTTTATCTGTATTTCTATTGGAGCAGGGCTGTAAAAACCGATATTTTGCCTCGAATGTATCATAAACAGAGATATCCTGCCCCGTAAATACTATTTTCAATTCATCTGCTTTAGTAAGTGCTAACTGAGCATCCGATTTAGGAGAGCAGGTTATCCAATCTATATTTTCAGGTAGAAGTTGTGTTCCGTTTGTCTCTATCTGCACAAAATAACCGGCATTATGAAAACGGTCAATCAATGCTTCATCTATAAAAAGAGAGGGTTCTCCTCCTGTCAAAACCAGATGCGAAGCCGGAAATGGAGATATAGCGAAAAATATTTCATCATCTTCCATCCATTGACCATGAGTATGCTCGGTATCACAGAAAGGACACTTCAAGTTGCAACCGGAAAAACGGACAAAAATAGAGGGAGTACCCGTAAAGTATCCCTCTCCTTGCAACGAATAAAAAATTTCGTTAATCTTTCTCATAGAAAACAATATTGTTTTCCGATTCCTGTACCTCAACTTTAAAGCAAGAAGGGATCTGGTCACAAATCCATTTTGCAAGATTTTCTGCCGTAGGATTAAAGGGAAGCACATCATTCAATACTTTATGATCCAGTTTATCCATAACGGCGCGCTTTATAACATTAAAGTCGATCACCATTCCTTCGGAGTTCAACACCTCTGCTTTACACCAAACCGTAATAATCCAGTTATGTCCGTGCAATACCTGACATTTACTCTCATACGGAAGATTTAATTTATGAGCTGCGGCTATTTCCAGTTTTTTCTTTACAACAAACATAATGTTCTTGCCGGATTATTTACTGAACACGCTGATAATTCAAGCCTCCTATTGATAAAAAAGCACCTCTCGCCTTGTCTGTCTCAAAATATCCGGTCATACCTGGTTCAACAGGTTCTTCGGGTTCTATAAACACTTTCATTTCATCCCTTACATATAAATACGAACCAACAGAAACCGTATCGGAAACTGCCTTTGTTGTAACTATGACAGAATCTCCTCCTCCCGTGCTCGGAATAGGATTTCCATCTTTATCAACAACAGGCGTAGATACTGTTGTATAATATTCATGGCAACGAGCATATCTCGTACTCGAACCAAAATAAAGCGCATACCATCCTTCAGGGGAACCTACATTCCATGCATATACATACACCCATGCGGTACCATTCAGAGCGGTAGGAAGCTCACCAAATGGATTTTTGTTCTCTTTTTCACATCCAACTAATGCAATAAATACAAACAAAAGGGAGAGAATCTTTTTATTAATTATCATTCGTCTATTAATTTCAAATTTTATATTAATGATTTCTGTTTCTAAAATCCGAAGGAGTCATGCCTTCGTGTTTTTTAAATGCTGTAGAAAACTGTCCAGCATTTTCATAATTCAGTTTATACGCAATCTCGGATATAGACTTATCCGAGCCGATAAGCAATTCTTTCGCGCGAGTCAGCCGTAACTGCATCTGATATCGTGCAGGTGAAACCCCCGTGTATTCTTTAAACGATCTCCTAAACCAGGAATAACCCAACCCCAGCTGCTGGGATATTTCTTCAGGCGATACCGGATTTTCAATATTCGCCTTCATTACGATCCGGGCCTCGTTTATTTTATCTACAATATTGCTATTGGAAAACGAGCTGTTCAGCTTTCTATAATAGATAAGTCCTAACAGATGCAATACGATACCGGATATCAATTGCTGAAATCCTGCTTTTTCCTGTTCAGAATATTTGATTATTTCATGATAAAGGCCAACAACGGTAGAGCTTATTCCCACATCGTGCAGGGGTTCTTCAGGAGTGAAAAATTTCTTTTTAACCCGCCGGTCTATATTAATTCCTTTAAAACCTACCCAGTATTCATCCCAGCCAGTTTCCTCATCGGGATAGTAAGTATGCCATTCCCCGGGGAAAAGCAAAATCATCGTGCCTGCCTGTACATGTACTTTCGGACAATATTTTGAGGTAAAATATCCTTTTCCGGCAGCAATATACACCAATTGATATTCATTCAAAATGCGCCCGATCTGAGGCTGAAATGAATAACTTTCCGGATGTGAGGACAACGGGTAATGACCTTTCGGCTTAATGTACTGGTAACCGACAGTAGTCAGATAAATCCCCCACTCTTCGTCGATTGGCCCCGCCGCAATATACTTAAACAGATCACTCTCTTTTTTTTCCGTTGCCATAATCATGTATCAAATATGAAAAGAAAAAAATCATTTGCGATAACAAAGTTAAGAAATTATCTTCTACCTTTGGCTTATAAAGAATGCTAAAATTACTATCCATGAAATCAATGTCATTTCTGGCTTTCGATTTAGGAGCCACCAGCGGGCGTTCTCTCTTAGCGACTCTTGCGAACGGGCGCCTGACAATGAAAGAACTTACTCGTTTTCCAAATAAAATAACAGAACTTCAAGGAAAATATTACTGGGATATATATAGTCTTTACAACTCTTTGAAAGAAGGGTTACAAGCCTGTTCAAAAGAAGGTATTGCTATAGATGCGATCGGAATCGACACATGGGGCGTCGATTTCGTTTACTTAGGCGAAGACGGCACTATATTAAGTTCCCCGCGAGCCTACCGTGACCCTTATACGGAAGGCATACCCGAAATTTTATTCCAGACAGTTTCAAAACGGGAAGTTTATGAGCATACCGGAATTCAAATAATGAATTTTAACTCTTTGTTTCAATTGTATGCAGCTAAGCGTGAAAATTATTCACCCTGCATCCATGCAAAAGAGATCCTTTTCATGCCGGATGCTTTATCTTATTTACTTACAGGCAAAAAAGTATGTGAATATACCATGGCATCTACTTCTCAGATGCTTAATCCGAGGACGAGAGACTTTGACCGAGAATTATTGGAAAAAGTCGGAATTTCTCCCGATTTATTTCCTCCCATCATTATGCCCGGGACAAAAATAGGTTATCTGACCAAAGCTCTCGCTAATGAATATGAATTGCAGGATGTGCCTGTAATAGCCGTAGCCGGCCACGATACAGGTTCAGCAGTAGCTGCCGTGCCTGCCGAAAACGAGAGATTCGCTTATCTTAGTTCGGGTACATGGTCTTTAATGGGTATAGAGGTAAAAGATCCGATTATAAATGATGCCTCATATGAATACAACTTCACAAATGAAGGAGGTATCGAAGGAACTACCCGTTTCCTAAAAAACATTACTGGTATGTGGCTGTTGGAACAGTGCCGGAAAGAGTGGGATAAACAGGAAAAAAATTACTCTTATCCACATATTGTAAAAATGGCCCAAGAAGCACCTGCGTTCCAACATTTCGTAGATCCGGACGACGCATCGTTTGTAAATCCAGCAAGTATGATCGAAGCAATCAAAAGTTATTGTCTTTCAACGGGACAAAGTGCACCGGAAACCGATCAGGCTATTATCCGATGCATTTTCGAAAGTCTTGCACTAAAATACCGTTATGTATTCTCCAACCTTCAGAAACTGGCACCGTTTAAAATTGAAAAACTCCATGTAATCGGAGGTGGTGCAAAGAATGCTTTATTAAACCAATTCACAGCCAATTCTCTTAACCTACCTGTCATAGCAGGACCATCGGAAGCTACTGCCATCGGTAACATCATGGTGCAGGCTAAAGCAATGGGTGCGGTAGATTCTCTTCAAGAAATGAGAAACATAATCTATAATTCAATCGATATAGAAAAATTCGCTCCTACGGATCAGGAGAAATGGGAGAAAGCATATAATCAATTTAAAAACCTAATAAATTAAAGAATCATGAAAGACGTACTAGTAGAAAAAGCGTATGAAGTAGCAAAAGAACGCTATGCTTCAATCGGTGTTAACGCAGATAAGGCACTTGAAGATTTACAGAAAATTTCATTATCGCTGCACTGCTGGCAGACCGATGATGTTGCCGGATTGGAAAATGCAAGCGGGACGGCCGGCGGCGGTTGCTTGGTAACAGGTAATTACCCCGGAAAAGCGAGAAATATAGAAGAGATCAGAGCGGATTTAGTCAAAGCCGCATCTTACATTCCGGGAAGCCATCGTATCAGCCTGCATGAAAGCTACGGCGATTTCGGCGGTAAAAAGGTAGACAGAAACGAATGTGAACCTATTCATTTCAAAAGTTGGATGGAATGGGCAAAACAAAACGGATTCAAACTCGATTTCAACTCAACTTCTTTTTCACATCCGCTAAGCGGAAACCTGACATTATCGAATCCCGATAAGAAAATACGTGAATTCTGGATCGAACATACCAAGCGTTGTCGCTGGATCAGCGAAGAGATGGGTAAATTCCAGAACGATCCTTGCGTCATGAACTTATGGATTCACGACGGCTCGAAAGATACTACGGTTAACCGGCTTTATTATCGTCAGATACTGGAACAATCTTTAGATGATATCTTCGCTACGAAATATGATAACATGAAAGATGCCATAGAGGCTAAACTGTTCGGTATCGGTTTCGAAAGCTACACAGTCGGTTCATACGACTTTTATTTAGGTTACGGAGCGAAAAAAGGCAAAATGGTAACTCTTGATACAGGACACTTCCATTTAACAGAAAGCGTTGCTGATAAGATTTCTTCCTTACTGCTCTTCACCCCGGAAATTATGTTACACGTAAGCCGTCCTATCCGTTGGGACAGCGACCATGTTGTTGTTCTTAACGACGACGTACAGGAACTGGCAAAAGAGATCATCCGTTGCGATGCTTTAGGACGTGTAAATATCGGCCTCGATTATTTCGATGCAACAATTAACCGTATCGGCGCTTATGTTGTTGGTTCACGCGCAACACAAAAGGCCTTTATGCAGGCTCTTCTCGAACCGATTACCCAATTACGCGAATATGAGTCGAAGGGACAATTCTTCGAACGCCTTGCTCTTCTTGAAGAGGCTAAGAGCATGCCTTGGGGTGCTGTATGGGATTATTTCTGCTTAAAGAATAATGTTATCGTCGGAGAAAAATACATCGCCGATATTCAGAAATACGAGAAGGAAGTTACTTCTAAAAGATAATTATTTATGTTAGGAGGTATCTTACTTATTGCTCTTGGATCGTTCAGCGCCGCCAGCTTTTACGTTCCCATCAGCAAAACAAAGAACATAGCATGGGAGGTATACTGGCTTATGGCCGGTATCTTCTCGTGGCTTATCGTTCCTTTCCTCGTTGCATTTGCAACGGTTCCCGACCTTTTCGGAGTGTACGGTTCTTTGGAAAGCAGTGATTTTGTATGGCCGTTTATCTTCGGCGCTCTGTGGGGAGTCGGAGGATTGACATACGGAATGACCCTCCGCTATTTAGGGGTTTCTTTGGGAATCGCTATAGCAAACGGTATTATATCCGTCTTCGGCACATTGGTTCCTCCGATCTATCAGGGAGGTATCGGAGCTATTATCAGCACTCCCGAGAACATCGTTTCCCTTTTCGGCGTTCTGGTATCCATTGTCGGTATTGCCTTTATGGGAATGGCGGGAATTAACAAAGACAAAGATATTTCCAAAGGTAATGAACCGAAAGGAGACAGTGATTTCAATCTGAAATTAGGACTTATCGTAGCGGTTGTATCCGGTTTGATGAGCGCTTGTTTCAGCTTTGGTCTTGCAGCGGCCAAACCTATTGCCGAAGCTGCGGTTCGTAATGGAGCCGAACCTCTTTATCAAGGAAACGCAGGTTTATGCATAGTCCTTTTAGGCGGATTACTTGTTAATCTTGTCTATTGCTTAGTAAAAAGCGTTCAAAATCACACCTTGGGCGATTGGGTCAAAACTACCAATACCCCTGTATTACGAAACTGGATATTCCTCATTATAGGAGGGTCTTTATGGTACTTCCAGATGATGTTTCTTGAAATGGGAAAAAGCCGTATGGGCGACCTTGAATATACGGCCTGGGCAATCTTAATGTCTCTTACCATCGTTTTCAGTACTGCATGGGGATTTTTCAACGGAGAATGGAAAGGTGCAAGCCGCAAAACCCTTACCTTTGTATTTGCAGGCATCGGAATACTGATTCTTTCGGCCATCATTATCGGTATAGGGCCTAATATCGTAAAATCGTATTATTAAAAATACAAACAATTATTATGAACACTGTTTTTGCAAACAAAGAATTGAAAAAAGTCACCGATAAGGTGAGTGAGGTAGCAGGTTATCTCTGGGAAAAAGGATGGGCAGAACGTAATGCCGGTAATATATCAATCAATATTACAGACATAGCCAAAGGAAGAGTAGAAAATCTTTCTTCTTATCCGACCAAACAACTTTCCATTACATTACCATCACTGGCAAATAATATCTTTTTCATTACCGGTACAGGTAAAAGAATGAGAGAAGTCGCACGTGACATCTGGGGAAATTGCTCTATCGTAGTTGTACATGAAGACGGAAAAACTTATTCTATCGTGTCAGAAGGCGAGACTGTTATTCCTACTTCGGAATTGCCTACTCACTTAAGCGTACATCAGGAAATGGTAAAAAGAGGCGGAACGGACAAAGTGTTAATTCATACCCATCCGAATGAAATAGTTGCTATGTCTTTGCTTCCTTCCTTAAGTAAAGAGGCTGACATGAACGAGGCTTTATGGGGTATGCATCCGGAAACATATATCGTTGTTCCAAAAGGGGTAGGTTTAATACCTTACGAAGTACCTGGCACCGACGATATTGCAAAACTTACCGTCGACAGTCTTCAATCTCATGACGTTGTAGTATGGCCAAAACACGGATGTCTGGCTATCGGAAAAGATATGATCGAAACATTCGACGTAATCGACACTCTTAATAAATCGGCAATTCTTTATCTTCTCTGCAAAAGCGCAGGAGAGTCTCCCATGGGCTTGAAAAAAGGAGAAAGAGACGTTTTAAAAATTGCCTTCAAGATCGCTTAAATAATCAATTTTTATATTTAACCCATGTCGGCAAAGAGTGCTGACATGGGTTTTAATCCTTAAAAAACGACATGAAAAACGTATTTCTAACTTTCCTATTCTTCTATTTTTTTGCATTTCAGGTAATAGCAGCTCCGGAAGCTTCATGGATTACAGCTAATGACAATCAAAATGCGTCTAATACATGGCTGTGCTTCCGAAAGGATTTTTCGCTCAACAATGTTCCTCAAGAGGCCATTGCCCGGATAGCAGCCGATACTAAATACTGGATGTGGATCAATAACGACCTCGCCGTTTTTGAAGGAGGATTAAAAAGAGGACCTTCGCCAACAGATACTTATATCGATGAAGTAGACCTCGCACCTTTTTTAAAACAAGGAGAAAATACGATTGCTATTTTGCTGTGGCATTTCGGCAAAGAAGGTTTCTCACATAAAAACAGCGGACAGGCTGCTTTATTCTTCGACTGTCCTAAAATAAACCTTGTCTCAAACAATACCTGGGAGGCTGAGGTTAACAAGGCATACGACAATACAAACGCCCCCCACCCCAATTACAGACTGCCTGAATCAAATATCCGCTTCGATGCCCGTTTAGAAAAAGAAGGCTGGTATTTAAGTTCTTCGGATATCCATTTTCAAACTGCTACAGAAATAGGCAAAGAGGGTGATGCACCTTTTCATAAATTGATAAAAAGACCTATTCCTTTATTTAAGGACTATGGCTTAAAACCGTATACTGCAACCCGAAAATCCGGCGATACACTATATTGTACTCTACCCTATAATGCCCAAGTAACTCCTTATCTGAAAGTAAAGGCTCCTGAAGGTCTTTTAATTAAAATGCAGACGGATAACTATAACGGAGGCTCCGAATTAAACGTCCGCGCTGAATATGTCACAAAAGAGGGAATTCAGGAATATGAGAGTTTCGGATGGATAAACGGACATGAAATGTGTTACATCATACCGGAGAGTGTCGAAGTTTTGGAACTTAAATACAGAGAGACAGGTTATAACACAGAATTTACCGGCTCTTTCAGTTGTAACGATCCTTTTTACAATGAGCTTTGGAAAAAAGCTGCACGTACACTATACATTACCATGCGTGACAATTATATGGACTGCCCCGACCGTGAACGTGCACAATGGTGGGGTGATGAGGTTAATGAGCTGGGTGAAGCTTTTTATGCACTCGATACGAAGAGTCATGCTTTGGCAAGAAAAGGTATTTTGGAGTTGATGAATTGGCAACGGCCGGACGGTTCTATTTTCTCGCCTTGTCCGGCAGGAAACTGGAATAAAGAGCTGCCATTGCAAATGTTGGCATCGGTAGGCCATTACGGATTCTATACTCAGTATCTATATAGCGGCGATTCTTCCTTTATTCCTCTTATCTATGACCGTTTAAAGGTTCTTTTGCACGATGTATGGAAAACAGACCGCAATGGTCTGGTGATTCCCCGCAGCGGAGACTGGTACTGGGGCGACTGGGGCGAAAACATCGACAAAGAAGCATTGGCTCAATGCTGGTATTATCTCGCATTGCAGGGAGAACTGGAATTTTCAGGTATAACAGAGGTTCTTGACGACGAATATATGATCCGGGAGAAAATGGAGAGGCTGAAAAAAGCTTTCCATAAAAAATACTGGAATGGAAAAGAATACCGTTCACCCAAATATACGGGAAAGACCGACGACCGTACGCAGGCAATGGCTGTTCTCTCGGGTCTGGCACCAAAAGATGTATATCCGCAGATATCCAAAATTCTGCTAAAAGAATATCATGCCAGTCCTTACATGGAAAAATACGTATTGGAATCACTTTTCAAGATGGGGTATGAACAGCAGGCTTTGGACCGTATGAAAAAAAGATTCAAAAAGATGACCGACGCTGAACAGACAACTTTATGGGAAGGTTGGGGTATCGGTAACGAAGGTTATGGCGGAGGCACAATCAACCATGCCTGGAGTGGAGGCGGACTGACACTTCTATCACAATATGTATGCGGGATTTCCCCTATCGAAGCAGGATTCAAGCGGTTCAAGGTACAACCTCAACCGGGAAAACTTACGGAACTGAGTACTTCTTTCGATACGCATTACGGTGCAATTCAGTTCAGTTATAAAAAAGCAAAAAGAGGAATAACCATAAACTTAACGGTGCCCCAGGGAACAGAGGCGGAAGTTTTCCCTCCTACAGGTCACAGTTTCTCTTCCGTAGAAGGCTATAACGGAAAAATAAACAAAAAGCGTATGTTACTACCCGCCGGTACTTATATTATCAAGGGAAAATAAATAAAATGAATATGAAACGATATTTGATATTTTTAGTCGCAATTATTTGTACTCTTTCTTTTAAGGTAAATGCCGAACAGCAGGCTAAATGGATTTATTATCCGGGAGATTTCGATATCTGGTTATGTAAAGAGCTGTCTCTCAAACGGACGGAGAGAAACCAGGCTTACCCAACCATGTGGCGATTGGACCCAGCTTATGGTATTGTTGTTTTCAAAAAGCAAATTTCATTAGATAAACCGGAGAATGCTTCCATCTGGGTAGATGGGAAATATTATATCCAGACAAATAAACATGGAATTTTTTATGATTACGATCCTCAGAATTTCGAGTTACCGGCAGGAGATTACGAATTGTCCGTTTGTGTAGAAAATTACCAAACTGTACCTTCTATTCTATTCAAAAGCAAATCTTATGTTTCCGATAATACTTGGATCGCTAACTCGAGGAATAATGATGATGTTTCCGCCTCCTCCTGGATCTTTACAGAACCTTCTTTGCCTCCTTCAACATACAAACTGGCTACAACTCCTATTGAAGCGCAAACCGTAAAAAACGAGGGTGATGGAGTTCTTATAGATTTCGGAAAAAACACTTTTGCTTTTCCTGTATTAAACGGTTTAAAAGGATCAGGACAAGTTCAATTATACTATGGTGAGAGTAAAGAAGAGGCTTTAGCCAAAAAGCTGGCGGAAACGTACGATATCATTACGGTAAATAACCCGGTAGCAAAGAACGACACTCTACCCACCAAAGCATTCCGTTACATTCTGGTCGTAAAGGATCCGTCTGTTTCTTTCGACAAGATATCCGCTTTATATGAATATCTTCCTGTAGAATACAAAGGGACATTCAGTTGTTCCGATCCTTTAATCAACGATATTTACAATACTTCGATGTACACCTTCCATTTAGCAACGAGGGAGTGCCATATAGACGGGATAAAAAGAGACCGTTGGGTATGGAGCGGAGATGCGTTACAAAGTTATCTGATGAACTTTTATACTTTCTTCGACGAAGACGTAAATACCAGAACGTTGTGGGGCTTACGCGGACACGATCCTGTAACAACACATATCAATACGATTTTAGATTATTCGTTCTATTGGATGATCGGTATTTATTATCATTATCTTTATACGGGCGACGCCTCTTTCATTAAACAGATTTATCCCCGTATGCTGGGAACAATGAATTTTTGCCTCAACCGTTTAAATGAAAACGGATTGGCTGAAGGATTGCCCGGCGACTGGGTTTTTATAGACTGGGCGCCGATAGACAAGGAGGGGGAAGTTTCTTTCGAGCAATTACTTCTTATTCAAAGCCTTAAAGCAATGATGGAGTGTGCTGAGATAGCACAGGATCATGCAACAAAAGAAAAAATGCAAAAACTTTATGACAGCAAGAAAAAAGAGTTCAACCGAATATTCTGGTCTGATGATAAAAAAGCTTTCTTGCACAGCAGAATCGATGGTAAGCTAACAGATTATGCAACTCGCTATACCAATATGTTCGCTATACTGTTCAATATGGTAGACCAAACTAAAAAGCAGGAGATAAAAGAATCGGTTATATTGAATGACAGTATTCTTCAAATTACTACTCCTTATATGAAGTTCTATGAATTAGCAGCTCTTTGTGAAATAGGCGAGCAGGCCAAGGTTCTCAAATTCGTTAAAGATTACTGGGGCGGCATGCTTGAACGTGGTGCCACAACCTTCTGGGAAGCTTTTGATCCAACTGCACCGGAAGACAAACATTACGAAATGTACGGGCGTCCTTTCGGCAAAAGTTTATGTCATGCCTGGGGTGCTAATCCTGTATATCTTTTCGGAAGATATTTCCTGGGAGTTTATCCGACCGCATCCGGTTATAAAGAATATATTATCGAACCTAATTTAGGCGGTCTAAAATGGATGAAAGGTACCGTACCGACACCGGAAGGTGTTATTTCGGTAGAAATGAACACTAAAAAAATCGGTGTTACGACAACTGCAAATACAGGAGGAATCCTGAAATTCAAATCCAAACGTACACCTAAAGTCAATCAGGGAACGCTTATTAAGGGGGATAATAATGAATATACCCTCAAATTAGACAAAGCGAATTCTTATTATGAAGTTCTTTATAAATAAAAAGAGTGCATATCTCATATGAAAAAAAATAAGTTCATATTATTCATCTTAATTTGTCTAATTTGTTCCGTTACATTGAACGCACAAGTGAAAGAGGCGGTTCCTTCACCTGAAACCATCCATAATAACTGGAAGGCTAAATGGATTACCCATAATGACGGTTCTATGTATGATTATGGGGTACATCATTTCAGGAAAACCTTCGGATTAGTGTCACAGCCTCAAAGTTTTGTCATAAATGTTTCGGGAGATCAACGGTATCAGCTATTCGTTAACGGAGAACTGGTTTGTATAGGACCTTCACGGGGCAATCTGGAACACTGGTATTATGAAACGATCGATATTGCTCCTTTTTTAACAGCAGGTACCAATCTTTTAGCTGCCTCCGTATGGCATTGCGGAGAGTGGAGCCCCGGGGCTCAAATATCTTTGCATACAGGTTTCATCGTACAAGGCAATTCTCCTGCCGAGGAAATTGTAAATACCAACTCATCATGGAAGGTTTATACGGACCTATCTTACAGTCCTAATCTGCAACAAAGACAGGATGTGGGGCCGGGAGAAAACATCGACGGCTCACTCTATCCGTGGGGTTGGAACAGCCTTTCATTCAATGATAAAGATTGGCAACCAGCAAAAGAAATCCGAAACGGACAACCTTACGGAAACGGTACAGAATATACGTGGACACTTATACCGAGGGATATTCCTTTTATGGAAGAATCCGAAATAAAATTATCTTCTATCCGGAGGAGTTCGGGTGCTGAAATAACCGAAGCTTTTCTGAAAGGGGAAAGGAATTTCACAGTTCCGGCGAACAGTAAAGTTACTATTCTTTTCGATCAAGGCCATTTAACAACGGCTTATCCGGAATTATTCGTTAGCGGAGGAAAAGGAAGTAGCATAAAATTATCTTATGCTGAAGCGTTGGTAGATAAAAACAACACAAAGGGGAACCGGAATGAAATAGAGGGTAAAGAGTTAATCGGAAACTGTGATATTTTTTATCCGGAAGGAGGGAATGACCGAATGTACCGCCCTCTTTGGTACCGAACCTACCGCTATCTGGAAATGGAAATTATTACGGAAAATGAACCTGTAACGATAAATTCTTTAAGTGGAAAATTCACAGGTTATCCTTTTAAAGAAAATGGAAGTTTTACAAGCGATGATTCCAGCCTGGACCAGATATGGGAAGTCGGTTGGCGAACCGCACGCTTATGTGCAAATGAGACTTACTATGATTGTCCTTATTACGAGCAATTACAGTATATAGGCGATACACGTATTCAGGCTTTGATTTCCTTATATGTAAGCGGAGATGACAGGCTGGCAAGAAAGGCTTTAAAAATATTCGACTGGTCCCGTACTCCGGAAGGAATCACCAGAAGCCGTTATCCTGCCCGTTATGACCAGTTTATACCGCCCTTTTCTCTTTATTGGATCAATATGGTGCATGACTATTGGATGCACCGCAGTGACGATGAACTTATTCAATCTATGATACCGGGGATTAAAACAGTTCTTAGTTGGTATTCAGATAAAATCGACCCTGCTACGGGTATACTGGGTAAAATGCCTCACTGGAACTTTTCGGATTGGCCTGACCAGTGGCCATGGAATTCCGAAAAACCTCTGGGTGGAGTTCCTCCGGGAGGAATCGACGGAGGTTCAGCTCTTATTTCGTTACAAATGGCTTATGCTTTAGGTGATGCAATAGAATTATTCAAAGTTTTCGGTGAAAAAGATGAGGCTGCAAAATACGAAAAGATACGCGACTCTCTTCGAAAATCCGTATGGAAACATTGTTATGACGAAAATAAAGGTTTGTTGGTAGACGATCTGAATAAGACCAGTTTTAGCCAGCACACGAATATAATGGGTATCCTATCGGATGCAATTCCGGCAAAAAAACAGAAGGAAATTTTCGAGCGTCTTGTTTCTGACAAATCGTTGATTCAGGCTACATTCTATTACCGTTTCTATCTTCACCGGGCATTGAAAAAAGTAGGATTGGCCGATCGCTATATCGAGATGCTCGACCCGTGGAAAGAGATGCTTAATATAGGTCTTAGCACTTTTGCAGAAAAGCCGGAACCTACCCGTTCGGATTGCCATGCGTGGAGTGCCAGCCCTAATTACGACTTATTAGCCACCGTATGCGGAATCGAACCGGCATCTCCCGGATTTAAAACAATCCGTATCGCTCCTCATCCGGGCAATCTGAAGATAGTCAAAGGTGTCGTTCCCCATCCAAACGGAAATATCGAAGTAGATTTCAAGAACGATTCTCATAAATTAAGCGGTTCTGTCATATTGCCGCAAGGGACATCGGGTTATTTTGAATTTAACGGAAAAAAGCTCTCTCTGAAAGAAGGTAAAAACATTATTCCGGAGAGATAAAATAAAACTCTTAAATAATAACAACTATGAGTGCAAACAGAATTATTCTTAATGAAACCTCCTATTTCGGGGCAGGTTCGAGAAGCGTTATTCCTCAGGAAATAAAAAACAGAGGTTTTAAAAAGGCTCTTATCGTATCGGATAAAGACCTTGTAAAGTTCGGCGTTGTAAAAATGGTAACGGATATTCTGGATAAAGAATCTATTCCTTACGCTATTTACGATGACGTGAAGCAAAACCCAACCGTGAAGAATGTAAAAGGCGGTGTTGAAGCTTATAAAGCTGCCGGTGCCGATTTTATTATTGCAATCGGCGGCGGTTCGTCGATCGATACATCTAAAGGTGTCGGTATGATTATCGCTAATCCTGATTTTGCTGATGTTGTCTCTCTCGAGGGAGAAGCTCCTACCAAAAAGAAATCAATTCCCATTATAGCAGTACCCACAACGGCAGGTACTGCGGCCGAAGTAACCATCAATTACGTTATCACAGACGAAGAACGCGTAAAAAAGATGGTTTGCGTGGATCCTAAAGATATTCCTGTAATTGCGGTTGTCGATGCAGAAATGATGTTGTCAATGCCAAAAGGTCTTACGGCTGCAACCGGAATGGATGCACTGACGCACGCAATGGAAGGATATATAACAAAAGGAGCATGGACTCTGACAGATATGTTCGAATTAAAAGCAATCGAATTAATTTTCAAATATCTGCCGGAAGCAGTGGCTAATCCATCTTCTATCGAAGCACGCGATGGTATGGCTACTGCCCAATACATTGCCGGTATGGGATTCTCTAATGTAGGTTTGGGTATCGTGCATGGCATGGCTCACCCGTTAGGAGCGTTCTACAATATACCTCACGGTGTGGCGAATGCTCTTCTATTACCTTATATACTCGAATTCAATGCATCGGCGGCTCTTCCGAAATATCGGGTAATGGCTCAGGCAATGGGTATAGATACGTCAAAAATGAATGACGAAGAGGCTGCGAAAGCGGTTGTCGATGCTGTTCGTGCTCTTTCTATAAAAATCGGCATTCCTCAAAAGCTCAGTGAATTGAATGTTAAACCGGAAGATTTCCCTGCATTGGCTCAAGCTGCATTTATCGATGTTTGTACTCCGGGAAATCCCCGCGACGTAACAGTTG
This sequence comes from Bacteroidales bacterium, assembly GCA_029007825.1. GTDB lineage: Bacteria > Bacteroidota > Bacteroidia > Bacteroidales > JAQXIO01 > JAQXIO01. The sequence continues at coordinate 26,712 of JAQXIO010000034.1, read as the reverse complement.
AAGATTTACTTGCTTTATACAAAAAAGCATACTAAATATCAGAAATGAATATCAGAAATATAATCTTTTTACTGACAGCAACGCTCTCTATGGGCGTTGCTGCTCAAAATCCCATTGTTCCTCCCGGCGTGTATATTGCCGATCCGGAAGGACACCAATGGAAAGACGGCAAATTTTATATTTACGGTTCGCGAGATGAAAGTACGAACTATTACTGTTCATGGCAATATAATGTTCTTTCGACTCCTGACCTGAAAAACTGGACACTCGGAGATAAAAGTTTTTCATCTATGGGTAACGACGATAGGATTCCTTATTCTGATGCGTTGCTCTTTGCTCCGGATTGTGCTTACAAAGACGGAAATTATTATTTATACTACTGTATTCCTCACGAAGGAATAGAAGAAGGGGTAGCTGTCAGTTCCTCTCCTACCGGACCTTTTTCCACCGGACAACAAATCAAAGGAATCAGACAAATCGATCCTGCCGTATTGGTTGATGACGACGGACAAGCTTATTTAATATGGGGGCAATTCTCTTGCAAAGGAGCTAAACTGAAACCTAATATGACGGAGGTTGATACAACGACTATCGTGGACGGTTTGGTCACAGAAAAAGAACATATGTTTCATGAGGGTGCTTCTATTCGTAAAAGAAACGGTATTTATTATCTGGTTTATTCTCAGCTACGAAAAGACCGCCCTACATGCTTAGGATATGCAACATCGACATCCCCGTTAGGTCCATATACATACAGGGGGATCATTATCGACAATGCCGGATGTGATCCGGAATCTTGGAACAACCATGGTTCTATTGCCGAATTCAATGGAAAATGGTATGTACTTTATCACCGCTCCACCCATGGCAGCCGTATGATGCGAAAAGCTTGTATAGAACCCATCACATTCAATGAAGACGGAACTATCAATGAAGTCGAAATGACCTCGCAAGGTGCCGGAGATCCTTTAAACCCATTTGAGGAGATCGATGCGGCAAAAGCCTGTGGATTGTGGGGAAATGTCCGTATAGAATTAATCGGGAAAGGCAATGAAGCTTTAACGAAAATCCGCCATGATAATTACGCTGTATATAAATATCTGTATTTCAACAAACCGGCAAAAAAGTTTTGTGCAAAAGTCAACTCTACGAAGGGGGGTAAGATTATTCTCCGCGTAGGAAATAATTATGGTCCGGTAGTAGGTACTGTAAATATCCCGAAAGGAAACGGAAAAGGGTTTAAAACTTATACTTGTGATGTAGAAAGTTTTACCGGAATTGAACCGCTATTCCTTACTTTCGTTGGTACTACCCCGGATACTGATCTTTTCGCACTCGATTCATTTTACTTTGAATAGGGCAATATTTTTATCCTCTTAATTTTTTATTACGATTAAAATTTATGGGGCACAAATCCTATATCGTCAAAATAATTCTTTTGTTGTTTCTGGGAAATACAATCCGGGCAAGTAACTCTTTTTGGATTACTTCTCCGGATTGTACCGGTAAAGAATTCGGTGTTTTCTACTTCAGCAAAGAGATAGATAAGAAAGAAAAGCCGGAATCTTTACTCTTACATATTTCAGCCGATAACCGCTATATTCTTTATGTAAACGGAGAAGAGTTGTCCCGTGGCCCCAGCAGGGGGGATTTAAACCATTGGAATTATGAGACTGTCGATATAGCACGAGCCTTGCGAAAAGGAACTAACCGAATTTCCGTTTGCGTCTGGAACTTCGGAGAGTATCGTCCTTCGGGACAGATATCCGAAAGAACCGCATTATGGATCGATTGCAACGATTCTCTGTTTTCTACACGAACACCTTGGTTGGTCACCCAAGACAAAGGTTATTCTCCGATTTCAATACGGTCAGGAGAAGAGGTTCGTGGCGGCTATTTGTCCGGTGCGTCGGAAAGAGTTGACTATAATCTCAGTACAACTGATTGGAAAACGTTACCATTGAATAATCCGTTATGGAGAAAAGCAGAGATTTTTTGCTCACAGGAGAATGCTCCCTGGAAGTTACAAAAAAGGCCTATTCCATTTCTCGAACAACAGGTACAATCCATCGGAAAGATTCGTTCAGTAAAAAATGCAAAAAAGAAATTTCCCATTACAATTGCCCCGCACACCGAAGCCGAGATTATTATCGATCACCAGACGCTTACAATCGGCCACCCCCAACTCGTCTTTTCAAAAGGAAAAAATAGCACAATCCGTCTGACTTATGCTGAAGCTCCTTTTTTACCAGGACAAAGAGATAATAATGGAAAATTAATCGGCGAGGGTCAGGAAAAAGGAGACCGCGACAAAATCGAAGAAAAAAAGTTTGTAGGGAATTACGATGAAATTATAGCTAACGGCCGTGAAAAGCAATATTATTCACCTCTCTGGTACCGCTGTTTCCGGTATCTTCATATACATATCCAGACACAGGAAGAACCTTTGGTTTTAAAATCATTAAAACATTTATTTTCAGCATATCCGTTCAAAGAGAATGCTTATTTCAATAGTGGTGATAAAGAACTTTCAAAAATTTGGGACGTTTCGTGGCGTACAGCGCGCATGTGTGCACATGAGACGTATAATGATTGTCCTTATTATGAACAGCTACAATATATAGGGGATACTCGTATCCAGGCTTTAGTATCGCTTGTCGTATCGGGAGATGAACGTCTTATGAAGCAAGCTATACAACAGTTTGCAGCCTCTATGGATAAAGAAGGAATGCTTCAGGCGGCATATCCTTCGTCCGGAAATAATGTTATTCCCCCCTTCTCTCTTTATTGGATCGGTATGGTTTACGATTATTACAAATATCGTGATGATCCGTTTTTCATAAAAGAACAAATTCAATATATACTTCCTATTCTGGAATGGTATGCGCAGTATATCGATTCATCAAAAGGACTTTTGGGAAAAATGCCCGGATGGCATTTCGTAGACTGGCCCGATGAATGGGCATGGCTGAAAACAAGAGGGCTTCCTGCCGGTGTTGAAGAAGGAGAGTCGGCTATTCTATCTTTGCAATATGCTATGATTGCCGATCAAGCTGCGGAAATTTTAAATGCTTTCGGATATAAAGAGCAAAGTGACCGTTACACACGGTTTGCAAAAATCCTTAAAGATGGCGTACAATCTTCTTGTTTCGACGAAAAAAGAGGTTGTTATGCAAATACACCGGCAAAAAAAGAGTTCAGCCAACACGTCAATGCATTAGCTATTTTATGCGGATTAAAGGAGGGCAAAGAGGCAGAGCATATAGCCGAATATATACTTCAGGATAGAGATATTATCAAATGTACGGTTTACTATAACTTTTATCTTCACCGTGCTTTGGCCAAAATAGGAAGGAGCGATCTATTCCTAAGCAATCTTAAACCATGGATAGATATGTTACGGCTCAATCTCACTACGTTTGCCGAACGTCAAGAGCCTACACGTTCGGATTGTCATGCGTGGAGTGCCAGCCCTATGTTTGAATTTCTAAGCGGCGTTTGCGGCATCGAACCGTCTGCTGCCGGCTTTAAGCGTATACGGATAGCTCCGAATACCGGATATTTAAATAAAATAGAGGCATCAATGCCCCACCCCAACGGAAAGATATTTTTCCGCTACAATTGTAAGGGTAAACGGAGCAAAACGACCATTATCCTTCCGGAAAATTGTTATGGAGAATACATAACAAAACAAAAAGAAATAATATCTTTGAAACCTGGAAAAAACAGAATTAACAATAATAATTTTAATCCGAATCAATGAAAACAAGATTTTTAAGTGCAATGATTGCTTTGGCTTTCATCGTAATTGCCAGCAGCTGCTCTCAATCTACGTCTAAAGAAGTTTCCTCCCCATCGGGAAACATAAAGGTTGTTGTAGAACAAAATCCGGCTACAAAAGGGCTTTCATACAAAGTTCTTTCCGTTAACAATGGAACTGCAACAGAAGCAATTCAGAGCTCTCCGTTGGGAATCGTTTATGACAATGAAGATTTTTCATCAAATCTGACACTGAAAGGTTTTAGCGAATCTTCTTTGGTAAAGGATTCTTATACGCTTATTGCGGGCAAACAGTCGCAGGTAGAGGCGAGCTGCAATGAATTTACAGTAACCGCTGTAAATCCCAATCAAAAAGAAATACAGGTTCGATTCCGCGTATATGATGACGGTGTTGCTTTCCAATATGTGCTTCAAGGCAATGAAACGGTAACAATCAAATCGGAAGCTACCGGATTCTCCATCCCCATGGGAGGCAAAGGCTGGATGCATCCATACGATAAAGTGACAGACTGGTCTCCGGGATACGAAACTCCTTATGAAAACGGAATCGCTGTGGGTACAAATGCTCCTGCCGACAGGAACGGATGGGCTTTTCCGCTTGTATTCAACACTAATAATTTATGGATTTTAGTAACTGAAGCGGGAGGAGAGGCTTTCAAATACGGAGGAACTCATCTACAACCTAATTGTGAAAATGGTCTCTATACAATTCGATTTGCCGAAGCTGACGAAGCACGTGGCTTGTGCTCGAATGAACCTCAGGTTCAATTGCCCTTTTCCACAAACTGGCGCGTAATCGCATGTGGAAGTACGCCCAGTACTATTGTGGAAACGAATCTTACACAAACATTAAATGCTGCTACTCCATACACAGATCTTTCATGGATTAAACCGGGTGTTGCCGCTTGGAGCTGGTGGTCTACTCCGGACAGTCCTAAGGATTTTAACCTGATGGTTCCCTTTATCGATATGGCATCCGAATTAGGATGGCCCTACTTCCTGGTCGATGCAAACTGGAACATTATGAAAAACGGGGATCTTAAGAAAGTTTGCGATTATGCAGCGAAGAAGAATGTCGGAATACTGGTTTGGTATAACTCAGGCGGTACAAACAATGTAGTTACGGAAATGCCCCGCAACATTATGTGTGACAGCGAAAAACGTAAAAAAGAGATGAAATGGATGCAGGAAATCGGCGTAAAGGGAATCAAGGTTGACTTCTTCCAGAGTGATAAGCCTTGCATTATGCAACAATATGAGGATATTCTAAAAGATGCTATGGATGCGCATATTCTGGTAAACTTCCACGGATGTACCTTACCTAAAGGCTGGGAACGTACTTATCCGAACTTGATGACAATGGAAGCAATTATCGGGGAAGAGAATTATGCATTCCAATCTGCATATCCGGCTATTGCACCTGTCCTCAACACAATTATTCCTTTCGGACGTAATGCGGTAGGTCCTATAGACTATACACCGACAACATTTACAAACCATAAATTTCCGCGTTTGACTACCGTTGCTCACGAACTGGCTCTTTCTATTTTATTCCAATCGGGTATCGTGCATATTGCCGATCATGTAAAGGGTATAGAGGCTGCTCCGGATTATGTAAAAAAATTCTTATCGGAAATTCCAGCAGCTTGGGATGAAACAAAATACGTTACAGGAACTCCGGGAAAAGAAGTGGTTCTCGCACGCCGCAAAGGAAATATATGGTATGTAGCTGGTATTAACGGTGAAAATAATACAAAAGAAATTACTTTCGATGCGTCATTCCTATCCAATGGTACAACCATGAATTTAATTAGTGACGGCACCAACCAACAGGAATTTGCATGGGATAGTAAACAACAAAGCGAAACACCCAAGATCACGGTTAAAACTCTTCCGTACGGTGGCTTTGTGGCTACATTCGTGAAATAATTATTTTTTCGATAAAATTCATTCAAGAGTGGTTTTTCTGTTTTAAAACAGATGAATCACTCTTTTTTTAATAAATAACAATCATCAAAGCTAAAAGAGTTTTTATATCTTTGTAATAAATCGCACTAACTATAAAACACATTAAAATAAAAAATAACATCATGAAAAAATTTAACTCTGTGGAAAATTTTCTAAAGAAAATTCACATTCCATACAAAGTAATCTTTTGGATCACCGGCTTGCTAACCACTGCCTGGTTCCTTATCCGGGTTATTCCCAAACCAACACGGGCAGGCTATCCTTGTATGCGTGCTGCAGCACCTATTATGTCCAGCTTTGTGCTTTATATTCTTTCCATTACGGCATCGGCTTTCGCCCTAAAAAAAGCCAAGAACCACTTTGGAAAGGCTAAATACATAACTGCAACATTATGCCTTTTAGCCGGAATTTGTATGGCTTTTGTAGTAAACTTTAACGATATACGTAACACTTTCGCTGCGCCATCTGTCGATAAAACGGCATTTCCGGCAAACGAACCGATGGGAAATGGAAAAGGTATCTTTCCGGGTCGTGTTGTGTGGAACCATAATGCAGATGCTACAGATGAGAATTTTTCATTCAATTACGATGATAAAAGATATTTCTGGGATGATGATGTTACCGACCAGGAAGTAGTTAAATCCATGATGGAACAAACCATCAAAACTCTTACCAAAAAAGATAACATACAAGATGCATGGAATGCTCTTTTTACTTATCACAATCAACGCCGTAAGCGAGGCAATAAATCTTATACACCGGGAGAAGGTATTTTTATAAAAATAAACCAAGGGTGTCTTGACTGGCTGACAGGTACAGAAGGCGACATAAATGCTCCTCAGACACAATGGATGAAAGCCAATGTTGCCGCAACGGAAACCTACTCTGCCGTTGTGCTTGAACTTCTTCGTCAGTTAACTAGTGCAGGAGTCGAACAAGAGGACATTTTTATCTCCGACCCGGGCGATGGCATTTATAAACACAACTATGATAAATGGGTTGCAGAATTCCCAAATGTAAATTATCTGGATCCGTTTGGCAATTATGCAGATATAACCCGTACCAGCGAAGAGTATTTACATTATTCAGATGAAGGAAAAATAATGCCCAATACAAAGGGTTATCTTTACTATGAAATTATTGATGCTTCTTACATGATCAATGTCGCAAATCTAAAGTGCCATGTACATGCAGGTGTTTCATTAACTGCAAAAAATCATTTCGGAAGCAGAACAGAACAATATACAGCCAGCGCAGAAGGGTTACATCCATCTCATATTGATGTTATACCCGGATATGGGCAATACCGGTCATTAGTCGATATTATGGGAAATGAATATCTCGGAGACAATACGATGTTATTCCTCGTCGATGGTCTTTTCGGTGGTGGTTCCGAAGAAACCAAACGTCCAGTAAAATATTTTTCAGCTCCATTCAACAACGATTGGGCCAACTCTATTTTTGCATCACAAGATGAAGTTGCAATCGAATCAGTATGTCAGGATATCCTTCGTTCAGAATGGAACGGCGTAAACAGACATTCTTCTGATAACAATACTTATGAGAATTCACCTTGGTGGAGTGGTGTAGATGACCATCTTCATCAAGCAGCAGATCCTGCAAACTGGCCAACTGAACTGAAAGAAGGAATACCGTTCCATGGCTACTATCCAAATGTTGACGGAGATGCTATCGGAAGTCTCGGCACACACGAACACTGGAATAGTGCAGAAGAAAAAAAATATAGCAGAAATCTTGGAAAGGCTTACGGTATAAAACTAGTACAAATAGAAAAAGGAACTGTTCTCAACGATGATTTTCAAGAAAATGACGCTATAGATAAAATGGGGGAAAAAGTTATTTCTACATCCGAATATGTAGCTTATAAAACTGTAGAGTCCCCAACATTTGACGGTATAGGAGATGAAAATATATGGGATGCAGCCCCTTGGTATGCTATCGACAATATATGGTTGCCCTACGATAATGATTTAAACTACCCCGGTGTTCAAGCAAAAGAGGGCGGGAATAAGTTATGGGAAGGTCCTGCGGACTTTACCGGTAAATTTAAAGTTCTCTGGTCAGAAACGGAAAATGTTCTTTACATTCTTGCTGAAATAGAGGATGATGTTTTCGTTGATGGTTACGTAAGCGGTGGTGATTATCCGAACTATGATATATTAGAACTTTTTGTCGATGAGGATAAATCTGGCGGCAAACACGTTCATAACGCAGGAAGTGAATTATCTGCAAATGCCTTCTCGTACCATTTGGCTGTAGATGCAATAGAAGATGACGTACAGACTATATTTAAAGCAATGGATATAGCAGGAACAGGTTGGGTTAATTCATGGAATCCCGACTATAAAGATCATTTTGCACACTTTGCTATGCGTAAAGAAGGTAATATATGTACCTACGAAATGGCTTTAAAGCTTTATTCTGATCAATACGATACATCCACACCGACAACACCTCACAGTGAACAACACCGTGTGACATTAACTGACAATAAGGAAATAGGCTTTGCTGTAGCTTATTGCGACAATGATGATCCAGACGAAATGCCTAAAGCACGTGACCATTTCTTCGGCTCAGTATCTCTTCCTGCCGAAGAAAACAATACCTGTTGGGAAAATGCTGATCGTTACGGAACATTAATACTAAGTAATACTTACACAGGTATTGAAACAGCGCCTAACGATATTAAAAAAGAACAGAATATTTCTGTATATCCTAACCCAGCAAAAAGTTATATTAATATTTCATTTAAGGAAACTGCATCCGAAACGATAAAAATCAACCTCTATACAATAAACGGAACACTCGTTTCTACCCTATACGAGGGAGATTTAGCTTCATCAACTATACAACTACCATTAAATGGTATTCCGGCTGGAAATTATATGTGTATCGTTAAGATGGGCAATAAAACAGAAACCGTGCAATTGCGAGTACAGTAAAATAGTATTTTTACTATGTTTATAAAGAAATGAATACCCACTATTTTATATCGACATTGAGCTATCCCACCATTACGGTGCGGATAGCTTTGTGTTTATTATTAAGCAGTATTTATATATCTAATCTTACTGCCGTTAATCCAGAGGCCTGTAATGACTATATTGCTTATAAAACATCAGAAGTTCCTATTTTTGACGGGATAGGAGATGAAGAATTCTGGAATAATGCAAATTGGTACGCTATTGATCAGATATGGCTACCTTACAATAATGATCTGAATTATCCGGATGCAACCAAAGAAGGTTCCAGTAAACTGATATCCGGTAAAGATGATTTTTCGGGGAAGTTTAAGTTAGCATGGAATGAAGAAGAAAATATGCTTTATTTGCTAGCTGTCATAACTGACGATGTATTTGTAAGCGGATATGCCGGAACCGGGAGTTATTCGGTTTATGATGTATTAGAAATATTTATCGATGAAGATGCGTCAGGGGGAGAACATGAGCTGGATCTAGGCAATAGTATTGCTGCCAATGCTTTTTCTTACCATATAAATGCTACGCCTTACGGCGACGGAGAGATACAAACTTACATGTCCGCAATGGATATAGCTAAAAAGGGAGAAATAGTAGATTATCACAACCATTTTCCTTATTTCTCATTACGAAAGGAGGGAAATACCTATACCTATGAACTGGCAATGAAGCTTTACAGTGCTGAACAGGGAATAGCCTATGAAACGGACGATGCCAACGATTATGAGGTACAGCTTTATGAAGATAAAGTTTCAGGATTCTCATTGGCATATTGTGATAACGATGATCCTAATAATTTATCGAGAGATCATTTTATCGGTTCATCTTTTTTGCCTGCTGGGAAAAATAATTCGAATTATCAAACTGCAGACTTATTCGGCAAACTGACATTTAAGGGCGAATTTAACCCAACTTCCATCACAGAAACAAATATCGAGAAAAAAGCGTTCTTACTTTATCCCAATCCAACGAGTAATTTTGTAAAAATCTTTTTTAATGATAATAGCATATCAGGTGCCAAGATTTCATTATTAGGTATTGATGGCCGGATATTAAAACAATTATATAGCGGAAATATAGAACAACAATCAGAACTTACCCTTCCGATAAACGGACTCGAAGCTGGCTCTTATTTTATCTCAATCACTACTGATCAAGAAACTAAACTAATAAGATTTACAATAAAATAGACATCATGAAAATAAAAAAATTTACTCTTGCATTATGTTCCGCTACAATTCTTAGCGGTAGTATTACCATTGCCGATACAGCTCTGGAATTTAAGTCAATTGCTATCGATCCTAACAACACCGTATGGATCGGAACAAACCAGTATCTCTATAGCATCCTTTCCGGACAGAGCGAAACAGAAATGAAACAGCATACTGAGACTATTAACGGGGTATCTTATGCTAATTTACCTGTTATTGATATTGCCCAGTACGTAGGAGCCAAACCTTACGGAATGCTACTTGCTACAAACAAAGGTGCTGTATCCTACAATTTCGGTGACGGTGTTTCACCTGATGAACTTTCAAACGGAACTGCATTACTCCAAGATAAATCAATATCAGCTGTTGCACTAAATGCTGAAACAAAATGGATGGCAATTCCGAGTGGATTATCTGTTTTTTCGAAAGGACAAGAATTAAATATTAATTATCGTGACGATACACAAAAAGAACGATTATCTCAGAATGCAATTACGTCAATAGCGATTAATAACGGAACCGCCTATATAACAACCACAGGTGATCCGGGACATTATTGCGTAGAAAGATTTAACATCGATGTAGATGGAGTCACAGGGGCTTCTCCTTACGGAAAATGGGGACCTTGTCCACTCCTCGATGCACTTTGTATCGCATTTGATTCTTCTAATGGCGAACAATGGATCGGAGGAAATGATGGACTTTATTGGCACCAAAATGATCAATATAAAAGCGCATGGCAATTATATACTATGGCAAACGGGCTGGCAAACAATAAAGTGCAAAGTCTTGCTTTTGCGGGTGGCTATGCATGGGCCGGCACACCATCAGGTATTTCCAAAGTAAAAAGAGACGCTATCAACGGAAATATAGATGTATTTAACTACACAATTGACAATGGACTTAAAGGAAATGATATCATTGATATTGCAGTAGGTTCTGATAAAGTTTATGCAATATCCAGTAATGCACTCAGCATCATACCTTTTAATACTGCTATTGATGATATCACAGCTACATCGACTAATATATCCGTTTTTCCAAATCCAGCTACAGAATATATAAAAATTCGTATAAACAAAGAGACTATCGCTAATCAAAATGTAAATATTTGTATTAACAATCTAAATGGCAGTACAATAAAACAGCTCTACAACGGTTATCTGGAAAACGATAATCAAGAGCTTACCCTAGCTTTAAACGGACTCGAAGCTGGTACATATCTTTGTACAATCAAAGTAGGTAATGAATATTATGCAACAACTCTAAGTGTGAAGTAAATTAAAAAAGATTATTAAATACACATTTTAATAAAAGAAGCCGCTGGAAAAAATTTTCCAGCGGCTTCTTTTATTACCTGTTCAGAATTAAGACAAATAATGATCACAACAAGTATAAAACCGGTTCATAACTAAAGTCAGGAAACTCGGATTAGCGATGAACACCTCTCCTATAAATACCCTATAAAAAAGATTTACTTCTTTATAACAAAATCTCTCACAGCAGAGATATCAATAAAAAAACAAATATAGATATTTCATCCTTCAATATAATACAGCCCCTGAATTTAGCAATGGTATAAATATGAAGATCAATAAATCTATCATTCAAGCTGAGCACAAGTAATACTCCTATCTTAGATAGAAAAAATAAAATGAGAACCTACAAAGAACAAAAGTATATTTTCATATTATGAATAATCAATATTAAATCTGAAAAAAATCAGAAACTGCAGATCTTATTATTTGGTAGGATTTCACACACACAAACTAATAATATTCATAAATTAAGAAGATCATAAAATCGAAAATATACTTTCTTCTTAGACAAAAGAAAAGAGTAGGCAAAAATTGCCTACTCTTTTTTATCTCAAAAATTCTTAAGTAGTTGTACTTACCGTACTATACTTATTTCACAAAAGTAGCGGATTCGTTTCCAGCAACTACAATGTAAGTTCCAGCAGGAAGATCTATTGTAGATACTACAGTTGCATCGTTGATACTCTTGATCAACATACCTGCGGCATTCATTATTTTAACATCTGCAGGTTCTGCCAATGTGATCTGGTTAGCAGCAATTGTCATATTAGAAACTGCAATTTCTCCATCATTTATTCCATCAATAATAATAACATCATCACTTGGAGCTAAGAAACCACAGAAAGCTGTACTTTGATAAGCATTGTTATCAGTTGAGTTCCACCAATATTCAGCTTTTGCTTCTACCGTAGCACCATCACCACCGGTCGTATTTTTAGACGGATCTTTATCTGTATATTTTACTTCAAAGTTCAAACCCTGATTATCACTCAAAGCTTTCCAAGCTGAATTATCATCCAATAAACCTTCTCCATTGCAGTAACCAGCATAACAATCGCCACTTACAGCCAAATGAGGAATCGTAACTATCCATTTTGCCACATCCCCTTCTACTGCACATGTTGCACTGGGTAAAACTACTAAGTCCTGAGTTCCTCCAGTTCCTTGTGTTGCTATATTACCCGTACAAACATCACCTGTTGTTCCTCCAACTGTAGTGAAACCTACTTTCCAAGCTCCGAACTGTGCGTATCTAACGTATGCATCCGTAGCACCAGGAGTATTTGCAAGAGCAAAATAAGGAGCTACACAAATCTCTATACCGTCATTTTCAGCTGTACGATCCTTTTCTGCCAATATATATATATATATATTTTCATCATCATAACAACCGTTCCATGAGATTGTCACACCATCAGTACTAACATTATTCGTATTTGTAACTACATTGGTGATAGCATTCGCCGTTCCCAATAAGGCCCATTGTGTATCGAAATCTTCAGCAGGGTCGAAATTTTCCTGAGCTTTTTTTATCGTAACATTTTTATGTGTTGGCATCGGATCGGGTACCGCAGCATTTCCATACCACCAACCATAAGCATAATTAGTACCTGAACATTCAGACGGAGCTTGCCATCCAGCCCCCCAATTAGGAGCAGTACCCCATTCAAAATCTGCAGCCATGGCACTCATTCCACAACATACAGCTAATAAAAATAAGTTAAATTTCTTCATAGCTTGAATTTTTAATTATTAAAAAATTGTGATTAACTGAATCACGACAAATTTAGGTAATTTCTTCGATTAGAAAATATTTTATCAAGAAAAAGAAGCATTTTTTTATATGTTCTTCAACACAAAAAGAGAGAGCAGCAGCTCTCTCTTTTCCTTTCAATTTTTATAGATAGTATAATCTTTTTACTTTACAAATGTAACAGCTTCACTTCCTGACACTACAATATATGTACCGGCAGGTAAATCCGTCGTAGGAACAACTGTAACATCATTTACACTCTTTATTAGCATACCTGCAGCACTCAAGATCTGAACATTACCAGCTTCTGTGAGTTCAATCTGAGAAGATGTTATTTTGATATTAGATGGCGTATCAACATCTGCTCCATCAATTGCACCATCCATATTCGAGGGAGCCAGATAACCAGCGTAACTAGCACTATAATAGCCATCATTACTATTTGTATTCCACCAGTAGTCGTGTTCAACACCACCAGTATCGGTATCTTTAAATTTCAAATCAAAAGACATACCTTTTCCGTCACATGCAGCTTTCCATGCAGTATAATCGAAAATATCTCCTGTAATCTGATTAGATAAATACTCAAGCGGAATAGCAATGATCCATTGCAACATTTTAGGAGCATTTACTTTATCCGTAAATGAATAAACCCTAACATCCGGTACCAACATTCCATATGCATCATCAGCTGCAGTACATGCTGTAGCATCATTTTGGCAATTCAATACAGTCGTAGGTCCATTTTCCAAGATGTTAACTTTAAAAGCCCCCAGTTCTGCCCAGCGAACGTATTTCAGACCTTCCAGCCCGAACGTTCTGTCGCTCTCCAACTTATCATACGGAGCAACAGCAACTTCAACTAGTTCTGTACCCAATATGTCCTGATCATCTTCGTACTGTACAAAAACATAAAGATTCATATCGTCAAAACCAGCTTTCCATTCTCCTACACCGTCATTAGCTTTGGGAGTTTCACCAACATAATTAGAAATACGCTTAGCGGGTTGTGTCATAGTTTCCCACGGTTCAATGAAATCATATTCCATATCAAACTCAGCACCGAGGTATTCTGCTGTCGCTTGCTTTTTTTCCAAAGAAGAAGGAGCAATAGAAGGATCTGAAAAATAATAACAGCCCGTTTCGTTCTGCCAGTCATCGGGATATTCAACGGCCATTGCATTTAAAGCAATAGCAGAACACGCAATAAATAAGTTAAAAGTTTTCATAAGATTAAAGTTTAGTTATTGAAACAAAAGTAAAAAAAAAGATTGCAGAACATCCGGATAACCGGATGTTCTGCAACATAAAATTTATTTAGTAATATTTACTGTTACCACATAATCGGTAGAGATACCATCATATACAAATGAGTAGGTTACAGGTGCACTGAAATTATTAACAGTAACACCATTATCCTGTACAGTACCTGCAACTTTAACCTCTGTTGCAGCTCCTTCCCATTTAGCGATCATTGCATTCGCATTGTAGTCTCCTGTCAAATTAAACGTAATGGTCTTTGCACTATGATCAATAGTTGCTTCCGGTGCCGGATTCAAATCTCCGGCCAGTACAAATTTAGAGACTAAAGCCCCAACAGGAATAAATTCATAAACCTTTTCTGTCTTATTCTGAGCAATTACCTTTATTCCTGTAATATCTGCCAAATTATATCTGGATGTAGATTTAAAATCAGACCACGAACCATTCTTCATTCCTAATTTTATAGTACTTCCATAAGCCGAAGAAATAGCTAACTTATAAGAAGCCGACGTAGAATTATTACGAACAAAGAGTACTTTGTCTCCTACCGGAACAGCTACATCTAAAACCGCATTTTTAGCATTAAGAGTCTGAACATAATTCAATGTCGCATCACTTGAAGCTGTTACTTTTTCCAGTTTCACCGATACAGTCCGCGACTCTCCGTTCGGAGATACTATAATATACTGCTTTGGTGTAACATCAGCGGTTGAAAAATCAACAACTGATTGACCGGAAACCTGCAAATTTGCATCAGATACCGATCCAAGATAAACCTTTGCACCGGCAGCAGTCGTAGAAAATACAGGTTTCAGATTATAACTACGTCCAGGAATCGCAACGACCTCTCCTATTACTTCGTCATCCGACACAACACCCTGAATTTCATCTCCTTTTACACCACTAAAATAAAATGAAGTAAAAGTAGTCCGCTGGTCAATTACCGTAACCTCGACCGTACGTACATCACGTTTAAAATCTTCCGCCCAGTTTCCCGTACTAGAAGCTACAACCGTCAAATTATAAACTCCCGGTTCAGAATAAGTCACAGATAAAGAATCTGAATTTCCAAAATTTTCACCTGTTGCACCAGCTTCCCCGTATACATGCCCTGCTGTTCCATTATAAAGAGTAAAGAACTCGGCATCTTTATGATTCACATATACATAGAACGGAACTCCCGCGCTTGCCTCTTCCTTACCTTCTTTACCAAACGATGTCTGGAAAGAGGCATTCGGCTCTATCATGTTCTCTTTCGTACAACTGCTCACCAAAAGCGCAGTGAAAAAGAATAATGTTATTAATCTTATAACTTTCATATTATCTAATACTTTTTAATATTACCAACCCGGATTTTGTTTCAAGTTTCCGCCTTGTTTATTAATTTCAGTCTGAGGTATAGGCATGTACATCCAACGATACGGAATGTTAGGATCACTTGTCGTATATTTCGTAAAGTTCGTGAGGAAATCATAACCTAATTTTGTTTTCGTGCTGAAATTAATCGCATTAAACCATCTGCTGTCACGGCTCCAACGAACGATATCCAAGAACCTGAATGCTTCACCCATCAATTCCATATCACGTTCTTTAATGATAACAGCTTCGCTTAATGCATCAACACCTGGCATACCCGCTCTCGCACGCACACGGTTCAATGCTGCTAAGCCTGCTGCTTCATCCGAACCTGAAAGATAACAAGCTTCAGCATACATAAGCAACACATCTGCAAAACGAATGACACGAATATTGTATGGGTCACAGTTCGGAGCCATCGTACCGTCATCATCATTTGTAAACTGCGGATATGCATATTTCTTTTTCATCAAAGCACCTGTACCGAAAGGCATATCTCCCTGATAAAGGCCAAAAGAGGCTACCACCTTCTTAGAATAAGCCGAGCTGTTGAAATTGATATTATATCCGTTATCACGCCAGTCCATAGGGTCCGAATCGTGCCCTGGAGCAACATCTATGTAAAAAGAAGCATAGGCACGCGGGTCACGGTCAAATCCTGCAGCTTTTGCAGCAGAACCATCTTCTGTTTCATCATAAATATAAAAACCTTCAGGATCCATTTCAGTATTCTTATATCCGAGCAAACCAGAATAAAGGAAGTTCTGAGCACCTCCCCACTGCCATCCGGGTAACCAACCCTGCGCAGAACGGTTGTTTCCGTTGTATTGAACTTCCCAAACCGATTCAGAGTTATTTTCAGCTTTGTATGTTTTTCCACCGAAACCTGTTACGGCAATAAAAGAACTGTTAGAAAGCAAAGCATTCAAATAGTCCTGTTTAGTTTCTGCGGGGCTATCGCTATCGGGAGCACCCTGCAACTGATATCCATACGCACCATTTATGATCTCAGAAAAATGAGCCTTTGCTTTGGTTAAATTATCTGCAGCCTCTGCTGTTCCTCCCAATTTATTTTCCAAATAATAATAATAGTGTCTCCACAAACGTGATTTTCCCCACAAAGCATAGGCTGCACCCTGAGTTATACGGCCAACATCCGAACCTGAATAAGACTTCTTCAGATAACCTTCTTTCGTTGCAAATTCCAAATCGATATCGATCTGATCCCAAAATTGTTTCGGATCACTATTGCCATAATAAGCCATCGGATCGGTCGGTACATTTGTTTCATTATAGAAGTAAGGAGCATGGAACAAAGTAACCAAATTAAAATAATACATTGCACGCAAAGCCCTTAACTGTGCTTCATAATAGTTAAGCTTATCTTCAGAAACAACTCCATCCAAACGATTGATGTTTTTCAAAATATCCGAACATCGAAAAACCCCCCGGTAAAGATCGTCAAAAGTACTGGAGAAATCATTCAAACTTACAATTAATTTATCTTGCCCTTCAGGATTTTCAAACCAAGAACGGTCATCTAAAGTTGTAAACTGCAACATATATTTCTGACCATACATTCCCGGATGCGCCAAGGGAGAGTATGCAGCATTTACCGCAATTATCAGATCATTCTCCGTCTGAAAGAAAGATCCTTCATCCAACGAATTATGATTTTCTGTATCTAAGAATGAATCGGTACATCCCGAAAGCAGAAATACAGAAACCACAAACGATATTATTCCTTTTTTCATTGTGTGTTAAATTTTAAAGATTAAAAACCTACCTGTAAACCAATAGAGAATGCTCTTGGGATCGGGTAAACACCGTTGTCTATACCTGAAGATAACGGACTTGCATTCGCATCTTCCGTCGGAGTCATTGCTGCTTCAGGATCACGGCCTTTATACTTAGTTATCATAAACAAGTTCTGAGCACTTAAATAGATACGTGCATTAGAGATTCCTAACGCCTTATTTGCTTTCGCAGGTAAAGTATATCCTAACTGCAAGTCTTTCAGACGAAGGAAAGATCCATTTTCAACCCACCATGAAGATACACGATCATTCTGATTTTCATTTCCCAGGTCGGCACGTACGTATTCGGTTGACGGACGATCCGGACGCCAGTAATTATTGGCAAAAGTATTGAACTTATTATGATCCATATCCTGAGAGTTCATACTTTCCATAGAAGCCCGTTGTGCGTTCAAGATATCAAAATTCTGAACACCATAAAAGAACATACTCAAATCAAATCCTTTGTAACCAAATTCCAAATTGAACGTATAGGTAAAATCAGGAACTGTCTTACCGATTTCAGTCTGGTCTAATGCATCAACAACACCATCACCGTTCAAATCGCTAAACTTCAAATCTCCCGGCTGAGGAGTGACACCCGAATGTTTTGCAAATTTATAAGAAGATAAATCCAATTCTCCGTCTACACCACGATTATAGAATTCATCTGTAGCCTGGATAATACCTTCTGCAACATATCCATAGAAAGAACCGATAGAATGTCCTACAGATGTACGGTTACTAGCTTTTATAATTTCCTGAGTGGGCAACGATGTTACTTCGTTCTTTATTGTTGTTAAGTTTGCACTAACACCATAAGAAAAGTCGTTAACCTGATCTCTCCAACTTCCATTAAATTCGAAACCTCTGTTACGAAGTTTACCTAAGTTCATCCAAGGTTCACAACCGTCTCCGTTACGACCGAATATAGAAGAGATAGGCACCTGTACCAACAGGTTATTCTGATTCTTAATATAATATTCAGCACTGAACTGAAAGCGGTTTCTCCACATATTCAAGTCAACACCGATGTTATACATATCGGCTGCTTCCCATTTGATATCAGGAGATCCGAAATTCGTAAATACATACTGAGCCTGAGCTACCTGTTGATCTTCCCCAAAAACAGGAGAAAACTCTGTAGCCGAACTGATCTGGTTATAGTACTGGAATCCACCACCGATATTCGAGTTTCCGGTCTGTCCCCAACCAAAACGAAGTTTCAACATATCTACAACATCTACATTCTGCATGAAATCTTCATTCAATTTCCACGCAACAGATGCCGAAGGAAAATATCCCCAACGATGACCCGGAGCAAACACAGAAACACCATCAGCACGTATAGATGCGGTCAACAAATATTTTCCTGCATAATCATACATAGCACGTCCCAAATACGAAACCATACGATAAGGAGTATAGTAACCTCTTAAATCCGGATCGTTTGTTTTGGTGTAATTCGCCATTGTATTCAACTGTTCAAACATAAACCCAGTTGCTTTTGCCGATATGTTGTTATCATCCGACTTCCGCATCTGATGAACAGCAATTACCTGCAAATTATGTTTATCTGCAAATGTTTTCTTAAATGTCAACTGGTTTTCAACGCCGACCGTTATATTTTCTGCATATAATTCATAAAGAGATGCATTACCTGGATTACGGTTAGCCTCATAATTTCCTTGCCACAATTTTTCACGGTTAAAGTTCATATCAACCGAAGGCGTAAATTTGTATTGCAACCAATCCGTAAAATTCACTTCCAAATAAGCACTAATCAATGCATTATTGTAAAACTTTCTATTACTAGCAGTATACGGACCGACCAAAATATTAGGTTTATCATTACCTAATGTATTTGTCCATGTAGGACCTGAATAGTTCGTTCCTCTTGTTGGAATTGCGGATACACTTCCATCCGGATTATCCTGCATATAATAAGTTTGTTGATAATCTTCAAATCCTCCTAAGAAATTAGAATTATAGATTTTCATCAACGGTGACTGCTGCAAACCATAAATCGAACCCTGGGCACTATTAACAGGGCTTTCAGTACTTCTACGGCTTAAAGCGATATTTTCACCGACTTTCACCCATTTACCAATTTTAAAATCCGAATTGGCCCGCACATTAAAACGGTCGGCTCCACTCTTAATAACCGTACCTTTCTCTTTCATATAACCAAGAGAGATGCTATAATTCGAATTTTCACCACCGCCAGAAATAGATACGTTGTAATTCTGAGCAAATCCCGTGCGGAATACTTCATTCTGCCAATCGGTTCCTTTTTCCCAACCATTTCCGTAATAGGCTTTTCTGAATTCTGGAGACAAAGAATAAGCAGCATTTGCCGTCGTTCCGTTTGTCTGATAACGGTTTAAACCATTGTAACCATTCGCTTCATTATATTTTATCGATTGATAAAAATTGGAATATTCAGAAGCATCCATTACATCATACATCTTAGGTTTCATCGTTACGCTGGCAAACGCATTAAAGTTTACTTGCGTTTTTCCTGATTTACCACGTTTTGTCGTAATAATCACAACACCATTCGCACCGTTTGCACCATAAATAGCTGCCGAAGAGGCATCTTTCAAAACCTGCATCGTTTCGATATCCGTCGGGGCAATATGGCTGATACCGCTTGTAATCACCCCATCCACTACATAAATCGGATTCGGTTCCTTGCTGATAGAACCTACACCGCGCACACGGATATTAGCATCTCTACCGGGGGTACCAGATTGCGTTACCAATACACCAGGAGCTTTTCCCTGCAAGGCTTGACCTACACTCGTAGAGGGGTTTTTAGTCAAGTCTTTGCTACTAACAACTGCTACAGCACCCGTCAAGTCGCTCTTTTTCACCGTACCGTAACCAATCGCAACGACTTCATCAAGTTGTTGGGATCCCATACCCAACTCTACTTTCAAATTGTTTTGATTGCCAACTGTAACCTCTTTAGAGTCGTAACCTACAAATGAGAAGATTAAGACATCGCTATTTTTAGCATTAATGCTAAACTTTCCGTCAATGTCAGTAATGGTACCTGTTTGAGTACCCTTTACTTGAACCGTAGCACCAACCATTGGTTCTCCGGCCATTTCGGCATCATAAACCGTCCCTGTTATAGTTCGCTGCGCATAAAGGGATGTCCCACAAACAAGCGCGACTAATAACAGTGACCATCTAGCTAAACTTGAAAATCTGTTTTTCATGTTTGATTAATTTAATTTAGAACACTGTTTCTATTAAGTTGATAAATAAAATCCATATCTCTCTAATAACCGTTATTAGACAATAATATTGTCTCACTAAAGCTACCTATTAAAAAGCCAAAGAAAGAACACCATACTATTTGCCTCAATATCAATAAAATTAAATTTCGTTTTGCCCTTTACTCACATAAATATACTCTAATACATTAATAAAACTGACTATTTTTTGTGTTTTTATGAATTAAAAATTTAATATCTCCTTAGCGCAAAAGTAAAAGATTTATTTTTAATACTCCAAGCATTCCTGAAAAAAAATCCAACACATCACATTAAGTGTTAATATTAAAAGAATATTGCGAAAGCGTACAATCATCAATATAAAAACGATTATTTACGTATATTATTCCATCCATCTATTCTTTTAACTTTTCAATTTTCATACTGTCTGCAAACTAAGCATTTACTCAATAGATAAACAAAAATTTCATCTATAGTCTAAAGATAAAATTTCTCTCATTAATTTAGAATATCATCAACATATTATTTACAGATCCCTTTTTAGTCAACACAGAAGAGTTTCTAAAATAAAGATTTCATTTTTTCAAATCAATAAGTTTTATCGATAAAGCTAATCCAACTCTATCAATTTATAGTCCATATTTCCAAGCCCAATCTGATTTCCGTAAAGATATTGAGGTCTCCCGTCTGTATTACGGTGTAACTCTGTAAATACGTTTTCTTTTTTTGTTTTCCGAGCAACAAGATCAAACGCAGCTTTATCAATAGCGACAATATCGGTCGAAGCGATTATACCAATATCATCGACAAATGGTTCCCGAGCGTGTCCGTCACAATCACAATCAGGAGAAATATTCGCTAATACTGTAATAAATACCATCGGTTTATCATCCAACATCCCTTTTGCATATTCAACCATTCGCTCAACAAAAAGGGAGCTTTGTGTTGAGCCCCAATTGACATCATATACTTGCTGAGGACAAATACCTATACATTTGCCACAACCAACGCATTTATCCGGATCAATAACAACGGGATCTATGGAAATTGCATTTTGCGCACATCCGTCAATACATTCTCCGCATGATATACATTTGTCGCCATCAATAAGAGGAATAGAAGACGAGTGTTGCTGCATTTTCCCACCAACGGCAGCCATACCCATAGCCACATTTTTTACAGCTGCACCAAATCCGGCCATAACATGCCCCGTACAATGCGAAAAAACAATATAACTATCAAAATCTTTAAAATGTGACCCGACCCGTATTTTATCATAATATTTCGTTCCTTGAACAGGAATCTCAATTTCCTCGTCTCCATCCAAAATACATATAGGGGCAAAATCAAATCCATGTTCTTTCGCCAATGCGATGTGCGAGTCTGTATATCTACGGGGACCTACGTATAAAACATTTGAATCAACCAAAGTTGCATCAGTTCTCAAAGCCAAGGCTTTCGACAATTCCGGAGCAGCAAAATTCTTATTGCCTTTTTCCCCAAAATGAAGTTTAATAGCAATCTTACCAGGATTCTGTAATTTAATGCGGTCATATAATTTCAACACTGCGTCGGATGTAATTTCTTTTGTAAAATAAACATTCGAGGGCCTTTGATAAATAAATTTTGTTTGATCAATCATGGTAGGGATATTTTTGCGTGCAAATGTATAACATTGTTATTATTCCAACAAGAAGTATGAGAAAAACAGATCATACAAAAATTTGATACTAAAGAGGCTTTTCAGACGTTTAATTTACAATGTAATTCATTTAAACGAATATGAAAAATAAACTATTGCTCCTTACATTTCTTTTTCTTGCCATAGCCTGTAAACGCGAAGGCTCTGCAATTAATTACGTATATGAAGGAAAAACGGTATTAATAAAACGTTTCGATAAGGCTTTAATGGATTATCTGACAAAGGATCCATCAATAAGAGATCGTGACACTTCATTATTTATGCTTTACCCTGATTTCTCCGAATTGTATATTAATCATGTTATTCCGATCGAAAAAAAGGATACTTACCAAGAGGCGGGGAAAGAGCTGGTTGCTTTTTTCTCCGATCCAACTCTTTTTTATCTTTATAAAGATGCCCTTATACAATTCTCCAGCACGCTAGAAATCGAAAGGGAACTTTCCTCTGCTTTCAGCTTTTTATCTGCAAACCTACCGGAAACCAAACTACCTCAAATTTATTTCCATATTTCAGGTCTTAACCAGAATGTTATAGCCGGAGAAAATATTCTCTCTCTTTCCATAGACAAATATTTAGGCGAAAAATATCCTCTTTATCAAGATATTTTTTACGATTACCAGCGCAAAACAATGACTGACGAACAAGCGGCAATCGATCTGACAACAGGTTTTCTGCTTTCTGAATTTCCATATAACAGTAATGAGGAAGTTCTTCTCAATAAAATCTTATACTGGGGAAAGATTAAATATATCTTATCGAAAACATTTCCTCAAAAGGATAAGCTTTTCATTATGAATTATACAGCAGATCAATGGAATTGGTGTTCTCAAAATGAAAAAAAAATATGGAAACAGATTGTAGGCAAAAAATATTTATATTCGAATGACCGTCTTTTAATCGCAAAATTTACAGAGCCGGCTCCTTACACCGTCCCATTAGGGGAAAACACACCGCCTATGGTAGGAGTCTGGTTAGGCTGGCAAATCATAAACAGCTATATGGAACATCACCCCAATATATCCATTCAGAGCTTATTGGAAGATAACGATTATGCAAAAATATTGAAAGAGGCATCTTATCGGCCCTAATCCTCCCTGTACAAGCGCATTTCACAAAGGCGGCAATCCGTTTCAATGCGAAGTTTACCATATTTATGCAACAAATAAAGCGGTTCGGAAAGATGTTTTTCTTTCGGATTCGTTTTTTTACATTTCCCTAACTCATAAAGCACACAATATTTTGTAAACATAAGTGGAACCCGACTCTTTTCCTTCAATTCAAAGGCAGGCTCAATTGTCCGCACCCCATGCTTCTGATAAAAGCGGGATGCATATGAATTCATAATATTAGCTTTATAATCAAGTTCTTTATCTTTAATCAAGATTTTATTATAGGATCTATTCCGAAGAGACAGAGGTCTTCGTATTGTTAACGAGCGTTCAAAAAGTAATAATGCATCACGACGTATATCCGATAGAAAAGAAGAGGGTAAGAATATATCCCGGCAATCAATTATATTTATCTCCTTTACTTTAAAAATGGTATTTCCTAATTTAGATAATACTCGAAACTGAAGTTCCTCCTGATCCGTTTTCGCCTTTTCTTTAGTTATTTCGCGTGCAAGTGAAACTGCATTACCTTTCTCATCCATGACATCAAGAACAACCCCATGCTTATACTTCCGTAATTGCATTATTACGAATATATAACGTTCAGCACTATTTTTCAAAAGTAAGTCTTCAAAAAATTTATCATAGTTACGATATAAAGCAATACCCGGACGAAGATTTGTTTTTCCCAGTGGATAAAAACGAAAATTTTCTATTTTATTTAATCTAAACCCCTCAAAATTTCCTCTTCCGTTTAAATAACAAAAACCATCACCGTTATTAAAATTATGAGACGTTTTAAGGGTAAAATAATTAGGAGTCACTTTATCTACAACTCCGACTTTTTCACCCTTCGATTTCGGAGTATCTTTCGAGATTATATTTTCTTCCTTATTATTCAAAAAATAATGGATAAATCCTCTGTTAAAACTCTTCCGCAAATTCGGATCAAAAAACAATTCACTTATTCCATCAGAACTTCTTCTAAATTCACTTGATCTTCTTTCAAAGATTAGATCCAAAGCTCTCCTATAATAAGCCGTAACATTCTTTACGTAAGATAAATCTTTCAGCCGTCCCTCTATTTTAAAAGAAGAGACTCCGGCATCCAATAAAGCTTCTAAATCAGACGAACGATTTAAATCTTTAAGGGAAAGCAGATGTTTATCTTTCAACAATAATTTTCCATTGGCATCAACAAGTGAATAGGGTAACCGACAAAATTGGGCACAAACACCCCGGTTTGCACTTCTTTTACAATACGACTGACTTATGTAACATTGCCCGCTATAGGAAACACATAAAGCACCGTGTACAAACACTTCCAATGAAGATGTAGAAACTTCTGCAATGCTACGAATCTCTGTTAATGACAGCTCCCGGGCTAAAACGATTTGCTCACATCCCAGATTCTCCAATAATTGCACCTTTTCTATCGTACGATTATCCATCTGCGTACTGGCATGTAGCGGTATGGGTGGTAAATCCAGATCAAAAAAAGCAAAATCCTGAATTATCAACGCATCTGCACCTAAACGATATAAAATATGAACCAATTTTTCAGCATCACCAAGTTCATCGTCTGACAAAACGGTATTCAATGCAACATACACCTTCGCTCTAAAACGATGGGCGAACGAAATCAATTCTGATATATCCTCTACCGAAACCGCAGCAGCAGCCCTCGCACTGAATTGGGGTGCTCCTATATATACTGCATCCGCCCCATGTATAATTGCTTCTTTCCCGATTTCAAGATTTTTAGCTGGTGCTAATAACTCTATATTTCGGATTTTGCCTGATTGGTTCATATAAGATTTTCCAGACTTTCAATTTCATCAGGATTATAAGGCGTTTGCTGATAAACATAATAGTTCAGCCAATTTGAGAAAAGGAGATTTGCATGTGCCCTCCAACGAACTATAGGTTCCTTACCAGGATCATCATCTTTATAATAATTCTGAGGAATTTCAACCTTCAAGCCTTTTTTTACATCTCTCATATACTCATTATGGAGCGTGTATGGGGAATATTCAGAATGTCCTGTAATAAAAATATCACGTCCACCTCTTGCCATAACAATATAAACACCGGCATCTTCAGATTCCGAAAGTAAAGTCAAATCAGGATGTGAAAGAATATCTTCTCTTTTTATTTCCGTATTACGACTATGAGGAACATAAAATTCATCATCAAATCCTCTAAACAGAGGTAAGCCTTGCTCTCTTACAGAATGCAAAAAAACTCCGAATTGCTTGATAGGCAAAGAGTATTTAGGAATGCCATGAAAATAATACAATCCAGCCTGAGCTGCCCAACAAATATACAGTGTCGATGTCACGTGATCATGAGCCCAATCAAAGATTCGTTTTATCTCATCCCAGTAATTCACTTCTTCAAAATCAAGAAGCTCTACCGGAGCACCCGTAATAATCATGCCATCATAGTTATTTTTACTGATTTCATCGAAATCTTTATAAAAAGCTTTCAAATGCTCAATCGGAGTATTTTTAGGGGTATGTGTAGATAATTTTAAAAAATCCAGTTCAACCTGTAAAGGTGAATTCGTCAAAACCCTGACAAGATCTGTTTCCGTAGTAATTTTTATAGGCATCAAATTCAAAATCACCACTTTCAAAGGCCTAATATCTTGTTGTGCAGCCCGCAAAGAATCTATAACAAAGATATTTTCTTTTTTTAACAGCTCTATTGCAGGAAGATTTTCAGGTAAATTAAGAGGCATAGGAGCATTTATTAATTATTCAACCAAAGCAAAACTAAGAATAGATACTACACCTATCTAATTTTGAATAAATCATTATTTAGTATTTACAAAAATACTAAAAAGAAAGGCATTCACCAATCTACCATAAAAGAAATAGCTATTCTACTAAAGGATGCATCAATTTGAAAATATAAAAAGAACAAGTTCAATATTTCAAAACAGATATCGAACTTATAATATCATATAATTTAATTAAGTAATCGTTCTAAATCCTTAGAACAGTATCAAAAGGTAAAAACATAGAATCAAAGAATCTAATGTCTAAAATTCTTCCTCATTATCCAATTTTTATAGTACCCATTATGCAGCATTATCGTATCCTCCCCTCCTCTAATGTCTATAAGTGTTTGTGGTTTGGGAGTTGAAGTTTCGTGAGTCGGTGGGGGTTGAGTGATCGATTTCGAGGTTTTTTATCTGGTTTTTGTC
>JAQXIO010000033.1 GCA_029007825.1 Bacteroidales bacterium | reverse complement strand
ATAAATTTTATTGAAATCTTTTGACCCGGAAACATTGTTAAGTAGTATATGAAAAATAAAAAAGAAACCATATCGGGAGATGGAAGATAAACGGATAAATGCGGTAGGCAATGCAATTGTTCCCTTTATTGTCATGCTCTTTTTATATTTTATTATCGGGGTTTTTACGGTTATAAATCAACAGTTTCAGGTTCCTCTGAAATCTGCTATGCTTCCCGGCGACGGAAACATAACCAATGCTTTGGTCACGTTGCTTAATTTTTCATGGTTTCTGGCTTATCCGCTCTCCGAAGGGTTTGCGTCGAAATGGCTCGACAGATACGGATACAGGAAAACTTCCGTATGGGCGCTTCTTATTCTGATTACCGGATTGGCCGTATATGAATCGGCAGTTTTATTGCATGTTTATAAACCTACCGCACTGTCGGTTATGGGGAATAAAATATCGACCGGCTTTTTTGTTTTCCTTTTAGGTTCTTTCATCGTTGGAATCTCAATGACGGTTTTGCAGGTAGTGCTGAACCTTTATTTAGATGTTTGTTCCGTCGGTAAAACGACTGCTTTGCAACGGCAGATGATAGGTGGAACCACAAACTCCGTCGGTATGGCTCTCGCGCCTCTGATTGTCAGTTATATTATATTTGCCGGAACACCGTTGCATCTGGTGCGCTCAGAGCAGTTTATTCTCCCCTTTATCTGTTTGATGGGAATTGTCCTGATCGTTACATGGGTTACGGGAAAGGTGAAAATGCCCGATATAAGCAGGGTCGCCACATCGGCGAACGAAGTGCTCGAAAAAAGCATCTGGTCTTTTTCCCATTTGAAATTAGGTCTGTGGGGACTCTTTTTCTACGTAGGAATAGAAGTTGCGGTAGGTGCGAATATAAATATGTATGCCGTACAGTTAGGAGGAAAATATGCTCCGGCAGCAACAGCCATGGCAACACTCTATTGGACATTGCTTCTGGCCGGGCGTTTCGTCAGCTCGTTATTTAAAAATATCTCGTCCCGGTCTCAGTTGACGGTTGCGTCCCTCTGTGCCTCGGTTTTGCTGGTGTTGGCAATGATTTTTTCTAATCCGTGGATTTTGGCAGGCATAGGTCTGTTCCATTCGGTTATGTGGCCGGCCATTTTTACATTGGCGGTAGATAAACTGGGAAAATACACGACGAAAGCATCGGGTGTTTTGATGATTGGCGTAGTCGGAGGGGGGATCATACCCTTTATACAAGGCGTTATGGCCGATTGGCTGCATGGCGACTGGCGCTGGACGTGGATACCGATTGTTTTTGGAGAAATATATATACTCTATTACGCTGTAAAAGGAAGCCGGATAAAGCAGACACCTTGAATGATTCATTCGATATCGGAAGAAAATGCTTTATAAGGAAAAGAAGAATAAAATGGGTAAATTTCCTTTTTATTGAAATTTGCCGCTGATATAAATTTCTTTTATCTTTCGGCGTAAATTGATTGATAATAAATTTATAATAACAGGATAAAAATGAATTCGGATAAAGAGATGACCCCCCGTCCTAACGGATGGGCACTTCTGCCGCTTGGCATCTTTTTCTTACTCTATATATTGACCTTTATATTTACAGGCGATCTGAGTAGAATGCCCGTATCCGTAGCTTTTCTGGTAGCTTCTGTTATTGCTATTTTAGCTTCCCGTGGAGGAAAACTGATATCCCGTATCGATCTTTTCTGTAAAGGTGCGGCAAACGATACGATCATGCTGATGATCGTGATTTTTATTTTGGCGGGAGCTTTTGCCGGTACCGCAAAAGCCATGGGAGCCGTTGATGCTACGGTAAATATGGTGCTCTATCTCTTGCCCGAAGATATGATTATGGCAAGTATTTTTGTTGCATCCTGTTTTATTTCCATGGCAATGGGAACCTCGTCCGGTACGATTGCGGCATTGGCCCCCATAGCTTCGGGAATTTCTTCCATGACCGATATAGGACTGCCTGCAATGTTAGGGGTTGTGGTAGGAGGTGCGATGTTCGGCGATAATCTGTCTTTTATTTCGGATACTACAATCATCGCTACGCGGACGCAGGGATGTAAGATGCAGGATAAATTTAAAGTCAATATCCGGATTGTATTGCCCGCTGCCATATTGGTTATACTGATTTATATTTTTCAGGGACAGGAATTAGTAGATGCAGTAGCTGTATCGGCTCAGGATGTGGAATGGCTGAAAGTAATACCCTATCTGGTCGTTTTGGTTGCTGCTTTATCTGGAGTAAATGTTATTACGGTTTTAACCCTCGGCGTAATACTCTCTGGACTGATCGGTCTTTTGGCAGGAGGATTCGGAATCTGGGACTGGACGGCTGCCGTTGGCAAAGGTATTGTAAGCGATATGGGTGAGCTGATCATTGTTTCCTTGATGGCAGGTGGAATGTTTGAGCTCATTCGTTTCAATGGCGGAATCGATTGGCTGATTCTGCGCCTGACAGAAAATATCCGTTCTAAAAGGACCGCCGAAGCCGCTATTGCAGGTTTGGTATCCTTTACCGATCTCTGTACGGCCAATAATACTATTGCTTTGATTATTTGCGGCCCCATAGCGAGGAAAATCAGTGATCAGTTCAGACTTGACGGTCGTAAGGTAGCGAGCCTGCTGGATACATTCTCTTGTTTTGTACAAGGGCTGATACCCTACGGAGCGCAACTTCTCATCGCATCCGGCCTCGCGGGAGTCAACCCATTGGAAATAGTTCCTTATCTCTATTACCCTTTTCTGATGGGATTGGGGGCGATTGCCGCTATCATCTTTCGTTATCCCCGGGCATATAGTAAATAAAAAAAGGAAGAACAATCTTCCTTTTTTAGAATAGGTATTATTGAAAAACCTCTTTAAAATGCCGGATATTTGAATTGATCGTATCAATAACCTCTTTCGATTTTCCGTTCATGATAAGTTTGTACATCGATTGGGCGAATCCCATCATCTGTCCGAACTCGATTTTAGGAGGCATCGCAAGAGCGTTAGGATCCGTCATAATGTTGATGAGTACAGGACCCTTTTCTTTCAAAGCCTTTTTCAAGGTCAGGTAAACCTTGCCGGGATCTTTTACAGTATAGCCTTCTATGCCCATCGATTGAGCGACCATGGCAAAATCCGGATTGAACATATCCGTTTGCCAGTCAGGCAATCCTGCAACTTCCATTTCTAACTTTACCATACCGAGAGAACGGTTATTGAATACGATGATTTTAATAGGGAGTTTATACTGGGCGATAGTTGCTAAGTCCCCTAACAGCATAGACAAGCCACCGTCGCCGCATAAGGCAATAACTTCTCTTCCCGGATAGGCAAAGGCCGCTCCGATAGCCTGCGGCATGGCGTTGGCCATTGATCCGTGATTGAAAGAACCCAGCATCTTTCTCTTTCCTGTAGCCTCAAGATAACGGGCACCCCATACGCAGGTCATACCCGTATCGACGGTGAACACGGCATCGTCTGAAGCGTGTTCGTTCACCGCGAACATGACATATTCCGGGTGGATTTTATTCTCGTCGCCCATATCTTTAACATAAGTGTACAGATTGCTTTTAACCGTCGAATAATAAGAAAGCTGTTTTTTCAGGAATGAATTATCCGTTTTTTTCTTCAGATGAGGCATAAGAGCGAGTAATGTATCTTTTACGTCCCCGCAAAGACCCATGTACAGCTTGGCACGGCGTCCGAGACGGTTTGCGTTAATGTCGATTTGTACGATTTTATTATCCTGAGGCATAAAAGGAGCATAAGGAAAATCGGTACCTAACAATAACAAAACCTCGGCATCGTGCATGCAACTGTAACCCGACGGCATTCCCAGCAAACCCGTCATTCCGACCTCATTCGGATTGTTGTACTGGATCTCCATTTTACTTTTGAACGAGTAAGCCACTGGAGCATTGAGAATTAGCGAAAGATCGACCAGCTCTTTATGAGCATCTTTTGCTCCGATACCGCAGAAAATAGATATCTTTTCTGTATTATTCAGGAGAGCCGCTAACTCCTTTATATCGTCTTCCGATGGAGATGAAGCGGTTTGTACGGGAAAAGGTTTTTTTGAAGAGCAGATATCTTCACTTGCTTCGGCTGTAAGGTCGCCCGGTAATCCGACAACACTGACACCTTTGAACCACAGGGAAGTTTGTATGGCAGATTGGAGCATGCGCGGAAGCTGCCCCGGAGTAGTAGCCACCTCGTTGTAATAGCTGCAATCGCTGAAAAGCTTGATCGTATTCGTCTCCTGGAAATATTTGGTGCCGAATTCGGTAGTAGGAATAGTAGATGCGATGGCAAGTACCGGAGCCCCCGAACGATGGGCATCGTAAAGACCGTTTATTAAGTGCACATGTCCCGGGCCGCTGCTGCCTGCGCAGCATGCCAGTTCTCCGTTTAGCTGAGCCTCCGCTCCGGCCGCAAAAGCGCCGCTCTCTTCATGGCGCACATGTACCCATTGCATTTTTCCGTTACGCCTCACGGCATCGTTCACTTCATTCAAACTGTCTCCCGTCACGGCATAGATACGTTTCACTCCCGCTTCGGCTAACGTTTCAACTAATTGGTCTGCTACTTTTTTTGACATGGCTCACCTGTTTTTGTAATATATTATTTGTGCTATTGCGTTTAAAATAACGGCCAAAAAGAAAGAAAGGTTTATAAATCCCCGGCCTTTTCATCTTCATTCGGAATCTCCGTTATTTTGAACTTTGCATTCATATCGGCTGTTTATAAAAAACAACAATACCGGTAATTATGAAATCAGAGAAAGAAATACAGCAGATATTACCGCCTCCTCCGGCTCATATGGTAGGCGATGGCTTCAGGGTACACAACTTTTTTCCCCATGGGTATAATATCGATCAGAGAAGAATGAGTCCTTTTTTCCTTTTGGATTATAATGCCAAAATGGAATTTCCTCCGAAGGATGAGCCCAGAGGAGTAGGGGTACATCCGCACCGGGGATTCGAAACGGTCACGATTGCTTACCACGGAAAAGTTGCGCATCATGACAGTAAAGGAAACCAAGGTGTGATAGAAGAGGGAGATATTCAGTGGATGACTGCCGCTTCCGGCATTTTGCATAAAGAATATCATGAAGTCGGGTTCAGTAGAAAAGGAGGGCCGTTTCAAATGGTACAGCTATGGATTAACCTTCCCGCAAAAGATAAGATGAGTCCTCCTGCATATCAGGCCATAACGAATGCTCAGATCGCAAAATACGAAATTCCCGGAAATAAAGGAACGATCGAAGTTATCGCCGGTGAATTTGCCGGAGTGAAAGGAACCGCTCATACCTTCACCCCCATCGAAATGTATAATATGCGGTTAAAAGATAAAACGGAAATAGCGTTTGATTTACCCGAAGATTATAATACCGGAATTTTGGTAGTAGAAGGTAGTGTACTGGTAAACGGAAAAGAAGTAGCCCCCGTCGATAATTTTATCTTGTTTAAAAATGTAGGTACGCATATTTCTCTCCGGGCCGAAAAAGAAAGTACTCTTTTGGTTTTGAGCGGACAGCCGATAAAAGAACCTTTGGTAGCTTACGGGCCGTTCCTGATGAATACGAAAGAAGAAATATTGCAGGCATATAATGATTTTAATGCAGGCAAATTTGGACACTTGGAAGATTAATCGGTTTAAACCGGAGAAAAGATGGTAGAAAAATGCGCGAAGCACTTCTGAAAAGTTGCTTCGCGCATAGTATCTGGAAATAGCAGAAAATTTAATTTAGCTCTCCCTTAATCATGACCAGCAGCATCTTGAAGCGGTCGGTAGCTTTTGCGGAGTGAGGATGGTTAGCAGGTAAAATAAAAGACTCTCCCTGTTTTACCTTGTAAGGTTTTCCGTCCAGTGTAATTTCCGCCTCTCCTTCCAATAAATGAATCGTTGCGTCGAAGGGGGCACTGTGTTCGCTCAATCCTTGTCCTTTATCGAAAGAAAACAGAGTGATATTCCCCCCCTTGTTATTCAGTATCAATTTGCTGATTATGCTGCCTTCGGAGTAATCGATCAATCGTTTGAAATCGAGTACCACGCCTTTTTTTAAAACTTCGTTCATAATAATACATCGTTTGGTTTGTGAAATTAAAACAATAGAGACCGGAAAGAAGTTTATAAATGTTCGGCAGCTGAAAATGACGGATAACCTGTAATTTCGATAATAATCATAAAATCAGGTTAATTGTCCGTAGTAACAGAAAATAAATTTTTATCATTGTCAAAATAAATATTCTCGAACGGTAAAAAGAAGAAAATGAAGCTCATTTACATATATCATAGCTGTTTTGTGATAGAAGGAGAATCCTTTACGATAATTATCGATTATTATAAAGATACCGGTAAAAACGGTGAAGCCGGATGGCTGCACCAATATCTTTTGAAAAGGCCCGGAAACCTTTATGTGCTGGTTTCACATGCACATTTCGACCATTTCAATCCTGAGATTTTTACATGGAACCATAACAGACACGATATACGATATATTTTGTCGGGCGATATGGCCCGTGACCGGAAAATACCCGGGCAGAATGATATAGTTTTTTTGGATAAGCTGGAAACATACAAAGATGATCTCCTGAGTATTGAAGCTTTTGGCTCGACCGATATAGGAATCTCTTTTCTGATTTGCGTGGAAGGCAAAAAAATATTCCATGCCGGCGATTTGAATAATTGGCATTGGAACGAAGAATCTACGCAAGAAGAAGTTCGGCAGGCTGAAAATGACTATTTGAAAGAATTAGACACATTGGCAAAGGTCGCGGATAGCCTCGATCTCGTAATGTTTCCGGTCGATCC
The DNA here is from genome assembly GCA_029007825.1 of Bacteroidales bacterium. Lineage (GTDB taxonomy): Bacteria > Bacteroidota > Bacteroidia > Bacteroidales > JAQXIO01 > JAQXIO01. The sequence continues at coordinate 20,183 of JAQXIO010000033.1, read as the reverse complement.
TCGTTTAGGAAAAGACTATATGAGAGGAGCGGAACAATTTATACACAGAATACGCACAGCCCTTTTTGTCCCCATGCATTTTGATGAAAATTATGAAAAAGCCGCAGCTTTCGGAGAGTATGCGAAAGCACATAATTGTAAATTTGTAGGTTGGACACATAAAGGAGAAACGATTGATTTTTAAATGATAAATACTTATGGAAATAAAAGGACGGTTTGATCATTTCAATATCAATGTAATGGATATTGATAAAAGCATTGAATTTTATGGGAAAGCCTTGGGATTGAAAGAAGCCAGGCGAAAAGAAGCGGAAGACGGTTCGTTTGTTTTGGTCTATCTGACGGACGGACAGACCTCTTTTTCACTCGAACTCACATGGCTGCGAGATCGGAAAGAACCTTATGAATTGGGTGATAATGAAAGTCACCTTTGCATAAAGGTAGATGGAGATTATAATAAAATACGCGAATACCATAAAAAAATGGGATGGGTATGTTATGAAAATACGGAAATGGGGCTCTATTTTATTCACGACCCTGACGATTATTGGATAGAAGTATTACCCTTGCATTACGGTCGTTCGGAGTAAAAGCTTTCAGATAAAAAGTTAAAACCGGATAAAATCTTTGCCAAGCAGGATTTTATCCGGTTTTGTTTTTTGCTATCCTGCCGTAAGTATTGTGAATAATATACGATGGCAGCTATTTTCCTTATCGTTCGGAAACCTCTATTTTGAAACGGATATTGTATCCTTAAGCCCGTCATACGCCGTTTTCAGCTGATGAAGAGCTTTTTCGAGTATGCTTCTCGGACAACCCACGTTAATACGCATAAACCCCTTTCCCTCACTGCCGAACATACTTCCATCGTTTAGAGCAAGGTGAGCTTTATCGACAAAAAAGTGAACCAACTCTTTCTGATTGAGCCTCAATTCCCTGCAATCCAGAAAAACCAGATAAGAAGCCTCGGGGCGTACGGCATGGATTAGCGGCATGTACTTTTTGATAAATTCATCTAAAAAAGCGATATTACCCGCAATATAAGTCAAAGCCTCCGACAACCATTTTTCTCCTTCGGTATAAGCAGCCTCCGTACTTCTGAAAGCAAATATATGCCCTCCTCGCAGTTCATTGGCCTCTATAACGGAAGAAAACTTTTTGCGGAGTTTCGAATTCTCTATAATAGCATAAGCGCTGGAAAGTCCCGGCATATTGAATGCTTTGCTCGGAGACATCAGCACAACGCAATTATTACGGGCTTTTTTAGATACTTTCGCGAAAGGAGTATGTTTGAAACCCGGTAGAGCAAGGTCGGCATGTATCTCGTCCGAAACGACCACAGTGCCGTTCTCGTAGCAAATCTCTGCGATTTCTGCGAGCTCTTTTTTACTCCATACTCTCCCTCCCGGATTATGAGGATTGCAGAGAATAAAAAGCTTACATCCCTTTATTGCTTTTCTGAAATGCTCCGTATTCATTCTGTATTGTCCCGCTTTTAAAACCAGAGGATCATAGACCAATTGTCTGTTATTCCGTCTTGTTACTAAGAAAAAAGGATAATATACAGGCGGTTGTACCAGAACTTTATCACCCGGATTGGTAAAGGCGTGAAGGGCGAAGGCAATACCCGGAACAACGCCCGGAGAATAACAGATATCCTCTTTTTTAATCTTCCAGTTATGACGTTTGCTTACCCAGTTTCTGATAGCATCGTAATAAGAATCGGGTGTAACCGTATAACCTAAGATTCCTCTTTCGCAACGCTTTAAGATACTGTCCGTAACGCACGCGGGAGTACGGAAATCCATGTCGGCGACCCACAACGGTAATAAATCGTCGCGACCCCACTGGCTCTTGAGTACTTCGATTTTTACAGCATCGCTGTTGCTGCGGTCGATTATTTCGTCAAAATTATATTCCATAACATAAAATAAACTGCAAGTCGAACGCAGAATCAGGTTTGCCTGAATTATGCTGAGACGCGCAGCGTTTATTGCAAGCTATTTATAGATTAAAAAAAATAGATCACTGTAAAATTACAATTCATTTGGCTTATACAAAAATAAAAGAGGATGCTTTCTTTTATGCGTTTGGCGGAATACAATGGATTCGATAACGGCAATTCTGTATTGTATTTCGGAAAAGATATACAAACAGGGAAGTTTTAAATAAAAACTTCCCTGTCAGTTATAGATGAAAAACAGTTTATTTGTTTAATTTTTCATTGAGAAGATCGGAACCTTTTTGTACCTTTTCTTTGATTGTATCGGCAATCTGGCCGCTTTTCTCCTTTACTACGTCCGCACCGTGTTGAATGGCCTCTTTTACGTTATCTGTCGCATCCGCGATTTTATCTTTCGTCTGATCCAATTTTAGTTTAGCATGCCCTTCCGCTATGGTAGCCATATCTTTTGCCTGCTCCTTCATAGAGTTGAGTTTTCTGTTTATTTTATCCTGATCCATAACATATAATATTTGAGTTTGTAAATAGAGATGATTAATCTGTAAATTTTAGAAGTCCGGAACCATTGTACACATCCTCTTTATAAATGTTTTTCTTATTTTTTTGCTGACCGTTGAAAAAAAGAAACGATCCATAAGAAAACGATAGCACCGATTACGGAAGTAATTAAACTACCGATCGTCCCGATGGCAATAAAGCCGAAAAGACTTAGCAACCATCCGCCCAGAACACCGCCTATAATACCAACGAACAGGTTGATGATTAACCCGGAACCACTTCCCTTCATGATTTTACTGGCAATGTAGCCGGAGACAAGTCCGATAAGAATATACCATAAAAAATACATAAGTATAAAAATTAATTAGGTTATTACTCATTATAACACACAGAAAAGAACGGATACCTTTAAGAAGACAATAAGTCTTGGGTATCGGGATTGTTATTGAGAATACAAATCCATCTGTTTACACGTTTTTCAGATACTTTGTCACCGTTTCCCTCATCAACTATAAGCCCCGTGTATTTGTCGTTTTTAACGGCAGGAGAATCGCTGGTCGGATAATCGTCCATGGTTACCGAACCGGTAAACGAAGCACCTGTCTTTTTTAGTTCATCATAAAGTATACCCATGCCATTGCAGTATAAAGCACCGTTTTCTTTGGATTTACCGCATCCGAATAAAGCGATCGTTATACCGGATAAATCGCTTTTCTTTAACCATGTTAGAGTTTCATCCCACTCTTTTGGCAACTTGCCGTCACAATTTTCTGAAGAACCGAATATAAGCATATCGTACTTATGGATTGAATCTTGCGTTAGAGTGGAAATAAGCCGGATATCACTCGCAGGAATATGTAATTGTGTCCCGATCTCTTGGGCGATCTTGCCGAGGGTATTGTTGCCGGAGCTGTAAAAAATACCAATCTTTTTCATATCGCTTTTTTTAGAATTATAATAAAAAACTGAATAACTTGCCCCGAAGGACACTTTAAAAACGTGTTGAATGAACGAATTGTTTATACTGTTCGGTGAGAAAAAAGTATAGACGGTAAATTAATATCATTGAGTGATTGGGCTTTCCTATTCTGAGCCTTTGCTTCGAATTAAAAAAGAAAGCATCCCGTTGCGCGATTGAAATAATTTGTATATTTGTGAGTATAGAGATTTTGTGAATACAGAATCTTGCGAAGTGAGCAATGTTTATATCCCAACAACACGAATCTGGAAAATTCAAAACATAGATGGGATATAAAGAAGGTTCCGCTAAACCCTTTGCACAATTTACTGTTGTATATTCATTATAAGGATATACATCTTGATGTAATAGTAAAGGGTGCGGAACTGACTTTTTCTCTATGAGGTTATTCCAGAGCCCGTGTTGTGAAAAAAGTCAGTTACCGCGCCTTTCCTTTTTTAGGTCGTTAAACTGGCTTGCAGCGAAAATAAGGTTTTCGTAAATCGCTTTTCACAACTGGTATTGACAAGATCGGAATGAACTGTATATGAGCACTGGTTATTTATGGCCCGGAAATAACTGTTCCTCAGAAACAATGGCATTGGTAGTAACTTATGCATCTTTACGATGTATATCCTAATATAGCCTTTTACCATTGTATGAATGAATGTGGAATTTAATTAGATGAAATATGGAACGGTTTGACATAATAGAAAAGTTGAGACGATTCAGACATGAAAAGTATCGGGTGGTTTTTGAAGAAGAACTATTTAGTTTCTGGAATAAACAGGGAAACCAGGATCTTTATATCCATTATGATAATGTGCTCGATATTCTGATATCGGAAAAATACATTCAATTGTTTTTAAAAAATGGGATAATACATCATTTGAGTTTACGTACAGGTGAAATTGTTACCCTGTATATGGACGAAGAAGATATGAATGAGTTTCATTCCCATTTGTTGTCACTGGTAAACTGAAACTTTAAAGGAGAACACATAAACGTTTGAAAAAGCGCATATGATCTGCGCTTTTTCCTTTTGCAGCCCCTGGATCACATAGATAAGGGAAATAATGCTTTATCCCTGATGTATGGAGTCGGGATGATTTCTCTTGTAGAGATTATATTTTTCGGTTACGGCTTTTTCCAGTTCTTCGAAAGTACAGTTTAGTGCTCGGTTCGAAAAACAGATAGGAGAGCCGTAGAACTGCAGTTTCAGATTTAGAGACCGTCGCTTGCTCCGCGTAGGTTCACGGCTGATATATACCTCCGGATTATGGACTTTTAGAACAATATACTTATGTTTTAAATTACTGATGTCATCCATAATCTTGATGCACTCCACATCTTTCCACATAACCGTACCGATACGGTTCCCGGTCGAAATATCGTTGATGCCTTCATCCGAAATAAACAAAGCTGTAAATCCCTCTCTCTTCAATTTGTAATAAGCGATTGCACAAAAGAGAGTTATGGCGAGAGAACAAAGTCCTAAGATAAGTAAAACCCCCCGCCCGTTTCCAAAACCCAGAAAATGCGAGAGATACAAAGACCCTCCTCCTGTAAAGGCCGAAAGAAGAGTAGTCAGGAACAATCCTGATTTTTTATTCTCTCCTAAAGTAAATTTGATAATAGACTGTTCCCTCATACGGTCAGATACTTTTTTCTACATTCCATACAAATGCGCGTAACCCCTGCGCTTCCGTCTGTTTATCCATATTATGCAGCAGTTTGAGAAAATGATCTACTTTTTCATCCTCCATAATGGTGAGAATAGAAGAATTTAAAGTAGGCCAGGCGTGGCTGCCGTAGTGCGGCTCGCCGGTTTTGCTGCCTCTGCCCTGAACCGTCTCCCAATAAGTATAACCACGTATATTATTGCGGTCCATAATACTTACGATCATTTCATAATAAGCCTGGTTGAATGATATAAATACAGCTTTCATCTGCTTTTCGGTTAAAATGTTTGTAAAAAAATAACATAGAGTGGAATCCCGATCATTCCGTTTGGTTCGTTTTTTCTCCCTCCCTAAGGCGGAGAGAGAAAAAACAGTCATTTATATATCCGGATTCCATAAAAGTATCCGTTAAATTATAATTGCTCCAGTTGGTTCAGCTTGGCCATTTTGCGGTGACGCCTGCGCACACCCATTCCCGAGAATGAAGAATATACCACAGGAACAATGATTAAAGTAATCAATGTGGACACAGAAAGCCCCCAGGCAACCGTCATACCCATTGAACGCCACATCTCGGCGCCCTCTCCCTGGTCGATCGCCATGGGAATCATACCTAATACGGTCGTTAAAGTTGTCATCAATACCGGACGTAAACGGGATTTACCAGCGGTTACTACGGCGTTGATAATACTCATTCCCCGTTCACGGCACAAAATAGTATAGTCGATCAGTACGATACCGTTTTTAACGACGATACCCATCAGCATAATAAGCCCGATTAAAGCCATAACGCTCAAAGGAGTCTGGGTAATTGTCAATCCAAGGATAACCCCCGTAAAAGCAAATGGAATCGAAAACATAATAACGAATGGATCCGTCAGCGATTCGAATTGTGCCGCCATAACGATAAATACGAGAATAACGATCAGAATCATCAAAGTTATCAGATCTGAAAATGTATCTTGTTGATTTTCATAGGCACCACCTATCGTATATGTGATATCTGAGGGAAGATGCATATCTTTTAAAATACTCTTCGTTGCTGTCACGATGTCGCTTAAGGCGGCACCTTGTCCCACTACGCCAGATACGATAACGACACGCTCCCTATCCTTACGTTCGATCGTAGGAGGAGTCATACGTTCCACGACCTTTCCTAAGTCGCGGATACGGACACCCTGTCCCTGATTGTTGTAAATCATAATGTTCTCGATATCCTCTATCGTTTGACGGAACTCCGGAGCATAGCGCACCTTGATATCGTATTCGTCTCCGTCCTCCCTATAATAAGAAGCCGTCGAACCATTGATACGGTTTCGTAGGTAAAGAGATGCAGTAGATAAGTTTAATCCGTTCAGAGCTAACTTTTCCCGGTCGAAATCGATCTGATACTCCGGAATATAATCTTCGCGGCTGATATTCACCTGCGTACACCCCTTGATTTTTTCCATCTCTTTGGCAAGCTCTGCTGCAATTGCATCCGTTTGGACAAAATCGAATCCGTAAATCTCGACATCCACGGTATTTTGTCCTCCCATCGAGCCCTTCTGTCCTCCGATAAGCACCTCGAACTTCTTAATCTCTGTGTGTTCCCTTAAATCCTTACGCATCTGTTCCGAAATCTCAACAATTCCGCGCTCGCGCTCACCCATGCTTGTCAGATTGATATTGAAAGAAATGATATGTGTGCCGTTCTCGCTCAAAGAAGCATATGTATTGTCCGTATCTGCCTGTCCTTCGGTAAAGTTGGATACGATGATCTCAGGATATTTCTTCCGGAACTCTTTGTCGATTTTTAGAGCAAGGTCGCGTGTGATATCTTGGCGCGTACCCACCGGCAGTTCGATTGTGATCCCGATTCGTGCATTATCCTGCGTCGGAAAAAACTCGGTTTTGATATTTGGTACTAAAAACATACTTCCTGCAAAGATGAGAATAGCTCCTGTAATTACCGTTTTACGATGACGAACTGCCCAATTCAGCAATGCCGCGTACCCCCGGTCCAATGCATCTAACGCCTTTTCTATTGGAGTGAAAAATAACACGTATAATTTCCCCTTCTTCGGATCTAAGCGAAGCAGCTGCGAACAAAGCATTGGGATAAGCGTCAAAGCCGCGATAGTCGATACGATCATAATAATACTCACGATCCAGCCTAACTGCTTAAACAAAATTCCGGCCATTCCTGTAACCATAGTCAACGGAAGGAATACAGCCAGCATAGTCAGAGTAGAAGCAATAACTGAAATTGCGACTTCATTCGTTGCGTGAATGGCAGCCTGTTTTGGCTTGCTTCCCCGTTCGATATGGGTAGTTATATTTTCAAGTACCACGATAGCATCGTCCACCACCATACCGATAGCGATCGAAAGAGAACTCAGCGATATGATATTCAATGTATTTCCGGTCGCTAAAAGGTAAGCGAAAGAAGCGATCAGTGAAATCGGAATGGTCAGGATAATGATGAACGTTGCCCTCCAACGTCCTAAGAAAACGAATACGACAAGCATTACCACGATAAAAGTAATCATAATAGTCTCCTCCAGACTCTTGATCGTATTCAGGATATTCGTTGAAGTATCTAAGATAACGCCCAGTTGTACGTCCGAAGGTAAGTTAGCCTGAATCTCAGGCAATTTATCATGCACCTTCTTGGCAATATTTACAGAGTTTGCGCCCGACTGTTTCTGGACGACAATCATGCCACCCTTGATTCCGTTGTTGAAAGTCTCCTGCGCACGCTCTTCGATACTGTCCTCGACACGGGCCACATCCCGCAGGTAAACATTTTTTCCGTTCTGGCTTCCTACGACGAGGTCCAGCATCTGTTTGGCTTCCGTAAATTCCCCCTGAACACGTAGAGAATAAGAATTAGAACCGATATCCACATACCCCCCCGGAGTGTTCCGGTTCTCTTGGGCGATAATGGACGAAATACCCTCGATTGTTAAACCGTAAGCCTCTAACTTGTAAGGATCGCAGTAAACCTGTATTTCCCGGATCGGTGCTCCCGAAATAGATACGGCACCCACCCCGCTGATACGCGCCAGTGGATTGGCAACCTTGTCGTCCAGGATTTTATATAAAGCGTTCAGGCTCTCTTCTGCCGTGACCGAAAGCATAAGGATTGGAATATCTTCCGTTCCGAACTTGAAGATAATAGGATTCTCTACGTCGTCGGGAAGCTGGTTCTCTACCACGTCGAGTTTGTCCCGCACATCGTTCGTCGCCACGTCTATATCCGTTCCGTATTCGAATTCCAGTGTAACGATAGACATATTCTCCTTCGATGAAGAAGAAATATGTTTTAGGTCGCTCACGCTGTTCAATACGTTCTCTAATGGCTTCGATACGTTCATTTCTATATCTGCGGCGCTTGCTCCCGGATAAGCCGTTATAACCATAATGGTATTTGTCTCGATCTCCGGCAACAAATCCACAGAAAGCCTGCTTAAGGAAAAAAGGCCGAGAATTACGATTGCCACGAAAATTAGGGCTGTGGTAACCGGTTTCTTTACCGCTGTTGCATATATACTCATAATTCTCTTCTTACTTTACGATTTCTACTTCCATCCCGTTTGCAAGGCGGCTCTGTCCGTGCACAACCACCTGGTCGCCGTCCTCTACACCCGATATCACCTCATAGCGGTCTCCTATCCGGCGTCCCAGTTCGACCTTCTGGTAAGACACTTTTCCGTCCTTATACACATAGATATACCGGTCTCCCGAACCCGACTGTTTTACGATAGAAAGATCAGGCGCTACGACACGGTTCTCCGAACCGAAATCCATGGTAACGCGGGCAAACATACCCGGTCTTACCCGTTCGTCCGTATTCGCGATCTTTATCTCGACCGGAAAAGTGCGCGTTGCAGGGTCGATGGTCGGATAAACGAGGCTCACCTTTCCCTTGAATACCTCGTCGCCGTAAACATCGAACCTCACATCAGCATCATGTCCCTTTTTTACTTTTGTAAAATAACTCTCCGATACGTTGATGATTAACTTCACCGGACGAATCTGTTCAACCACATAGATAGGTGCCCCCATCGAGTACATATCCCCGCTGTCATAGTTCCGGGCTGTAACAATACCGTTTATCGGACTGAGCAGCCGTACATTCTCGGCCAGATTCTCATAAGACGTCTTCGAAACGTCGTAAGCCATTTTTTGTGCATCCCATGCCGATTTGGAAGCACCCCCGACTTTATACAACTCGTCGATACGCTTGAACTCCACCTCATTATTATCCATCTGATACTTAGCCTGCTTTAATGAAGAGTTATCCATAGAAGCTAATATCTCCCCCTTCTTTACTTGATCGCCCACCTCTACATATACTTTTTCTATCCGCACTGCCGTTTGCGGAGCGATATTGTTCTTCACTTCAGCTTCTACGGTCGCGGTAAACTCGCTCAGCTGCTCCACAGGTTGTTTCGATACCCTCTCGACTTTAACCTTGACCTTTTCATTCTTGTCTGCAGCGGTAGCCGCATCCTTTTTTTCACCCGAGCAAGACATTAGCATTGCTAAAGCCATTACCGGAACTGTTTTCAGAACATTACTTGTTTTCATACTTTATATTCGTCAATTCTTTACATTCGGTTTATTATTTTTGCTCTCCTAAAATCTTTTCGAGGTTTGATTTTGATGTCACATATTCGTAAATAGCCTGATTGAAATTGAGACGCGATTGTGTAAGAGCCAGTTCGGCATCGTTCAGTTCGAGTAAAGTTCCGGCCCCTGTATCGTATCTTTTTTGAGCGATCATATACCCTTTTTCTGCCTCTTCGACACCTCTTTGGGTCGCTCCGAACTTTTTTACACAAGTGTTCATCTGATCGATAGACTGGCGGACAGCCAGTTGCAGGTTTCTCTCGGTATTTTCCCGTTGCAGCTTTATCTGATCGATAGATACATTTGTCTCTTTTAGTTTGTGATAACGGCTACCCCCTGTGAAAAGAGGAATAGAAAGAGATACCCCTACTACCGAATACGGATTCCATTGATAATTCTTGAACCTGAAGTCATTGTTCATTGCATTCCACTGGTAAAAGAAAGAAGCCGATAGAGTAGGGTAGAAGTCCGCCTTATACATAGATAAAGTTTTCTCTAACAATTTTGTCTGTAAATCCATCTGGATTAAATCCGTATTATTAACCAATGAAGTATCGGTAGCGAGAAAATCGCTGTATAGCTCGGTTTCGAAATCCGTTAAAGAACCGTTACAGTCGATAACCTCGTCGAGGTCCATACCCATTAAAGCCTTTAGCTGCCATTTGGCAAGCTTTACCGAATTTTCGGCTTCCAGTAAATTAGGCTCTACGTTGTTAACGCGTACGCTCGCACGGATCAGGTCGTATTCAGCAACCGTTCCTTGTGCAAACTTCTTTTTAATATCCAGATAATTCACCATCGCATTGTCATAACTGGCCTTCAGTACATTATAAGAATCTTTTGCCAGCAGTACTCCGTAAAAAGCCTTTTTGACCTCGTTTACCATAGATATTTTGGAAGAACGCGCCTGTTCGACGGATAACTCTACGTCCATTCCGGAAATGTCAAGGCTTCTCCATAAGGACGCATTGACAAGCGGCAGGCTCGCATTGAACCCGACATTCCAGTTATTGCTTCGTCCTACCTCAAAACCGTTACTTGTATCCAAAGCATCATTTTTATTGTTGTCTGTAGCGGTGTTTCGTAATGTTGCATTATTTGAGCTGCCGGTGCCATCACCTTGGTTTCCTTCGCCTAAATCGCCCAAACCTGGAAAATCCATATACATCACTTGCTTCTTGATCGTCCGGTTATAGTCACCTCCGAAATTAATTTGTGGAAACAAAGAAGCATAAGCTCCCTTTTGTGCATATTTTTTCTTTTGGATCTCCTTATCCGCAACTTTTACAGTCGGATTTTCACTCAATGCAATCTTTAATGCCGTATTCAGGTCGATTTTAAGTGTGTCCTGAGCGCGAAGAGAACTGAAGGCAAGAAACGATAGCAAAATAAAAGTTGCCAGAATCATTTTCCTGCTGATAAATAGTTGTTTCATTTAAATAAATCGTTTTTTTAGTTTTGTAAGCAATACCTGATTTATACTATTGTAAATACGTTTTTTTTAACGTATAACGATCTACCATGGTTCTCCCTTTCTCCGTGCATATGCCTTTTAGAAAAGTGAGTAATATGGTGTTATAGATATCTTTGATTGAATAGTTTGAAAATACATCTGAAGGAACACGCATTTTAATTTGCTCTTTTGCGAATAAAGTGATAATATTGAAATTCACTCCCGGTTCGAATACGCCCTCTTTCACCCCCCTTTCGAAAAGCCGGGTAAATTTTTCAGAGAAAGCCGCTTTTTCAGTTTCGAACTTTTGCATAGCCTTCGGATAACGTTTTAAATCCTCATAATATTTTGTATTGTACCAGCGCGGTTGTTTCATTACCTCTTCGTAAAGCAAAAGGATAATCTCTGCAGCCGAAAGGTTTTCTTTCTCTATTTTGCTCAGGAATTCCAGTAATTGGTCATAGTAAAAACCGATACCTTGTACAAGTAACTCCTCTTTATCATGGAAAAAATCATATATAGTACGCTTTGAAACACTTATGCTTTTGGCTATGTCGTCCATGCTTACACTTTTTATACCATATTGGGAAAAAAGATCGAGTGCTGTTTGCAGTATTTGTTTTTTTACCATAAAGATTGATAATACCTTTTTCTTTTTTTGCAAATATCTCCTTTATTTAGAAAACTAAAGAGGTTTATTCTGTTACATAATTGGTTTTAAACGAAACTATTTGTAGATACAGATTGATGTTATGTTCTGATTAAGCGGAAATTGGTTAGAAATGAAACAAAAGGTATTGGGTAATTTGAAAAGATTGTATCTTTAGCCCGTTCGCACTAAAATAAGATTATGTATGAATACACCTCCCTTAATTGAAATAGAAGAATTGAATAAACAGATCACGGTATGTGATAGTTTTCTGGATGAAATATTGGTAGCCGACTTGGACGGAGAAACGGATGAGAACCGAAATGAAACGATGGAAGACTTTGTCCCGATACGATTGAATGCTTTAGTGATTGTATTGGTATTGAAAGGAACCTCGAAAATAGAGATAGATTATATTCCTTATACGTTAGGAGCAAATAGCTTTGTTACGATAATGCCGACGCACATAATTCAGCCGGTATATGTCAGCCCTGACTTTAAAGGACGTATGATTGTCGCTTCCAAATCTTTTTTGCAGGACTGCTTTCCTGAATGGCGCGACCCCTCTATGGTTCATTATATGCAGATAAAAAAGAACCCCTGTTCTCTATTTGAGCAGGATGAAACGAAACACTTGGACCAATATATCCTGCAGTTGAGGAACAAAATAAAATTACGTACTCATTTCTTTCAGAAACAAGTGGTACAAAATTCGTTTATGGCTTTTTTTCTTGAAGTGGCTGATATTTCCGTAGGGAAAGAGGACTTTATCGCTCCCTCGGCGCTTTCCCGGAAAGAAGAGTTGTTCGAACACTTTTTGCAGTTACTATTCAAAAATTGCAAGGAACAGCACAGCGTGACGTTTTATGCCGAAGCACTGTGTATTACTCCGCAATATCTCTCCCTCGTATTAAAGGAAATATCTGGAAAGTCCGCAAATAAATGGATTGATGATGCATTGATCGTAGAGGCTAAAATTATGTTGAAGACGCCGAAAGTGACAGTACAGCAGGTTGCGGATATGCTGTACTTCTCAGACCAGTCTACCTTCGGGAAATTTTTCAAAAAACACATGGGCATCTCTCCGGCACAATACCGGAAATCCAGATAAAACTTAATCTGTGAAACTAAAATTAATAACAGAGCCTGCAAAAATATTTTTGCAGGCTCTGTTATTTTTATTATATCTCAGCATGTCTTAATAACAAAAAGAAGTTTTTCATATCGGGTGATTATAGGTTAATATTCTGTTTCAGACAAAAATAATTTATCTTTTCTTTTAAAAAGAAGAATCCTCTTAAAAATAGATAGGGCATGATGGGTATGGATTGAGAATACGTTTTTGGAAGTTATGATAGTATCTTTGAGTATTTGGTAATAAATTTATAGAAAGCCATATCCACTTAAAAGTTACGCAAATAAAAACTTTGTAAATTAGCAGAAAGAGAGTAGGATATTTCCTACTTTTGCGCGCTCTGTGCAAACAATTAAAAATAAACATCATACCTGAAAAATATGGTATTGTCCTATACTCTGGTCGCCGTCTTTTTTTCTCTTTGTCTTTTTTTATTATTGAAATACAGACAAGAACAACAGAAAAACCTGCAAAGGGAAAAAATAAATTTACAGGAAATAGAGAAAAATAATGTGATTCTGCATAATCTGAATGTCTGTTTTTTATTGATAGACAAAGACTTCATAGTACGCAAAACAAATTATTATCGCCTGAATCATCTTTCCCCCGACGACACGCTAAAGCGGGTAGGAGAACTTTTGAAATGCAGGAACGCAGTTATATCCGGCGAGTGCGGCACCCATGAATGCTGTAAAATATGCGGCATCAGAGCAACCATCGGCCAGGCATTCTATAGAAAAAGTGATTTTAAAAAGATGGAAGCATCCATGAAAATATTCGACCGTGAAAACAAGCAGATTACACCTTGTGACGTTTCCGTATCGAGAACCTATTTGAATATGGATGGAGAAGAAAAAATGCTTCTGACAGTTTACGATATCTCCGAATTGAAGAATGTACAACGCCTTCTCAATATCGAACGGAAAAACGCCATTTCGGTTGATAAACTCAAATCGGCGTTTATTGCGAATATGAGCCATGAAATCCGCACGCCCCTCAATGCCATTGTAGGATTCTCCTCCCTGTTGGCGACGACCGTCGATGAAGAAGAAAAAAACATGTATCTTTATATTATAAATAAAAATAACGGCCGTTTGCTGCAGCTTATCAACGATATTTTAGACCTGTCGCAAATTGAATCGGGAACACTGAATTTCAATTACTCCGAATTCGATGTAAACGATTTGCTGAAAGAATTGAACGAATTGTTCAAGATACGTTTACAGGAAAAGCCCGGAGTAAATCTTGTTTGCGAATCGGGACTTGACCCGATAATGATCTTCTCCGAAAAAGAACGGGTAGTTCAGGTGCTGGTCGGTTTGATGGACAATGCCATAAAATTTACGAAAAACGGTGAAATCCGTTTCGGGTGCCGTATAACCGACGAAAAAGAGATTTGTTTTTACGTAAAAGATACAGGCATAGGCATACCCTCCGAAATACAGGATAAAATATTCAGCCGTTTTACAAAGCTGAACCGTGAAATGCCCGGAACAGGCTTAGGCTTGGCATTATCTCAATCTATCGTAGAAAAATTAGGAGGAAAAATAAGTATGGAATCACAGGCAGAAAAAGGTTCCACCTTCTGGTTCACATTGCCTTTGCAAAAATAATCTGAGATAGACTGCGTCCGAGTGATTTTTTATAATATTCGAGAAAAATAGCCTTGAAGTCATCCAGTATCAGATTGTTCTGTTCGTAATTGACAGCATAGCATGTGAAACGTTCTTTGTCGCCGTTCCAGTGTTTTTGGATATTCGGATTGCCTTGAAGGAGGTGTCCGGGCGATTTGTAGTACCGGTCTTTGTTTTCGCTTATTCTCAGTACAAGTGAGCCATCCCGAATAATAAATTTTAATTTGACCATAGATTTTAGCTGCTTTGGTTAATAATAGGATTCCTCAGAGCTAAAAGTTGTCTTTGAAAGGGGAAAAGAGTGTACACCGACTGCACACCAGAGTGTACGCTAACCGGGTCGTTTCTTATTTTGAGCCTCGAAAATATTTTTCAGTTTAACCGGATTTTAAATGATTTTTACTCATAAAAATGAGGTTTAATAAACTGATAATTAGTCGATTGATTATCTATCTGTATTTATTAAGGTTTAAACAAAAAAGGGAAGTTAATTTCTTAACTTCCCTACCGGGTGGTACCACCAGGAATCGAACCGGGGACACAAGGATTTTCAGTCCTTTGCTCTACCAACTGAGCTATGGTACCATCGTTGTTGTTTTACGCTGCAAAGGTACAATTTATTTTTAATGCACCAAATAATTTGCAGATAAATTAATCTTTTAATGAGTTCCAGCCCTGAGCCACCAGTTCGATCTCCGTCCCGTCACGTGCAATCATATAGCAACCTAATGACGGTGCGGTAATATGGCCGATCACCTTAATACCTTTTAATTCTGAAATACGTTCGTGTTCCGATAAAGGAACAGTGAAAAGCAGTTCATAATCCTCTCCCCCGTTCAGGGCGGCCGTGACAAGGTTCATATTGAACTGCTCGGCCATAATTGCCGTCTGGTAGTCGATAGGAATACGATCCTCATAAATGCGGCATCCCGTATTGCTCTGTTTGCATATATGTAATAATTCCGAAGAAAGACCGTCCGAGACATCCATCATAGAGGTAGGCTGGATGTTCTGTTCGGCGAGTAATTCGATAATATCCTTCCGGGCCTCCGGTTTAAGCTGCCGCTCTAAGATATACTCCTTTCCTGCAAAGTCCGGCTGAACACTCTCTGCCTCTTTGAATACAGCCTTTTCTCGCTCTAAAAGCTGCAGCCCCATATATGCGGCACCCAAATCGCCGCTGACACAAATCAGATCGTTCTCCTTTGCCCCGTTCCGGTATACCACCTTCTCTTTATCGGCCATACCGATACAAGTGATGCTGATAGTAAAGCCCGTAAGCGAAGCCGATGTGTCTCCTCCCACCAGATCCACTCCGTAGTGGGCGCACGCCAGTTTGATACCCGAGTAAAACTCCTCTAACTGCTCTACCGAAAAACGCTTTGAAATTCCCAGAGATACCGTAATCTGCTGAGGCTTTCCATTCATGGCATATATATCTGAGAAATTCACTATGGCCGATTTATACCCTAAATGCTTCAATGGAGTATAAGTCAGGTCGAAATGAATCCCTTCAAGCAATAAATCGGTGGTTACAAGTATCTCTTTTTCACCGTAACGTAATACAGCGGCATCGTCTCCGACACCTTTGACGCTGCTGGATTGCTCCAATTTGAACGATTTGGTCAGGTGATCTATTAAACCGAACTCACCCAGAGTAGAAATTTCCGTATGCTGATTTGTCATATATGTATATTAAATTAAAATTTTATCACCCTTCAAATTGTTGATATGATCTTTTATCTTCTTTTCGAACAACACTTCCCGGTGTTGGGTAAAACGTATCTTGATAGGAATGTAATAAAGAGATTTTTTAATCTCATCGTTCAATCCCTCGGTACCTATTAAGCGCACGGCATCTTTTTCCGTTACGATAATAAGTTTTTTCTCTCCCTTCAGTCCGTTGAATCTTTCCGATATGGAAACCAGATCCTTTTTCCTGAAATGATGGTGATCCGGATAATTGACAGACGTTATATTCGGATTGAAAACAAGTAGCTTCTTTTCCAGATATTCGGGAGTTGCGATACCTGTTACTAAAAGGATATGATCGTAATCTCCTAAAGATTCGAGAAGTATCGGCTGCATTCCGTCACAGCTATAAACCGGTTGCAGATTTTCATACTCCAGAGTCGTGAAGAAAAGCGACTGGTAAGGATATAAATCCAGATTCTTGGTAATCACCCTGTAATCAATCGGTTTTAGTTTTTTGGAACACTTCGTCACAATTACGATATTAGCTCTTGATTTGGCATGTATCGGCTCCCTTAAATTACCGCCCGGAAGAAGGGAATCCTCATAAATCATCCGGTTGCTGTCGATCAGGAGAATCGATAGGGTAGGAGTAACGCTCCTGTGTTGGAATGCATCGTCCAGAAGAATAATGTTGGGACGCATATCGGGATCAGGATGATTCAGTAATTTTTCGATAGCCCTTCGTCTGTTGCCATCTACGGCGACGATGACATCCGGATATTTCCGTTTTATCTGGAACGGCTCGTCGCCGATCTCAGAAGCCGAACTCTCAGTAGTAGCCAGAATAAAATCTTTGCTTTTCCGCTTATACCCCCGGCTGATAACAGCAATCCTGTAATCTTTTTGAAGCAATTCGATCAGATATTCCGTATGAGGCGTCTTTCCGGTGCCCCCCACTGTAATATTCCCTATGCAGATAACCGGTACGTTATATTGAGTACTCCTGAATAATCCCCAATCATAAAAATTATTGCGCAGGTTAACGGCCATCCGGTAAAAAAGACCGAATGGCGATAACAATTTTCTGAGTCCTGTCTGGCTGTTATTCATGGTTGGAGAAAAATTCGTTATAGAGATGTATTCATTTCGAATGGTAATCTGGCTTGGATTTTCTCAATATCTTTTAAGCGATAAATAAATAATAAATCACGCATATCGTTGCTGCTGAACCGATAGAAAAACGAAGTAGCGATTTGCGTCGGGCCGTTTTCCATCAATAGAGAAAAGAAATCTTTCTGCTTGGGATAATTTACGGTTTCATATTCGTTTATTTGGGCGTAATCGGACGCAAGCTGTATAGCCTTATCCAAATCACCCAATTCATCGACCAGCCCTAACTCCATAGCACGGACACCGCTCCATACGCGCCCCTCGGCGATTTTTGCCATAGAATCTATAGGCATTTTTCTGCCTTCCGAGCAACGTTTCAGGAAAAGACGGTAACCCCGTTCCACATATGCCTGCATAGATTGCTTTTCAGCTTCGTCCATAGGCTGTATCACCGACGGGAAATTAGCATGTTTATTTGTTTGTACTTCATCGAAAGTAATCCCCGTTTTTCCTAACAAACCCGAAAAATCGGGAATTATGCCGAAAATGCCGATAGAGCCGGTGATTGTAGTGGGCTCGGCAACGATAAGATTGGCACCGGCGGAAATATAATATCCCCCTGAAGCAGCTACATCTCCCATCGATACGATAAAAGGTTTGACAGCCTTCAAATCATTTAACTCTTTCCATATTTGCTCTGACAGAAAAGCACTTCCCCCTGGAGAATTGACCCGCATAACGACCGCTTTTACCGATTCGTCGTCTTTTAAATCCTGAATCTCTTTTAAATACCGGGAAGTAATAGAAGGTTCCGTATCGTAAATATCCCTGTTCATCGCAGCCTCTGTAATTTCGCCTTCTGCATACAATACGGCAATTTTATCGGATACCTTTCCCGATTGAACAGGTTTAATAGAACAAACTTCATCGACAGAGGCTATTTTCAAATCTTTCTTCGAAGAAACCCCGGTCATCTCTATAAGCAGGTTCTCCATGTCCGACCGGTATAATAAAGAGTCAGCCAGACCGATCTCTTCATAATAAGAAGTCTCATTCAATGACAGGATATTGTTCACCTCTCCGTTTAAAGTTTGAGGAGAAACGGATCGGCTTTCGCCTATTTCGCTCAGGATATAATCCCACTGATCGTTTAGGTACAGCGATGTCTGTAATTTATTCGCTTCGCTCATATCCGTACGCATGAAAGGCTCGACAGCCGATTTATAAGTCCCTACTTTGAATATTTGAGCCGTGATGCCGAGCTTTTGCATAAGGCCCGTATAAAAGTTCCGTTCGGCATAAAGACCGTGTAAATCGATAGAACCCTGAGGATTTACGATAACCCGGTCGGCAACGCTGCATAAATAATAGGCAGCCTGCGTATATTGGTCGGCATATGCAATTACAAACTTTCCGCTCTCTTTGAAATCCAGTAAAGCCCTTCTCAAGGCTTGGGCAGATGCAATTCCGGTAACCCAGCTTTTTGCATTTAAATAGATTCCGGAAATATTCCGGTCTATTTTTGCCGTACGGATGGCCTGAAGCTGTTTTTGAAGAGATAAATCCTTTTGTTTCTCTCCCAGCAGTGCGGCGAAAGGATTGGCATTTATATATTCCCGTTCCCGTCCGTTTAGGTCGATCTTTAATATAGTATTAGGTGCTGCTTCGTAAGAAGGTTCGCTGTTCAGTGATCCTACCATAAATGAAACAAAAGCGACCGCCCCGATAAGCAGAATAAAACCACCGGCAAAAATACCCAGTACGACAGCGGCAAAGGTTTTGAAGAAATGTTTCATAATACATTAATATATAAGAAGAGCAAATTGCAAATTTCGTAAAGTTATTTGATTCTCCAAAAAATAGGCCGAAGTATATTGCTTTCGGAATCCGTTATTTTGCACCTCTCTGTTTTTTTATTCAGATAACATTTACGGTAATAGCATTGTTTATAAGCCTATTCTGCAAATCCTCGGATAAAAGAATGTCGAAAGAAGAAAAAGTCATTCTCGGATTTTTTTATTTTGTTAGGAATTACATCATCGTCTCTCCGTTAATATTAGTACCTTCTCCATATTCGGATATATTTTTGGATTTATATATTGGTGACCTTTTTTAGAGAAGCAGATAATCTATTCCCGGTTTGTTAATGCAACGCGGGAGTCTGAAGAGGCTGTTTTTTAAGGAAGCCCATCTCTTTTCATAATTAATACCATATAAGAAAAGTCAGTGGTTCCTTGGCAGTTCAATTCCTTTTATGAATAATAGCTCTAAAAGCCTGTTGATAATATCCCGCCGCATATTATTCTCCACCGTTAGTTATAAAAACAAAAGCATAATGGTAACCGATACTTTGAGTGGCCCACTCATCCCTTTCTCATAAATAACTAATTTAGAAAAATCATCCCCCTCCATGTTTAAATCCCCCTCACCCCTTAACAATTACGCTCCCCCCTCCTGAAAATCCCGTCCCCAAAAGAAAATCCAGCGCCCATCACAATAATGATTATCCACTCCCCCCAATCCGTCCGAAAAATATTCAAAAAAAACTATCGGCCCTATTAACCTCAACCATAGTCAGTTGAGCGATTTCGGCAGAAAAAAGTAAAAATAAAAACAGAAAAGCATTAGGAAAAAGGAAAAACAATTCCTATCTTTGTGGCCGCTTTGAGGGGGGGATAGGAGAATTCCCTAGCGGGACGAAAGAAGCGTAGGCGTCTTTTATTGAAATAAAGAAAAAAGGCAATAAAAGATTTGGAGACAAAATAAAAAAGCCTTATCTTTGTGACCGC
>JAQXIO010000032.1 GCA_029007825.1 Bacteroidales bacterium | reverse complement strand
ATATCTTTTAAATAAAAACGGACAGAGAGATATCTCTGTCCGTTTTTATTTAAAAGATATACTGTTATTTGCTTAGGATATTTAACGTATCGGATGCAATCATGTATTCTTCGTCTGTCGGTACTACGATTACTTTGACAGGAGAATCGGCAGTACTGATAACCATTTCTTTACCACGCATACCGTCATTTAGTGTAGGGTCGATTTTGATTCCCATGAATTCCAGGTTTTTGCAAACTTCCCAACGTGTCGAATATTGGTTTTCTCCTACACCTCCTGTGAAAACGAGAACGTCTAATCCACCTAAAGCAGCGGCATATGCGCCAATATACTTTTGAATACGGTAGTTGTAAATCTTCATTGCGAGAATAGCCCGCTCGTTTCCTTCTTTGATAGCACTTTCTATTTCCCGCATATCGGAAGATACTCCCGATACTCCCAATACTCCGCTGTGCTTGTTAATCAAAGTAAGCATTGAAGCGACACCGATGTTTTCTTTTTCCATTAGGAATCCGATTACACCCGGGTCAATGTCGCCGCAACGTGTTCCCATAAGTAATCCTTCTACCGGAGTCATACCCATCGATGTGTCGATGGATACACCGTTTTTGATAGCCGTGAGTGAACCTCCGTTGCCGATGTGTGCAGTAATGATACGCTGTTTCTCATAAGGTAATCCCAATAATTCACAAGCTCTTCTCGATACGTACCTATGGCTTGTTCCGTGGAATCCGTAACGGCGTACTGCGTATTTTTTGTAGAGGGAATATGGAATGCCGTACATGTAGGCATAATCAGGCATCGTCTGGTGAAAAGCCGTATCGAAAACCGCTACCTGGGGGCATGTAGGCAACAATTCCTTGATGGCTTCGATTCCCCTTAGATTAGGTGGATTATGGAGAGGTGCTATGTCGATACATTCTATGATTTTTTGTATCACATCGTCGGTAATCAGCACGCTGCTGTTAAATTTTTCTCCTCCATGCACAACACGATGGCCGACAGCGTCTATTTCGTTGAGTGATTTAATACATCCGTATTTCTCACTTGTTATAACACCCAGAATATATTCGATCGCACTTTGATGTTCGAGTATTTCGCCTTCGAGTATAACTTTTTCTCCGTTAGGAAGAGTTAGTTTCAGGAACGAGCCTTTGAGCCCGATTTTTTCGATTCCTCCCTGAGCCAGTACCTCTTTGGTATCCATTTCAAAGAGTTTGTATTTTACCGACGAACTTCCGCAATTTAATACCAATATCTTCATAATTTTTTCCTCCCTGTAAATTAAAACAGAATGTTAGCTCCTACCGGAGTAGTTCCGTCGTAAATGTAAAATCCTTTTCCGCTGTAAACACCCAGTTGTTTAGACCGGTAAAGCCTCCACAAAATAGGAGAGGGCTTATATTTTTTGTCCCCGTATTCATTGAACATATCTTCCATTAACATCACGATCTTTTCGATACCGATGATATCTGCGAGGCGAAATACACCTAATCTTAGCCCATATCCGGTTTGAAACATCTTATCGATACTTTCCAGATCACATGTGTTTTCCATTAACATCTGACATGCTTCGTTAAGCATGACTACGAGTAGACGTTGTCCGACAAGCCCGTTGCTTTCATGTACGATAATTGGTTCGTATTTGATCATCCGGGCAAAAAGGAGTACTTTGTCTAAAACATCGTCGGATGTATAAATTCCTTTTACCACTTCTATAATTTTTGCGTCCGGGTGACCTATCATAAAGTGAAGGCTTATACAACGATCTTTGTGAACGAGATCGGATGCCAGTTCGCTGATAATAACCGTTGTTGCATTGGTTGCAATAATCGCATTCGGGTCAAGAATTTGTTCCAGCTCTTTAAATACTTCTTTCCGTAATTTGGTACTGCGTTCTCCGGTTTCATCATCGTATCGGATACATTCAATAACAAAATCACAATCTTTTAGATCATTCATGTCGAGTGATCCTGTAATTCTTCCCATTATAGCCTTCTTCTCAGAAGAGGTGAGCCCCCAGTTGTCTATTCTGTTATCCAAGATGCGCTCGACTTTCTTGGCTGCAGATTTTATACGCTCTTCTTCTATTTCGATGAAAACCACTTCGATGCCGGCTGAAGCAATAAGGGCAACGATACTTTGTCCGTCACGTCCGCAACCAACAACTCCTACTTTGGAAAATAGAGCTTTTTTCTTATCTTTTGTGCTGAGTCCGTAATTTTCAATGGGCTCAATAATCGGTTCTGCCATAAAGTGTATATTTTATATTGTTTTATTTTGTTCCCATTGCCTGGTTTGCTGTGATTGCAACCAGTTTGTAAATATCGTCGACAGAACAGCCTCTTGACAAGTCGTTTACGGGAGCTGCAATTCCCTGCAATATCGGTCCTACGGCCTCTGCTCCGGCAAGACGCTGAACTAATTTATAAGCGATGTTCCCTGCTTCCAATGAAGGAAAAACAAGTACATTAGCTTGTCCTGCAATGTCGCTTCCGGGAGCTTTTTTGTTTCCGACGGAAGGGACTATCGCTGCATCTGCCTGCAACTCGCCGTCAATTTTTAAAGTAGGATCCATTTCTTTGGCAAGGCGGGTCGCTTCAACTACCTTATCGACCATTTCATGGCTAGCGCTTCCTTTGGTTGAAAAGCTGAGCATTGCAACTTTCGGATCGGTGCCTACCAATATTTTAGCAGTTTTTGCGGTAGATACGGCAATCTGGGCTAATTCGGCAGCATTCGGATTAGGCATCACTGCACAATCGGCAAATAGCATAATTCCGTTATCTCCGTAAGAGTGATTATTTATAAACATTAAAAATGCGCCTGATACGACGCTTATTCCCGGTGCGGTTTTAATAATCTGAAGGGCTGGCCGAAGAACATTTCCCGTTGCGTTCCGGGCACCGGCAACCTCTCCGTCTGCTTCACCCTTTTTTATCATAAGGCATCCTAAGTAAAGCGGGTCTTCTACAAGTGAAAGGGCTTTTTCCATGGTCATCCCTTTAGCTTTCCTAAGCTCGAATAAGAGAGATGCATATTCTTCTTTGCGAGGATTTTGTTCGGGATCGATTATCGTTGCTTTTGATAGAGAACACAGATTATGTTGTTTAGTCAAATCCTCGATTTCTTTTTTATTGCCAAGCAGAATGATATTGGCAACTCCATCGGCCAAAAGGGCGTCGGCCGCTTTAATTGTCCGTTCTTCTGTCCCTTCAGGCAGCACAATCCGCTGCTTATTGGACTGAGCTTTGGCAATAATTTTTTTCATTAAGTCCATAATGCTGTATTTTTAATTATTTATGTTTTTGGGTTCGATTTGCATTGCAAAAGTATACTTTTTTGCAATATGGAGATTGCAATTTGTTGCCATTTTTTAATGCAGAAATGCTATTTACATAGTTTAACAAAGAGATGAAATGTTTAATCTTCCTGAGAAAGAATTCGTTGCAATTCTTCGCCTGAGACATCGAGGGTAAATTTTCCTTTATGAGCGACCGATATGGTTCCGCGTTCTTCCGATACAATGATTATTTTGGCGTCCGTTTCCTGTGACAGCCCTAAGGCGGAACGATGCCGGAGCCCTAATTCTCTCGGGATATTATGTGTTTGTGCCACAGGAAGAATACATCCTGCGGCTACGATTGTGTCGCCGTCTATAATTACCGCTCCGTCGTGTAGGGGGCTGTTTTTAAAAAAGATATTTTCAATAAGCCTGGTGGATACTTCCCCGTTGATTCGTTCTCCTGTTTCGATGTACGGTTCAAGACTGGTTGTTTCTTTTAATGCAATCAGAGCTCCTGTTTTTGTTTTGGCCATGTTCATGCAGGCCATTACGATGGGCATAACGTAGGAGCGATCTTTGTTTGCCGAGGTTTCGCGTTTAGCAAAAATCTTACTAATGAATTTTAATCCGCCATGTGAACCGAATTCTGAAAGAAAACGTCTGATTTCATCCTGAAAAAGCACGATCAGAACAATAATACCGAAACTCATAAATTTATCGAGAATGGCTCCCAATAATCGCATTTCGAGTATTTGGGATACCAGTATCCAGATAAATATGAATGACATGATTCCGCTGAACAAAGCCGTAGCACCGGATATTTTCATCAATTTGTAAGTCTGGTATAGAAAATAAGCTACCAGCAAAATATCAATTACGTCTTTTATTCCGAAATGCTCGAGTAAATTCATGACTGACTTTTTAATTTTTGAATGATTTTTATCGCTTCGGCTGCTTCTTTTACGTCGTGAACCCGTAATATCGATGCCCCCTGTATGAGAGCATAGGTATGTAAAACAGTGCTGCCGTTCAGGCTTTCTTCCGGTGAAATTTCCAATAACTGGTAGATCATGCGTTTTCTGGATATCCCTACTAATATCGGAAGTTCGAGCAGAGATAAATTATTCAGATTTTTCATTAACCGGTAATTTTGATCCAGATTCTTTGCAAATCCGAATCCCGGGTCGAGAAGAATATCATTGACTCCCAAACGGTATAGTTGATTTATTTTTTCGGAAAAATATAAAATCAGTTCTTTCAATAAATCGTCGTATTGACATTGAGTAGTCATTGTCGCAGGGGTTCCTTTTATATGAGACAGGACATAGGGCACTTTTAGTTCAGCGACGGTATCGAACATCTTTTCATCGATCATTCCTCCTGAAATATCGTTTATTATTGCTGCTCCGTAATTTTCGACGCATGCTTTGGCAATCTCGGACCGGAATGTATCGATGGAAATAATGGTATCCGGATAATCTTTCTGCAATATTTTTAATGCGACAGAAAGACGGAACATCTCTTCATCCGGATTTATATCGGCAGCTCCGGGCCGGGAAGAATATCCCCCTATGTCTATAATATCGGCGCCTTCTTTTAATATTTGCTCGATGCGGGTGTATATTTCTTTTTCCGTGTTTTTCCGGCTGCCGGCATAAAATGAGTCAGGAGTAACGTTTAAAATCCCCATTATTTTAGGAGTAGAAAAATCCATTAATTTTCCTTTTAC
Organism: Bacteroidales bacterium; assembly: GCA_029007825.1. Taxonomy (GTDB): domain Bacteria; phylum Bacteroidota; class Bacteroidia; order Bacteroidales; family JAQXIO01; genus JAQXIO01. Next base: position 100,093 of record JAQXIO010000032.1, on the reverse strand, counting down.
ATTGATGGTCTGGGGTATGTTAAAACGTCTCATCGGGAAAATTTATATATTCTGCTACAAACTTACAGAATTCTTCTCAATTTTTTGTTTGTAGGAGAGAGGAACCTGAGTTCTTCTTGAAAATATCTTTGATATTTTGGAAGGATGCTTTGCGGTATCCGAATTCTTTCCGTTATTTGCACGTCGTTTCAGTAGATCGTTATTTATGAAAATCGAAGATTTGTATTCATTATTTAGAGCTTATCCTAAAGTTGTAACCGATTCGCGTAATTGTACGGAAGATTCTATCTTTTTTGCTCTTAAGGGAGAGCATTTTAACGGCAACTGTTTTGCACGGCAGGCTATTAAATCCGGATGTGCATACGCGATTGTCGATGAGGCTGCTTTTGCCGATGAAAAGGCGAATATTTTATTAGTAGATAACGTTCTGAGAACCCTTCAGAAGTTGGCAAATTATCATCGCCGTCAGTTTTCTATTCCGGTTATCGGTATTACCGGGACAAATGGCAAGACTACAACAAAAGAACTTATTGCTGCTGTACTGGAGCGCCGGTATAATGTGCTTTGGACAAAAGGGAATTTTAATAATCACTTAGGTGTTCCCCTTACACTTTTGCAGTTACAGAAAGAGCATGATATTGCCGTAATAGAAATGGGCGCGAGTCATCCGGGGGAGATTAAAGAGCTTTGTGCTATCGTCGAACCTACGCATGGTCTTATTACCAATGTGGGAAAAGGGCATTTGGAAGGATTCGGTTCTTTCGATGGGGTAATTAAAACGAAAACTGAATTATATGTTTTTTTGTGTGAACGGAACGGTACTGTCTTTTTGCATAATGAAAACACCTATTTAGCCGATAAGGTAGAAAGTTTATCTGTTGTCAGATATGGAACATCAGAGGGTTTATATACAAGAGGAAAGATTATCGGGAATGATCCGTTTTTTAAATTAGAGTGGTTGATGCCTGATAATTCTTTAGAGATTCAGACTCAATTGATCGGAGATTATAATTTTTGTAATGTCTTGGCTTCGATTTGTGTCGGCTCTTTTTTTAATGTGCCGGAATTATCGATCGTAGATGCCATTGCAGATTATGCTCCTGTAAACAATCGCTCACAATTGAAAGTGACGGATCATAATCGTTTAATAGTGGACGTCTATAATGCAAATCCCAGCAGTATGCAGGCCGCTGTCGATAATTTTATTTCTATGCAGGTAGAACATAAATGTGTTATTCTGGGTGATATGCTGGAGCTTGGCGTTAGTAGTGAAGAAGAACATCAGCTAATTATCGAAAGGCTTAAAAAGGGAGGTTTTGATAAGGTTTTATTATGTGGAAAAGAGTTTTCCTCATTAAGTGAGAATCCGTTTAATACCTTTGAAAATACCGATCGATTGGTTGATTTCTTATCTGCCAATCCAATAAAAGAGAGTTATATCTTGCTCAAAGGGTCGAGAGGGATGCATTTAGAGAGGGCGGTTGAGCTGCTTTAGTCGAATGTAAGATAAGGTTCCAGACGTTTCACATCGTTTTGGCTGAATTTACCTGATGATAAAAGTAACTGAAAGTCTTTTATTTTTTCTTCTTTTTCACGATACTCCATTATAAATTTCACCTGTTCTATATTCAGATAAGGATGTTTACTGAGCGTTTCCTGAGAAGCCAGATTGATGGGTATCGTTTTGCAATTATCGGGACATGCCTTAAACCAGACTTTTAATTGTCGGTATTTTTTTTGATTGATTCCGCGGATTTCCGATAATTGTTTCACTGAGCAATATCCGCCTAAAAGGGTACGGTAATTTATAATTCTTTCCGATAGAACCGGACCTATACCGGGTATTTTCTTTAATTGGGTTACATCGGTCGTGTTGAGATCTACTATAATTTCAGAAGCATATTTTGCTTTCTGTTTTTGTTTTGTCTTGTTTTTGGGGTTATCCGAAGGGGAATATTTTATATAAATTGTATCATGAACCGTATTTATTCTGGTTATCGGCTGAAAATAGAGGGAACCTGTATATAGGGTAATGAAAATTGTGATAAAGATCATTAATAAAAGGACACCTCTTTTTTCCCCTTGTGTAAAGTGGAAGAAATCTTTGTTCATGACAGTGAGATAAGCCCCAATTCATTGAAAAATATCAGAATAATTGCAATCGGTGCAAAATATCTTAGTATAAACCGATAAAAGTTAAATCCGTAGAATTTTAAAGTTCCTTTATTTGTTAATTCCGACTTCAGATCGTTATATGGTACGATCCATCCGACGAAAATGGAAATCCACAGACCACCGAGGGGAAGCAGGATTTTAGCGGAGATGAAATCGAAAAGGTTAAATATGTTCATCCCTGCAATTGTAAATTTGCTCCATGCTCCTACGGAAAGAGAGCAAATCATTCCTAAAATAATAAGGGTAATGGTGACAAATGAAGTGGCTGCAGAACGAGTAAGTCCATATTCTTCTATCATATAAGATGTGGTGACTTCGTGCAGGGAGATTGCGGATGTGAGAGCGGCAATGCCGAGAAGTAAAAAGAAAAGCAATGCCCAGAGATAGCCGAACGACATGCTTTGAAAGACATTCGGGAGAGTTATAAAAACAAGTTCGGGACCTTGTGTGGGTGATATGCCGAAGCTGAACACGGCAGGAAAAATCATTACGCCTGCAAGTATGGCGACCATTGTGTCCAATAACGCAACGGTAACTGCTGTTTTTCCTAAATTTACGTTCGGGCCGAAATAAGAAGAGTAAGTGATCAGACAGCCCATTCCTAGGCTAAGGGAGAAAAAGGCCTGTCCCATGGCCCCAAGTATTACATTTGAGTTGATTTTCGAAAAGTCGGGATGAAAAAGAAATTGCAATCCCTTTTCTCCACCGGGAAGTGTAACGGAGCGAATGCACATAATCACTATGATCAGGAATAACATCGGCATCATAATCTTTGCCGAGCGTTCGATACCTTTTTTTACCCCTGAAATTATAACCACGTGAGTTATAATCATAAATATCACAACCCAGATAATGGGTTTATATATATTTGTGCTGAAAGCTGTGAAGTCTTTTTGAAATACTTCGGGAGTCTTGTCTGAAAGAGAGCCGGTGAGTGCCTGAAAAATGTAATCGAAGGTCCAACCGGATACGACGGAATAGAACCCCATAATCATTACCCCTGAAAAAACACCCATCAGACCGACCAGGTACCATTTTGTATTGGGTGCCAGCCCTCGAAAGGCTCCTACCGGGTTGGCATGTGATCTTCTTCCTAAGTAGAATTCGGCCATGACAAGCGGAATACCGAGAATAAGTACGCAAATTAAGTAAACGAGAATAAATGCAGCACCGCCCTGTTGCCCTGTTTCATAGGGGAATCTCCAGATGTTTCCTAATCCGACGGCAGACCCTACGGAGGCAAATATGACACCTAACTTGCTACCGAAGGTAGCTCTTTCTTTGTTTTGACTTTTTCCCATTTCTGTTTCTTCTGGTTTTACATCATAATGATACCGTCTTTCATCCGGATAATACGGTCGGATCTTCCGGCTAATGCATCATCGTGTGTAACTATAACAAATGTTTGCCCTAGTTTTTCTCTAAGTTCGAAGAAAAGATGATGTAATTCTTCTTTATTTTGTGTATCTAAGCTTCCGGACGGTTCGTCGGCAAGAATTACGGATGGATTATTGATTAATGCCCGGGCTACTGCTACGCGTTGTTTTTCTCCGCCGGATAGTTCTGCCGGTTTATGGCTGAAACGGTCCGACAGTTGCATCATGCTTAACAGGTCTTTCGCTTTTTTTTCTGCAACCGAACTTTTTTCTCTTCCTATTAATGCCGGTATCATTACATTTTCCAGTGCCGTGAATTCAGGTAACAGCTGGTGAAACTGAAAAACAAATCCGATATTTCTGTTTCGGAATAAAGCAAGCTCCTGTTCTTTTAAAGTTGTTATGTTTTTTCCGTTGAACCAGATTTCTCCTTTGTCAGGACGATCGAGAGTGCCCATTATCTGCAGGAGGGTTGTTTTCCCGGCTCCGCTTCTCCCTACAATAGAAACGATTTCACCTTCCTTTACCGACATATCGATGCCTTTGAGTACTTCTAATGTTCCGAAGCTTTTATGTATTCCTTTTACTTCTATCATTTGTCAGATATTTCTTATTACATATGATGCCAGAAGGCATCCGAATATTGCCGGCATATATGAAACAGTTCCGGCCGTAGTTAGTTTGTTCTGTTCGTTCTCTGTAAAAATAACAGCATCTTTCAATGCTGGCTCCGTCGAAAAGACAACCGGTAGACCTTTATTTATTCCTAAATCTTTTAATCGTTTCCGAACTACCCTTGCCAATCCGCAATTATAGCTTTTGGAGATATCGTCAATTTTAATTTTTGAAGGATCTGTTTTTGCTCCCGCACCCATAGACGATACGATTTTTAAGTTGCGTAAAATGGCATTATAGAGCAGGTAAACCTTCGGGCTTACAGAGTCGATAGCGTCTATTACAAAATTAAAAGAATTATTTTCTAAAAGATCAATTGTCCGTTCATCTTTTATGAATTCATGAAAAGATTGCAGCTCGATTTTCGGATTGATTTCCAATAGCCGCTTTTCCATAACTATATTTTTAGGGGTTCCTATGGTTGAATGTAGGGCGGGCAACTGGCGATTGATATTGGATGGTTGGATGATATCGGCGTCAATAATAGTCATTTTTCCGATGCCTGCCCGGGCTATCATTTCCGCCGCATAGGCTCCGACTCCCCCCATTCCGACAACCAATACATGGCAATTATGCAGATAATCAATTCTCTCTTTTCCCAGTAAAAGGGCTGTTCTTTTTTCCCACTCTTCCATAATTAGCTAACAAAAATATAAAAAAGAGCTTTTTGAAAGTATCTTTTCGATTTATTTATAGTTCATTAAATACTCTGGTTGAATAAGATATGTATCTTTGATTCTGAATTAATATCTTATTGTTTTATGAAAAAATTGATAGTTTCATGTGCCTTACTTTTTGCGGTAGCAACAGTAGGATCTGTTTATGCACAGGATGCAACACCAAAATGCTGCAAGACTGAAAAGTGCGAAAAGAAGGAGAAATGTTGTGATAAGAAGGACAAGCCTTGTAAAAAAGAGTGTCCGGGAAAAAAGGAGTGTCCAGGTCAGAAAGAGTGTCCTAAAAAATAAGAGGAACAAATTTGATAGAATAAGTAAGGGTGGAGCTTCTGGTTTCACCCTTTTTTTGTTGGAAAATAGATTTCTTTGTTTACAAAAAGTCGGAAATGCAGGTAACTCTCTGTCGTTATTGGAATAAAGTATACGATTAAGTTTCAGAAATTACTATCTTTGCGCTCTCAAAGCATGTTGTTTAAGCAAATAATAAATTTTGAGTGACAAGAAGAAAGATTTAATTCTTGAATGATTTATTTATATATTCAGTTAAATTATTAGAACCATTAAAATGAAAGTAGCAATTGTTGGAGCAAGTGGAGCCGTAGGACAGGAATTCCTTCGTGTGCTCGATGAAAGAAACTTCCCGATGGATGAGCTAGTCTTGTTTGGCTCTTCCAGAAGTGCAGGTCGTGTTTATACCTTTCGCGGTAAACAGTATACCGTAAAAGAGTTAAAACATAATGACGATTTTAAGGGAATTGATATTGCTTTTGTTTCTGCCGGAGGCGGAACATCTGTCGATTTTGCTTCAACCATTACAAAACATGGCACGGTGATGATCGATAACTCAAGTGCCTTCCGTATGGACTCCGAGGTGCCTTTAGTTGTTCCGGAGGTGAATCCGGAGGATGCGTTGAATCGTCCGCGTGGTATTATTGCTAATCCGAATTGTACTACGATACAAATGGTGGTAGCATTAAATGCAATTGAAAGGGTATCGCATATCAGAAAAGTGCATGTTGCAACCTATCAGGCTGCGAGTGGAGCAGGGGCTTCGGCTATGGATGAACTGGTTAAGCAATATGAACAGTTATTGAAAGGTGAGGAGCCTACAGTTGCTAAATTTGCATATCAGCTGGCGTATAACCTGATTCCTCAGGTAGATGTTTTCACCGATAACGGTTACACGAAAGAGGAGATGAAAATGTATAATGAAACCCGTAAAATTATGCATTCGGATATTGAAGTGAGCGCTACGTGCGTGCGTGTTCCCGTAATGCGTGCACATTCGGAGGTAACCTGGGTTGAAACAGAAGCTCCGGTTAGTATCGAAGAGGCACGTAAAGCTTTTGCCGAAGCTGAGGGTATTATCCTTCAGGATGATCCGGCAAAGAAAGACTACCCCATGCCTCTTTTTATAGCGGGAAAAGATCCTGTGTATGTAGGGCGTATCCGTAAAGATCTGACTAATCCGAACGGGTTATCATTCTGGACGGTAAGTGATCAGATAAAAAAAGGTGCAGCTTTGAATGCGGTTCAGATTGCAGAGTATCTGTTGAAAGTGGGTAACATTAAATAAGTTACTGCATTATAGAAAATAAAGGGGAGCTTTTTTAAGCTCCCCTTTATTTTTAGTATATCCGTATATCTTAGATTTAGATATAGATAATTACCGGTTTATAATCGATTTTAATTCCATATCGAAAATTAGAGTAGAGTAACCCGGAATATCACCACTTCCGTTTGCACCGTATCCGAGAGCCCACGGAACAATAATTCTCCATTTGGATCCAACGGGCATATTTTGTAAGGCAGTACGCCATCCGGCAATAGTTCCCGATACCTTAAAAGGCCTGCCGGTAAATTCATATTTACTGCCTTCCGTAGTGTCGAAAATAGAATCGTTTATTAGCCATCCTGTATAAATAACTTTTACGGAGTCGGTAAAATATGGAATTTCCCCTTTACCGGGAACTAATATTTTATAATAAATATCATCTAAAGTACTAAGGTCAGTTAGTTTATGGTATCTTGCAGTATCTGGTGGAATTGGTATGGAATCTTTGGGAATATTAAAAAAGAAATCCTCGTTTTGCTTTTTCCATTCCGCATCATAAGAAGGTTCGTTATTTTTATCGCAGGCAGTAATAAATATTATTGCCAGGAAGAGTGTGAGCAGGCAATTGATTCCTTTCATTTATTTTTTATTCTGTGATTTGTTTATACAAATTCTTCATACTCACTTTATCGGCGATGATTTCGTGCAATGAAGCAATTGGAACCCGTTCCTGCTGCATTGTATCACGGAAACGGATCGTTACGCAATTATCTTCAAGGCTTTGATGGTCTATCGTCACACAGAAAGGAGTACCGATGGCATCCTGACGGCGGTAACGTTTCCCGATCGAATCTTTTTCGTCGTACTGGCATTTGAAATCGAATTTCAATAAGTTGATGATTTCCCGTGCCTTTTCCGGTAGACCGTCTTTTTTTACTAACGGTAATACAGCCAGTTTTATTGGAGCGAGTGCAGGCGGAAATTTCAGGACAACACGAGTATCTCCCCCTTCCAAAGTCTCTTCATGGTAAGAACCGGCCATAATGCTTAGGAACATACGGTCAACTCCGATGGATGTTTCGATCACGTATGGAGTGTAAGACTTATTCAGCTCCGGATCGAAGTACTGGATTTTTTTACCCGAGAATTTTTCATGGCTGCTTAAATCGAAATCCGTACGTGAATGGATACCTTCTACTTCTTTAAAACCGAATGGCATTTCAAACTCGATATCAGTAGCGGCATTGGCATAATGTGCCAGCTTTTCGTGATCGTGATAACGATATTTTTTATCCCCTAACCCTAACGCTTTATGCCATTTTAAACGGGTCTCTTTCCACTTTTTGAACCATTCCAGTTCTTCACCGGGGCGAACAAAGAACTGCATCTCCATTTGCTCGAATTCGCGCATGCGGAAAATAAACTGACGTGCTACGATTTCGTTGCGGAATGCTTTTCCTATCTGAGCTATACCGAACGGTATTTTCATGCGTCCGGTTTTCTGGACATTTAAAAAGTTTACGAAAATTCCCTGTGCTGTTTCCGGACGGAGATAAACTTTCATGGCTCCATCGGATGTTGAGCCCATTTCTGTAGCGAACATCAGATTGAACTGGCGCACTTCCGTCCAGTTGCGGGTGCCACTGATGGGACATGCGATTTCACAATCGATGATAAGTTGACGTAAATCGTCGAAATTCGAATCGTTCAGAGCTTTGGCAAAGCGAGTGTGCACCTCTTCTTTTTTTGCCAGATGTTCCAATACGCGTCCGTTGGTTTCCATGAATTTCGTACGGTCGAATGCGTCGCCGAATCTTTTTGCAGCTTTCTCGACCTCTTTCTCGATCTTTTCATCGATTTTTGCCAGATAATCTTCAATAAGAACATCGGCACGATAGCGTTTTTTAGAATCTTTATTGTCGATGAGCGGATCGTTGAAGGCATCCACGTGCCCGGAAGCTTTCCATATTGTCGGGTGCATGAAAATGGCAGAATCTATTCCTACTACATTTTCATTCAGGAGGACCATGCTGTCCCACCAGTATCTTTTTATATTGTTTTTCAATTCTACTCCCATTTGTCCATAATCGTAAACAGCGCCAAGGCCGTCGTATATTTCGGATGACGGGAACACAAATCCATACTCTTTACAGTGGGATACTAACTTTTTGAAAACATCTTCCTGCTGTGCCATTATCTTTATTCTCTATAAATATTTTAAGTTCAATTACTCTGCAAAGTAAGTGATTTTTTTCGATTATGTTCGTATATTTGTACATGTAACCTCAATTATTGACGTAACTCTCTTAAAATCCCATTTTTTATTCGTTGTATGAGACCGGAAGATTTATTGGATGACACTCAGGAAGATAAAGAAACTCATTCGGAATATAAAGTTCCCATAAATGCCAGAGGCGACTCTGTAACACATATTTCGGGAATGTACCAGAACTGGTTTCTCGATTATGCGTCATATGTAATTTTAGAACGTGCTGTGCCGCATCTGAATGATGGGCTGAAACCGGTGCAACGCCGGATATTGCACGCAATGAAAAGATTGGATGACGGGCGTTATAATAAGGTTGCAAATATCGTAGGTCATACGATGCAGTTTCACCCTCATGGCGATGCCTCTATCGGCGACGCGCTGGTTCAGTTGGGTCAAAAGGATTTGCTGATCGATTGTCAGGGCAACTGGGGAAATATCCTTACGGGAGACGGCGCTGCCGCTCCACGATACATAGAAGCACGGTTGACGAAGTTTGCCTTAGATGTTGTTTTTAATCCTAAAACTACGGAATGGAAACCTTCTTATGACGGAAGGAATAAAGAGCCGGTTACGTTGCCTGTAAAATTCCCTCTTCTATTAGCTCAAGGGGTGGAAGGTATTGCCGTAGGCCTTTCGTCTAAAGTATTGCCGCATAATTTTGTGGAGCTTCTGGATGCTTCAGTCGCCTATCTGAAAGGAGAGGAGTTTGAACTTTATCCCGATTTCCAGACAGGAGGACTTATCGACGTGTCCAAATATAACGATGGCGAACGTGGAGGCTCCGTAAAGGTAAGGGCGAAAATCGGGAAGATCGACAATAAAACTTTGGTCATTACCGAGATTCCGTATGGGAAAACTACCTCTACGTTAATCGAGTCTATATTAAAGGCGAATGATAAGGGAAAAATAAAAATTCGGAAAATAGATGACAATACTGCCAATAACGTTGAAATTTTGATTCATCTGGCTCCTGGCGTCTCTTCTGATAAAACGATAGACGCTCTTTATGCATTTACCGATTGTGAAATCAATATCTCTCCGAATTGTTGCGTAATTGCCGATGATTCACCTAATTTTTTGCGAGTCAGCGATGTGTTGAAACATTCGACAGATCATACGATGAATCTCCTTAAATCGGAGTTGGAGATACAAAAGGGAGAGTTGCTCGAGATATTGTTTTTCGCTTCTCTGGAAAAAATTTTCATTCAGGAACGTATCTATAAAGACAAAGGGTTTGAAAATGCTGAGAATATGGACGATGCGGTTAAGCATATCGACCAGCGTCTTGAGCCTTTTAAGTCTCTGTTCGTCCGTGAAGTTTATAGAGAAGATATCTTACGGTTGATGGAGATAAAAATGGGCCGTATCCTAAAATTTAATGCAAAGAAAGCAGATGACCTGATCGCTGCTTACAATACGCAGATTGAACAGATCGACCATCACTTGGCTCATTTGGTTCAATATACGATCGATTGGTTTTCCGGACTAAAAGATAAGTACGGTAAAAATTATAAACGGAATACGGAAATACGAAGTTTTGATACGATTGTTGCTACTAAGGTTGTAGAGGCGAATGAAAAGCTGTATATCAACCGCGAAGAAGGATTTATCGGAACTGCTCTGAAAAAAGATGAATTTGTTTGTAACTGTTCCGATATAGACGATATAATTATTTTCTTCAGAGACGGAAAATACAAAGTCGTTAAAGTTTCGGATAAGCTATTTGTCGGGAAAAATGTTTTATATCTGAATGTTTTTAAAAGAAATGATAACCGGACGATTTATAATGTCGCTTATCGTAATGGAAAGGCCGGGGCTAGTTATATAAAACGTTTTGCGGTGACGGGAGTGACTCGTGATAAGGAGTATGATCTTACACAGGGTGAATCCGGGTCGCGTATTCTTTATTTCAGTGCTAATCCGAATGGTGAGGCTGAGGTTATAAAGGTGTTGCTGAAGCCTAAGATCAGACAGAAGATATTAAGCTTTGAGAAAGATTTTAGCTCTATTGCCATTAAAGGACGTCAATCGATGGGAAATCTTCTTACAAAGGCGGAAATTCATAAAGTATCGCTGAAACAGAAAGGTGGTTCTACATTAGGAGGACGTGAGGTCTGGTTCGACCGGGATGTGTTGCGGTTGAATTATGACGGGCGCGGTGATTATTTGGGAGAGTTCCAGAGCGATGATCAGGTATTGGTTATACATAAGGATGGGCAGTATTATACGACGACCTTTGAGATAAGCAACCATTATGAACCTGATATCCTGAGGATAGAAAAATTTGACTCCAATAAGATATGGACTGCTGTTCTTTTTGATGCTGACCAAAATAATTATCCTTATTTGAAACGCTTTCAATTGGAACAATCTTTAAAAAAACAGAGTTTCTTAGGTGAAAATCCGGCGTCGAAATTACTTTTGCTTTCAGATACGGTTTATCCGAGAATTGAGGTTGTTTTTGGAGGTAATGATGCATTCCGGGGTACAATTGAGATAGATGCCGAAGAATTTATTGCAACGAAAAGTTTCCGGGCAAAGGGTAAACGGCTTTCAACTTATGATGTGGCCCAGGTGAAGGAACTGGAACTTTTGCGTTACCCTCCAGAAGTGCAGGCAGATGCATCGGAAGATAAAGAGGGCGCAGATTTGGAAGAGAATGAAGATTTATTGCCTTTTGAATGACATATAAAATCATAAAATGTCTATTTTTCGTTTGTGTCTTTTGCTGTGGCTACCCTGTAAAGGCTCAGAAAAATGACGCTCCGGCTCTGGTTCATAATGCACTGATGGTTGGTGTTGGAAAAAGCTATGAATACGATACCTATCTTTCTCCGTTGGAATATTCCGGTTTTGGTGTGAATCTGCATACGGAATGGATGCATGCTATTGGTAAGCCATCTAAAAAACTTTCTGTGTACCATTCGTTTGAAGCACGTTTCTCAAAAACAACGAACCCTTCGAAAACAGCGAATTACTTATCCGGCGGGATACGTTATACATTAGGCTATCATTATAGGTTTACGCCACTACCCCGGTTGACCTTATTTGCGGGAGGGTCTTTTTCTCCGTATATAGGTGGAATTTATAATGACCGGAATGTAAATAATCCTGCGAATGCGAATGTTTCTCTTAATCTTAATTTATCAGGAATAGCGCTTTATCAGCTTAATGTGAGAAATTATCCGATTTCGTTGAAAGCCCAGGTCGATATTCCTTTTTTAGGAACTCTCTTTTCTCCACATTACGGACAATCTTACTATGAGATTTTCGGATTGAAAGATTATAAAGGAATTGTTCATTTTGCATCTTTTCATAATCAGAGGGCATGTAAAGCTTTGATTACAGCAGACCTTCCATTAGGAAATATGACTCTTCGCATCGGTTATTATGGTGATTTCTACCGTAGGGATGTATCGAATCTTACAGCTTATTCCGTATATAATGGTTTTATGATCGGCTTTGCCCGGGATGTTCTTTCCTTTGGCGGAAAGCGGATAAAACAATTATCTAAACCAAATTCTTTTTATTTATGGGAAGAATAGGATATCGTTGGTTGTTGCTTTTTCTAGCCCTTATGGGTAATTCTTGCCGTGAGGACGAGGTGTTTATGAATAATGCCCAGGGAAATTTTGAGGCTTTATGGACAATTCTGGATGAACGATATTGTTTTTTTGATTTAAAGGATATCGATTGGCAGGAGGTGAAAGAACATTATCAATACCGTTTGATAGGAATAACTTCGACAGAGACTTTTTTTAATCTTATGGGAGAGATGCTTGCTGAATTAAAAGATGGTCATGTGAATCTTATTTCGGCTTTCGATGTTTCCCGTTATGAGGCTTGGTTCGATGATTACCCTGAGAATTTCGACGGGAAAATAGTTGATGAAAAATATTTGGGTAAAAGATATCAGATTGCAGCAGGTATGAAATACACGATCATACAGGATAGTATAGGATATATTTATTACGGAAATTTCTCTAATGGAGTAGGGGAAGGAAATTTACAGGCAATATTTTATAAATTCCGTCATTGCAAAGGTTTGATTCTCGATGTCCGGAATAACGGAGGGGGAAATTTATCGAATGTGGAAAAAATCGTTTCCCGTTTCACTCAGGAAAAGACCTTAGTCGGATATACTAGTTATAAGACGGGAAAAGGACATAATGATTTTTCAAAACCCAGACCGACTTATGCCGAACCATCGGAATATGAAATTTTTACGAGACCTGTCGTTGTTTTGACTAACCGTAGTTGTTACAGTGCAACGAATGATTTTGTAAATCGTATGCGTTATATGCCGCAGGTAGTTACGATGGGGGATAAAACGGGCGGAGGCGGAGGATTTCCGTTTACATCCGAGATACCCATTGGTTGGAGCGTTCGTTTTTCTGCCGCTCCGACATATGACCGGGATATGCAGCATATAGAAGAAGGGATAGAGCCGGATGTAAAAGTTGAATTATTGCCCGAAGATGTTGCCAAAGGAGAGGATACTATAATTGAAGCGGCAATTCGTAATATACTGAAGCGCTCGGAAGGTAATAATGTGGGTAAAAGAGTTGGTGGTATATGAAAAAGTGTTACCTTTGTACCACCAAAGTCAAGCGGACGTGGCGTAATTGGTAGCCGCGCCAGACTTAGGATCTGGTGCCGAGAGGCGTGGGGGTTCGAGTCCCTTCGTCCGCACGAAAAAGAACTCTTTGATTGTTATTCAAAGGGTTCTTTTTCTTATATTGGTATACTTATTACAACATGGAAAACACAGAATCGAAAAGCAAAAGAAATAAAGCAATAGCAACTGTTGTGGGAATAATCTTTTTTCTTTTGGTTTATGGGTATCCAAACAAATTCCGGAAATGTATCATTCAAAAGAATAAAGAGATTTAGTTTGTGTAATTAATACATTGTCGAGTGTTCGTTTAGAAAAGACTATAATATACAGATAAGGCAAAGCGCCCGGTTAAGGTCTTTTCATAGAATAGAAATTACAGATAGGATAAGAATTTGTTTATATGAAAATCTTGGTATTAATCCTTCTTTTATCCGTAGGGATAACCTCATCTTACAGTCAGTCCCCCGATAGTATCGGATTTTCTGAAGTGGATCGGATAATGCTTGAGATTCCTAAGGAGAAAACTGAAACTGTTTCCGGAATCACAGAATATATTCTTTCAAAATTCGATAGTGAGCAGGATCGATTGAGGGCAGCTTTTATATGGATTGCATCTAATATCGAGTATGATATTGCTAATATGTATACGATTAATTTTGAAGAGACTCAGGATGAAAGAATAGAGAAGGTATTAAGAACGAGAAAAGGCGTATGTTCAGGATATGCTCTTCTTTTCAATAAAATATGTACGGAACTGGGGTTTAAATCGTATGAAATACAAGGTTATACAAAGCAAAAAGGTGTTTTAGCCAATTTGTCTCATTCATGGAATGCGGTTTTCTTTGACGGAAACTGGTATATCTTCGATCCGACGTGGGGCGCAGGTTATAATAATCAGGGGAAGTTCGTGCGGAAGATAAATGACGCTTATTTCAAAGCTGAACCAGCCGCCATGATTCATTCGCATATGCCCTTCGATTATTTATGGCAATTCCTGTATTATCCTTTAACTAATGAAGAGTTTACAAAAGGAAAATCTCCGGCAGAAGATGAGAAAACTTATTTCAATTATTCTGATACATTAGCAATTTATGAGCAGCAGGATACTTTGCAGCAATTACTTTCATCGGCATACCGAATTGAAAAAAATGGGGTCTCTAATGCTATGATTTTTGAAAAGTTAAAGTCCGTGAGATCCGAAATCGAATATTTAAAAGATACGGAAACGATTTCTTTATATAATTCTGCCATTGAAGATAATGCTCTTGCTGTGGCATATATGAATCAATACACCGCTTACTGGAATAATCAGTTCAAACCTCTAAAACCGGATGAAGAGATACAGGCAATGCTGGATGCTGCAGTTGATAAATTATCCAGCGCGAAAGGGAAATTAGAGCAGATACGGTACGATGAAGGGAAAGAAAAGATGATAAAAGAGTTCAAATCAGTGCTCGACAGCAATTTAAAACAGGTCGAAGAGTTTCAACAATGGCTCGACACATATTTTTCGAAAAGTAAAATTCAACGTAAATCGATGTTTTATAAATATAATTGGTTCGGAATTCCTTTAAATTGAATATTTTTTCGGAATAAATAATTTTTATTTTAGCTCCGCAGATTTATAGAGTTACCCAACGTTTGATTAATCAAACGTTGGGTATTTTCCTTAAAGGGAAACGTTTACACTGAAATATCCTTTCGACGGGAATTCGAGAAGTGTTTTTCCGTTCAGCTCGGTGGTTGTGTACGGAATTTCATTGTTATCCGTATCCTTGATTGTTATGTTTTTGATTTTGTTGAAATTTTCGATTATGATCTGGCTTTCAACCGGGTTATTGAAATCGAAAGTTAGCTGATTGTCGTTTTCAATGTATTCCAGCATTTCTGCCGTTGAGCTGTAAATCCGGAATAGATCGTTTGCCTCACCTCTTGTGACCGTTAATTCATTGTGTCCGGGACGTAAGTGGCTGGCGGGCAATTGAAGCGTATGTTTCAACTCTTTTCCATTGATACGGTAACTTTTTACAATATCGCCTTTTCCTTCTGCTTTTCCGTCGATACGTGAAAGCCGGAATTGATAATTTGTAACGGAATCGACGAAATTGCTCGCTCTTACTCCTATTCCCATAGGCATGTTTTGAATCATTTGTGCGCTCATGGAGTAATATAAAGCTCCGATCTGGAATGGGAGAGCTCTCCATCCTTCGGTTTCTCCCTGATATTCCGTTACGGCTCCAATCATCGGATATCGTTTTGTGAGGGATAATGCTTCATCTATTTCCACTGCAAGCATTTTTTCATATCCGAAAGAGTTGATATCGTTGTATTCGTACAAGGTTCTGGAAAGAGTATTCCATGGGCAGTATCCTATATTCCGGTATTTAGCCCAGTCGTTTCGTACTTCTATAGCCGATTTTAGCTGTAGTTCTGGAACAGGCGCATATGGACCGAGAGAAGTTGCCCACGCATGCTCCCAATAATCACATCCCTTTCCGAAAGATGTCCATTTAGATGAGCCGTCAGAAAATTGATCGAACCCCGAATATAAAGTTCCTTTCGGTGAAACGAATTTTGATCTCAGGGTTTTTTTAAGTTCTTTCGCATAGCGGGCGTAGCGTTCCGAGCGTCCGTTGTCTAACTGTTGATTTTGGGACAGAAGTACATTTGCCATTATCAGTAAGTTATAAGTATTTACTTGATTGTAAAGACTATAGCTTCGTTCTAGGTTAATGTCGTTTCCGTCCATGAAAACTTCATTATGGTACATTTCTCCATTTACTACATCGTAGCCAAAGTACGGGCTCGATTTTAATGATGTTTCTCCCCGTGTATCGCTTCCTACCATTTTCAGATCCTCATCCCATGTTTTTTCCATGAAACGGTCGATTGATTCGAGTGCGATTTCAAAGGCTTCACTGTACAGGAGGTCGTCGTTTCCTGTTGTTTCGAAATAGGTAAAGAGGGCGAGTAATGCATAAAATATACCATCATCTTCACTTTTTCCCCAACGACTTCCCAATATCTGAATAAACTCGGGTACTGTTGTTCCGTCGTCGCGCCGGGTCATAGAAGGATTATTCAGAAGGAATGGCGCTAACTTTTTTATACCGTAAGTCGATCCTCCACGCGCCATTAGAGATGTTGACATAGAGCAGTCACGTACCCATATCAGATAGTAGATACGGGCGAGAGCCCCGAAAGAGGCTCCGCCTTCGTCAAGCATGGAATAGTACATTCTTTTGTTGAAATCGAGAACCTTCTGGAACTTCTCATTATTATTGATCTTTATATCGGAAAAACCGAGAATTGGTTCCAGCTTGGTTTCATTCCTGGAAATCAATTCGACGAGTGATAGATTCTCTAATTTGCGGATGACCCGGTCAACCTGATAAGGATTCTCTTCTCCTCCGATATAAATAACGTCGTTTTCCAGAAGTTGAAGTAAGTAGGTTCCGTCTTTTAATACACGGAAACGATTTGCTTCAAATCCGGGAAATTTAATGAAAGAGATTATCTCTTCACCTCGTTCGGTAAATCTTTCGGTAAGTAAGCCGTTTTGTTGTTCGAATTTCACATGAGGTTTGAATGCAAGCAAAAGAGGGCTGCGGGCTGCTATTGCAAAGCAGTTTTCATCGGCGACGTTTACTAATGTAATTGTGTTTTTCGCACCGGATTCAGCGTTTACTTTTATACGTGTAGTAAACGGATCGTATTCAAAGATCACATCTTTTGTGAAAATATCGGGGAAAATAAATTCCGGAAAAAGAACGGTTTGATTATCTCTGTTCGAGAAATTGCGGGCCCAAAACTCTTTCCTCCGTTCAGCATTGGGTTTATAAGTAAATTCCAGTTGTGTGTGATCTCCGAATGTCATCACCGTAAGTCGGTTGCCTAAGCGGTTCTGAAGTATGATATTGTGGTCACCCTCTTCAACCGCCGGTTTCCGGAATGCTTTATCCATAGATTGTGCATTTGACAATAAAATGCAACTGAAAAGCAATGCAACTATTGAAATGATCTTTTTTGACATGAAGCGTATAATTTTTTGTTTTGACTGGATTAAAATAATGTTTTTTATCTGTTGACCTTTGAAAGATGAGCCCCTTTTTGTCGATTATAGATATGTGGATTATGGGTTCGATTGAAAAATGATGAAAGAGGGTTCTCTTATGTATTTGTCATGATTAGTTAGATATTAATGTACAAATTTACAGAATTAAAATGACTTGTCAAATGATTGCTATTGAAGAATTTTATTGCTTACTTTGTAAACCTAAAAATGCGGTAAGATTACGAAAAGATAGAAATATGGAAAAAATCAAGAAATTTATACTTAGTGAGAAAGATATACCGACAGCGTGGTATAATATTGTCGCTGATATGAAGAAAAAGCCTCAGCCTCTTCTTAACCCGCAGACGAAACAGCCATTGAAAGAAGAAGATCTTTATCCTCTTTTTGCAAAGGCATTGGCTCATCAGGAAATGAATACTACCGATGCATGGATTGAAATACCGGAGCCTGTTCGCGAACAATATAAAAACTGGCGTCCTACACCTTTAGTACGTGCATATGGACTCGAAAAAGCTCTTGATACGCCTGCCCATATTTATTTTAAAAATGAAAGTGTAAGCCCTATCGGTTCTCATAAATTGAATTCTGCAATTGCGCAGGCCTATTATAATAAGGCCGAGGGAACTACCAATATTACGACGGAAACAGGGGCCGGGCAATGGGGAGCGGCGCTCTCTTATGCGGCGAAAGCTTTCGGGCTGGAATTAGCGGTGTACATGGTAAAATTAAGTTATCATCAGAAGCCTTACCGTCGTTCGATTATGCAGACATTTGGGGCACAGGTAATTGCATCGCCGAGTATGTCCACAAAGGCAGGGCGTAAGATTCTGACGGAGCATCCGAACTATCAGGGTAGTCTGGGAACGGCAATCTCAGAGGCCGTTGAACTGGCGTTGCAGACTCCTAATTGTAAGTATACTTTGGGTAGTGTATTGAATCATGTAATGTTACACCAGACAATAATCGGTTTGGAAGCAGAGAAGCAGATGGAAATGGCTGGAGAATATCCGGATATGGTAATCGGATGTTTCGGAGGAGGATCGAATTTCTCAGGAATATCTTTTCCATTCCTGCGCCATAAATTGATTGAGAACCGGGATATTCGCGTTATTGCAGCGGAACCTGCATCGTGCCCTAAATTATCCAAAGGTCGTTTTACTTACGATTTCGGTGATGAGGCCGGTTATACTCCGTTAATTCCTATGTATACATTGGGTCATAATTTTGCACCGGCTCATATTCATGCCGGAGGATTGCGTTATCATGGAGCCGGCTCGATTGTGAGTGAATTGAGAAATGAAGGCCTTGTGGAAGCTCAGATGATTAATCAATTGGATACTTTTAAAGCTGCAACACTCTTTGCACAGACAGAAGGTATTGTACCGGCGCCTGAGTCGGCTCATGCGATAGCTGCGGCAATTGGAGAGGCATTGAAAGCAAAAGAGGAAGGAACCAAGAAGACTATCTTATTCAATCTTTCAGGTCATGGCCTGATCGATATGACTGCATACGATCAGTATTTTGCCGGAGACCTTACAAATTTTGAACTTACGGACGATGAGATTCAAAAGAATTTGTCCGAATTAGCGTGATGATGTTCAAATGATAATAAAAAGAGAGGCGGGAAATGTTTCCCGCCTCTCTTTTTATTTCTGATTTCTTTAGGAAAGACTGTCGTCTATTGTATCGATCTTTTTGATGATCAAAGCCATATCTTCTTTGAGTTTTTCTACTTTTCGTTCCATCTCTTTTAATAAGCTGTTACCTCCTTTCGAAGAAACCGAGAGAAATCCGATGTTATTTTCATAGGTTTGTAGTTCTGTACGGATTCGTTCATACGTTCGCATAAGACGTTCTCTTTCTCCCAGTATTTTACCTTTCGGAGCATTACTTACCATTTCGTTGATGGAGTTGCGGAAGCTTTCCATTCTACGCTCGGATTTGTCGACTTTTAACTGTCCGAAATATTCGTCGATCAGAGCGTGAAAGGTTTTGTATATTTTATCTTTGTCCTTGAACGGAACATGTCCGATTTGGTTAAAGCGGTTGATATACTCATGCAATTTGTCTATTGCATCGGATGCTGATGTATCGAAAGAACGCAACTCTTCGATCAAAGCTTCTTTCTGTTTCAGGTTTTCTTGTTCTACAGATCTTTGGGATGAAGTATTTTTGTTCTTTAGTTCGAAGAAATAATCACAGGCACTTACAAAGCGTTTCCATATGGCATCGGACTCTTTTCTGGCTACAGGGCCTACTGTTTTCCACTCTTTTTGCAGTGCAATTAGTTTTTCGGATGTAGTTTTCCAGTCGGTACTGTCTTTTAATGCTTCAGCTTGCTCGCAGAGGTTTTTCTTCTTCGTCAGATTGCTTTCGAGTTCGCTTCTTACCTGTTTTATATATTCTGATTTTTTTGAAAAGAAATTATCGCAGGCTGCGCGGAAACGGGCAAATATGGCCGTATTTTCCTTTTTAGGAGTAAAGCCGATGGTTCTCCATTTTTGCTGGAGTTCTATTATTTTATTGCTGTTTTCTTCCCAATCCTTAAATGATTTCAGAGAGGTCAGATCTATTTCTTCGATTGTTTGACAAATAGCCTGCTTATCTTCCAGATTCTTTTGTTCTGAAGCTTTTAATGCTTCAAAGTGTTCGTGATGGCGTTTATTGATAACGGCCGAACCCTCTTTAAACCGTTGCCAGATTTCTTCTCTCAGCTCTTTTGAAACCGGACCGATTTCCCGCCATTCTTCATGTAATTTTTGTAACTGATGGAAAGCGGAAATCACGTCTTTTTCGGAACTCAGATTTTCAACGGCTTCGCACAAGGCTGTTTTTAATTCCAGGTTCTTTTTAAAATCATAATCCCTCATTTCGATATTGATCTTAATGAGATCGTATAATTTTTCAGTATAGTATTGGTAATTTTTCCAGAGCTCGTTGATTTTTCCTTGAGGAACATCGGTAATTTCTTTCCAGCGTTGCTGGAGCGTTTTAAATTCATTATAAAGTTTACCGAAATCTTCCTGGCTTTCACTGAGTTTTTTCAACTCTTCGATAATGGATAGTTTTAGCTGGTAATTGTTTTCCCGTACTAATTCGACCTGTTCAAGAAGGACTGCTTTTTTTTCTTTTATTTGTTTCAGGATATTTTTGAAAAGTTCGTCGTTTTCATCTTTTGGAAGAGTCGCAGCTGGCACTTCGGTATTTTCGTTCTCTTTATCTTTTTCCTCTGTAACTGCTTTTTCCTGAGTTTCTGCCTCTTTTTTCTGAATGCGGTAAAAGGCTTGTTTCAAGTTTTCAATTTCCTGCCGTGGAGTTTCAAGAGTCAAATTATCACAAATGTTTTTTAATGCTGTAATAATTTGCTCTTTCGTGAGATTTTCGAATTGTACCGAACTCTCTTGGGAAAAAGTCTTCTCTTCAGAAATGGCTGGTTGTGTAGCTACCGTTTCATTTTCCTGAATAGATTCATTGTTGACATTCTCCGAATTAAGAGCATCCATCTTTTCCATAAGTCAAAAATATACTTTACAAATTAAGTGTAAATATACGGTTATTATAGTTATAGGCAAATATTTTTTAATTATTTGTTCCTAGAGAAAATAAAAAGGACGCTTCCGTCCGAAAGCGTCCTTTTGTAAGAATTTATTTATTGGTTTATTGCCCAAGGAAAGAGATTAAAACCCCTGCTGCAACAGCTGAACCGATTACTCCGGAAATGTTACTGGCCATACAATATTGCAGAACATGGTTTTTAGGATCGTATTTGGTTGCTATTTCATTTGCAACGCGGGAAGCCATTGGCACAGCACTCAATCCAGTGGCACCGATAAGAGGATTGATTTTCTTTTTGGAAAAAAGATTGAATATTTTTACAGACATAATTCCTCCTGTAATCGAAAGTGCAAATGCTAAAAATCCACCTATCACAATGCCGATTGTCTGAAAATTAAGAAATGCCTCAACTGTCATAGTCGCTCCGACAGATAAGCCTAAAAAGATCGTCGCTGCATTCATAATGCTGTTCGATGCAGCATCGAACAGACGTGAGGTGTTTGCGCCGATTTCCTTTACCAGATTACCGAACATCAGCATTCCGATCAAAGGTACTGCACTCGGAACGAATAGGGCTACTACCGTTGTAACGGCAATGGGGAAAATAATTTTTAAAGTCTGCAGGTTCTTTATTTGTGTTTTTGAAGGATATTTTTTCTCCTGTTCCTTCATGTTGATGCAAAGTTCTTTTTTGGTGCAAAATATTTTTACTACCAACGGAATGATTACCGGAACAAGTGCCATATAAGAATAGGCCGCTATTGCAATCGGTCCGAGCAAATGAGGTGCCAGTTTGATTGTTGTGAAAATTGCCGTTGGTCCGTCGGCACCACCTATAATACCGAGTGAGGCGGCTTCTTTAGGAGTAAAGCCTATTAATATTGCACATAGCAGTACGGCAAAGATCCCTAGCTGTGCGGCGGCACCAAAGATAGATAAACGAAGATTTCTTAGCATCGGGCCGAAATCCGTTAATGCTCCTACGCCCATAAAGATAATAGGAGGAAGAAATCCTGTTTTGATAAGCATATAGTAAATGAAATTCATTAGGCCCAGTTCGTGTGCAATTTCATGCAAGGGCATTTCCCATATACTCTTTGTTACCTCTATTCCATGAGAATTGACAAATGTTACGAGACCTTCCTGGTTGGCCTGGATTACGCCCATACCACCTCCGGGAAAATTGGCAATCAATACTCCGAATGCTATAGGTACAAGAAGTAAAGGTTCATATTGCTTTTTTATTCCCAAATAAAGAAGAATAAAAGCAATCAGATACATAATTAGAAATTGTGGTTCAGCAATGATATTGCTGAATGCCGTCATGTCGTATAATCTTTCAAAAATGTTCATAATCTTTTATTGAATTTTAATTATGACATCATCTTCCGATACGGCCTCTCCGTTTGAGAGGCATATATCAACCACTTTTCCGTCAAACTCAGATTTTATGGCATTATAGGTTTTCATTGCTTCTATGTAGCATAAAGTATCACCTTTTTTTACCATATCACCAATTTGTACAGCCTTTTCAGAGGCATTCTTAGTAAGGAAGAATTTTCCTTCAAGAGGAGCTATAACTTCTTTGCTTTCTCCGTTAGAAGGGGTAGTTGCTGTTTTTGTTTCAGACGCAGATCCCGTTTGTGTATTTGCGTTTTCTCCGAATGCCACTACTACTTTGAATTTTTCACCTTCAACGTCAACGGTAAGAACCTGAGGCTCTTGTTTAGATGAAATTGAATTTTGTGCAGGAGCGTCTTTTGCTGCTTTCTTTTTAGCTACGTCGGCAAGGAAATCTTCTTTTGCTTTTCCTGATTTGTATGCTTCGTATTGAGCCGGATGCATGGCATATTCGAAAAGTTCTTCATCGTCTTCTCCGAATTCCCATCCTTTTTCGGTCATCATCTGCCGGAATTTGGGCAATACATCAGGGTAGTTGTCCTGTGGATTTCCTGTAAAAAATTCTCTTCCTTCGTTTTTCGCTTTTTCAATGATTTCAGGAGCTAACGGTCCAGGCAGCTGACCTGCTTTTCCAAGTATCATGTCCCAGATATCATCGGCAATCATTCCCCAGCGTTCTTTTCCTCTAAGCATTTGTGATACGTTCATCAATGCGATATTTTTAACGTACTGGCTGAAAGGTGTTACCAGTGGAGGATAACCCAGTTTGGGCCAAACATAAGCGACTTCATCGAACAATTTGATCAGAAGTTCATCCTGAGTGATGAGAGGCTTGTTATTTTTCTGGTTGTATTTATTCAGGCTTTCCAAATTGGTTTCAAGGTCAGCCATCAAACTACCCATCATACCGCCTGGCAGACCCGGGCCGATAAGCAATGAGTTCATCAATCGGTTTTTAGGACTGATGTAGAGTCCTAAGAAGTCGTCCATAAATTCCTGAATCAGAGAACGGACTCTCATATAGGCTTCCATATTAACTTCAGGAACAGAGTATCCTGCATCCTTCAACATGGCCTGTACTGTCAGTAAATCGGCATGTCCTGTACCCCAGGATAATGGTTCCATACCAACATCGATGATATCGCAACCTGCATTACAAACCTCGAGGATAGAAGCAACAGAAAATCCCGGACCTGCATGGCTATGGTATTGTATTACAATATCCGGATATTTGTCTTTGATATTTTTTACGATTTTTCCGAGAGAAACAGGGCGTCCTATCCCGGCCATATCTTTTACACAAATTTCATCTGCTCCGAGCTCGATAAGCTTAAATGCCATGTTTGTATAATAATCGACCGTATGAATGGGTGAATGTGTTATACTTAGTGCACATTGTGAAATCATGCCGGCAGCTTTGGCATGTTTGATAGAAGGAGCAATATTCCGGATATCGTTTAATCCGCAGAAAGTACGGGTAATATCTGTACCCTGTGCTTTTTTTACTTTGTAAAATAGTTGACGGACATCGTCTGAAACAGGACTCATGCGGAGGCCGTTCAAGCCACGGTCAAGCATATGTGTTTGAATTCCGGCATCGTGGAAAGGTTTTGTCCATTGGCGCACAGCCTTATTCGGGTTTTCGCCAAACAGAAGATTAACTTGTTCGAATCCTCCACCGTTGGTTTCAACGCGGGCAAAACATCCCATTTTGATAATTTCGGGAGCAACTTTCATTAATTGATCAACGGTGGGAACATATTTTCCGGCCGATTGCCACATGTCTCTGAACACGAGGCTGAATTTTATTTCTCTTTTCATATGGATTGATTGACTTTTTGATTACAAAATTCGGATAGCTTACTTAAGTTTTTCAATGGTGACGATTCGTCCTTTTCCATTGGTTATTATGCTGACTGCAGAGGTTATAGCTGCTACTTTACGAGGGGAAAGGGTCGGAGTGGCAGAGGTATTGTTCTTATTCTCCGCTATTTCTTCCGGAATGTATTTATTAACGAATCGAATTAATTGCTGGGCGATGCAGATGATAAGTAAAAGGATGGCGAAAACGGTTGTCATTCCGACTATCATAAGCATAAATCCCATACCGATGTTTTCCATGTTGCTTTCTTTAAATGTTAGTAAAACCGATGTTAATTTGTAAACGAGCCATATACCCTCTAATTTACAATACATGCAAAAATAGTAATTTTTTCCATTTTTTTGAGGGGATTCTTCAAAAAATGAGAATTGCAAATATTGTTTTGGCGATATTTATACGGGATTATTTATCCAAAAGTAAGTAGAGATACAATCCACATATAAATCAGCATTCCGATAATATCGTTCGAAATGGTGATAAAGGGACCGGTTGCAATTGCAGGGTCTATTTTTAATTTATCCAGGGTTAAGGGAACGATTGTTCCGAAAATGGAAGCGAACATGACTACGGCAAACAGAGCGAGAGAGACGGAGGTCGTAACCGTTGACTGTCCCATTGTAAAATAATTGTATAAGAAAACGACTAGGGATATGATGCTTGCATTAATGAGAGAGACAGTAGCTTCTTTAAGAACCTGCTCCCATGCGTTTTTTGCATTTAATGTATTATTGGCAAGTCCCTGAACCACAATAGCCGAGGATTGGATACCGACATTTCCTCCTGTTCCTCCGATAAGAGGAATGAAAAGTGCCATTTTGGGATTGGCAATAAAATTATTTTCGAATACACCTAAAATAAAAGAGTTGCTCAGGCCACCTACCATTCCGATCAATAACCAAGGTAATCGTGCAGCAGTCTGGAGAAAAACATTATCTCCACTTTCTACGTCTTGCGAAATACCCGAAGCTAATTGATAATCGCGATCATGTTGTTCATTAATTTCATCGATTACATCATCGACTGTAATTCTTCCGACCAACCTTCCGATACTGTCAACGACCGGAATGGCTACCAAGTCATATTTATCGATTACCTGAGTTACTGTTTCTATGCTCTCGTCTACCTTTACTGAAATGGGATCTTTACTCATCACGTGTTTGATTTTCGATACGGAAGGGCTGGTAAGCATTGTTTTAATCGGTAGGACACCCTTCAAACGGAAATCGTCGTCAACGACATAAACATAGTAAATCTGATCGACCTCTTCAGCTTGCTTTCGCATTTCATCTACGGATTGGGGCATACTCCAATTCTCGTTTACGACAATCATTTCGGTGCCCATCAATCCACCGGCAGTGTCTTCGTCGTATTTGAGAAGATCGACGATATCTCCCGCCTGTTCGATATCTTCCATATGGGAAAGTACCTCTTCTTGGGATTCCTCATCCAGTATACGGATAAGTTCGACGGCATCGTCCGTATCCATATTATCAACGAAGCGTTTGGCGATTACTTCGTTCGGAAGTTCTTTAAGGAGATTGGCCCTGTCGTCTTCGTCCATTTCGACCAGGACATCTGCAGCTTTTTCATCGTCAAGTAGATGATGAAGATATTTCACTTCGTCTATCTCTAGTTCTGAATATAGTTCGGCAATATCGGCGGGGTGCAGCGAGTCTAAATATTTGATTAGTGATTGATCCTCTTTGTTTTGGATCATTTCACGAATTATTTCCGGGTCATATCTGTTGATGTCGGTCATACTTGTAGATCTTTTGGAAGGTGGGTTTCTACAATATTGGTTAATTCTTCGAATTGCGGAACTGACAACTGTTCAGGACGTTTGTCAAAGACAGGGAGTCTGAAACATTCATTCTCTTTTCCCAGCATTGCTTTCAGGGAATTGCGAAGCGTTTTCCTTCTCTGATTAAATGAAGTTTTAATAACTTGTTTAAATAACACTTCGTTACAGCTTAGCGATGTGCGGCTGTTTCTGGTCATACGTATTACTGCCGATTTTACTTTCGGGGGAGGGGTGAAAACCGTTTCATCGACAGTAAAAAGATATTCGATATCATACCATGCCTGTAGCAGTACGCTGATGATTCCATAACTTTTTTTCCCGGGACCGGAAGCAAGCCGTTCGGCAACCTCTTTTTGTATCATTCCGGAACAACAGGGTATTAGATCTTTATAATCCAGTACTTTAAAAAAAATCTGACTGGATATATTGTAAGGGTAATTACCGATTACACAGAATGGAGTGTTAAAAAGCTCATTTAAATTTAATTGGAGAAAATCGGCAGGGAGAATTCGGCCTTTAAGAACTTCAAAATGCTCTTCCAGATATTGTACGGACTCCATATCGAGTTCCACAACCGTCACATCGTGTCTTTTTTTTAAAAGGAACTGGGTGAGGACTCCGGTTCCCGGACCGATCTCAAGAACCGGCATCCCGATATAGGCATCTAAAGTGGATGCTATGCGTTCGGCTATATCCAAATCTTTTAGAAAATGTTGCCCTAGCGCTTTTTTCGGTTTTACGCGGTTCATCATTATTTTGTGCAATTAAAGTTTCTTCCCAAATATGTTTATCTTTGTACAGTATATACAAGACAAAAGTACTTAAAAAAGTTGAAGGTCATCTTATGTCGTCAAAAATAAAGAAAGTCTCAGTTTCAATAATAAAAGTTTTTTTGCCTTTATTACTGGGGGGCTTGCTTTTGTGGTATATCTACAAAGATATTGAGTTCAGCAGCATCTGGAAAGTTGTAAATTCCGGTGTGCGTTATGAATTCTTATTGCTTTCTTTAATCTTCGGTTTGGGAGCAAATATGATAAGGGGACTCCGGTGGCAATTGCTTATAAATCCTTTGGGGTATAAGACAAAACGCTGGATGTTGATTTTATCCGTATGGGGTAATTATGCCGTAAACCTGGTATTGCCTCGTATCGGGGAAATTTGGCGCTGTGGAGTTGTTTCCAAATATGAAAATATTCCGTTTTCGAAGGTTTTAGGTACTCTTTTGGTCGATCGGCTTTACGACACTATTGCAGTCTTGTTTTTGTTATTGGCATCGTTTTGTATGTCACCCCGTTTCTATTTTTCCATATTTAAAGGTAAAATTCCTTTTATTTCCGATATTACGGTTGAAAAGATCTTATTATTTACGGCAGTATTTATCGTTGTTCTGCTTATATTGTGGATATTGGTAAAAATGACGCATCGATCTTCTTTTTTTATACGTATTAAAACATTTATGCTGAATGTTCTTACGGGATTCCGTTCTTTCTGGGCTATGGAGCATAAATGGTTATTTTTATTTTATACGATTGGAATATGGCTGGGTTATTTTCTCTATTTTTATATTACTTTTTTTGCATTCGGTTTTACTGAAGCGTTATCTCCGGTATATGGTCTGTTTGTATTTGTATTGACATGTATAAGTGTAGCTGTTCCGGTGCAGGGAGCTATAGGCCCGTGGCATTTTGTTGTTATATTGGGGCTTACTTCTTTAGGAATACAGCAGTCGGATGCTGCGGCGTTCGCTTTGATAGTTCATACCTTACAAACGCTTTGGATCGCGTTGACGGGTCTTTTGGCGGTAATAGCTTTACCGGTTTTTTATAAATCCAAATAAATTGATGAAGATGGGAACTCTGAAAGAACTTTATCCTGAACAGCTTTGGTATTATTTTAATGAGTTAACGAAGTTACCTCGTCCTACCGGGCATATGGGGCCAGTCAGTGCTTACCTGAAAAACTTTTGTTCAAAACATAATTTGGATTATAAAAACGATAAAACAGGAAATTTTGTGATCCGGAAACCAGCAATGCCCGGATACGAGGATCGTAAGGCTGTAATTTTACAGGCGCATCTGGATATGGTTTGTCAGAAAGAAGAGAGCGTGGATATTGATTTTTTTACAGATCCTCTTCTTCTTAAGACCGGTAATGATTATGTGATGGCGGAGGGGACTTCTTTAGGCGCTGATAATGGTATTGGAGTTGCAGCGATTCTTGCTGTTCTTGCCTCAAACGAGATAAAACATGGTGCTATAGAAGCTCTTTTTACTGTTGATGAAGAAGTAGGAATGATCGGCGTTTCGGCCTTGGATTCTTCTTTTTTGAAAGGAGAGTTGCTGATTAATACGGATTTCGAAGAAGAAGGTAAAATATGTGTCGGATGTGCAGGAGGTACGGACCTGGATATATCATTTCAATATAAGGACGATTTATTTATTCCCGAAGGAGATATTGCTGTAGAAATTGTTTTATCCGGGTTAAAAGGAGGGCACTCCGGTGTTGATATTCACTTGGGGCGGGCGAATGCACTGAAGCTGATGAATCGTTTTTTAAAAGAGGCTGTCGTTAATTATGGAGCCAGATTGGCTTCTTTTTGTGGAGGAAACGCTCGTAATGCTATTCCTCGCACTGCAAAGGCTGTTGTAACAATTCCGGCTGATAACGGAGAACCTTTCTGGGAACTGGTTGCCGATTTCAGGGATATGTTTATTGAAGAATATCGAGGTATAGAAGATTCGTTATCTTTTGAGGCTGCAATTGTCTCTCTTCCGGAATTTTTAATACCGGAAGCAATTCAGGACGATTTGATTAATGCGGTGGAAGCGGCTCATAACGGTGTGCTTGGAATGTTGAACGGTTTTGCAAATACCGTAGAGACCTCTTCGAATCTGGGAATAATAAATACTTCGTCCGGTTTGATAAAGATTAAATTTCTGGAGAGGAGTTGTTCAGGAAGCAAAAGATATGCGGCCTGTTCATCTATAGAAAGCCTTTTTTCTCTGGCTGGTGCAAAAGTTGAGTATGGAACGGATTATCCCGAATGGACTCCTTCTGATTCTGATTTTAAACAAATAGCTTTAAAAGCTTATCAAACGTTGTTTAACAAAGAATCGACGGCTGAAGTTATGCATGCGGGACTTGAATGTGGCATATTGAATCAGTTATTACCCGATATACAGATGATTGCAATAGGGCCCACAATTTTATATCCTCATTCTCCGGGAGAAAAGGTTTCGGTTTCTTCCGTCGGCAGATTTTGGGATTTTCTGATTTTTTTATTAGCATGGATTCCGGAAAGAATGTATGAAGTTACACAATAAACATAAATTGAATTACTAAATTTTACCCTAATGAAACATTTATTGTTTGCTTTTTTGTCAGTAATGCTTCTATTCTTTTCCTGTAAGCAATCGGAATCGGTTTCTGTCGATGGAAAGCTAAGGCCGGCAGATTTCTCAGAAGTTCGGGTAGGGGGCGAATTGCAGATCCGTTTACATCGTAATTTTGATAGGATGGAAGAAGAAAAGTACCATCCTGATAAGATTTTTCTTACGAATGAAGAGTCGTCTTGGTGGCCCGGTGATACAGAGGGCCGGACGATTCTTGCGTTGGTACTGGAGGCTCAGGCAACCGGACGTGAACCTAAATATCTGAATGAAATTCTGGCACGTATTCCGGAAAAGGTAAATCAGAGAGGGTATTTTGGTGATATGCAGCCGGACTCTCTGGTCGATGAACAGCAGTTGTCTTCACACGGTTGGTTTTTCAGGGCTTTAAATGAATATTATTTGTGGAAAAAAGATGAAAAAATTCTGGCTATTTTAAATACTATGCTTGATAGTCTGGCCATTCCTACCAAAGGATTTCATGAAAATTATCCTATTGATCCTGCAAAACGTGATCATGCAGGAGAACATGCCGGAAATCGTATAGAAAAACATATGAACGGTTGGATACTCTCCACCGATATTGGCTGTGATTTTATTTTTCTGGATGGATTGATTCAGGCGTACGAAATAACGGGACGTAAAGACCTGCTTCCTATTATAGATGAAATCGTAGAGTTATATAAGAAGGTCGATGTTGAAGCTATCAAGGCACAGACGCATGCTACTCTTACAGGAGTAAGAGCAATGCTTCGTTATTATGATGTAACTGGTAATGAAGAGCTGCTGCAATTGGCAAAAGACCGTTATAAGACGTACAAGACTTCCGGAATGACAGAAAATTATGAAAATTATAATTGGTTCGGACGTCCGCAGTGGACGGAACCCTGTGCTGTTGTGGATTCTTATATGAGTGCTGTACAATTGTGGGAAAAGACGGGAAATCCCGAATATTTGAATGATGCGCAAAAGATATATTATAATGGTATTTGTTTTGCACAAAGAGCAAATGGAGGATTTGGTACTCAGAAATGTAGCGGTGCGAATGGGTTGAGAGATGTAACCGTAGATAATCAGGAGTCACACTGGTGTTGTTCCATGAGAGGCGGGGAAGGTCTTGCAAGGGCTGCCCAGTATGCGGCTTTCGTTAAGGGTAATAGCATCTTATTTACGAATCTTGTAGCGGGAGATTATTCTATACGATTAGGAAAACAAACGGCAGTATTTACACTTTCAACCGATTATCCTTTTGATAATAAAGCGACATTGGTATTTGATGACAATGTGAAAGATGTTCAGCTTTCATTCTTTGTTCCTGAATGGACATCTCATCAACAGCTTATGCTTAATGGTGCGGCTTTGGAAAGTTCATTTGCCAATGGTTTTATCACAGTAAAAGGCTCTTTCTTTAAAGGAGACAAACTGGATATTACATTTGATCAGATAGCAAAGGCGCTTCCTTCCGAAAATCATTTATCCATGCAGGGAGTTCATAAATATATATATGGTCCGTTGTTGCTGGGTGTAAAAGATGGAGATATCAAATATTTGCCTGCCGATGCTTTGATCGATAAATCGGGAAGAAACTCTTTTAAGGTGGGAGATCAACCGATGACTACGGTTTATCATCTTATGGATACTTCTGTAGTTATGTATCCTAAAGCTTATAGAATTCAAATTTTATTTGATGATGCGGAGTAATAAGCGATAAAACAGAGAAGGGGCGTCCAGAATCAACTGAATGCCCCTTTTTTATTAATTAGTCAATCAGGTTTTTATTTATATTCATCCCAGCTTTTGATTTTTATCTCGTCTTGTGTCATTGTGCAAAAAGCATGGATGAAAATCGAAGCAAGCCGGGCGTTCGTAATGAGAGGCACATTGAAATCGATTGCAGCCCGTCGTATTTGATATCCATTCTTTAATTCGCCCTGAGTATAATTTTTAGGAATATTAATTACCATATCGAGTTTCTTTTCCCGGATCATCTCTAAAGCCGAAGGGTTTTTATTATCGCTTGGCCAGTAAACTAATGTACTTGGGATACCATTTTCCGCAAAGAACTTGTGTGTTCCTGCCGTGCTGAAAAGGTTATAACCTTTTTCGTAAAGCATGCGCGCCGATTCCAGGAGTTCGGTCTTGGTCTTAGTAGGGCCGGTAGAGAAAAGAATATTTTTTTCAGGAATGGTATAACCGACCGAAAGCATGGATTTCAGAACGGCCTCATAAGTACCGTCTCCTATACAACCCACTTCTCCGGTAGAGACCATATCTACTCCCAGAACCGGATCTGCTTTTTGCAGGCGTGAGAAAGAAAATTGGGAGGCTTTGATTCCTACATAATCGAGGTCGAACTCATTTTTATTAGGAGCCTCGACTTCTATTCCCAGCATGATGTTTGCCGCCAGTTCGATAAAGTTGATTTTTAGAATCTTTGATACAAACGGAAAGCTTCTGGAGGCTCTAAGATTACATTCTATTACTTTTATATCGTTGTCCTTGGCAAGAAATTGAATATTGAAAGGCCCTGATATATTTAATTCCTGGGCAATCTGCCTTGCTATTTTCTTTATACGCCGCACCGATTCAACGTATAGTTTCTGGGGAGGAAATTGTATTGTCGCATCCCCTGAATGGACACCGGCGAATTCGATGTGTTCGGAAATCGCATACATCACAATTTCTCCGTTTTTTGCTACTGCATCAATTTCGATCTCTTTTGCCTGCTGGATAAATTCTGAAACGACTACCGGATATTTTTTTGAAACATTTGCCGCTAATTGTAAGAAGTTTTCCAGTTCCTGATCATTGGAACATACGTTCATCGCCGCACCCGAAAGAACATACGATGGACGTACCAGGACCGGGTAACCGACTTCATTTACAAAGTTGTGAATGTCGTCCAGTGAACTTAACTCTTTCCATCTCGGTTGGTCGATTTGCAACCGGTCGAGCATAGCAGAAAATTTATGTCGGTTTTCAGCATTATCAATACTGGTTGCAGATGTGCCCAATATATTGACGGATTCGGTATCAAGCCTCGTAGCCAGGTTATTGGGTATTTGGCCGCCTACGGATAATATAACGCCGTGAGGATTTTCCAATTCGATGATATCCATTACACGTTCGAATGTAAGTTCGTCGAAATAGAGGCGGTCGCACATATCATAATCGGTCGAGACCGTTTCAGGATTATAGTTGATCATAACGGAACGCCATCCTGCTTTTCGGATTGCTTGCAGGGCATTTACCGAGCACCAGTCAAATTCGACGGATGAACCGATGCGATAGGCTCCAGATCCGAGAACGATAACCGAACGGTGGTCTCCGAGATATTTTACATCGTTTGAGTTTCCGTTGTAGGTAAGATAGAGGTAATTGGTCTGAGCAGGGTATTCTGCAGCAAGGGTATCTATCTGTTTTACGACAGGAACGATTCCCAATTCTTTACGGTATTTGCGTACTTTTTTGCTTGTCTCCTCTAAATCTGCAGATTTTTTTTCGACTAGTTTGGCAATCTGAAAATCTGAGAATCCCATCTGTTTTGCCTTTTTTAGCAAATCGGGGGGAATCTCTTTTATAGTGTTGTATTTTTCTAATTGAACACTGCAATTATAGATATAATGAAGTTTTTGCAGGAACCACCGGTCTATTTTTGTTAACTGATGGATATCTTCAATACTATATCCTTTATTAAAGGCTTGTTCAATCATGAAAATACGTTTATCTGTAGGTGAACTTAAGGCTTTGTCTAAATCATCGGTTTCTAAGGTTTTATTAGCGACAAACCCATGCATTCCTTGCGAGATCATTCGTAAGCCTTTCTGGATCGCTTCTTCAAAGGTACGGCCTATAGCCATTACCTCACCGACTGATTTCATGCTGGAGCCGATTTCTTTTGAGACGCCGTGGAATTTTCCGAGGTCCCACCGTGGAATTTTACAGACAATGTAGTCGAGGGCCGGTTCGAAAAAGGCTGAGGTCGTTTTTGTAACAGAATTTTTCAGTTCGAATAATCCGTAGCCTAATGCAAGTTTAGCTGCAACGAAAGCCAGAGGGTACCCTGTGGCTTTTGATGCCAGTGCCGAAGAACGGCTAAGGCGAGCGTTTACTTCTATTACCCGGTAATCTTCCGATTCAGGATCGAATGCGTATTGTACATTGCATTCACCTATAATTCCGATATGGCGTATAATACGGACAGCCAGTTCCCGAAGTTTGTGATATTCACTGTTCGTAAGTGTTTGTGACGGTGCAACGACGATGCTTTCTCCGGTATGAATACCCAGGGGATCAAAGTTTTCCATATTGCATACGGTAATGCAATTATCGTATGCATCGCGTACAACTTCATATTCGATCTCTTTCCAACCTTTTAGTGATTTCTCTACTAATAGTTGATTTGAATAAGAAAGAGCTTTTTCTGCCATTTTTTGTAGCTCCTCGGGGGTATTGCAGAATCCACTGCCTAAACCTCCGAGAGCATATGCCGCACGTATGATGATAGGATATCCGAGTTCATTGGCTGCTTTTAATGCGTCTTCGATATTTTCGACGGCATGACTTTTTATTGTTTTTACGTCTATTTGATCGAGTTTTTTGACAAAAAGTTCCCGGTCTTCCGTATCGATAATTGATTGTACCGGAGTTCCCAGGACTTTTACGTTATATTTTTCGAGTACACCCGATTGATATAATTTCACGCCGCAATTGAGAGCTGTTTGGCCCCCGAATGATAACAGGATGCCGTCCGGTTGCTCTTTTTGTATTACTTTTTCAACAAAATATGGTGTGACTGGGAGAAAATAGATTTTATCGGCTACACCTTCAGAGGTTTGTACCGTTGCAATATTAGGATTGATCAGTACCGTCTTAATTCCTTCTTCGCGTAGGGCTTTTAGTGCTTGTGAACCTGAGTAGTCAAATTCTCCTGCCTCTCCTATTTTTAAGGCTCCTGAGCCGAGAAGCAATATTTTTTTTATCTTTTTATTTATTGGCATGGGGATAGAGCGTATTATTTGTTCATAAGTTGAATGAAGTCATCGAAAAGGAATTCGGTGTCGGTAGGTCCGCTGGAGGCTTCCGGATGAAACTGAGCCGAGAAATAGGGTTTTGTTTTATGCCGGATTCCTTCGTTCGTTCCGTCGTTCATATTTATAAAGAGCGGTTCCCATTCTTTTCCAAGTGTATTATTATCGACGGCAAAACCGTGATTTTGCGAAGTGATAAAACACCTGTTGGTATTTACCATTTGAACAGGTTGGTTATGGCTTCGGTGTCCGTATTTTAATTTGTAGGTTTTTGCTCCCCCTGCTTTAGATAAAAGTTGGTTCCCCATGCAAATACCGAAAATGGGTTTATTACCATCCATTGCTTTTTTTATATTATTGACGGTAATTTCACAATGTTCGGGGTTTCCCGGACCGTTCGATATAAAGAGACCATCGTATTCTAAAGTGTTGAAATCATAATCCCAGGGAACTCTTATGAGTTCTACATCCCGTTTTAAGAGACAACGGAGAATGTTGTGTTTTACTCCGCAATCAACCATTACAACTTTCTTTGAGCCGGAACCATAACGAATAATCTCTTTACAACTGACCATTGCAACCTGGTTTTCGAGATTCGGGTCATATTGTTCGATTTCATTTTCGTTTTCGAATACAATTTTTCCGAGCATTGAACCTTTTTCCCGTAAAGTTTTTGTTAGCTCCCGGGTGTCGATGCCGTATATGCCGGTGATCTTGTTTTCGTTTAGCCATTCCCCGAGGCTTCTATCTGCATTCCAGTGGCTGTATTCAAAAGAGTAGTCAGAAATAATAAGGCCTCTTACTTGAATCTTTTCCGATTCGTAAAAGGCCGATAGAGAATTTGTAATGGAAGATTCCGGAACACCGTAGTTCCCGATCAGGGGAAAGGTGACTGCCAGTATCTGCCCGGAATAAGACGGGTCTGTTAAACTTTCGGGGTAACCTACCATGGCGGTATTAAAGACAACCTCACCTGAGGCCGCACCTTCATACCCAAATGATTTCCCGTAAAATACAGTCCCGTCGTCGAGGACTAATTTCATAGGTCTTTCTTTTTGCATACAACGAGGTATTTAAACATTTTGTTTTTCAGATAAGCACGCTGCTTTATCTGTGTGTGGCTAATGTTCGGTAGAAAGTGTACGTTTGATTAACCGTACAAAGATAGTAATTTCCTTTTAAATAGACTCATAAAAGGCTTTATTTTAGATTTTTTGTGACAAATAGTTATTTTTAATCTGATTATTGCTTCAAATTGAATAGTTGAGTAGAGAGCTATTTGCCATTTCTTAATAAGGTGACAGCATAAGCGGAAATACCTTCTTCTCTTCCCGTATAGCCGAGTTGTTCTGTAGTTGTTGCCTTTATGGAAATACATTCTTCTTCTATATTCAAAATGGAAGCAAGAATGTTTTGCATGGCTGGTATATGCGGATTTAATTTAGGCTTTTCGGCACAAATCGTAGAGTCAATATTTTCTATCTTCCAGCCTTTTTTATCCAGTAATTCTGCGCATCGGGCAAGTAATATCTTACTGTCGATATTTTTATATTCGTTTGCATTATCCGGGAAATGGAATCCGATATCTCTTAGTCCTGCGGCTCCTAGCAATGCATCGCAAATAGCATGAATGAGCACGTCGGCATCCGAATGTCCTAAAAGCCCTTTGGTATGATCTATTTTAATTCCGCCTAACCAGAGTTCCCGATCTTTTACTAAACGGTGGACATCAAATCCGAAACCTGTCCGTATTTTCATTTTTATCGTTTAAATAAATCTTTTATTCCATCCATGTCGAAACTTAAGGAGAAACGAAGAGTCTGGTCTAATGGGTTTGATTGTACGGTAGAAATCAGGTAGGCAGCATCCAGTTGGAAAATGCTCATTTTAAATCCTGCACCTACTGTAAAATATTTCCGGTTTCCCTTATTCTGGCTTTCATGATAGTAACCGCCACGTACAAAAAACTGATCGTTGTAACTGTATTCAGCTCCGACGGAAACCATAATTTCCTGTAACTCTTCTTTGAATCCTCCTGGTGCATCGCCGAAAGATTTGAAAATACTTGCAATCGAAGATGTATTATTGTATTTTTCAAGTTTTTCCTGATAATCGGCATCCGATTCGTCTACACCCTTAACAGGTGGAGTCGGAACCAAATATTTATTCAGATCCAGATTTATAGACATCATATTATAATCATCGAACGGAAAATAGAGAGAACCACCTAAACGAAGATTGGTGGGGATAAAACCACTCGTATTTCCTCCGTCAAAGGAAATTTTGGTCCCTATATTTGAGATATTGAAACCAAAGCCTACCTGACATTCACTGCTTCCGATTACGACATAATCGGTATAATATCCTGCTATGTCTGCAGCAAAAGCGTTTCCGGGAGTGCGGGCGTCATCTCCCGAACCCATATCCGAACGGATATAACGAATGGCTACGGCACCGGAAAATCGTTCGCCTAATTTTCTAGAATAACTTAAATCGAAGGCCATTTCATAGGGGCTTACCGTATTCAGGTAAGCTCCACCATCGTCGGTTTGTTGTATTTCTCCCATTGAGAAGTAACGCAACGATGCACCGATTGCCTGAAGATCGGAACTACCTGGTTTAAAATATCCTGCGGCATAAACCAGATTTATATCGTTTACCAATTTGCGCAACCAAGGAGTATAAGAGACTGAAAAGCCTCCTTTACTGTAAGCAAAAGCATATTTAGCAGGATTCCAGTATTGCGAATTGACATCGGGGGTGGTCGCTGCACCTACGTCACCCATACCTCCCCCTCTGGCATCAGGAGCAATCGTAAGTGATGGGACTTGTGTACTAATAGGGTTAAACATCTCCATATCTTTATCGGTTTTCGCCTCAAGATGCAGACAAAATAACAAAGTGAATAATATTGCCAGTGTCCGGCTGATCTGATTGGAATGTTTCTCCATTACTCTTTTTATTTTCATATCCGTGTTTTACAATAAACAGAATCTATCCTTTCTTATTGTGCTAAGACAACCATTTTTTTTGTTTTTGAAGAGGTTTTCGATCCGTTGGTATTTAATGTCGCTTTCGTTAAATAAATTCCAGGTTTAAGTCTTCCTCCGCTATTCGTTATCAGATTCCAGTTGATAGTATAGTCCTGTAATGCCGATGATTCCCCTTGTTCATGATGTTCCCATACAAGGGCTCCGGAAAGATTATAAACATAAATTCCTATTTCTATATTAGTCTCTGGCCGATTGTGACGGATGTTAAAAATTGCATTTTCTTTAACAGGATTCCGCCCTAAGGTAAAATCGAGGATCTCCGGGTCCAGCCCTTTCTCTACATTGAAATCGATACTTTCAATGGATACATTATTGTATAAATTCCAAACAGTTAATTCCAGTGTGTGTTGACCGTCTGTAAGTTCAGGAATAGAGTATGAAATATATCCTTCCTGATAAGAGCCGGGAAGGAATTTGAAATAATCGTTTACACTATAGGTAAGATTTGGGTCATTGTCGATCCGGACGATTATATCATGACCTATACCGCTGCCACTGATATTGATTCCATTTTTATCGCTGATCCGTGAAAATAAAAGAGGGGATTCGTTTACAGTCGCTCCTGATACGAACGATGAATCATTTAAATATATTTGTTTGATTTCCGGACCTGTTCCGTCGTCTTCCATATCATCGACCGTTCCGCCAACAATGAAATCAAGGAAGGCCCCTTGGGCTTCTTTTATTTGTGTTCCATCGTCCTTGCTGGCATAAAAGTTCATTTTTCCGGATTGATTCGAATAGGATATATCTTTAGGAACAATGAAGGTGAATTGAAATTTTCCGTTTTTTACAGAATCTTTATTGGTAAATAAAACATTCGAATAATCGGAGTAAGTAAAGGCATTATTCTTTTTATTATTGTTCAAACAGGTTATGGTTTGCTGACTGTCGAATATTTTTGTATAAAAATCACCCGTAAATGTAGGATCGAGTTTTCCTTCCGTATCGAGAATTTCTCCTGCTATGGATATGGTCTCAAGAGCTTTTAAACTGATAGTGCTTCCTTCGTCTACGTTGATTCCGTTAATTTGGGTTATTTTTACATGGTATTCGGGATAAACTAATTTCAAAGCCGGGTCACCGATCAGCAGGAAGTTCAGTTTATTGTAATCTTTTCCTAAGCTTCTTTTTGTGTTTTTCATTATTTCTCCAAGAGTAAGCCGTTTGCCGCCTTTTCTCATAAAAATATTATGGATGAGTTGTTCGTTAAGATTGAAGTTTTGGGCTCCGTTTACAACTCGGGTTGTCGTATATAAGGCAATTCCGGCACCAGTAGGGTGTAAAAACACTTCTTCGCCTGCAGAGGTTGCAACATCATCAAACCTACAAAAATCACAGGCAGCAGTAATCCAGAGAGGCCATTGGGGTTGATTCATGTTTTTTGCAATATCGGACATGGTAACTATACCTTCGTCCGCAAGAGCAGTAGTTCCTCCATGTCCGGTATAATTAAATAGAAGAACTCCGTCTTTAAATAATTTGTAAAGTTTGTCGCGTGCTCCGGGATATGCAGCTTTTCCCCCTATAGTCTCTTTTTTAAAAGCATCGAAATTAATTTTATTATTAATAAACTCCGGATGATTCTTTTCTGTATAGGTTGCAAGGATTTCAGAATTACTCATATGATAATAGTTGAACCCATCAGAACTATTCCCGTCGTCGGCAACCCATACCAGATTATTTTTCCATTCTCCGAGTGTTTTATTATCCATATAAGTAATGGTTTTCTCTAATGCTGCTTTTGCTTCTGCATCTGTCCGGACAGGAAAACGGCCGATGCCGATATCGAGCAGGTCTTCCGTTAGGGCTGTTCCTTCATTGTCATCTAAGAATCCGAAATAGTCATCCGAGACGAACGAGATAATTTCGTTTAATGATTCTTCAGATTGAAATGTCAGAAGAAAGTTGGAACTGGATATGTTTTTCCATTCATTCGATATGAAGCGATTATCATATGATCCGTCTCCGTATAGTAATAAATGTTTCGGAACGAAGGCAAAATTATCAACAGATGCATTGGCCCGATCGTAAAACATTTTTATAAAACGGCGGTAAGCCGTTGCATCAGGGGTTCCGGATGAAAATTCATTATAGATTGTTTCCGGTGTAACCACAATACAAGTCAAACCGTCACGAATATTATGTTCGTCTGCTAATTTTTGAGCATAAGATACAAACGCAGGAGGAGCTATAATAATCATATCGCAAAAAGGCAATGCGTGTAAATCCTGGTTTGCTATTTTCTCAATTTTCGTTGCAGATAAAAAATTCTTTGTTTTATCGATCAGTACTAATTCACGTAAAGATTGATTTCCTTTGACGGAAACGGTTTTTTGTGTTTCATTTATTGTATTCGTTTCCAACTGAACCGGAGTTTCTCCGGCTGATATGTCCCAAATCATTACATTGCCGGGCACATTGTTGATTGTGTATAGGACATCATTTCCAATATTATCGGTATTGCGGAAAAAAGTATATCCGGCATAGGGCTGTAGCTTTCGCCTGTATTGGATGCGGAAATAGTCCAGATGCACGTTTTTGTCCCCGCTTCTGCTGTACTTAATATTTACGGTATTTGTCTCTTTTTTTTCGGTTTCCCAATTTTCTATCTTTTTTATTCCGGCAGCGTTCTGGTACTCTCCCGAAGAAATACCAATTTCTGATTTTATGATTTCATTGTTGTTTATTGATAATGAAACAGTTGGTTTTACAGAGGCTTTCGCTATAAAACTTAATGAGACTTTTCCGTTATAATCGGTATCGATTCCTTTAAGAGTGACCGAGAAGTTTTGGGAAGTAGTTGTTCCGAAAAATTCGCCGTAAAGGTTACGACCTGTAGTAGAAACCGATGTAAGGTCTTTTTCGTGAAGATAATAATCATCAAAGTTTTCTGCTTTCAGGCAGGTCGTCAAATCAATATTTTCATTTTGGCTCGTTATCTCTTTGCTTTTTTCATTTTCTTTTTCATGCAGGAAATAGTAAGCGTATTGCGAATAGTGATTGTTCGTGTGTTCAAAAACACCTTCTTTTGTATTATACTTCCAACGGATAAGTCCCTTTCCGTAAAAAAGGATATAATCTCCGGCTCCGAAAACGCCATCGTTTCCTTTTTCTTTCCAGATGGCTATTTCGGGAAGATCGTCGATATAAGGCTCTTTGAATGATTCCGGTAAAAGAAAACCTCCGTAACCGTATATTCCTACATTATCGGGGTTATTGATTCCGAGAGATTTTAGTTCTTCATATGTTATCTTATATATTCCGGATTCTTTAATTTGCATTTTAAACCAGTTGCCCGTAGATAAAGCGGAGCTATTCGCATATTGACTGGCGTCAATACAGAAAGAATAGGAAGCAACGGATAAAAATATTGCAAGTAGAGTATATTTTATGCGGAAGCTCATTCTGCTGAATCTATTTTATGTTTAAATCTAATAATTTACTGTTTTCCAGGAATCCTTCCAGATGGTCTCCGATTTTAACGGGACCTACTCCCGCAGGGGTTCCCGTATAAATAAGATCACCTATTTTTAAAGTGAAAAAGCGGCTCGCATAAGCAATAATCTGATCGATTGTAAAAAGCATTTTGCCAGTGTTTCCCTGTTGGACGGTTTGCCCGTTTAAGTCCAGATGAAAATTCAGGTTATTCAAATCTTTAATTTCCGATTTAGAGATGAAATCCCCTAAAGCCGCTGAATTATCAAAAGATTTGGAAATTTCCCAAGGTAATCCGGACTCCCTGAGTTTTGACTGAAGATCGCGGGCAGTGAAATCAATGCCGATGGTAACTTCTTCATAATATCTATGAGCAAATTTCTCAGAAATATTTTTGCCAAGACGGTTTATTTTTACTACGACTTCAGCTTCGTATTGAATATTTGTAGAAAAATCAGGAAGAAAAAAAGGCGTTCCCTTTTTGAGAAGCGATGAGTCTGCTTTCATAAAAAGTGTTGGCTCTTGCGGAGTCTTGAAGTTTAACTCCTTATTATGAGCCGTATAATTCATTCCTATAGCGATGATTTTCATTTTGCTTACTTTCGTCAATCAATAAGTATAACGTAAAAATGTATAGGCTTATTTTATTTGAACCGGGACAAAATTGCTTTTTCACATCTTTAGTTTCCTTTTTTTGTTTTCTACTTGCTAATTCTCTATTTTTGAAAGTATAAAAACAGGATGTTTATGAAGAAAAATGATTGGAAAGAAAGGTTGAATATTGTTTATTCGACTAATCCTGATTATGAATATGAAATAACAGAAGAGGTATTTCAGAAAATTGAACCAAAAGAAAAGCAACTTATTAAAATATTATTGGATAAACGAAACAGAGGTGGCAAGAAGGTCTCTTTAGTTACAGGCTTTCAGATTTCTTCTGAAGATCTTGATGATTTATGCCGGCTGCTAAAAGTTAAATGCGGGGTAGGAGGTAGTGCGAAAAACGGGGAGATTATTATTCAAGGAGATTTTCGTGAAAGAATTTTGGAGATACTCCGGAATGAAGGCTATTTAAAAGCCCGGATGATATAAGTCGTATGTTAAATATTTACAGTGCATCTGCCGGTTCCGGCAAAACTCATTTGCTGACTAATTATTACCTCCGTCTTTTGTTGTCGGGAAATGTGGATTTTCGGAAAATCTTAGCTGTAACCTTTACAAATAAGGCTACGGAAGAGATGAAAAACCGAATTGTCGAAGAGTTGTATAAGATCGTTGCATTTCCCGAATCCTCTTCCCTGTTGCGCATATTGGCAAAAAATGGAAAAGAGGCGTCATTACGTATTCAGGGAAAAGCGCGTTTCATTCTACAGGCGATACTTCATGATTATTCTTCGTTTTCGGTAAGCACGATTGATAAATTTTTTCAACAGGTTTTACGTTCTTTTACCCGAGAAATAGGTTTGAACGAGGGTTATACGTTGGAATTGGATACGGAGAAAAGCCTTGAAATTGTAATAGACCGTATTTATGCTTCGCTGGCTTTGAAAGAAAATAACGATTTGTTAAAATGGCTGATTGCATTTTCTGAGAATAAACTTGAAGAAGGAGCTTCATGGAATATAAAAAGAGAATTATCTTCTCTTTCTAAGGAGCTGTTTAAAGAGACGTTCCGGTTGTATCAGAATGCAATTCGTAAAGATATTGAAGACAAGGAAAAATTAAAAGCTTTTGGCTTGGAGCTAAAGAAGATAAAACGTGAATTTCAGAAAGAGTTATTGGATATAGGGAAACAAGCCACAAAAATAATAGAAAATTTCGGACTTACTTCCGGCTCTTTTAAGGGAGGAGTAACAAGATCTCCTTTCAGGATATTCGATTATATTTTAAATGGTTATATTCCGGAATTAAAGGAGTCGTTTGTCCGGCTTCATAATAATTTATCAGAATGGACGGCGAAGAATGCTGATTCAGAAATTGTTCGGGCTGTAGAGGCTGCTTACGATGCTGGCCTTAACG
Organism: Bacteroidales bacterium; assembly: GCA_029007825.1. GTDB lineage: Bacteria > Bacteroidota > Bacteroidia > Bacteroidales > JAQXIO01 > JAQXIO01. Next base: position 57,105 of record JAQXIO010000032.1, on the reverse strand, counting down.
ATTGTGTAGGGGCTTTGATAACTCTTTTTGAAACGGATTTTATTTACTATAACACGGCCGATGTTATAGATCAGTATTTTTTCAAACTGGCACTCTTGGGTGATATATCCCGGCATTTGTCAGAATATGCACAAGAAAAAAATCTTTTGTTTATTCTCGATACTACTGAATTGTTAAATAAAATAGTGGGGCAAGCCGATGCGCCTTTTATTTATGAGAAAGTCGGGACTCGTATCGACCATTATATGATAGATGAATTTCAGGATACCTCTAATCTGCAATGGCAAAATTTTTTACCATTGTTGAAAGAGAGCTTATCGTCACATAAGAGTGATTTGATTGTCGGAGATGTGAAGCAAAGCATCTATCGTTTCCGTAATTCCGATTGGCGGCTGTTGAGCGAAAAGGTGGAGTCTGATTTGAATTTGTTTGACATAAAGAAGGATAATTTAGAGCAGAACTGGAGGAGTAAGACAAATATTGTATTTTTCAATAATCACCTTTTCGGATGGTTGAAAGAAGAAGTAGAAAGATCCCAGGATGAAAAAGGGTCTTTTGAGAATGCACTTTTCGATGTAATAAAGCAGGCATATGCTGATGTTAATCAAAAGATTCCGGTAACAGACGGGAATAACTTAGGATATGTCCGGCTCTCTTTTATCGAAAACTCCAAAGATAGTAATTGGCGAGAAGAAGTTTATAGGCGATTGCCTAAGGATTTGGAAGAATTACAGGCTCAGGGGGCGGCTCTCCGTGATATTGCTATTTTGGTAAGGCGCAAAAGTGAGGCTGCTGCAGTGGCACAGATTCTTCTTGAATATAAGCGATTGCATCCGGAGTCGGTGTATAAATACGACATAGTATCGGATGAAGCTCTTAAAATATCTTCGTCAAAAGCAGTTCAGTTACTTTTAGCTGCTTTTCGGTTTATTGAGAATCCTGCATCGGATACGGTTAGGTTTCAGTTTGCCATACAATTAGAACGGTTGAAACAGCAGAAGACAGGGGCTGCCGATATGGATATTGATCAGCTTTTCCATACGATTGAAAATAAGTCAGCCCTTTCCGGGATTTTGAATAATACAGAGAATACTCTTTATGAATTGAGTGAACGTTTATTGGTAAGATTCTGCGATTTGTTCGATGAAAACGATAAAATATTTTTACAATCATTTTTAGACCTGGTTTTAGACTTTGCTTCGAATAATAGTCAGGAGCTCTCTTTATTCATGGAGTGGTGGGATAAAAGCGGAATTAATAAAACGATATCTATCCCGGATACGCAGGAGGCGGTTCGCGTTATGACGATTCATAAAGCGAAAGGATTGGGATTTAAGCATGTTATAATTCCTTTTTGTGATTGGAAAATGGATATGGATGCGTCGAAAGAGAATATTCTGTGGTGTAAGCCGACCGTTTTTCCTTTTAATAATTTTGCCTTTCTTCCGGTTAAGTATAGTAGTAAACTGGTAAATACGATTTTTGAGAAAGAGTATTATGAAGAGAGGAAATATGTTTTTATCGATAGTTTGAATACTCTTTACGTGGCTTTGACCCGAGCAAAAGAACAAATGCTGATTTATACGCCGGTACCTAAAAAGTCCGGTGATCGTTTTTCAAGTATAGCGAATATTTTTTATGGTTGTTTTTCCTGTGATTTAAATGAGCCGGTAGGTGAAATTTGTTATGGTGAGAAATATGTAAATCTGAATATTAACGATAAAAAGGGAGAAAATAAAGAAGAGAAGAGTCCTGATTTATATTATGCTGACAAAGGAAAACGTTTGAAATTACGTCTTAGGCAAAATCCGGTATTCAGCAAGATGGAAGATAAAAGAGGGTATGGTATTTTTATGCATAAAGTGTTAAGCCGGATAGTGACTCTTGAAGATATACCGAGCGTTGTTAAGGCATTACTTGAGTCGGGTGATTTAAATGAGCAGCAGGCCGCTAAATTGTCAATGGTATTGAATGAAAAAATGACTGAACCTCTGGTTAAAAGCTGGTTTGATTCATCATTGAAAGTTTTTTCGGAACAACCAGTCCTTTCTTCTTTAAACGGAATAAAAATTCCCGACAGAATTATGCTGGATGAAAAAACAAACAAAATAGAGGTCGTGGATTATAAGTTCGGAGAGGTTGAAGAAGAGCGTTATTCAAAACAAATTGACTCCTATTGTCGTTTGATAGACAATATGGGATTTAAGAATACGAAAGGGTATTTGTGGTATGTATCTTTGGATAAGATTGTCCGGATCAGATAGTATCGTATTTGAATGAACAATTTTGCGGTTATCACGGAAAAGATTACTTTTGTAATATAGAAAAACCCATAATGAAAATTCATAGAGAAGGGACATCCATCTTATTAGCGAGTTTTATGGTATTGCTGCTGTTGAACTTGTTAATAGCACACAATAACGAGCCGTCGCATTTTCGACAAGCATTTCATATTATTTCGGCGGTATTTTTTTTGTTATTGTTAAACTTTTTCCGCTATCCGAAAAGGATATATAAGGGAGAAGTTGAGAATATGATCGTAGCTCCGGCCGATGGTACGATTGTCGCGATAGAAGAGGTGGAGGAAAATGAATGGTTTAATGATAGAAGATTACAGGTTTCGATCTTCATGACCGTATTTAATGTTCATGCGAATTGGATTCCTTTTGCTGGGTCGGTTATGTACGTAGTTCATCATAGCGGTCGTTTTATGGCTGCCTATTTGCCCAAATCGAGTACGGAGAACGAACGGTCGACGGTCGTAATTAAGGCTGAAAACGGACAGGAAATATTGGTAAGGCAAGTTGCCGGAGCTTTGGCCAGACGAATTGTAACTTATCCCAGGAAAGGAAAGTCCTATAAAATTAATGATGAACTGGGATTTATAAAATTCGGTTCCCGAGTCGACCTTTATTTGCCACTGGGCTCTGAATTATTGGTCGAGATGGATCAGAAAGTAACAGGAAATATAACACAGATTGCAAAATTGCCAGTGATAAAATGAAAAATTTATATCGAAATATTCCGAACTCAATAACCTCTCTTAATTTGGTATCGGGTTGTGTCGCAATCGTGTTGGCTCCGACTTTGCCTCAGGCTGCATTTATTGCTATTTTAATCGGTGCTTTTTTTGATTTTCTGGATGGTTTAGCGGCGCGACTTTTGAATGCCTATTCATCAATAGGAAAAGATCTCGATTCGTTGGCCGACCTTGTTACATTCGGTATTGCTCCTGCCATGATTCTTTTTTACAGGCTTCATGGTTTGGCTATCGATATGGGAAATATTCATCCGGTTATACCTTATCTGGCTTTTCTTCTACCTGTATTTTCGGCTTTAAGGCTCGCAAAATTTAATCACGATGCGCGTCAGACAAGAAACTTTATCGGATTGCCGACACCTGCAAATGCGCTTTTTTGGGGGGCTATGTCTTCGATGACGATCAGTGATGAATTGTTGCAGCCGTTTTTTCTGGTGCTGATATTTCTGATTCCAGTATTTTCCTGGTTGATGGTTTCAAATATCCCTATGTTCTCGATGAAAGCGAAGTCTCTGGCCTGGAAGGGAAATGAACAGCGCTATCCGTTTATTGTCGCTGCCCTGTTTCTGTGTGTATTTTTTACTTTGGGAGGCGTAGTCCTTTCAGTAGCTTTATATATCATTCTTTCTGTTTTCACGCAAAAGAAAACAGGTCGCTCCTGAATGTTTAAAAAATAAAATTTGTACGTGTCATGTTGAAGTTTCTGCTGATAATCATATTATTCTTTTTTTTGTTAGTCTTTTTGCTGGGATTTTCTTTTTTGCGCTTCTTGGCCCGTATGTTTGGGATGACACCACCGCCTCGTCCACGAAAAGATACTTCTTCGAGAAAGGAATATAAGAATAATCAGAGGGATACACAGACTGCCCACACCTCTTCACGAAAAAAGATATTCGATAAGGATCAGGGAGAATATACGGATTATGAAGAAATAAAATAATCGGTTGTTAGCTTGGTGTGATGACTTTTAATCCCAAGTGAACTGTTTTGATTTTTATTTCCGCGTCCATATAGGTTGGATCTCCGTCTAAATGTGCAGTTCCTGCATTTTGTCGTTCGATAATAAGGGATTTGCTTTCGAAACTCAGAATATGCCTGCTTTTATCGATTTGCTTGTTGAATAACTGAAATGCAAGTGGTAAAGCTTCGATAGGTGGAAAAGGTTTTAATAATGTAACTGTCATTTTCCCGTCCTGCAAACGTGCGTGGGGAGCTATATAAGCATTATTTCCGAACTGCGAGGTGTTTGCACAATTGACAAGAAAAGCTTTCTCCAGAATTTCTCCATGTTCAGTGATTACCCGATACTCTTCGGGTTGAAAATTTGCGTATTCTTCAATGCTGTTTTTGATATAGGAGATGAAACCACGTGAACCGCTTTGGGCAAAACGCTTACTAACCTCTGCGTCGAAGCCGACGCCAAAGGTGCCGAAAAAGGGTAAATCGTTTGCTGTGCCGTAATCGATGGATGTCGTATGTCCTTTTTTTATCACATTAACAGCAGAACGTACTGAAATAGGAATATGTAAATCACGTGCAAGCCCGTTTCCTGAGCCTACTGGAATTATACCCAAAGCAGTCTCGCTTTGAATGAGACCTTTAGCTGTTTCATTTACCGTCCCGTCGCCACCTACGGCAATTACGACATCTATATGCTCGGCAACAGCTTTTTTACTCAGTTCCTGTGCGTGTCCGGCATATTGAGTTGTTATTATATCCAGATTATAAGCAGAATCGTCAAAAGAATTTTTTATTTGTGAAAAAATATCTGTTTTCGTATTGGTTCCCGCAATAGGATTTACGATCGCTAAAATACGTTTTTTCATTGACGTCTGTTTTGGAAGAATTTAGTAATAAGTGATGCACATTCTGGTTCTAATACTCCTTGGGTTAGTGTCGTTTTGGGGTGTAATGCCCGTGGTGCAAATTTCAGGAATCCTCTTTTTTCATCTTTGGTTCCGAATACGACTCTGCCTATTTGCGCCCAACCCAAGGCTCCTGCACACATAACACATGGTTCTACGGTGACATAAAGGGTACAATCCGTAAGATATTTACTTCCTAATGTATTTGTCGCTGCAGTTATTGCTAAAAGTTCGGCATGTGCCGTAGGGTCATTTAATTTCTCTGTCTGATTATATGTGCGTGCTATAATTTTCCCGTTGCAAACGATTACAGCCCCTATCGGTACTTCATTGTCCTGCTCCGCACGCAAAGCTTCCTTAAGAGCGATTCTCATAAAGTTAGAGTCGGTATCTGGATTTTCCATCATCTTCTCATTTCATTTTCGGGGAAAAGGGTCGGATAATTCTCTTCAAGTTGCAGCCAGACATGACGCATCAGTATTTCTCTAACATGTTCGGATTTCTTTTTGTTTTCCAAATGAGAGAGATGTCGTTCCAATGCCTTAAATTCCTCTTCGTTCAGCCATATGGTGATACGTCGGTTGCGAAGGGACTTTTGTTTATTCGGACTGTTTTGTTTCATTTTAGTGGTACAAAATTAGAATGTATAATTCTATAAACAAAGAGTTTCCTTATTTTTGCAAAAAAATATATGGCTGGACATAACGAAACGGGGCAAACGGGAGAGGATTTTGCTGTCAGATACCTGAAAGAGAAAGGATATGCCATTTTGGAGACGAATTGGCGGAGTTTTCGTTATGAAATTGATATAATAGCAGAATATGCAGGTGAATTGATTATCGTAGAAGTGAAAACCCGTTCCGGCCATTTGTTACAGCTTCCAGAAGATGCTGTGGATACACGTAAAATCCGTCATCTGGTAATTGCAGCGGATACTTTTGTAAAACAGCGGGAAATATCCTTGCCGGTACGTTTTGATGTGTTGACAGTGACCATAGAAAATGGTGCGTATACGGTTAATCATATAGAGGATGCTTTTTATCCTCCTATGGGATGAAACAGATTTATTATGAATATAGAAGAAGTTCGTACTTTTTGTCTTACATTGCCGGAAACGACGGAAGCTTTTCCTTTCGATGATGTGACTCTCATCTTTAAAGTTTGCGGGAAAATGTTCCTGCTTTTACCTCTTGATAGTGAAAGACATTCCTTTTCCGTTAAGTGTGATCCTGAAAAGGCCATCGAATTACGTGAAAAATATAGCTGTGTCGAGGCAGCATATCACTTTAATAAAAAGCACTGGAATACAATTTATCTGACCGGTGAAATGCAGGATAATGAGATTCGTGACTGGATAGAACATTCCTATAAAAAAGTGGTGGAGGGCTTGCCGAAAATAGATAAACAAAGGATCTTTAATCTTTTTCAACAATGATTTTTCCATACCCGGTTATTGAATTAGATGAAACTTCTTCTACAAATGAGTATTTGAGAAGCTTGTTTCAAAAAAATATCCTAGCGGAAGGAACAACAGTTACGGCTGAGTTTCAGACGAAGGGGCGTGGACAAATGGGTAATAGCTGGGAGTCGGAACCCGGGAAAAATCTTCTTTTTAGTACGTTCTTGCAGCCCGGAAATGTTTTAGTTAACGAGCAGTTTATTATTTCTCAGATTGTAGCCTTGAGTTTACAGGAGATGCTTGAACAATATATAGCTCCTGTTTTTATTAAATGGCCGAACGATATTTATTATGAAGAAAGGAAAATAGCGGGAATTTTAATAGAGAATGACATTTGCGGGAAAAAAATCCTGGCTTCCGTCATAGGAATAGGTTTGAATGTAAATCAGGAAGTTTTTTGTTCGGATGCTCCGAATCCGGTTTCGTTAAGACAGCTGCTAAGAAGAGAGATTGATAAAAAGGAATTGCTATCTGCATTTTTGTCCCGTCTGTTGGCAAACTATGCTTTATTAAAAGAAGGAAAAGAAAATCAAATACGGGAATCTTATCGGAATGCGTTATTCCGTAAAGAGGGTTTTCATCCGTATGTAGATAAGGGTGGTAATATTTTTAATGCCCGGATATCGGGAATAGATAATAATGGAAAGCTTTGTTTAACAATGGAAAACGGGGATAGCCGGCAATATTATTTTAAAGAGATTTCTTTTCTTCTTTCATAAGAAGTTTGAGGTCCTGAGAAATCCATTAACTTTGTAACAATAAAAAATAAAATATGGCTCAATATCGAAGAATCTTATTGAAATTAAGTGGCGAATCACTTATGGGTAAAAAGCAGTACGGAATTGATGAAAATCGGCTCGATGAATATGCCGCACAGATAAAAGATGTTGCTGCTATGGGAGTCCAGATAGGAATTGTAATTGGTGGCGGTAATATTTTCCGGGGGCTAAGTGGTGCGTCAAAAGGTTTTGACCGGGTAAAAGGCGATCAGATGGGTATGCTTGCAACGGTCATAAACAGTCTGGCGCTCAGTTCTGCTCTTACTTCCAAAGGGGGTAAAGCTCGTGTGCTTACAGCAATCCGGATGGAACCGATTGGCGAGTTTTACAATAAGTGGCGGGCTATCGAATTGCTTGAGCAAGGAGAGATTGTAATTTTATCTGCAGGAACAGGTAACCCATTCTTTACTACCGATACCGGATCTTCTTTGAGAGGCATTGAAATAGAGGCAGATGTTATGCTGAAAGGTACGCGCGTGGATGGAATTTATACGGCCGATCCCGAAAAAGACCCGAAAGCTGAAAAATTTGATGAAATTACCTACGACGAAATATACAATCGGGGATTAAAGGTGATGGACCTTACCGCGACGACAATGTGTAAGGAGAATAATTTACCTATTATTGTCTTCGATATGGACACCCCGGGGAATCTACTGAAAGTGATGAAAGGCGAAAAAATCGGGACTTTGGTGCACAATTAATTTTATTTATCTTTGTTTACAGATCAATTATTCAACAATAATTAAATATTTATGGCAGACGTTAAGCAATTTATTGATGCAGCACGTGATAAGATGCAGATGAGTGTGGAGTTTTTAGACGAAGCACTTTCACACATTCGTGCCGGGAAGGCGAATGTGAAAATTTTGGATGGTATTAAAGTAGAATATTACGGCAGTAATGTTCCTATCGCCAATGTAGCATCTATTAATACGCCTGATGCTAAGACAATTGTTATTCAACCGTGGGAAAAGCCCCTGATTCGTGATATTGAAAAAGCTATTATTAATTCTGATCTTGGCATTACACCTGAAAATAATGGAGAAATTATCCGGATAGGAATTCCTCCTCTTACGGAAGAACGGAGAAAGACATTGGTAAAGCAATCGAAGCAGGAAGCGGAAAATGCTAAAATCGGTGTTCGTAATGCTCGCCGTGACGCTATAGAAGGATTAAAGAAATCAATTAAAGAGGGGGTGCCGGAAGATGTTGAAAAAGATGCAGAGAATGATGTTCAGAAAATACATGATAAATTTATAAAAAAGATAGATGAACTTTTTGCTGCGAAAGAACGTGAAATTATGACTGTTTAAGATTGGCGTAAACGATCTTTTAGGTTGATTGTTTTTTATATAGGAATTCTGGTATACGGGTAAAAAGAAAGTATATCAGAATTTTTGTTATTTGAAATATGGATTTCACAATTGATAGAATGATTGATTAAAATTACTATTATATAAATGCAGGAATGAGAGGTTTGGTAATCAAAAATACGGGAAGTTGGTATTCTGTACTTACAGAAGAAGGTACTGTGGTAGAGAGTAAAATAAAAGGCTCTTTCCGCTTGAAAGGAATCCGGACAACAAATCCTGTAGCTGTAGGTGATCGGGTGGTTATTGAGCAGAATAAAGAAGGGACAGCTTTTATTACAGAGATAGAGCAACGGAAAAATTATATCATACGTAAATCTTCGAATCTGTCGAAGCAGGCACATATAATTGCGGCAAATATAGATATGGCTGTTCTTATGGTGACCGTTAATTATCCTGCCACATCTGCAACATTTATCGATCGTTTTCTGGCAACTGCCGAGGCATATAATATTCCGGTTGTAATCGTATTTAATAAAACTGATCGTTATGATGAAGACGAAACCGAGTATTTGGATGCTTTGATACGTCTATACGAAGGAATTGGATACTCTTGTCTGAAAATTTCGATTTTCCGGAATGAAGGAATTGGAAATTTGGAGTCTTTATTGAAAGATAAAATTACATTGCTCTCAGGTCATTCGGGAGTAGGAAAATCCACATTGATCAATAGAATTATTCCGGGTGCACGGTTACGTACCGGAGAAATATCTGAATACCATAATAAGGGAATGCATACGACAACATTTTCAGAAATGATTCCGCTGCCTTTCGGAGGTTATCTTATCGATACTCCGGGAATAAAAGGCTTTGGCACTATTGAAATGGAAGGAGCTGAAGTAGCGCACTATTTCCCGGAAATATTCCGATACGGAAAAGAGTGCCGTTTCTCTAATTGTACTCACAGGCATGAACCCGGTTGTGCTGTGCGGAAGGCAGTTGAAGATTCTTATATCAGTGAATCGCGTTATCACAGCTATTTAGGTATTCTGGAAGATGAAGGGGAGTCGAAATACAGGGAAGAATATTAAAATCTATAAAACCGGAATATTCATTCCTGTAATCTTTTTGTAAAGATCCAGAGCATATATATCCGTCATACCGGATATATAGTCCAGTACGGACTGAATTTTTCCGTAAGCGGAAGTTGCATTGATATCGTATTGGCTTGAAACTCTCCGTAAGAGAAGTTTGGAATAAGTACTTTCGGGCGAATTGACAGCAGAGATAAACTCTTCGAGCAATACTGTGATAATACGGAAACCTACCAGCTCTACATCCAGCACTTCTTTTGACCGGTAAATCTTGGCAAATGCTGTTTCTGAACATTTTTCATAGGCTTCTGCGACGGGAGTACTCATTTTTTTTATAAGAGGAGTTGTGTAAATCCCTTTTAAAATAGCCTCTTCGTTTTCTACAAAAACACGGGAGCACTCGTCAACCAGAATTCCGATTACACATGAACGTAAATAAGCGATTTGCTCATTTGGATCGCTGACCATCTTTAATACATTATGAACGCTCTCTTTCCTTTTAGTATCAAAATAATTCATAAGTAGATCGATGGTTTGTCCCGTAGTAAGGATTCGCAGCTTATGGGCATCTTCTATGTCCATGATCTGATAACAGATATCATCTGCCGCCTCAACTAAGAAAACCAATGGGTGACGGTGGTAGTGAAGAGGTGTTTCGCTAATGGGGGAGATACCCAATTCGCGGGCAATGTTACGGTAAGTGTCTTCTTCCGATTGGAAAAAACCGAATTTACGTTTTTCTCCGCATAGGGAAGAAGCGTAAGGATATTTTGTAATAGACGAAAGGGTTGCATACGTCATTGCAAAGCCGCCGTCACGACGTCCTAAGAATTTATGGGTTAGAAGGCGTATAGCATTTGCATTTCCTTCGAAAAACGTGAAGTCTTCCCATCTGCCGCCTTCTCTGCGTACATCCATTTCGAGAGATTGTCCGTTTCCTGTTGAGAAATAAGTGCCCATCGCATTTTCCCCGGAATGACCGAAAGGGGGATTCCCGAGATCATGAGCCAGACAAGCTGCAGCTACGATCGAATCGATTTCATTGAATAATAAAGAATCTTCGGGATGAAGCATACTGAGTTCCCGGGCAACGTTACTTCCTAATGAACGACCTACACACGAAACTTCCAGACTGTGCGTAAGGCGGTTGTGAACGAAAATACTTCCCGGGAGAGGAAATACCTGTGTTTTGTTCTGCAGACGTCTGAATGGCGAAGAAAAAATAAGACGGTCATAGTCCCGTTGAAAATTGGTACGGTCATGTTTCCGTTCATGATACTTTTCCATGCCTACGCGTTTGCCGGAAAGTAGTTTTTTCCATTCCATTTTTTTTGTCATCGGTCTGTCCTTTACTATTGACAAAGATAGTAAATCTTTTTCTTTTTTAGGGTTGTAGCCTATTTCCCAGTTGTTAATCCTTATCCAAGATAGCAGGTATATCGACAAAAAGCTTATTTTTGTGCTCTTTTAATTATTCCTAATTTATAGGTGAATATAATTCTGAAAATGAAAATAAGATTTTTAGTAGTTATAATGTCGATTATGCAAACGATTGCACAAGCAGCAACGGTCACTTTGTCGGATGGCCGTGTAGAAGTAGGGGTTGCCCCGGAACTGGGAGGACGAGTTTTGTTTATTCGGGAAAAGGGGACGGATGGTCTTATATTAGCAGACCGGGATATATGGGAAAATCCTTCATTTAAGGCTCCTGAAATAACAGGAGAACCGGTTTTTTATCCTTTTAACGGGATTACGTTATGGATTGGGCCACAATCAGGATGGTGGAAAAATCAGGATTATAATGATGAATTGAGGAATAAGGCTGCGGGATGGCCTCCTGATCCGTTCGGTGAATATGGCAGATTTGAAATTATAAAGCAGGAACCTGGATATATAGAGATGCTGGGCCCCGAGAGTCCGGTAACAGGTTTACAGTTGCTTAAAACGGTTCGGATTATGCCGGATGGGAAAGTGAAGCTATGTTTCACGGCGACCAATCGTCGTTCTGAGCCGGTACAATGGGATTTATGGGTAAATGTGCGATCTACTCCTCATGCCAAAGCATCTGTAAAAGTAAAGAGTATGGACGATGTACGGATTGAAAGTATATCGTCTGTCGAACGCGATGTTCTTTCTACGGATTTTAAGGACGGTATTTTCTCTATCCTTCCCGAGTTACCCTCGAAAGGAAAGAATGCACGAAGCGGGAAGGTCTTTCTTTATCCGGAAGAACCGGAGATTGTTGCTTCGTATAAAGATATGTGCATGATAATACGTTTTGATAAAGTTCCCAGAGAAAAAATTCATCCGGAACAAGGAGCAGTTGAATTTTACAGCCATCTTTCCGCTGTGCCTGATCCAAGTCAGGAGCTTTTGGAACTGGAATTTCACGGACCGTACGGACTGTTTCAACCGGGAGAAAGTAAATCTATTCAATGTACAATTGAATTGCGCTGAGTATGAAGAGAACGCTCATAGATGTTTTTGAAGAGTCGGTAAGACGATTTCCCAATAATTCTTTTTTATGGGAAAAAAAAGATCGCAGTTATCAATCCACTACATACCGTGAAACTAGAGACGCTGTTTATAAATTAGGCGCTGGCCTGATTGCATTAGGAGTAAAGAAAGGAGATACGATATCTCTTCTATCCGAAGGCCGAAATGCGTGGATTATTGGTGAACTGGCTATGTTTTATGCTGGGGCCGTGAGTGTCCCGTTATCTGTGAAACTGGAGGAAAAGAATGATTTGCTGTTTAGAATTCATCATTCCGATTCTAAAATTATAATGGTTTCGGGACAACAGCTCCCTAAAATCAGGGCGATTATTCAGGAGTTACCCGGAATAGAGCATATTATTGTTTTTGATAAATTATCTGAATACGGAGAAACGGAAATCTCTCTGGATGAAGTGAAAGAATTGGGTGAGAATTATTTGGACAATCATACTACAGAAGAGTTTCTCCGAACGGCAGAATCAATACAAAATGATGATTACGCTACGATAACATATACTTCAGGAACTACAGCTGAACCTAAAGGCGTAATTCTGACCCACCGTAATTATTCGGCTAATATTGAACAGTCGTTGACTTTAGTCGATATCGACCAGAGTTGGCGCACATTGATTATTCTACCTTTGGATCATTGTTTCGCACATGTGGTAGGCTTTTATATTTTTATGTACAGAGGAGCGTCGGTTGCAACGGTACAGGCTGGCCGGACACCGATAGAAACGCTTAAAAATATTCCGATAAACATAAAAGAGTTCCGTCCTCATTTGATATTGAGTGTTCCGGCATTAGCCAAAAGTTTTAAGAAAAATATAGAATCAGGTTTACGGAGCAAGGGGAAAACAACCGTAAGTGTTTTCAATTTTGCATTATCTGTTTCTCAATATTATAACGGAGACGGATATAATAAAGGAAGAGGCTTACGTTTTCTGTTAAAGCCATTGGTGTTACTGTCTGATAAAATCTTGTTTTCGAAAATAAGGGAAAATTTCGGTGGTTCACTTCGCTTTTTCATTGGAGGAGGAGCATTACTCGATAAAGATTTGCAGAAGTTTTATTATGCGATAGGAATCCCGATGTATCAGGGATATGGGTTATCTGAAGCGACCCCTGTAATCTCCAGTAATACGCCCTCCTGTCATCGTTTTGGTTCATCAGGGGTACTGGTGAAGCCATTGGAGATGAAAATTTGTGATGCGGATGGAAAGGAACTTCCTGTAGGAGAAAAAGGTGAAATGGTATTAAAAGGTGAGAATGTTATGGCCGGATACTGGAAGAATCCTGTTTCTACTGCTGAGACAGTACGAGATGGTTGGCTCTATACCGGAGATATGGGTTATATTGGAAAAGACGGGCTCCTTTATGTGTTGGGACGTTTTAAGAGCTTGCTTATCGGAAGTGACGGAGAAAAATACAGTCCTGAAGGTATCGAGGAAGCCCTTGTCGAACATTCTTCGGTGATAGAGCAGGTTATGCTGTATAACAATCAAAGTCCTTATACAATAGCTCTGATTGTTCCTAATAAAGATACTTTAAATCGGAAATTATCGCATTATAAATTGACCTTATCTACCGAAGAGGGGAAAAAGAAAGCTATACAGATTATACAAGACCAGATCAACCGTTTTAAAGCAGGAGGTGTTTTAGCCTCCATGTTTCCGGACAGATGGTTGCCTGCGGCTTTTGCTGTGCTACCGGAACCTTTTTCAGAGCAGAACCGGATGATTAATAGTACGATGAAGATGGTACGAAACGAAATAGAAAAGGCTTATGGAGATCGTATAGCATTTCTTTATACTCCAGAAGGGAAAGATATTTTTAATAGAGAAAATCTTCTCTCATTATAAATAATAAAAAATGACGACAAGGCTTTTTTCTGTGTAGTCATATCCTTAAAAATACAGTTCTGTTTGTAAAAAAAAGAGATTTTTCTTTTTCTTATAAACAGAATTTTTTTATTTCCGGGAGTTTTTCTATAAAGCTGATACACAACTTTATAAAAAGATCTTTCGCTTTGCTTATTTGTATAAATACCTAAAAATAAGACGCGAATAAGTATATATATGTTATATTTTGTATCTTTGCGTTCTGTTAAGAGAGCTATAAACTAATTTATTAACTAAATTAAAAAGGAATGAAAAAGATTATCTTATCATTAATGGTCTTGTTTAGCGTTGCTGCAAACGCACAAAATTTTTATCTCTCTGGTTCTTTGTCTTTATGGCATGACGGTGATGCAGATTTAACAACTTTCCAATTGGTTCCGGATTTTGGTTATAATTTTAATGACAAATGGGCTGCAGGTGTTGAACTGGGCTATGGTCATTATAAAGCAGACGGTAAAGCAAATGCTTTTGCTATATCTCCTTATGCTCGTTATACCTTCTTCCAAAAAGGTATGGTACGTTTGTTTGCAGAAGGCGGTGTCGGTTTTTCTACTTATAAAGTAAAAGACGGAGGTGATGCAACGAATGGTTTTTCTATCGGTATCAAACCGGGTATATTTATTGATTTGACAGAGCATTTCAGTTTAATCGCCAAGTATGGTTTCTTAGGTTATTGTGACGATTATGCAATGATCGGCAACGGATTGCAAAGCATAGGCGGTTTGAATTTCAACCCTTCTACTCTGAGCTTCGGTCTTCATTATGAATTTTAATTGAAGAAGTTGATTTTATAATTTATAAAGAGAGCCGATTCTCCCGAATCGGCTCTCTTTATTTTGTGACGCAATCAGTCCGGCATATAGATTGCCGGAATATTGTGATGGTGTATAAAAAATCCGCTATTGTAAATTTCCCGATTACAATAGCGGATTTTATTTAAGTAGCGAGAGAGGGACTTGAACCCTCGACCTCATGATTATGAATCATGCGCTCTAACCAGCTGAGCTATCTCGCCATCATTTGCTTGATTTGCGCGACAAAGGTAGTGTTTTTTTTCATTTGAACAAATATATTATCGTTGATTTTATCTTTTTCTGTTACTTGTGAATTTTGTAGTATCCTTATTTCCGGTCTTATTTTTAATCGAAAATTAAGATTAAATAGTTGAAAAAATTAAACTAATTGTATATATTGCACTCCAAAGCAACATATTGGGATAATGAAAAAAGAGAAATTCCATATAGAATATATTTTTGAAAAAGTATCTTTTTTAAGTTTATGGAACCATGTCACTTCTCCGCCCGGTCTTTCGGAATGGTTTGCTGAGAAAGTGGAAATAGATAAAGATGTTTATGAATTTACCTGGAGCGGTTCGAGCCAGATAGCCCGGGTAATTGATTGTTCGGTTCATGAGTTTATACGCTTTCGATGGGAGGATGAAGAAGATCCTGCCGCTTATTTTGAATTTAGGATGCGTACAACAGAGCTCACCGGGAGCACCGTTTTCGAAGTTACCGATTTTGCTGTGGCATCCGAAAAAGCCGATGCGATTTATCTTTGGGAAACGCAGATAGAAACATTAAAGCGCACTTTGGGTATTTAGTCCTCCTTTTTGACTAAATTTGTACCGAAATTGAAGAAGTAATAAATGTTTCATTTAAAGCGTTTATACGCGTTTATACTTAAAACTTTTCTTCCTCTTTTCAGTATGACATTCGGCATTTGCCTGTTTATCGTGCTGATGCAGTTCTTATGGCGTTACATTGATGATATGGTGGGAAAAGGGCTGGAAATCTCCGTTTTGGCGGAGATGTTGTGCTATGCCGCTCTTTCTCTGGTTCCATTGGCATTGCCCCTTTCTATTTTGTTGGCTTCTCTTATGACTTTCGGAAATCTGGGTGAACGATTGGAGCTCTTGGCAATGAAAGCGGCGGGAGTGTCTCTTATCCGCATTATGCGCCCTATTATAATTGTTATCTGCTTTATCAGTATAGGGGCATTTTATTTTCAGAATAATGTTATGCCTGTTGTGCAGGTAAAGCTTTATACTTTGCTTTTTTCGATGAGACAGAAATCTCCTGAGTTGGATATTCCCGAGGGTTCTTTTTATTCGCAAATAGAAGGGTATAATTTTTATGTCCGGAAGAAAAATTTTGATACCGGAATGCTTTATGGGTTGATGATTTATGACCACTCTAACGGATTTGAGAATGCTTCGATTATTTTGGCCGATTCCGGGAATCTTAAGACCTCTCTGGATAAACGTTTTCTGATATTAAAGCTTCATTCGGGCGAGTCGTTCGAAAATCTCACGAAACAGCAGGGAATAACGAACCAGGCAGTTCCCTATAGGCGTGAGACCTTTAAAACGAAAGAGGTTTTCATTGAGTTCGATGCGAATTTTAACCGAATCGACGGTTCGTTCCTGCAAGGACAGTATATCGGTAAAAATATGAAGGAGTTGCAATATTCGATTGACTCTATGAATGTTTATCTCGATAGTATAAAGCAGGAGAATGCGTCGGTTCTGGAAAAATACTCTTATCTGCGACATGCAACAGGTAATAGGGATAGTATTGTCGATAAATGGAAAGAGAATAAAATAGATGCGGCAAGCCTGTTCAAAAATTTGTCGGCAAAGGAAAAGTACGAGGTGACCTCCATAGCCCGGAACACGGTTGAAATGATCCGGAACGACAACAATTTTAAGGCAAGTACGATTAGCGATGAAGAGCTGAGGTTGCGTAGGCATATGACTGAGTGGCACAAAAAATTTACTTTGTCTTTTGCCTGTATTGTGTTTTTCTTTATAGGAGCTCCGTTGGGAGCGATTATCCGTAAAGGGGGAATTGGTATGCCGGTCGTGATTTCGGTGGTGCTCTTTATCTTTTATTATATAATAGATAATATTGGCTTTAAGTTAGCGAAAGAAGGTGTATGGGATGTATGGGAAGGTATGTGGCTGAGTTCTTTCATATTGTTTCCGTTGGGAGCCTTTCTTACATATAAAGCTGCAAATGATTCTGCTGTATTGAATATTGATACCTACCTTTTAGCGATTAAGGAGTGGTTCGGAAGACGGAGTGCAAGAAATATCGAAAGAAAATCGTTGGTGTTGCAACCGTTGAATTATACGGATTTCTTCAATGAAATAAAACGTTTTGATGCTTTGTGCCGTTCTTATCTTGAAGAGAAAAGGCATATAGCGAATTATTTCCGTTTTTGGCTGAACCGGGATTTCCGTTCGGGAGGAAAGGAGCGGGTGCTGATAGCCGAAATGGAAAAAATAGTCGATATGGGTACAATATCGGATCAGAATTTGCTGTTGGTAAAGCTGATGGATTATCCGCAGATTTCCCCTGTAAGACAGGGTGTAAATATTGCTCCTAAAATGGGTATTCTGTTAGGGCTAATCTTTCCTTTAGGTATTTTAGTTTATCTTTATGTGGTAAATCAGCATAGATTGTTTGTGCATGATTTGAAAGTATCGCTTAAGGTAAATGAAGAATTGATGAAAATTGTTACAGATATAGAGAAAAAAGAAGATGAGTGAAATTAAATTAAACACCATTGAAGAAGCCCTCGATGATTTCAGACAGGGTAAGCTTGTTATTGTTGTCGACGATGAAGATCGTGAAAATGAAGGAGACTTCATTACTTCAGCTCAACTGATTACTCCGGAAAAGATAAACTTTATGGAGACTTATGGGCGTGGCGTTATTTGTGCACCAATAACGGAAGAAAGATGCGATGAATTGGATTTGCCTCTGATGGTACAGGACAATACGTCTTTGCACGAAACGCCTTTTACTGTAACTATTGACCTTCTTGGCGAAGGGTGTACGACAGGTATTTCTGCTTATGATCGGGCTATGACAATCAAGGCATTGGCCGATCCGAAAACGAAACCTGAAGATTTTGCCCGCCCCGGACATGTCTCACCATTGCGTGCACGTAAACGTGGTGTTTTGCGGAGGGCGGGACATACGGAAGCTGCCGTAGATCTTGCTCGGCTTGCCGGACTTTATCCTGCCGGTGTATTGGTAGAGATTAAAAACGATGACGGCTCGATGGCTCGTCTTCCCGAATTGATGAAAATAGCGGAGCGGTTTAAGTTGAAAATTATTTCGGTTGCCGATTTGATTGCTTACCAGAGAAGACGGGAGACATTGGTCGAGAAAGGTGTGGAAGTACGTATGCCTACTCAGTATGGAGATTTCCGATTGATTCCTTTCCGTCAGATATCGAACGGTGAAGAACATATAGCCCTTATTAAGGGGACATGGGAGCCAGATGAGCCGATACTTGTACGTGTACATTCATCTTGTGCTACCGGTGACATATTCGGCTCTTTGCGTTGCGAGTGCGGAGAACAGCTTCATAAAGCTATGGAAATGATAGAAAAGGAGGGTAAAGGTGCTCTCGTATATCTTAATCAGGAAGGCCGGGGTATAGGGCTAATGGATAAAATGAAAGCATATAAGCTTCAGGAAAACGGTCTCGATACGGTCGATGCGAACCTGCATCTCGGACATAAAGCGGATGAGCGCGATTATGGCGTAGGGGCTGAAATACTTAGAGAAATAGGTGTTAGCCGGATGCGTTTGTTGACAAATAATCCGGTGAAACGGATTGGTTTGGAGGCTCACGGTTTGCAGATTGTTGAAAATGTTCCGATTGAAATAACTCCTAATCCGTATAACGAGTTTTATATGAAGACCAAAAAGGAGCGTATGGGGCATATTCTGAGAAATATCAAGTAAACTGGTTACGGTTGTTTTTTCTCTTTTTCTTTTCGTACTGTCATAGCTGGGTTATGTAAAAGATGTATAAAGAAAGAGAGAAAAATAAAAATAGACACTCTGTGAACAATTTGCTTTAGAATTACGATTTTATTGTTTAATTTTGTGCGCTGTATAACTGAATAACTAACAAAATTACTTTTATGTCGCAAGTTTCGGAACGTTTAGCCAGCTTGTCTCCATCAGAGACATTAGCAATGTCCCAGAAGAGCAATGAGCTCAAAGCACAGGGAATCGATGTGATTAACATGAGTGTGGGTGAACCGGATTTTAATACCCCCGATCACATTAAAGAAGCTGCTAAGAAAGCTGTTGACAACAATTTTTCATTTTATTCTCCGGTTCCCGGTTATCCGGCATTGAGAAAAGCGATTGTTGAAAAGCTGAAAAAGGAAAACGGTCTGACTTATAAACCAGAACAGATCGTTTGTTCGAATGGTGCAAAACAATCGGTTTGTAATGTAATTATCAGTATTATTGATGCAGGTGACGAGGTAATTGTTCCTGCTCCTTACTGGGTTAGTTATGTTGAAATGGTAAAACTGGCAGAAGGAAAAAATGTCATTATACCTGCCGGTATAGAACAGGATTTTAAAATTACACCTGAGCAATTAGAAGCTGCTATTACTCCTAAAACAAAAGCATTGATCCTCTGTTCGCCTTCGAATCCAACGGGAAGTGTTTATTCAAAGGAAGAATTAAAAGGTTTGGCCGATGTGTTGGCAAAATATCCTAATATTATCGTTATTGCCGATGAGATTTACGAACATATCAATTATATCGGCAAGCATGAAAGTATAGCACAATTTGATTCAATTTTTGACCGCGTTGTAATTGTAAACGGTGTGTCTAAGGGATATGCAATGACCGGATGGCGTATTGGATGGATTGCGGCTCCTCAGTGGATTGCATCGGCATGCAATAAGCTTCAGGGGCAATATACTTCGGGCCCTTGCTCGGTTGCCCAGAAGGCGGCTGAAGAGGCTTATACCGGAGATCAGGCTTGTGTAGAGACAATGCGTAAAGCTTTTGAGCGTCGTCGTGATTTGATTGTGAAACTGGCGAAGGAGATTCCGGGATTTAAGATTAATCATCCGCAGGGTGCGTTTTATCTTTTCCCTGAATGTGATTACTACTTCGGAAAGTCCTATAACGGACGGGTAATTGAGAATGCAGCAGATATGGCAATGTATCTTCTTGAGGAAGGCCATGTGGCCAGCGTCGGCGGTGCTGCTTTCGGTGCTCCGAATTGTATTCGCTTGTCTTATGCTACTTCCGATGAGAATATCATTGAGGCAATTAAGCGGATAAAAGAAGCATTAGCTAAATTGAAATAAATAATGAGTTGAAAAAAGAGAGGGGTAAGAAATTTTTTACCCCTCTCTTTTTTGCCATTATCGGATATTAGCCGGATAGAAAAATACCGGATTGTGTATTTGCATATTTTTATTTAATAGACTTTACTTAAGGAATTGATTCGGTGAGAAATAAGTAAATAAATGTCTGAAAAATTTGTAAAAACGTCAGTTTTGTGTATATTTGCAATCTGAATACTGTGGATGGAGGGGGCGAATAGCTTCCTCCATTTTTCTAACAGGTAAGTGAACTATGATTGAGAAGGAAAAAATTGCGACTATTGTTAATATGTATCTGCAGGGAAAGGATCTTTTTCTCGTAGATATAAAAGTTTCTTCTGACAATTGTGTTTTTGTGGAAATTGATAGCGATAATTCAGTTGCGATTGATGATTGTGTCGATTTGAGCCGTGAAATAGAAAAACATTTTGACCGGGATACGGAAGACTTTGAATTGGAAGTTGGTTCCAGCGGAATAACTTCTCCGTTCAAAGTTTTACGGCAGTATCAGAAGAATATTGGCAATGAAATCGAGTTGCTTTTAAAGAAAGGTCAGAAGATCATAGGTGTATTAGATTCTGTTTCGGATGACCAGCTTACTCTTTCTGTTGAGAGGAATGTGAAGCCTGAGGGAGCAAAACGAAAAATTAAAATTACGGAACAGGAAGTTTATCCTTTAGAAGAAATTAAAAGTGCAAAATATCTAATAAGATTTAAGTGAGGCTATGGCGAAGAAAGGTGAAACAATTAGCTTGGTCGATACATTTTCGGAATTTAAAGAGTTAAAGAATATAGACCGTATGACGATGGTCGGTGTTCTTGAGGAATCTTTCCGCAGTGTAATCGCAAAGATGTTTGGAACCGATGAAAACTATGACGTAATCATCAATCCGGATAAAGGAGATTTTGAAATATGGCGTAACCGCGAAGTTGTTGCGGATGATGCTTTGGAAGATGAGAATCTTCAGATACCTTTGACAAAAGCGAAAGAAATAGATTCGGATTATAAGATAGGAGAAGAGGTGACGGATGAAGTGCATTTTGCAGATTTCGGACGTCGCGCAATCTTGAATCTTCGTCAAACGCTGGCATCTAAAATTCTGGAATTGCAGAAAGATTCTTTATTCAACAAATATAAAGAGCGCGTAGGCCAGATTATCGTTGCAGATGTTTATCAGGTTTGGAAAAAAGAGATATTACTTCTTGATGACGAAGGAAATGAATTGCTTCTGCCTAAAACGGAACAAATTCCTTCCGATTTTTATCGGAAAGGGGAAAGTGTGAGAGCAGTGGTTGCCAAGGTGGAAAATAAAAATAATAATCCGAAGATTATTTTGTCACGGACCTCTCCGGTATTTCTTCAGCGTCTTTTTGAGCTGGAAGTTCCTGAAATCAATGACGGATTGATTACGATAAAAAAGATAGCCCGTATGCCGGGTGAAAGAGCAAAAGTTGCAGTAGAATCGTATGACGACCGGATCGATCCGGTAGGTGCATGCGTAGGGATGAAAGGATCGCGTATTCATGGAATCGTGCGGGAATTGCGCAACGAAAATATTGATGTTGTAAATTATACCTCCAATACTTCGCTTTTTATTCAACGTGCACTTAGTCCGGCGCGTATATCTTCTATCCGCTTATTCGAAGCCGACCGGAAGGCAGAAGTTTTTTTGCGTCCGGAAGAGGTTTCTCTTGCGATTGGCAGGGGTGGATTGAATATAAAATTAGCGTCTATGCTTACCGAATATACGATAGACGTATTTAGAGACATTGACGATGTTGATGAAGACGATATTTATCTGGAAGAATTCTCTGATGAAATCGAACCATGGATTATTGACTCTTTGAAAAATATCGGCTGTTATACTGCAAAAAGCGTTTTAGCGCTTTCTCCTGAAGAGATATCCGAACGCGCAGACCTTGAAGAAGGAACTGTTGCTGAGGTGTTAAGAATTTTGCGAGCTGAATTTGAAGAGGAGTAATCTTCCAAAAAATTAAAGAAAGAAGCATGTCGATTAGGTTGATAAAAGTTACAAGAGATTTAAACGTAGGAATTACCACTGTTGTGGAATTCTTACAAAAGAAAGGAATTACTGTTGAAGTAAATCCGAATACAAAGATAAGCGACGAAGAATATGCCCTTCTGGTAAAGGAGTTTGGACAAGATCAGATTCTGAAAAAAGAAACAGAGCGTATTTCTAGCGAGCGCAATCAAAAAGAGAAGCGTCCGGAAGTTGTTCAGATAGAGGAAACGGAAGTCGCTGCGACGGAAATTCCTGAAATAGAGACAGAAATACCGGAAGCTATGATTCCTCATATTGTAACGAAAGGGAAAATCGATCTTTCGGCTATTGGCAAAAGAACTGTTTCTACTCCGAAGGCTGAACCTGTTCAGCAGGAGCGGATACCTGAGACGGAACAGCCTGCTATTACGGAACCTGTGGTTGAGAAACCGATAGAAACGGAAAAGGTTACTGTCGAGGAAAAAGTAGAAAAGGAGAAACCGGCAGACGAGCAGATTTCTCAAACTAAAGAAACAGGAGCTCCGGATGAATCGAGCTCGGAAGAAGAACCATTCCGTTTGAACCGGACAGTTATACATTCGACAATCAGTGTGGTTGGAAAGATTGATCCTGCTTTGTTGAATCAATCTACCCGTCCGAAGAAAAAAACAAAAGAGGAAAAGAAGAAAGAGTATGAAGAACGTCGCGAAAAACAGAATGCACAGCGCCGGACTCCTGCAGATAGCAGGCTAGGCCAGCCGCGACCTTCAGATCCGTCTCAACAACGTGCAGATAATACATCTTCCGATCCGAATAAGCAAAAAAGAAAGCGTATTAAAGACGGAAAAATCGATGTAGAGAAAAATGCCGAGATTTTATCCCGTTCAAATAATCATCCCAATAAACCCAGGAAAACGCTGAACCTGAAAAAGCCGGTGGTTAAGTCTGCGGTGAACGAAGAAGACGTACAACGTCAGGTAAAAGAGACTTTAGCTCGTCTTACAAGTAAAACAAAAGCGGGTAAAGGTGCTAAGTACCGGAAAGAAAAAAGAGAAGCCAACACTCAACGTCAGAACGAGTTGCAGGAAATGGAGGAAATGGAAAGCCGTATCCTTAAAATTACAGAATTTGTTACGGCTAATGATCTTGCCAATATGATGGGCGTTCCTGTAAATCAGATCATAGCAACCTGCATGAGTATCGGTATAATGGTTTCCATAAACCAGCGGTTGGATGCGGAAACAATTAATATTGTTGCGGAAGAGTTCGGATTTAAAACAGAATACGTGAGTGCTGAGGTTGTCGATGCAATTCATGAAGAAGAGGATGATGAAAAAGATTTGCTTCCCCGTCCACCTATTGTTACGGTGATGGGCCATGTCGACCACGGTAAAACATCATTGCTCGACAATATCCGTAAAACGAATGTGATAGCGGGTGAGGCCGGAGGTATTACTCAGCACATCGGGGCATACCATGTACGTCTTTCGAACGGAAAAGATATAACGTTTCTGGATACTCCGGGACACGAAGCATTTACTGCAATGCGTGCTCGCGGTGCAAAAGTTACCGATATTGCGATTATCATTGTTGCGGCAGATGACAGCATAATGCCTCAGACAATAGAAGCTATTAATCATGCTTCCGCAGCTGGTGTGCCGATTGTATTTGCAATTAATAAGATCGATAAGCCGGGTGCTAATCCGGAAAAGATAAAAGAAGCTTTGGCTGCAATGAATTATCTTGTAGAAGATTGGGGTGGAAAATACCAGTCGCAGGATATATCGGCTAAAAAAGGAATCGGAATCCATGAGCTTTTGGAGAAGGTACTTTTAGAAGCCGAATTGTTGGATTTAAAAGCCAATCCTGCCCGTAAGGCTGTCGGTTCCATTATTGAGTCATCTCTTGATAAAGGACGTGGATATGTATCTACAGTACTGGTGGAAAATGGAACTCTCAAAATGGGCGATATTGTTTTGGCTGGGACGAGCCATGGTCGCGTAAAAGCTATGTTCAACGAACGTAATCAGCGTGTAACGGAGGCTGGACCTTCTGACCCGGTATTGATACTCGGACTTAACGGTGCGCCTCAGGCAGGGGATTTATTCCATGTGCTCGATACGGAACAAGAGGCACGGGAGATTGCGAATAAACGTGAACAGTTGCAACGCGAACAAGGATTGCGTACACAGAAGATGCTTACGCTCGATGATATTGGGCGTCGTATTGCAATCGGAAACTTCCAGGAGTTGAAAGTAATTGTCAAGGGAGATGTGGATGGTTCTGTCGAAGCATTGTCTGATTCGCTGATTCGTCTTTCAACTGAAGAGATACAGGTAAATGTTATACATAAGGCAGTAGGACAGATTTCGGAATCGGATATTTCTCTTGCTGCAGCTTCGGATGCCATTATTATCGGATTCCAGGTTCGTCCGTCACAGGCTGCAAGACGCCTTGCGGAACAAGATGGAGTTGAGATACGTCTCTATTCGGTTATTTATGACGCAATAGAAGAGGTGACTTCGGCAATGGAAGGTATGCTTTCTCCTGAAATTAAAGAAGAAATCGTTGCAAATGTTGAAGTTCGCGAAGTCTTTAAGATCACGAAGGTCGGAACTGTTGCAGGATGTATGGTGAAGGAAGGAAAGATTAAACGTTCCAATAAGATTCGTCTTATACGTGACGGAATTGTAATCTATTCGGGAGAGCTCGGTTCTCTGAAGCGTTTTAAAGATGATGTGAAAGAGGTTGCTGCAGGATACGAATGCGGATTGAATATAACAAATTATAATGATATCAAGGTTGGTGACTTTATTGAGGCTTTCGAAGAGACGGAAGTTAAAAAGACGTTATAATTTCGGATGAACTGGATTGACATCACCATATTGGTTTTATTGGCGGTGACAACGATAAAAGGCCTGTTTGACGGATTCGTCAAACAGGTTTCTTCCTTATTGGGAATCGTGTTGGGCATAGCTTTTGCCGGACTCTTTTTTCAGGGATTTAAATCGTTGTTACTGAAGTTTTTTTCAGATATGCCTGAAGTTATCGCTACGGCATTAGGCTATATCATCGCCTTTCTCATTATCTTTGTGGTGATAAGGTGTGTCGGAATATTATTGCACAAGATTTTCAGGGCGGCCTCATTAGGCTCTGTAGATTATTTTTTCGGAGGTGTTCTGGGGGCTGTCAAATGCCTGCTTATTGTGAGTTTGTTACTCAATGCAATAGACCGGATTGATCCGGATGCAAAATATCTGATACCTAAAAAGGTAAAGCAAAGTTCTTATTTGTATTATACTGTAAAATCGATAGTTCCGACGCTTTACCATATGGATTTGTTCAAACAAAAGGGTTAATCCGGCTGTTTTTAACAATAAGATTTGTACTTATGGAAAATGATACGAACAATATACTGAATGAAGTAACCAATGTCGAGTATAAATATGGTTTTGTTACTGATGTCGAAACGGAAGTAATTCCGAAAGGACTTAATGAAGATGTAGTCCGGTTTATATCGGCAAAGAAAAACGAACCGGAATGGTTGCTTGATTTCCGGCTGAAGGCATTTCGTCATTGGCAGACATTGTCCATGCCCGAATGGGCTCATCTTAAAATACCGAAAATAGATTATCAGGATATTATCTATTATGCAGCTCCGAAAAAGCAGGAAGGGCCGAAAAGTCTGGACGAAGTAGATCCTGAATTGCTGAAAACTTTTGATAAGTTGGGCATTCCGCTTGAGGAGCAGAAGCATCTTGCAGGAATGGCTGTTGATGCGGTGATGGATAGCGTCTCGGTTAAAACAACATTTAAAGAAACACTGGCGCAGAAAGGAATTATCTTTTCATCGTTTAGTGAAGCTGTACAGCATCATCCCGATTTGGTAAAAAAATATCTGGGGAAAGTAGTACCTTATAACGATAATTTTTTTGCGGCACTTAATTCTGCTGTGTTTAGTGACGGCTCGTTCGTATACATACCGAAAGGTGTTCGCTGCCCGATGGAACTTTCTACCTACTTCCGGATTAATGCGGCAAATACGGGGCAATTTGAGCGGACATTGATTGTGGCAGATGATGAGTCGTATGTGAGTTATCTGGAAGGGTGTACGGCTCCCCGCCGTGACGAGAACCAGTTACATGCTGCGATTGTCGAGCTTATTGCAATGGATCATGCGGAGATAAAATATTCTACCGTTCAGAATTGGTATCCCGGTGATAAAGATGGAAAAGGAGGTATTTATAACTTTGTTACCAAAAGAGGTCTGTGTAAAGGGGTAGCATCGAAAATATCGTGGACGCAGGTCGAAACCGGTTCTGCAATTACATGGAAATATCCGAGTTGTATTCTTACGGGAGATGATTCGGTAGGAGAATTTTATTCTGTGGCCGTAACGAATAATTACCAGCAGGCCGATACGGGAACGAAAATGGTTCATATCGGAAAGAATACCCGGAGCCGTATTGTTTCGAAAGGAATTTCGGCAGGACATAGTCAGAATAGTTACAGGGGATTGGTAAAAATAACCAAAAGGGCTGATAATGCACGAAACCATTCTCAGTGTGATTCTCTTTTATTGAGTGATCATTGCGGAGCTCATACATTCCCTTATACGGATATACAGAACGATACAGCGGTATTGGAACATGAAGCTACTACTTCGAAAATCAGTGAAGACCAGATATTTTATTGCAATCAGCGGGGCATATCCACGGAAGAAGCGGTAGCCCTCATTGTAAACGGCTATGCCAAAGAGGTTATGAATAATCTTCCGATGGAATTTGCCGTAGAAGCACAGAAATTACTACAGATATCGTTAGAAGGGTCTGTAGGATAATTTAAACCATTCAGAAACTACGAATTATGCTTAAGATTAAAGATTTACATGCAGCTATAAACGGAAAGGAAATTCTCAGGGGAATAGATTTGGAGGTTTACCCCGGCGAGGTTCATGCTATAATGGGGCCTAACGGCTCGGGAAAAAGTACTTTGGCTTCTGTACTGGCGGGAAATCCTGCTTTTGAGGTAACGAAGGGTGAAGTTTTTTTTAACGGGAAGAATTTATTGGAGATGTCTCCTGAAGATCG
Organism: Bacteroidales bacterium; assembly: GCA_029007825.1. Lineage (GTDB taxonomy): Bacteria > Bacteroidota > Bacteroidia > Bacteroidales > JAQXIO01 > JAQXIO01. Next base: position 29,908 of record JAQXIO010000032.1, on the reverse strand, counting down.
TTCTTGCGAGGGACTTTTCCTTAGTTTCCAGTATCCTGTAGAGATTCCCGGAGTGAGCATGGTAAATTTTATGAGAACTGCGGTAAACGAACATAGGAAATATAATCATCTGGATCCTCTTTCCGCAACGGATTTTTTAAGAGTGATGAGGGAAAAAAGGGCTATTGTGGAGTTGGATAATAAATTGGCAAGTCGTTCTGTCAATGAAGGATTCTCAGGTGGCGAGAAGAAAAGAAACGAGATATTTCAAATGGCAATGCTTGAACCTAAGCTTTCTATTCTGGATGAGACAGACAGTGGTTTGGATATAGATGCGTTGAGGGTAGTTGCAGGAGGAGTTAATCTTCTGAAAAGTAAAGAGAATGCGACCATTGTTATTACTCATTACCAACGTTTGCTTGATTATATCCAGCCGGATTTTGTGCATGTGCTTTATAAAGGCCGTATAGTGAAGTCGGCCGGGAAAGAATTAGCGTTGGAACTGGAAGAGAAAGGCTACGACTGGATCAAAAAAGAGTTAGGAGATATTCAATGAAACCGGAACAGACATATATAGATTTATATAAGCAATATCAGGCAATGCTTGCACAGCATGCACCCGGATTGATGAACCGGTGGCGTGATAAAGCGTTACAGGATTTTGAAAGGTTGGGCTTCCCGTCGACTTCGGAAGAGAATTATCTTTATTCGGATATTTCGGGAAAGTTTGCTGAAGAGTATGGTATGAACCTGCGGCGTCTGGATTTTCCTATTAATCCGTATGAAGTCTTTCGTTGTGATGTGCCGAATCTCTCGACATTGCTTTATTTTATGGTCAATGATACTTTTTACGCAAAACAACTTCGGGCAATATCTTTGCCTAAAGGTGTTTTTATAGGAAGTATTGCTGATTTTGCAATGGAATATCCGGAGATTGCAGAAAAGCATTATGAAGTATTGGCGAAAACGTCGAATGACGGAACAACGGCTTTTAATACGCTTTTCGTGCAGGATGCATTTGTCCTTTATGTGCCGGAAGATGTTGTATTGGACAAAGCGATTCAACTTGTAAATATTCTTCGCAGTGATGTCGATTTGCTGGTAAACCGTCGTTTCTTAGTAATCCTCGAAGACAGGGCAGAAGCAAAGTTATTACTTTGCGACCATGGTATGGATCGTGTGAAATTTTTGGCAACGCAGGTTACTGAGGTATATCTGGGAAAAAATGCCTTATTCGATCTTTACGAACTGGAAGAAAATACTCCTCGTACGACAAGATTATCATCTATATACGTCGATCAGCAGGATTCTTCCCGGTTTTCCCATAACGTAATAACCTTGAATAATGGTTTTACACGTAATAACCTGTATATTTCCTTAAAAGGAGAACGCGCCGAAGCGTTGGCAGGAGGTGTGGCAATAGCAGATACGGAACAGCACATCGATAATTTTACATGGGTCAATCATGAAAAAGCGAATTGCCACAGCAACGAATTGTATAAATATATCTTGGATGATAAGGCTACAGGTGTTTTTAATGGCCGGATAATCGTTCATCCCGGTGCACAAAAGACGGAGGCTTATCAGACAAACCGGAACCTTTGTCTGACGAAAGAGGCAAAGATGTATTCTAAGCCTCAGCTGGAGATTTATGCAGACGATGTAAAATGTTCGCATGGGCTTACTACCGGTCAGATTGATGAGAACGCACTCTTTTATCTTCGTTCGAGGGGTATTTCGAAAGAAGAAGCATTATTGTTGTTGAAATTTGCATTTACTTCCGATGTGCTTGACCGGATTCATCTGGAACCGTTGAGAGACCGTTTACGGCTGTTGATAGAAAAACGCCTTCGCGATGAACTTTCCAAATGTGAACGATGCTCTGTTTGTAACGATAATTAAGACTGGCAATTATGTTTGATGTGAATGCAATACGTTCGGAGTTTCCCATTCTTTCCAAGAAAATTTATGGGAAAGATCTCGTTTATCTGGATAATGGAGCAACTACGCAAAAGCCTTCCTGCGTGGTGAAGAAAATAGAAGACAACTATTTCAATGTCAATGCGAATATACACCGTGGAGTTCATTATCTTAGTATGCAGGCGACCGAGGCACATGAGGAGGCGCGCAGGGTTGTCCAGGACTTTATTCATGCCGAGCATGCACATGAAATTATCTTTACCCGAGGAACTACAGAAGGGATAAATCTGGTGGCTTCTTCATTCGGAGAAGAGTTTTGTTCGGAGGGGGATGAAATCATCGTTACTACGATGGAACACCATTCCAATATCGTACCCTGGCAGATTTTGGCACAACGCAAAAAATTGAATTTAAAGGTTGTGAAGCTGACCGACGACGGAATGCTCGATCTGGCACACCTGTACTCTCTTTTCTCCGATAAGACAAAATTGTTAGCATTAACGCATGTTTCGAATGTCTTGGGCACGATTAATCCTGTTGCTGATATCATTCGGAATGCACATTTGCGTAATATTCCCGTTTTAGTTGATGGGGCTCAGTCAATACCCCATATGGCGGTTGACGTGCAGGCATTAGATGCGGATTTTTATCTCTTTTCGGCTCATAAGATTTATGGTCCTACAGGAATCGGTATCCTTTACGGAAAAGAAAAGTGGCTGAATAAATTACCTCCTTATCAGGGGGGGGGCGAGATGATTGCTCAGGTTTCATTTGAAAAAACAACGTTTAACGAATTGCCTTTCAAGTTTGAAGCAGGGACCCCGGATTATATTGGTTCTACGGCATTGGCAGAAGCTCTTCGCTTTGTGAATAAAATAGGAATGGATAATATTACGGCACATGAGAACGAATTGATGAAATATGCTATGACTGAACTGCAAAAGATACCGGGAATGCGTATTTTCGGACCCAGTCTGGCTCATCGTAGCGGTGTTATCTCTTTTCTTGTCGGGGATATTCATCATTATGATATGGGCATGTTGCTGGATAAGCTCGGAATTGCCGTGCGTACGGGGCATCATTGTGCGCAGCCTTTAATGCATGCCTTAGAGGTAGAAGGTACTGTAAGAGCATCTTTTAGCCTTTATAATACTAAAGAAGAGATAGATAAACTGGCCGAAGGAGTGGAGCGGGTTGCTAAAATGTTTTGAGAGCGAAGAAATAAAAACTACCGGACTATTTTTAACCTTTTCTATGCCTGTCTGGATTTGATCCGTTATTTTAATGCGGCTTTTACGGAATATAAAAGTTCTTTGTTCACCTATTGATTTGATTATGCTATTACCTTATTTTGATAAAAAATTACTGGAAGCAGGGTGTGACGAAGCCGGACGCGGGTGTCTGGCAGGATCGGTTTTTGCCGCGGCGGTAATACTTCCGAAAGGTTTTAAATGCGAAGCTTTGAATGATTCCAAACAATTATCCGAGAGGCAGCGATATGCTTTGCGTCCTCTTATTGAGAAGGAAGCTCTTTCGTGGGCGGTAGGAGTTGTGGCTCCGCAGGAAATAGATAAAATCAATATTCTGAATGCCTCTTTCCTGGCAATGCATCGCGCCATACAGCAATTACAGATACAGCCGGAGCATCTTCTTATCGATGGAAATAGGTTTAAGCCTTATGGTGAAATTCCACACACTTGTATAGTGAAGGGTGACGGAAAATATCTTTCTATTGCGGCAGCTTCCATATTGGCAAAAACTTATCGGGATGATTATATGTTAAAGCTGCATGAAGAGTATCCGTTTTATAGTTGGGATAGAAACAAAGGCTATCCTACCGTTGCCCATCGCCTGGCGATTCGCCGGCATGGACCGACGCCTTATCACCGCCTTTCCTTCCAGTTATTGGAACCACAGCTTGATTTTAAGCCTTAGACTCTTCTTTTGCTTTAAAAGCCAGTGCGTATAGTTTCATTTGCTTTACCATGGCCAGTAATCCGTTTGAGCGGGTAGGCGACAAATGTTCTTTCAGGCCTATGGCTTCGATAAAATGCAGGTCGCTGTTCAAGATTTCGTCGGGAGTATGACCGCTTAATACATTAATAAGCAGGGAGACAATTCCTTTTACAATTACGGCATCGCTTTCGGCCTGATAGTAAACAAGACCGTCCTTATACTCGGCATTTAGCCATACTCGGCTTTGACAGCCTTCGATGATATTGCTTTCCGTTTTGGCCTTTTCATCCAGTTTAGGCAGAGTGTTTCCAAGGTCGATTAACAGAGAATAGCGATCCATCCAATCGTCGAATGCGGAAAACTCTTCTATAACTTCATCCTGTATTTCGTTTATACTTTTCATTTTACTCTTTTTTAGATGATTGTTTTGAATATATGACAGAAAGTACTACCTCACCCACCGATTTCAGTGTCTCTCTGTCTATCTCTTCCATTGTGTCGTTTATAGTATGCCAGTAGGAACCGAATCCTGTGGTGTGAGGATTGAAGTCGATAATATCGATGCAAGGGAAAGCTCTTCCTCGCATAACGAAAAGATGATCGTCCGTTATGGTTCCTCCTGTTCCATTGACGAATAATCCACCTTTTCCCATTGAGATAGCTTCTTTCCATATTTTTTCTACAATGAGAGGTGCCATTTGCATAGAATATCCCTCTTTATAGAATGTAGCGGTAGGTGAACCTACCATGTCCAGTAATATCCCGAATTTTGCCTTGTAATCGGGTGTGTGGGGATTGGCTGCCCAGTATTGGGAACCGAGACACCATGTTTCTTCACCATTGTTAACCCCCTTATAAAAATAAGGGGCACCATGATCTTCCGCATCGAAAAAAATAATATCGACTCCTACGGCCGGAAGCTTTTTCTGTAATTGACGTGCGATTTCCAATAATACGCCTACTCCACTGGCTCCGTCGTTAGCTCCCATTACAGGCTGGTGATGGTTAGATGGGTCCGGATCATTATCGGAGTAGGGGCGTGTGTCCCAATGAGCACATAGTAAAATGCGCTCAGGTGCTTCAGGTAAGAAGCTGCCGATAATATTTCGAGCTTTCAGAATTGTGTTGTCGTATGCTTTTAAATCGGCCCGTTGTTCTGTAACGATAGCACCGTATTCTTTTAATTTGAAGGTGAGATAGTCTCCGCAAGCGGTGTGTTCCGGGGTATTGGGAATACGGGGCCCGAACGACACTTGTTTTTCTACAAAATGATAAGCGCTGTCGGCATCGAATGTCAATGCCCTGCTATCATTTGTTTTTTCCTGTTTACCGGTAGCCGGAGTGTTCTTTTCAGTATTGGTTTGCATGCTGCATGCACACATAAAAAGAGCAGAAAGCGATAAAGAAATAATGAAACGGCGCATAATCTAACAATCTTTTGTATCGGCAACTTCCCGGACTGCTTTTAAAACGCGAAGAAAGTTTTCTCCCCATAGTTTTTTTATATCTTCGGGACTGTAGTTTTTACGTAATAATTCAATCGTGATATTCATTAATTGTGAGGCATTCTCGCATCCCGGAACGCCTCCGTCGCCATCAAAATCGGAACCGATGCCGACATAATCTATACCGACAAGATTTACTATATGGTCGATATGCCGGATAATAGTGTTAATATCTGCGTTATTTTCGGATGAGAGAAAGGGTCCGTACAGGCATAGTTGAATGACGCCTCCTTTTGCAGCAAGGGCTTTGATTTGCTCGTCGCTTAAATTACGGCGGTGATTGCAGAGTGCTTTGGCCGATGAATGGGAGACAATCACAGGAGCCTCAGATAGGTTTAGGACATCCCAGAACGTTTTTTCAGAAGCATGGGAAAGGTCGATGATAATTCCTTGATGATTCATTTCATTTATCACTTTACAACCATACATACTTAATCCATTATGCTCTTCTTCTCCTTTTGCCGAATCACAAATATCGTTATCACCGTTGTGGCATAATGTAATATATACCACACCCATTTTTTTGAAATGAGCAATATTGCTTAAGTCTTTTCCTAATGCATATCCGTTTTCTATACATGGGAGGATTGCTTTTTTGCCCTCCTTTTTTAATTGAAAAATATCTTCTTTACTGGATGCTATTCCGGCTTTTAAATGATTCGTTTCTACCTGTAGATGTATATTCCTCAGTATCTGTGTCGCCCTTTCTGTTGCTCTTTGCAGGGCCTGTTCATTTCGTTTTCCCTGGGGGAGATATGCGGCCATACAGATAGCATCCAGCTTTCCTTCCTGCATTTTTACTAAATCCACCAATGCATTCTTCTGTCTTAACCCCAGATTAAAATCGGGTGTAAACTTCATTGGAGTATCGCAATGCGAGTCGAGAGAGATTATTTCGTCGTGCAAATAATGAGCAGTCCGGTATAGAGCCGCTTCATCGACAATATTTTTGAAGAGTTTCATCATTGTGAAGTCGTCCGATGCAGCCATTGCTTCAGGATGCCATTGGACACTGATAATCCGTTGAGGCAAAACAAGCGGTTCAATTGCTTCGTTAATCCCGTCTTCTGTCTGTGCTACGGCTTTGAAGCCGGGAGCAACTGTACGGATTGCCTGGTGATGGAAGGAGTTTACCTTTAACACGTCTTTTTCCAGTAAACCGGAAAGAAAGGAGTCTTTCTCCAAACGGATAAGATGGGTGGGAGTTTCTCTTGCTTCGGTCTGGCTGTGCATTTCTTTGGGTAGATTGCATTGTTCCACGATATCTTGCCATAAAGTTCCGCCCATCGCTACATTTAATAATTGATGTCCGCGGCAGATACAGAGCAAAGGCATTTGGCGTTCGGTTGCAAGCCGGATTAGGGATAAATCGTATATATCCCGGTTTTTCGATACGCTTCCGATATTCGGGTGAGGTATTTCATTCAGAAATTCGGCACTGATATCACCACCGCCTGTGATTACCAGGCCATCTAGGCGTTCTATCGTCTTCAGCAAAACGGCGAGGTCGGTTTGTATCGGAAGAATAACCGGAATTCCTCCTGCAGCCATTATGGATTGTGTATAAGCAAACCGTACCGCTGAGTTCTCCTCTAAAATATTAGCAGAGACTCCGATCAAAGGAGCTTTTATCTCCTTTGCCGTTGCCTCTGTCCTATCTATAGCCTCGAAGAGCTCCTCTTTGGAATGTATCTCTTCAGCTTTCATTTTTTGTCTTTTTTAATTATGCATCAATCTTGGCATACGTTGCATTCTTTTCTATGAATTCTCTTCGTGGTGCAACGTCTTCGCCCATAAGCATAGAAAATACATGATCGGCTTCAGCTGCATTATCTAACGTAACTTGTTTTAGCGTCCGTTTTTCAGGATTCATTGTAGTATCCCATAGCTGTTCAGCGTTCATCTCTCCAAGACCTTTGTAACGTTGTGTATGTACTTGGTTCTCATTTCCTCCTGCATAGCGGTCGATAAATGCCTGACGCTGTTGTTCTGTCCAGCAATATTCTTGGTTATTACCCTTTTTGCAAAGGTAAAGAGGAGGAGATGCAAGATATACATATCCGTTTTCGAGCATCTGCCGCATCTGCCGGAAAAAGAAAGTCAAAATCAGGGTTGCGATGTGACTTCCGTCAACATCGGCATCGGTCATAATTACGACTTTATGGTAACGCAGTTTTGATAAATTGAGAGCCTTGGAATCGTCTTCCGTACCAATAGTAACGCCAAGTGCTGTAAAAATGTTCCGGATCTCTTCGCTTTCAAAAACCTTATGTTGCATTGCTTTCTCAACATTAAGGATTTTTCCCCTTAAAGGGAGAATAGCCTGGAATAAACGATCTCTGCCTTGTTTAGCGGTTCCTCCTGCTGAATCACCCTCTACCAGGAATAGTTCACAGCGTTCCGGATCACGTTCAGAGCAGTCTGCAAGTTTTCCCGGAAGGCCTCCCCCTGATAGCGGAGATTTACGTTGTACCATTTCCCGTGCTTTACGGGCGGCATGACGTGCTGTCGCAGCCAGAACCACTTTGTCGACGATTGTTTTCGCTTCTTTCGGATGTTCTTCGAGATAATAGCCCAAAGCTTCGCTTACCGCCATATCGACAGCACCAATCACCTCGTTGTTGCCGAGTTTAGTCTTTGTTTGTCCTTCGAACTGAGGTTCTGCAACTTTAATGGAGATAACGGCAGTAAGTCCTTCCCTGAAGTCATCACCGCTGATTTCAATTTTTACTTTTTCAAGCAGCTTGGAATCTTCGGCATATTTTTTCAATGTACGTGTCAACCCTCTACGGAAGCCGGCAAGATGTGTTCCGCCTTCGATTGTATTGATGTTGTTTACATACGAATATACATTTTCATTATACGATGTGTTATAGGTCATCGCCACTTCAACAGGAACGCCCTGTTTTTCGGTTACGATGTGTATAACGTCGTCGATAAGCTCTTCTTTGGATTCGTCTATAAAGCGAACGAATTCTTTAAGGCCCTCTTTAGAGTAAAATTCTTCTTTCTTAAATCCCGATTCGGTAAGTTCACGTTCGTCGGTAAGAGTCAGCCGGATGCCGGCGTTGAGGTATGCCAGTTCGCGCAGGCGTCCTGCCAGGACTTCATATTTGTATTCGGTTACGGTAAATATAGAGTCATCGGGCAAGAATGTTACGGTAGTTCCCGTACGGTCCGTTTTTCCTATTATGGAAACATCGCATTTAGGTTTTCCACAGGAATATTCCTGTTGATAAATGTTCCCGTTGCGGTGTACTTCTGCTTTCAAATAAATGGAAAGTGCATTTACGCACGATACACCGACACCGTGTAATCCGCCCGATACTTTGTAAGAACCTTTATCAAATTTACCGCCGGCATGCAATACGGTAAGTACTACCTCCAGTGCGGATTTATGTTCCTTTTCATGATAATCTACAGGAATTCCACGTCCGTCGTCTTTTACACTGATAGAATTATCCTTATGGATAATCACATCTATATTTTTACAATATCCGGCTAAAGCTTCGTCGATGGAGTTATCAACTACTTCATATACTAAGTGGTGCAATCCTTTAGAACTGATATCGCCAATATACATAGCGGGACGTTTACGTACCGCTTCTAATCCTTCGAGTACTTGAATACTGTCTGCAGAGTATTCTTTGTTTTGGTTCAAAATCTCGTCACTCATTGATCGAATTTATTGTTTGAGAACGTTTATTTTATTCTATACAAATATACTAAAAATCTTTTATATATCCGGCCTCTCAGCGTATTTTTGTTTCTTCGAAAAGCACAAAAAAAGAGGCATGCCAAAGGCACGCCTCTTTGTATAGGGAAAGGAAAAATGATTATAGTTTGTTAATCATTTTAGCTAATTTGGATTTTAAATTTGCAGCTTTGTTTTTATGAATCGTATTTTTCTTTGCTAAACGGTCAAGCATAGACGTAATACTCGGGTAAAGAGCAACTGCAGCTTCTTTTTCTTTTGTAGCACGAAGCTTTTTGATTGCATTTCTGACAGTTTTAGCGTAGTATCTGTTATGCAGTTTTTTTGCTTTTGTCTGTCTGATTCTTTTGATAGATGACTTATGGTTTGCCATTTTATCTGTATCTTAAATGTTTTTATTCTTTTGTAGCCCATAGGGGAATCGAACCCCTCTTTCAAGAATGAAAATCTTGCGTCCTAACCGATAGACGAATGGGCCATCTGTTGGGACTCTCCTGAAAGAAGAGTATTTCCCTCGATTGCGAATGCAAAGGTAAGTGCTTTTTTTGAATTGACAAAATAGTTGGGTCTATTTTTTCAGCAAATGATTATGTTTATCTTTTTCTTAATAATGAAAAATGTGGTTGTAATATGTTAAAAAATAGTATAATCTTATTTTAGTTGATTGATATAAAGAATTGAATATATTTTTAACCTGCTGATTATAAGATTTATAATGTCTATTCTTTGGACGTATATAAAAACAAAAAGGAGAATCTGCCAGATTCTCCTTTTATATGAAGATTGTACAGAACTTTGTTTAATTTTCTTCTGTTTCCAGTTCCGGTTTATAGTAACCGAGAGTTTCGGCTTTGAATGAAGAGATAAAGTTGTAGTTCTTTTTCACTTCAGTTTCTCCGTAGCAAAGATATACTTCGGCTGAACGGCGGAAGCTTTCGCAGCAGTTTGTTTCCTGTAACAGCAAGTAACCCATGATGGTGTGTCCTGCCATTTCAACCAAACGGCGTGCCTGAAAATCGAGATACTCATTGTCTTTTGTATCTGTGACCATTTGAACTGCTTTTTCATATAGTTCGGTCATAGCAATAAGGCGTTTTCTCAGTGTTTCCAGTTCCGGCTTGTATTCCATTTTTTCGTATTCACGTATCTGGGCAAGATAACCTCCGGTAGTGACATAACGTATTGCTGCAACAACCTGTAACTGGGTAGTTCCTTCGTAAATATTCGTGATACGTGCGTCGCGGTAAAGGCGTTCGCAGGTATAATCTTTCATAAATCCGGAACCTCCGTGAATCTGAATAGCATCGTAGGCGTTCTGATTTGCGAATTCGGTCGTCATTCCTTTTCCGAGCGGAGTGAAAGCATCCGCTAATTTGGCGTATTTTTTCTGTTCTGCACGTTCTTCCGGAGTCAGCTTGCGTTCTTTGGATATATCGTCCAGACATTTATATACATCGACAAAACGAGCTGTTTCGTAAAGCATAGCACGTGCTGCATCCGTTTTTGCACGCATCAGGGCAACCATTTCATAAACAGCAGGAAATTCAATAATCGGTTTTCCGAACTGACAGCGTTCCTTAGCATAAGCTACACCTTCACGGTAAGCAGCTTCGCATAGGCCGACGGCCTGGGCCATAATGCCTAAACGGGCACCGTTCATCAATGCCATGACGTATTTGATAAGGCCTAAACGGCGGTCGCCACATAGTTCTGCTTTTGCATTTTTGAATACAAGTTCGCAGGTAGGAGATCCTTTTATCCCCATTTTATTTTCTATACGACGAACATTTACGCCTCCGTTTCTTTTATCATAAATGAACATGGATAAACCACGGCCATCTTTTGTACCGTCTTCAGAACGTGCCAAAACAAGATGAATATCGGAGTCTCCGTTAGTAATAAAACGTTTGACACCATTCAGATACCAGCAATCATCTTTTTCGCTGTAAGTAGCTTTCAGCATTACGGATTGAAGGTCTGAGCCGGCATCGGGTTCGGTGAGGTCCATCGACATGGTTTCTCCCGCACATACCCGAGGAATATAACGCTGGCGTTGGTCTTCATTTCCGAATTCGTATAATGTCTCGGCACAATCTTGTAACCCCCATAAGTTTTCAAAGCCTGCATCGGCGCGAGAAACTATATCTGCAGCCATAATATAAGGAACAACAGGGAAATTCAGGCCGCCATAACGACGCGGCATGCTCATTCCCATTAATCCGGCTTTTATCGTGGCATCGAGGTTTTTTTGTGTTCCCGAAGCATATGTGACACGACCGTTTGCTACGGTAGGACCTTCCTGATCGACTCCTTCTGCATTCGGTGCTATGATATCACCACAAATTTCACCTACAATTTCCAACACCTTGTCATAGCTATCCATTGCATCTTCAAAATCGATAGGTGCGTAATCGTATTCCGACTTGTCGGCAAAATTTCTTTCCTTCAGTTCCACAATGCGCGTCATCAACGGATGTTGCAAGTGGTGCTTTAAACTGGGAGTATCTAAATAAAAATTAGCCATTTTATTTGGTGTTTTGCTTGTAATACTTAATCATTTTAGGAATCACTTCTTCTACATTGCCGGTTATAACGTAGTCGGCGATCGTATTGATCGGAGCATTCTCGTCGTTGTTGATGGCAATAATAATAGATGATTCCTGCATACCTGCTATGTGTTGTATCTGTCCTGAGATACCGCAAGCTATATAGAGTTTTGGACGGACGGTAATTCCCGTTTGTCCGATTTGACGGTCATGACTGCAAAAACCTGCATCGACGGCGGCACGAGAAGCACCTACTTCGCCACCTAATACAGAGGCCAGTTCCTGTAACAGTCCAAAATTCTCTTTCGACCCCATTCCGTAACCTCCTGCAACGACTATGGAAGCTCCTTTTACATTGCTTTTCTGTTGCTCCATATGGCGTTCGATCACTTTCACTATGAAGTCGTCGGGAGAGGTGTATTTAGAAACATCGTGTAGTTTGACTTCTCCCTTGTAACCGGGATCGAATATTTCCTTTTTCATAACGCCTTCCCGTACGGTAGCCATTTGCGGGCGGCATTCCGGATTTACGATTGTTGCGACGATGTTTCCACCGAAAGCAGGACGTATCTGGTACAGAAGGTCTTTATATGTTTTATTTTCTTTTTTCTCTTCATGATCTCCGATCTCAAGGGAAGTACAGTCTGCAGTAAGTCCGCTGGTCAGTGCAGATGAAACCCTCGGGCCCAGGTCGCGGCCTATGCTGGTTGCGCCCATCAAGGCTATTTGTGGTTGTTCTTCTTTGAACAGATTTACCAGAATGGATGTATGGGGCAAAGAAGTATAGGGAAATAGACCGGGGGCATCAAAAATATGTACCGTATCTGCTCCGTAAGGGAAAATTTGTTTTTCTATGCCTGAAATATTTGTTCCGATAGCGATAGCTTCGAGTTTACATCCGAGGCGGGATGCCAGAGAACGGCCTTTAGTCAGTAACTCAAGACTTACGTCTGCAACCTTACCTTCTTCGATTTCACAATATACAAATAAGTTGTTCATTGTCTTGTAATGTTTTGGATACGCATCAGCCGATGGTATGGTTAGCAATTAATTCTTTCATTAAACTGTCAATCTCAGTATCGGTAGGAGTCATTTTTTTGCTTTCCTTAGCCTGGAAAACGACATTTTCTATTTTCTTTACTTTTGTCGGGGAACCAGAAAGTCCACATGCCGTGACATCTGCATTTACGTCGGCTACACTCCATTCTTCGAGATTCAGGTAAGGACGGGCATTGAACAATTCGGTATAATCTTCATTTGCAGCCTGACGTTCCGAAACCGTTTTTGCATGTTTGTATTTTTGCAATAGACGGGCATTACGGGGACGGCATTCAGCAGCCGAACCATTTACGGTGACAACCATGGGAAGCGGACCTTCTACGATCTCTATGCCTCTCTCCAAACGTCTTTTTACTTTGATTTTGTCTTTTTCTACACTCAGAATTTCTTCTGCATATGTGATTTGGGGAATCCCGAGTTTTTCAGCAACCTGTGGTCCTACCTGTGCCGTATCGCCGTCGATAGCTTGGCGTCCGCATATGATAACGTCTGCTTTATTCATTTTGCGGATTGCCATATTTAAAGCATATGATGTGGCCAGTGTATCTGCCCCGGCAAAAGCTCTGTCGGTCAATAAATAACCTCCGTCCGCACCTCTGAATAATCCTTCGCGGATAATTTCGGCGGCACGCGGAGGCCCCATCGTCAGTATTTTTACGGTCGAACCCGGATATTTGTCTTTCAGGCGTAAGGCTTGCTCTAAAGCATTCAGGTCTTCAGGATTAAAGATTGCAGGCAGGGCGGCACGGTTTACCGTTCCGTCGGCTTTCATCGCATCCTTCCCTACGTTTCGTGTGTCGGGAACCTGTTTCGCTAATACGATAATGTTCAAACTCATTCTTATTGCTATTAAGTAATTATTCTATTTTTCAGGACTTCAAAAGTAGCGATTTGGAACCTAAAATCCAAAAGAAGTCGAAAGAGGATTTCTTTATTCAGAAATCCTCTCCGCTCAGTGAATTTTTATTTTTATTTGTTTTCGAAAGCTGCATCGAACGCAATAGCCGAAGGTTTGAAATCGACGGCTTTTACAAAACGACACGATTCAGCAGCGCCATGTTCCCTATCCATACCACTGTCTTCCCATTCGACGGAAAGCGGCCCCTGGTAATTAATTTCGTTTAAGGCCCGGATAATCTCTTCAAATTTGATTTTCCCTCTTCCTAAACTGCGGAAGTTCCAGTACCGGCGGGAATCCCCGAAATTAACGTGGCCTCCGAATATTCCGGCTTCTTTAGGAGTATCGCTCCAGTAAACATCTTTCATGTGTACGTGGAAAATCCGGTCTGCAAAGGTATAAATGAATCCGATATAATCTACTCCCTGATAACCGAAATGGCTGGGATCGAAATTGAATCCGAAAGCCGGGTGATTTTTCACTGCTTCCAGAGCCCGGCGTGCCGATGCCGTATCGAATGCAATTTCAGTCGGGTGTACTTCCAGGGCGAAACGTACTCCGATCTTCTGATATGCATCTAATATCGGTATAAAACGTTTTGCAAAGTCTTCATAGCCTTTGTTTATCATCTCTTCGGTAACCGGAGGAAATGAATATAGTAACGGCCAGATCGAACTACCGGTAAAACCGACAACGGTATTTAAGCCTAATCGTTTTGCCGCCTCACCTGCATGGATCATCTCTTGAGCGGCACGTTGCCGTACCCCCTCAGGGTCTCCATCTCCCCATATGTATGCAGGTAAGATCGCTTTATGGCGTTCGTCTATACGATCGCATACGGCTTGTCCTATAAGATGGGACGCTATTCCTGCACATTTAAGGTTGTATTTTGCCAAAAGCGCGAGAATATCGTCGTAATAGGTTTGGTCTGTCCGTGAAATATCGACGTGCGCAGGAACACCGAGTTCGAGTCCTTCATAGCCGAAAGAAGAGGCTTTTTTACACATCTCCTCCAAAGGAAGGTCACCCCATTGGCCTGTGTAAATGGAAACTAATCGTGCCATAAGTGTTTAATTTATCCAGTTAATCCATTTCTTATCTTCTTCGTAACCCGAGGTTACAGCTGTTTCGATGAACTGCATGCCGCGAACACCATCTTCCACTTTCGGAAAGTCATTCCATTCAGGTTTTGGTGCTATGCCGTCACGTTTTGCCATTACGGTTTTTGCAAAATTGCGGTATATATTTCCGAATGCTTCGATATATCCTTCGGGATGACCGCCCGGTGTACGAGTGTTTGCTTTCGCTATATCACCCATATAAGGATTACCTGTGCGGTAAACTTCCATTGGCTTATCGCTCCATTTGAGGATGAGGCTGTTCGGTTCCTGCTGGTGCCATTCGAGTCCGCCCTTTTCTCCGTAAACACGTATTGTAAGGTTGTTTTCTTCTCCTGCTGCAATCTGAGAAGCCATTAAAACACCTTTTGCTCCGTTATCGAAACGTAATAGAGCTGCTCCGTCATCATCGAGCATACGTCCCGGAACAAAGGTTTCCATATCTGCACATAAAGAAGTGCATTTTAATCCTGATATGTATTCTGCAAGATTGAGGGCATGCGTACCGATGTCGCCGATACATCCCGCTTTTCCCGAACGTTTCGGGTCTGTACGCCATCCAGCATTACTTGTCGGATTTAATTCTACACGGTTGGAAAGCCATCCTTGCATGTATTCCACACAAATTTTGCGGATTTTTCCGAAGTCACCGTTGGCTACCATTCTTTTTGCTTCTTTTACGGCCGGATAGCCTGTATAGGCATGAGTCAAAGCCAGTGTTCTTCCGGTTTCTTCTACTTTTTTCTGGAGAGCTTTTGCTTCGTCGAGCGAGAAGGTCATAGGTTTTTCGAGAACTACGTCGAATCCTTTTTCAAGCGCCATCATTGCTGGTTCGAAATGAAGCATGTTCGGAGTAACGATGGTAATGAAGTCCATGCGTTCTCCTTCAGGAAGAGCACTCTCTTTCTCTATCATTTCCTTAAAAGAAGTATATATCCTGTTTTCAGGAATAAAATAATCTTTTCCCGAAGAAAGGGAAATTTCAGGATTGATACTGAAGCAACCGCATACTAATTCGATTTGATTATCCATAAAGGCTGCGCAACGGTGAATTGCTCCGATAAATGCGTCGGAACCTCCTCCGACCATTCCCATTCTAAGTTTTCTTTCCATGTGTATTAATTTATAGTGTTGTACAATGTTAGCAGGTGTACCATGCATACATGCGTCGTACCCCTTCGTCTATATCTATTTTATGTTTCCACCCTAATGAGTGGAGTTTGGATGGGTCTGTCAGCTTGCGCAGTGTTCCGTCCGGTTTTTCTGCATTGAAGAATAATTCCCCTTCATAGCCGACGGTTTCTTTGATAAGGTGCGCAAGGTCAAAGATAGTGATTTCTTTTCCTGTTCCAATATTAATATGACAGTTGCGGACTTCGCTTTTTTCTTCTTTAAGTTGATTGAAATCAACATTTTCCATAATATATACGCATGCGTCTGCCATTTCTTCGCTCCATAAAAACTCCCGTAACGGTTTTCCGGTTCCCCATATCTCGACTTTATTTTCCAGAACTCCATATTTGGCAAGAATCGTCCGTATCTCTTGTTCGGTAGCATTTCCGTTTATCCCTTCAATGGGATAACGGTTCAGGTCTTCCCTAAGATTATCCCATTCGCCGCTCATCAGTTGTTTGGCCAGATGTATTTTGCGGATTAATGCCGGAAGGACATGTGATTTTTCAAGATCGAAATTATCGTTGGGCCCATAGAGATTGGTAGGCATTACTGCAATGAAATTTGTTCCGTATTGCAAATTGTAGCTTTCACACATTTTCAATCCGGCAATTTTTGCTATCGCATAAGGTTCGTTGGTATATTCGAGCGGAGAGGTTAGGAGTACCTCTTCATTCATAGGTTGAGGTGCATCTTTGGGATATATGCAGGTACTGCCCAGAAATAATAATTTTTTCACTCCGTATTTATAGCTGTTGTGAATCAGGTTATTCTGAATTTGCAGGTTTTCATAAATAAAATCTGCACGGTACACGGAGTTTGCCCCGATACCTCCGACTTTTGCAGCTGCCTGAAACAGGTATTCGGGGCGTTCTTTTTCAAAAAATTCTTTTACCGCTACTTCGTCGAGAAGGTTCAATTCCGAACGGGTACGGGTGATTATGTTTTTATATCCTTTTTTTTGCAGAGCTTTCACTATGGCTGATCCGACGAGTCCACGATGCCCTGCCACGAATATTTTATCGTTCTTCTGCATTTGTCCTATCATTCAAAATAGTTAAGTGTTTTGAATCCGTTTTCTTTCAGGAAAGCGTCTTTTTTAAAAAGCCTGATATCGCTCTGCATCATGTCGGCGACAAGTGCTTTAAGATCATATTTTGGTTGCCATCCAAGCTGTCTCTGCGCTTTCTCTGGATTTCCTATCAGTAGTTCTACTTCGGTAGGACGGAAATACTGAGGATCGACCGATATCACAAGATTATTCCCTTGTTGAATCCGTTTTTTTATTACATCGAGATAGAGTTCTCCGACTTTCTCAGTAAAAATTTTTTCATCGATGGAAACCATTCTTCCTTTTTCGTCGACGCCTTTTCCTTCGAATTCTACTTTAATGCCTGTTTCTGCAAAACTCATACGGCAAAATTCCCGAATGGATGTAGTAATGCCTGTCGCGATAACATAATCGTCGGGTTTATCTTGTTGCAAGATACGCCACATAGCTTCTACATAATCTTTGGCATGTCCCCAGTCGCGCTGTGAAGAGAGGTTCCCGAGATAAACCTGGTCCTGCATCCCTAATACGATACGACTTACGGCACGGGTTACTTTGCGGGTTACGAAAGTTTCTCCGCGGATAGGGGATTCATGGTTGAATAAAATTCCATTGCTGGCATGCATGCCGTATGCTTCCCGATAGTTGACCGTAATCCAGTACGCATATAATTTTGCGACGGCATAAGGAGAACGAGGATAAAACGGCGTTGTCTCTTTTTGAGGTATTTCTTGTACCAATCCGTATAATTCGGAGGTCGAAGCCTGATAAATCCGGCTCTTTTCTGTCAACCCGAGCAGGCGTACGGCTTCAAGGATGCGCAGCGTCCCGATACCATCGGCATTTGCAGTATATTCGGGAGTGTCAAAACTTACTTTGACATGACTCATAGCTGCAAGATTGTATATTTCGTCGGGTTGCACTTCTTGTATGATACGGGTAAGGTTCATCGAATCGGTCAAGTCTCCGTAATGAAGAACAAAATTCCTGTTCTCAATATGGGGATCCTGGTATAAATGATCGATACGTTCTGTATTGAAAAGAGAAGACCGGCGTTTTAATCCGTGCACTTCATATCCTTTTTTCAGCAATAGCTCAGAGAGATAAGCTCCATCCTGCCCGGTAACTCCGGTTATTAAGGCGATTTTCTTACTCATGATTTTATTTTGTACATATTTTCGTAATACTTTTGATATTCTCCCGAGGTTACTTGATCCAGCCATTCCTGGTTGTCAAGATACCAATGTACGGTTTTTTCAATGCCTTCTTCGAATTGCAAAGAGGGCTCCCATCCCAGTTCTTTATGCAGTTTCGTGGAATCGATGGCATACCGGAGGTCATGTCCCGCACGGTCGGAAACGTATGTAATCAGTTTTTCGGATTCTCCTTCGGCACGTCCCAATAATTTGTCCGTAACCTTAATCATAACCTTAATCAGGTCAATATTGCGCCATTCGTTGAATCCTCCGATATTATAAGTTTCTCCGTTTTTCCCCTTGTGGTAGATCAGGTCAATTGCCCGAGCATGATCTACTACGTAAAGCCAATCACGAATGTTTTCTCCTTTTCCGTACACTGGTAAGGGTTTATTATTGCGTATATTGTTTATGAAAAGGGGAATCAGTTTTTCAGGAAACTGATAGGGGCCGTAGTTGTTCGAGCAATTCGAAACGATTATCGGTAAACCGTATGTATTGTGATAGGCTCGTACAAAGTGGTCGGAAGAGGCTTTGGAGGCGGAATAGGGCGAACGAGGATCGTATGAGGTGGTCTCTACGAAGAAGCCTCCGTTTTCAAGTGATCCGTAAACTTCGTCGGTCGATATGTGATAAAAAAGTTTTCCGTCCGTATTGTCTTTCCATGCTTCTTTGGCAGCCTGCAGCAAAGAAAGCGTCCCCATGATATTCGTGCGTGCGAATGTGAACGGGTCTTTGATCGAACGGTCTACATGGCTCTCTGCGGCAAGATGTATCACTCCGTCGAAATTGTATTTATCGAAGAGAGTTTTTATTGCATCGAAATCGCAGATGTCCTTTTTTTCAAAAATGTAATTAGGGGCATTCTCGATGTCCCTGAGGTTTGCAAGGTTCCCCGCATAGGTCAGTTTGTCGAGATTGACAATTTTATAGTCGGGATATTTGTTGACAAATAACCGAACTACGTGCGATCCGATAAATCCGGCTCCTCCGGTAATTAAAATTGTTTTCATTTTATTTTATATTGGCGGCCCTGATTATTCAAATAAGACAGCATCTTTTAAAAACGGTGCTTTGGCGTCTTTCTCGGAAAGAAGAAAATGTTTCGGGTCGATTTGCCAGTCGATATCGATTGTAGGGTCGTTATAGGCGACCGAACCTTCGTTTCCGGGAGCGTAATAGTTGTCGCATTTATATTGGAAGATGGCTTCGGGACTTAATACCAAAAAACCGTGGGCAAATCCCCGCGGTATAAAAAACTGGCGTTTGTTTTTTTCCGAAAGTTCCACTGCTACGTATTTTCCGAACGTTGGAGAGCTCTTGCGCATATCTACTGCTACGTCTAATACGGAACCTTTTACCACCCGGACGAGTTTAGCCTGGGCGTATTCGCCGAGTTGATAGTGCAGGCCTCTTAAAACACCGTACGATGATTTCGATTCGTTGTCCTGGACGAATTCGGTTTTACTCACTTGTTCCTGAAACATCCGTTCAGAAAAGCTTTCGAAGAAATATCCTCTCGCATCTTCGAATATACGGGGTTCAATTATTACGACTCCTTCTAATTCGGTTTTAATGACGTTCATTTTTTGCTTCGATTAAATTAAGCAGATATTGTCCGTACTGGTTCTTTTTCATCGGTTCGGCAATAACCTTCAATTCGTTTTTGTTTATCCATCCGTTTTTTAAAGCGATTTCTTCCAGACAGGCAATTTTTAATCCCTGACGTTTTTCGAGAACTTCTACAAATGTCGAAGCTTCGGATAGGGAGTCGTGAGTTCCGGTATCGAGCCATGCGAATCCGCGTCCGAAAAGATGGACTTTTAAGTCTTCGCTTTTTAAAAATTCCTGGTTAACCGTTGTGATTTCCAGCTCTCCTCTTGCCGATGGTTTGATATGTTTCGCTATTTCAATTACTTTATTAGGATAAAAATAGAGCCCTACTACAGCATAATTCGATTGAGGTTCGGAAGGTTTCTCTTCAATACTCAGCACATTGCCTTCGTTATCGAAATCTACCACTCCGTAACGTTCGGGATCTTTTACCCAATAACCGAAAACGGAGGCTTTTTGCTCTTTTTCGACATTTTCGACGGCATTCTTTAACATGGATGTAAAACTTTGTCCATAAAAGATATTGTCGCCCAGTACAAGACAGACAGAATCGTTTCCGATAAAATTTTCACCGATAATGAATGCCTGTGCCAGTCCGTCAGGAGAAGGTTGTTCCGCATAAGAGAATTTTACCCCGTACGCACTCCCGTCTCCTAAAAGACGTTCGAAGCCTGGTAAATCCTGTGGTGTGGAAATGATTAGTATTTCTCTTATGCCGGCCAACATAAGTACAGATACCGGATAATAAACCATCGGCTTATCATAGATAGGCAATAATTGCTTGGATACTCCTTTGGTTATAGGATAAAGACGTGTGCCTGAGCCTCCGGCCAATACGATTCCTTTCATGCTCGATTAAGGGTTTTTACTTTACAAATATAAGTATTTTTTTCATCTTATGCAGCTATTTGTGAAATCCGGTAAACAAGGGAAAAGAGTTATTCCCGGCAAATATGAAAAACGATAATGTGAAGGGTATGTCTGCAAGAATTATACGACTTAATTTATCTTTTTTATAGAAAAGACGGAGTTTATACCCAAAACATTTCTTTGCCGTTAATTTTATTTTTGCTGTGATAAGAGAGCTTCGGCCCATTCATCTTCTTTAAATCCGATTAATAACGTGTTGCCCGTAATTAATAAAGGTCGTTTTACCAGTTTTCCCTCAGAGGCAAGCAGTGCTATCAGCTCGTCGTTTCCGGCAGTTTTTATTTTGTCTTTAACATGTAACTCTTTATATCGTATTCCGCTTGTATTAAAAAACTTAGAGATCGGTTTTTTACTTTTGACGATCCATTCGGATAATTCCTGTGCTGTCGGATTTTGTAAAACAATATCTCTTTTTTCAACCTCGAAATGGTTTGCCGACAACCATTTCGCAGCTTTGCGGGATGTGTCGCAATTCGGATAATATAAAAGCAGTGGTTTCATTTATTTATTTTTTATGTATTGTAGAATTACCGGATTGAAATAGTGCCCTTTCCCTTTCGATGAGTTGCCGTAATGTATGGCGTGTTGCGGGCATATATTGTAACATGCGAGACATAGAGTGCAGCAGTTATTCCATGACGGTCTTGTGTCTACTATAATGTTGTGGGTAGGACAGGCTTTTTCACAAAGCTTACAGCCAACGCAGGCATCGGTAGCCTGAAAGGGTTTTGCATTGACGTGGTATTTATTGAATAATGGATTTATGATTCTGGATTTAATAAACGGCCAACTGCCTACGATGTAATCGAATATGTCCGGGGTCCGGTTTGTTAAAAGCCGGTTGATTTGTTCGAGCCGGGGTATTGAGTCGGATAATTTTTTTTGCTCCGTTGCTTTATCGTCTACATCGAATCCCGGTAAAAGAATATAATTATTGGGCATTATAACCGAAAAACCAGCATTGCATTTCCATCCTTTATTTTTGATTGCTTTTTCGAAAATTTCTTTTGTCAATCCGATTTCATCGCCGCAGCATGCGATGAAGAACAGATAATGGTTCCGGTAGTTTTGTAAGTTTATCCGGCGAATGAAATCGAATACGATTTTAGGGGCAGACCATGAATAAACCGGGAAAACAAAGCCTATTATTTCATTTTCATTTAACTTGTAAGAATGAACAGAATAGTTCATCGTCATTTCTTCGGCGATGTTTATCGTGGATTCGTTTTGTTTTTTCGCTATTTGCTCAGCAATCCAAAACGAGTTGCCTGTTCCTGAAAAATAAAATATCATATTCTTTTATTTTGTGAAGGATGCTTTTGTATAATCCGTTTATCCTGTATTGATTGAAGAGATAAAATAAGATAAATAGCAGGAAATAGATCGTAAACGATAGTTTTTGTAGCTCCGCCGGGAATCGAACCCGGATCTAAAGTTTAGGAAACTTTTGTTCTATCCATTGAACTACAGAGCCGTTTATCAAAAGTGTTGCAAAGATAATATATTGCACAAAGAGGGCAAATTTCTATCTGTCTAAAATTATTTTATGAGAAAATTTCTTGAAGTACGGAATAACTTTTTATTTCGGTGAAATTGGGAATATGCAACCGGAAATATTCGATGATACGCTCTAAGATTAAAAATCGTTCTTTCTTTGAAAAACTGAAAAGTGCCATATTCGGAAAATCCATTTTCTCCAGCAATAGTAGAATTTTACCTTCGTCATGAGGCAGATAATGATTGTGTATGGGGGGAGTGGCTACGAAACAGCCTTCTATCATGTCGAAATAGCCTATTCCAGAATGATTACTCAGGTTGGGAGGAAAGCCCAAAAAACGTGTCAACCGGAATAAAAAAAGAATGTGGAAGTTGGCAATGCTTTGTTCCGTCTCTTCCAGAAACAGAATGCTTTTTTCCAGATACCGGAAGAGCAGGATATCGGCAGGAGCCTCCCGCAAGGCTTTTGTCAGGATTTCAGCGATAAAAAAGAGCAGGGAACTTTTTATTGGAGAGGTGTAAATACGATGTAACGGATAGAGGCTTCTGGCTTCTTTTAGCGGGTATATTTCCCGTTTACCCGAGCAACTTGTTTGTATTTCCAGCAAACTCAAAGGCATAAAAAGAGCTTTCGAAAGAGTTTGCCTTTTTGAACTTTTTCTGGGCAGCATATAAGAAATGCGTCCCGACTCTTCCGTAAATACTTGTATTATGGAATATTTATCGTTGTAAGCAAGGTTTGCCAGTACGATACCTTTGGTCTTCTGCTGCATCTTTTTGATTTACGACTTATGCAAAGTTATAGCTTTTTTCTTACATTTGCATTTTAGGTTCAGAAGGCCATTATTTGATCATCACCTTGACAAAACACACTTTAGATATGAATAAAAATTTCTTCAGATTATTTTCTTTTTTTGTATTATTTTTCTCATTCTTTTGTTTTACAGGTATTAGTGCAAAAAGCAAAAAGGTAGAAATAAAAAACAAAAAATCAGGATATGTCCTGACCGTGGACGGGAAACCTACTTTCGTGAAAGGGGCGGTGGGACATACCGGAATTGATTTGGTAAAGAAGTATGGCGGTAACGGAATTCGTTCCGGTAGCAATCAGAAATCATTGGATGAGGCGCATAAACTGGGACTGATGGTACTGGCCAATCTTCCGGTTGCTTCCCAGCGCGGAGGCTTTAATTATGACGATACGGCTGCAGTCCGGGCTCAACATGAAAAGGTATTGGATATTGTCCGGAATATGAAGGATCATCCTGCCGTGTTAATGTGGGCATTAGGTAATGAACTGGATCACGTACCTCAGAAAGTGTATGAGCCGAATAAGATATATTACAATATGAAGGTTTGGGATGCTGTGAACGACCTCGCTAAGGCTATTCATGAAATTGACCCGAACCATCCGGTAATGACGGTTGTCGGTTCTATTACAGAGCATAAAATCGGAGCACTTGTAAAACAGTGTCCAGACCTCGATTTATTGGGTATTAACGAATATGGTGATTTGCTCCAGATTCCGGTTTGGCTCCGTGAATGGGGCTGGAATAAACCTTATATGGTTACGGAATGGGGTCCGACCGGATTCTGGCAGATGCCCCGAACCCCATGGAATTATCATGTAGAAGAGAATAGCAGTGAAAAGGCAGATAAGTATAAAGAACGTTATGAAGGTACGATTCTTAAAGACAAGGAGATGTGTCTCGGTTCTTTTGTTTTTCTCTGGCGTCAACATCAGGAATATACGCATACGTGGTTCGGAATGTTCGATAAAGAGTGGCGGGAAACCGAAGCGGTAGATGTAATGCGTTACGAATGGACGGGTAGATGGCCCGCAAACAGGGCTCCGAGAGTCGATTCGATGAAGTTGAATCAACAGAAAGCAATGGATTTTGTCTATCTGGAACCAGGAGAAAAGGCTTTCGCTCAGGTTTGGATGCGTGATGCTCCTAACGATAAAGTCGTTTATAAATGGGAAATATTACCGGAGCAGACTGATTTCGGTTATGGTGGTAACGGTGAGAAAAAGCCTGCGGCTGTTGATTGTGCTGTCGAAGGGACAGGAGAGGGTTGCATTCGTTTTTCCGTTCCTTTAAAAGAGGGGGCATACCGTCTTTTTGTTGCTGGGTACGATGAGGGGAATCATGCCGCATTTTCTAATATTCCTTTTTACGTACGGAGTCGTTAATATCTTAATGTATATATAATGAAAAAGATAGCTTGTGTCGTTTCGTTTCTTTTAAGTGCAATTGTCGTGTGTGTCGCTTCTACTAATAGTACGAAGCAGAATCTGAATGTCGTATTTATCGGCAACAGTATAAGCGAAGGGGCTTTACTGGATGAGCCCTCACGCACGGCCCCCCCCATAAAGACCGGAGATTATCTTCGGAAACATCTTAAGAATGTGAAAGTCGATGTTACGAATTGTGGGGTAAGCGGAAGTACGACCGTCGATTTTTTACCGGTCGAAGGTACATTGTTTTCAAAAGTGCAGCAGGCTGCAGATCATTATAAAAACGACGAGTCGGCTTTACTGATGTTTTCAGTTATGCTGGGAACAAATGACAGTGCGATAAGAGGAACGCACGGGGCTCCGGTTTCCGCAGGCCAGTACAGAACGAATATGAAAGCGATTATTGATAAGTTGCTTGCTCTGTATCCTGATTGTAAAATCGTTTTAAACTATCCGATCTGGTATAGTCCGAACACATATAACGGCGCGATGTATTTAGTAGAGGGGCAAAAACGCCTGAAAAGTTACTATCCTGAGTTGGACGGGCTTATTCAGGATTATGCCGTAACGACCCCGGGACAAGTATATAAAGGGGATACCAAGGCGTATGATTATTTTAAAGATAATTATCTTACGGATTTTTTTGCGGAAGACGGAAACGCCGGCGTTTTTTATCTGCATCCGAATGCGAAGGGAGGCTCTAAGTTAGCTGAATTCTGGGGTAAAGCTTTAATCGGTATTTTTAATTCGAAATAATTATAAAGCATTAATTACGAATAACTTGTGTTGCTAACTGTTTTTATCGGAAAACCATGAAAAAGATATTGTTTTTGTTATTGGGATTATATTTTGCTGTTCTTTTGCCGGCTCAGACAGGTGCGAACTTGTATAATGAGATACTGGACCGTACGGAGTGGTGGCGTCAGGACCGTTTCGGTATGTTTATTCATTTCGGTCTTTATTCTATTCCAGCACGCGGTGAATGGGTCAAAAGTGTCGAGAAAATCCCGGATGAGCAATACCAGATTTATTTTGAAGAGTTTAATCCGGTAGATTATAATCCGCGTGAATGGGCGAAGTTGGCTAAAAAAGCAGGAATGAAGTATGCTGTACTCACGGCGAAGCATCATGAGGGTTTCGCATTGTGGGATACGAAATTAAGCGATTATAAATCGACCAATACGCCTTGCAAAAGGGATATAGTCCGGGAATTTCTGGATGCTTTCAGGGCAGAAGGTTTGAAGGTCGGTCTTTATTTCTCCGTAATCGATTGGCATCATCCTGATTATCCTAAGTATGACGATATGCATCATCCGATGCGTGGAAATGAAAAATTTAAAAAAGATAAGATCGATTGGGACAATTATCTGGCCTTTATGCATGGTCAGGTAAAAGAGTTGGTTACGGATTACGGACATCTGGATATTATGTGGTTCGATTTCTCATACGGAGATATGAAGGCGGAAAAATGGGAAGCCGAAAAGCTGATAAAAATGGTTCGTTCGTATCAGCCGGGTATTATCCTTAATAACCGGCTTTTAGGAGACGGAACGATCGAGAACGATCGGCGTGTTTCTGTATATGGTGATTTCGAAACACCCGAACAGGGTGTTCCCGATGCTTGTATTAAAGATGTCGATAACCGTTTTTTGCCGTGGGAGACTTGTTTGACACTGAATAATTCGTGGGGATACAGCCGTATCGATCAAAATTGGAAAAGTCCGGAGTCGATTATTCATACTTTGGTGAATTGTGTGAGTAAAGATGGAAATTTACTTTTGAACGTAGGTCCGGATGCCCGTGGTAATATTCCGGAATCTTCCATAAAGATTCTGAATAAGGTCGGTGAATGGATGCGTTTGAACGGTGAAAGTGTTTACGGTTGCGGGAGTGCTTCCGCTTTTGAAAAACCGGAATGGGGTTTTATTACGCAAAAAGGAAATAAAATATATCTCCATTGGACATATCCTAAAATCGGACATATTAATATGAAGGGTCTTGGTGGTAAGGTAAAGAAGGTGCGATTGTTGCGCGACGGATCTGAAATTCAGACAGAAAGCAATTGGTGGGGAGATGGAGGCACCGAAAATAATTTTTATGTCAATCTGAATAAGCCTACTTACCAGTATTTTCCTTTACCGGACGATATGGATACGGTTTTTGAAATCGAGCTTAAATAGAATCGATCTAAATAGTTTTATTTAACTGAAAATTGCTACCTTTGTCGCCGGTTAGAAGAAGTAGTAATTTCCAATTAAATAAGATCTTATGAAGAAGAAAGCTCTTTTGGTTATTTGCGATGGCTGGGGCATCGGTAACAAGTCAAAATCAGATGTAATTTATAATACTCCGACTCCGTATTGGGATTCTTTGCTGGCAAATTATCCTCATTCTCAGTTGCAGGCATCCGGTGAAAATGTCGGATTACCTGACGGACAGATGGGAAATTCGGAAGTCGGCCATTTGAATATTGGAGCTGGACGTGTCGTTTACCAGGATCTTGTAAAAATCAATATGGCATGCCGCGACAATTCTATTCTGGAAAATCCTGAAATAAAAAATGCTTACAGTTATGCCAAGAAGAACGGTAAACAGATTCATTTAATGGGTCTGGTTTCGGACGGAGGAGTACACAGTTCGCTCGAGCATCTTTTTAAACTGACGGATATAGCCAAGGAATATGGTGTCGATAAAACGTTTGTGCATTGTTTTATGGATGGCCGTGATACAGATCCGAAGAGTGGAAAAGGTTTTATCGAACAGTTAGAGAATCACCTGAAAAAATCAACCGGAAAGATTGCCTCTATTATAGGTCGTTATTATGCAATGGATCGCGATAAACGTTGGGAGCGTGTTAAAGAAGCCTATGATCTTCTCGTAAAAGGGATTGGAAAACGTTCGGAAGATATGATTAAGGCCGTTCAGGAATCTTATGACGAAGGGATTACGGATGAGTTTATCAAACCTATCGTACATGTAAAAAACGGAAATCCGATTAGCGTTATACAAGAGGGAGATGTTGTTATTTTCTTTAACTTCCGTAACGACCGGGCGAAAGAGCTTACGGCTGTTCTTACTCAGAAAGATATGCCGGAAGCGGGAATGCATGTAATTCCGAATCTCCAGTATTATACGATGACTCCTTACGATGCTACTTTCAAGAATGTACATATTCTTTTCGACAAGGAGAATGTGAATAATACTTTGGGCGAGTATTTGTCGTCCCAAAATCTGAAACAACTGCATATCGCGGAAACAGAAAAATATGCACATGTTACTTTCTTCTTTAACGGAGGTCGTGAAGCTGAATTCGAAGGAGAAAACCGTATTCTGATTCCATCTCCTAAGGTGGCTACTTATGATCTTAAACCGGAAATGAGTGCTTATGAAGTAAAGGATGCTTTGGTTGCAGAAATAAATAAAAATATTTTCGATTTTATCGTAGTAAATTATGCCAACGGCGATATGGTAGGCCATACGGGTGTATATGGCGCAATCGAAAAGGCTGTCGTTGCCGTAGATGCTTGTTTGAAAGAGACGATTGAGGCAGCTAAGGCTAATGGTTATGAGGTTATTATTATTGCCGACCATGGCAACGCAGATAACGCTCAAAATAGTGACGGATCTCCGAATACGGCACACTCTTTAAATCCGGTTCCGTTTGTTTATGTAACCGAACGAAAAGATGCAAAAGTAGAAAATGGTATCCTTGCCGATGTCGCTCCTTCCATATGTGCAATTATGGGAATCGAGCAGCCGGCAGAGATGACGGGCCATTCTCTGATTAAATAATAATCGATAGAGTTACGATAAGCCCGTTTCGGCCTTCGGTCTGGAACGGGCTTGCTTTTGATGTTTTCCGGGACAACTGTTGCGGTAGAACGGATGACATTGAATGATATCCCGGTTTCATATTAATCCGGTAAAAGGTTTTCATACTAAAGTAGTATGCTTTAGTAATTAGAATAGGAAACTTATTTTTCCGATTTGTTTTTATTCTCTATCTTTCGTAGAGAACTAAAAGAAGAACAGGGTTTAAATATTTTAATTGTACAGAAGTGTTACAAATTGATGATACTATAATCAGCCTCGATCTTATCGAGAGGCGTTTTGTGTGTGATTTATCCCATTGTAAAGGACGTTGTTGTGTCGAAGGGGAATCAGGTGCGCCTCTGGAGGATGAGGAACTGGAAATTCTGGAGGAGATACTTCCCGAGGTGTGGGATGATTTGAGTTCCGAAGCAAAGAATATAATCGGACATCAGGGCGTTGCATATTACGATAACGACGGAGATTTGGTTACTTCGATTGTGAACGGAAAGGATTGTGTTTTTACCTGTTACGATGATCAGGGTATGTGTAAGTGTGCCATAGAGAAAGCGTACCGTGAAGGTCGTATCTCTTTTTATAAGCCGGTATCCTGCCATCTTTATCCGGTACGTGTAGATACTTATCGGGATTTCCGGGCTGTAAATTATCATCGATGGGAGGTTTGTCGTGCCGCAGAAGTGCTGGGCAGGAGATGTGGAGTGCCGGTTTATCAGTTTTTAAAGGAACCGCTTATCCGAAAGTTCGGTAGTGAATGGTATAAGCAACTGGAAGCGGCGGCAGATTTGCTTAGTAAGCAACAACAGAGGTAGATATTATACAAACAAAAGAAGGGGGAATAAATTTTATTCCCCCTTCTTTTGTTTGTAGTTATAATCTGCTTAGATTCTTTTTTGTGCTAATAAGCCGGTTCTTTCTGATGATATTTGTCGGGATTCTTCTGGAAATTTCCCCTGTTTTTTTTTCGTTTTAAAGGATTTATTGGGGAAAATTTTTTGTTGTGGATTGTTTTCCGGCGATATTTTTGTGACAGATATTTTTCTGCCAAAAGACAGTCTGTATTTTGTGTATCTTCTAAGTTTCTTGTAATTAAATATTTGTATTCTGTTTCTTAAAGAAAATATTGAGGAACTTTCCGATAAATTATTACGGGTTTAATTACCTGTAATTTCTTTTATAAAAGAGTGAATGTGGCGAGCCTTTTTCTCTTCCAAAATTTCATCGAGAGCTATTAATATTCCTGTTTCTTCTACCATTCCGAATTCTTCATTGACAGCAGTTCCGAAGACCTTCATTTGCGGAGAAAGGCTCATATAGGCACTGACCAATGGGGGGATGTTGTGTCCGAGTTTCCGGACTTCGGCGTTTAATGTTTTGAAGTCTTCCCTGAAATCGTTACTGTCGAATAAGCCGGCCATTTGTTTCAAATCGGGTTCACTGAGCAATGGAATAATCGGAGTAACAAGCTTTTCATTGTCCGGAAAATGCTTGTGCATAAAATAGAGAATCATGTCACGTGCCTGCTGGTCGTAGGTATTGTACATGGTTACTTTTCCGAAATAATATTTGGCTTGAGGATAAATTACAGAGAGAGCTCCCAGTCCGTCCCATAAATTATCCAAAGCAAACAGACCTTTTGATCCGGTCCGGGTCGATTGATATTCCAATGTAACGAAGGAGCGGC
>JAQXIO010000031.1 GCA_029007825.1 Bacteroidales bacterium | reverse complement strand
TATATTTATCTTTGCAATACAAAATATTATAACTATGCCGACAGAGAATATCAAATCGCAAATACGCAAGGGAATACTCGATTACTGTATTCTTCTGTTACTCAATAAAAGGGCAGCTTATACGAACGACATCATTCAATTACTGCAGAATGCAAAGCTGATTGTAGTAGAAGGTACCCTCTACCCTCTGCTGTCACGTTTAAAAAACAATGGTTTGTTAAGCTATGAATGGATTGAGTCAACACAGGGACCTCCGCGTAAATATTACCGGATTACCGATGCCGGTAAAGTAGTATTGGCAGAGCTCGACACTATCTGGAAAGAAATCGGAGAAACAATTGAATTAATCAAACAAAATTAAACAGGCACGAATTATGAAAAAGACGCTTAGTATCAATTTAGGCGGTCAGGTATATCAAATTGACGAAGATGCCTATCAGCTATTAGATAAATATTTAAATGATCTGAAAATCCATTTCCGAAAAGAAGCCGGATACGAAGAGATCATTCAGGATATAGAATATCGTATGTCCGAACTTTTCGGTGAAAAGATACGATTAGGGTATCAGGTAATCACACTCGAGATAGTAGAAGCTACTATCAACCGCGTCGGAAAATTGGAAGACCTGAGCGAAGAAGAAGAAAAAGAGTATCAGCCCGAAGAAAATAATCTTAAAGAAGAGCAGACAAAAAAAAGACTTTACCGGGATCCGGACGACAAAGTGCTTGGAGGAGTAGCCTCAGGCATCGCGATGTATCTCGGATGGGATCCGGTATGGGTTCGCTTACTCTTTTTCGCCCTTATGT
The DNA here is from genome assembly GCA_029007825.1 of Bacteroidales bacterium. Taxonomy (GTDB): domain Bacteria; phylum Bacteroidota; class Bacteroidia; order Bacteroidales; family JAQXIO01; genus JAQXIO01. The sequence goes on along the minus strand of JAQXIO010000031.1, from coordinate 56,552 downwards.
TTTTCTGGGGTATTACAGCGGCCGTCTATATCTTATTATGGATTATTGTTCCGCCGGCGAAAACCGCAGCTCAAAAGCTGGAAATGCAGGGAAAACGTATTACGATCGATAGCATAGGAGAAACGGTAACGAAAAATTTCGGCCATATTTCCGATACAGTCAAAGATGGTCTCAAATCACAAAAAGAAAACTCTTTTTTTAAAGATTTCACGCAAATCATTGTACAGATCATCGGAACCTTGTTTAAAATAGCCATGGTCTTTTTAGGTGTAGTCATTACCATCCCTCTTTTCCTGATCGCCTTTTTACTTTTTTTCTGCATTATAGGCGTTATTTGGGGCCTTTTCGGAGGAGGAATATCGATGTTGTCGATGTTGCCTTTCCATAGCTCCCTGCTTGAATTCATACCGGGAACATTTAGTCCCACACTCATAGGATTTACTGCCCTTTCTGCCGGCGTCACTCTTATTATTCCTATCGGTGTTATTATATATATGCTGATCGATAGTTTCAGAAAATTCAAACCGGTAAATAAAATTGTAAAATGGACCTTATGGATTGTCTGGATAATAAGCCTTATAGCCACAATCACTTTTTCTATGCAGTGGGCTCAAAGTTTTTCATTTCTGATGCAACCTTAACAGCGGGACCCAACGTCTATTTAATAAACAACTCTATGATCAACCTAAAAGATATTAATAAAACCTATTACAACGGAGCACCTCTGCATGTCCTGAAAGGCATCAATCTGGAAATAAATGCCGGGGAGATGGTCTCTATCATGGGAGCATCGGGTTCGGGAAAATCTACTCTTCTCAATATTCTCGGAATTCTCGATAATTATGACAGTGGTGAATATCGCCTTAACGATAGGCTGATCAAAAATCTGAGTGAACGGGAAGCTGCCATATTACGTAATAAAATGATCGGATTCGTCTTCCAGTCTTTCAACCTTATCTCTTATAAAAATGCGGTGGAAAATGTTGCTTTACCTCTGTTTTACCAAGGGGTAGGCCGAAAAAAACGAAACGCACTTGCAGAAGAGTATCTTGATCGGGTGGGACTGAAAAGCCATGCCCTGCATTTTCCTAATGAAATGTCGGGAGGTCAGAAACAGCGTGTAGCCATTGCCCGTGCACTTATCGCACAACCCAAAATAATCCTGGCAGACGAGCCCACCGGTGCTCTCGACAGCAAAACGTCCGTTGAAGTAATCCAGCTGCTCAGAGAGGTAAATTTACAAGGCATGACCATGGTGATCGTTACCCATGAAAGAGAAATAGCTGAGGCCACAGATAAGATAATACGCCTGAAAGACGGTGTGATAGAGCAAATAGAAATCACCGCCAAACAACAACAGGCATGACCGATATCATACAGGAAATATGGAGTACCATACGTAAAAATAAACTGCGGACTTTCCTTACCGGCTTCTCCGTTTCATGGGGCATATTTTTGCTTATTATCCTTCTCGCTTCCGGCAATGGATTGCAAAACGGAATGACAGCCAATTTCTGGCATATGTCTTCAAATATGGTAAAAATCTGGCCCGGCACAACATCGGTGCCCTATCATGGATACCAGAAAAACAGAAAGATAAAATTAAAAACCGACGATATAGAAAAGATCAAGATCGATCATCCCGAAATCACACTTCACGGAGGTGAAATAAGTACATTCAGAAACGTATCGTACGGAAAAAACTTTGGGTCATATACCCTTATAGGCGTGCCTGCCGACTATATGAAAATAGAAAAAATCAAAATGTTACCCGGAAAAGGGCGTTTTATCAACGATATTGACATATCAGAACACCGGAAAGTAATCGTTATAACTCCCCGGGCTGAATCCATTCTTTTCAGAGGAAACGACCCCATCGGTAAACTTCTGAATGTTGATGGCGTCCTCTACACCGTAATAGGCATATACGATAATCCCGGCTACAATGACAGTCCTCCGCTGTACATACCTTTTACCACAGCTCAAAAGCTGTACAACCCATCCAATGAAATCAATGCCCTTACATTTAATACGGAAGGACTCTATACAAAACAAGAACATGAGGCATTCACAGACAGAATACGCCAGAAAATGGGGAAAAGGCATCAGTTCGAAGCAACGGATAAAAATGCCATATGGGTTTGGGATACCTCCATTGATGCCATTATGATACATCAAATGTTCGCAGGAATAAAACTCTTTATGTGGATCGTCGGATTGGGAACCCTGATTGCCGGGATTGTAGGGGTAAGTAATATCATGCTCATTACCGTACGTGAACGAACAAAAGAATTCGGAATACGGAAAGCTATCGGAGCTACCCCATGGAGCATTATCAAACTGGTGATTATCGAATCGGTTATCATTACAGCTATTTTCGGCTACGTAGGAATGCTGGCAGGCATAGGCGTTTCGGAAATAGCAAACCATATAATAGAAACCAGCATTCAATCCGCCGATATAAACTCCGGAGGAGGTGTACCGTTCCGCAATCCTGACGTTCCTTTAAATATCGTGATTATCTCTAATATAATCCTTATTGCAGCAGGAATCCTGGCAGGTTATATTCCGGCACGTAAAGCTGTCAATGTAACGGCAATAGAAGCAATGCACGCAGACTAAAAAAGAAATTTATGTTCGATCTGGATAAATACGAAGAAATCTGGCAAAGCATCACCCGTAATAAAGTGCGGAGCCTACTCACTTGCTTTGGCGTATTCTGGGGAATCCTCATGCTCGTAATATTGCTTGGAGCCGGAAACGGCCTGAGAAACGGTATCTATAAAAACGTGCAGGGATTCGCCGTAAACTCACTGTTTTTTTATACCAACCAAACCGCAGAGCCTTACAAAGGTTTTAAGCAAGGCCGTTGGTGGAGCATGAAATACCGTGATGTCGATGTTATCAAAGAACGGGTAAAAGGGCTTGAATATATATCGCCGATGCTTTGGAGCAAAAGCTCCGACAACAATGTCGTAAGAGGGGAAAAAGCCGGGACATTCAGTGCCAGGGGCTGCTATCCGGAATATTTCAAAATAGAACAACAGCGCATATTATACGGACGGCTGTTAAACGAAATGGATATGAAAGAAAAACGCAAGGTATGCGTAATAGGAAAACGCGTAATGGAAACGCTCTTTCGTCCAGGCGAAAATCCGGTCGGAACCTATATCAAAGTAAATGGAATCTATTTCCAGATAGTCGGCGTTATCGATCCCATACCTCGCGCAAGCATAGGCGGAGACACCAAAGAAAGTGTCATCTTACCGGCTTCGACCATGCGGCAGGCTTTCAATATGGGAGACAATATCTATTTTCTGTGTGTAACGATAAAAAAAGGATTCAGTGGCGATGAGATGCTCAATGAGATTACAGCCCTGTTAAAATCACAAAACCAGATTGCGCCGAACGATCCCCAAGCTGTAGGCTCTTTTAGTATTGAAAGACAAGCTAAAGCTTTCGATACACTATTCATCGGTATCTCTGTCTTAATATGGTTAGTCGGCATTGGTACACTGTTATCGGGGATTATCGGAGTAAGCAATATATTACTCGTTACGGTCAAAGAACGCACGAAAGAAATCGGAGTAAGAAGGGCAATCGGAGCAAAACCGCTTTCCATTATATCACAGATCGTAAGCGAAAGTCTTACCATCACTTTCTTTGCCGGTATAATGGGACTCGCACTGGGCATATGGCTTCTGGATCTTGTGAACAAATCTCTGTCAGGTGCACCTGATGATAACGGCAGCTTTTTTATAAATCCCGAAATATCCCTGCACGCCGCACTGGCAGCAACATTTATTTTATTATTAAGCGGTTTAGTAGCCGGAATTATTCCTGCATGGCGTGCCATGCAAATTAAGGCTATCGATGCGATCAGAGAAGAATAAATAATAAAAAATATAACCGAGCTAAAGAACCAAACAATGAAAAAAATTGTCAGAATCATCCTCCTCTCTCTTATTGGGATCGGAGTTCTTTCCACCTTCTACTATTTGTGGAAAAAAGCGCAACCCAAAGTTGTCGTATACGAGCTGGTAAGTCCTCAAAACGGGACAATAGAAAATAAAACAGTGGCAACCGGAAAAATCGAACCGCGTTACGAAGCTCTTATCAAGCCTCAGATATCTGGAATTATTTCTGAGCTGAAAAAAGAGGCAGGAGACAAAATCAAGGCAGGAGAAGTGATTGCTACGATCAAAGTAATTCCGGAAATGGTACAACTCAACTCCGCAGAATCCCGTGTACGCGTAGCTGAAATCAATCTAAGTCAACAGCAACAGGTATTCGACCGTCAAAAGCAGCTTTACAAAACAAAAGTCATTTCCAAAGAAGATTTTGAAACCAGCGAAGCGGAATATAAAAGAGCACTTGAAGAGCTCGACAATGCAAAAGATGCCCGGGACATTATTAAAGACGGCATTAATAATAAATCCAGACAAACAAGTAATACGCAGGTGCGTTCGACCATTGACGGAATGATACTCGATATACCTGTAAAAGTCGGAAACTCGGTAATATTAAGCAATAATTTCAATGACGGAACAACGATAGCGAGCGTCGCCAACATGAACGATATGATATTCAAAGGTAAGGTCGACGAAACGGAAGTAGGAAGAATACATACGGGAATGCCTATAAAGCTCTCCGTAGGGGCATTGGATAATTTTATATTTGATGCAACTCTGGAATATATTTCACCGAAAGGAGAAGAAGAAAACGGCGCCACTCTTTTTGAAATCCGTGCAGCCGCACATATTCCCGATTCTGTGTTTATCCGTGCCGGATACAGCGCCAATGCGGAAATTATTCTCAGACAAGCAACCAATGTACAGATAATACCGGAGTGCACCATAGAATTCAACGGAGACTCGACCTTTGTCCACGTACTTACGAGCGAAAAAGAGGGACAGATATTCGAAAAACGTCCGATCAAAATAGGCCTCTCGGATGGGATAAACGTGGAAATAAAAGAGGGTCTTTCCTCGGATGAACGCATTCGTGGAGGTGAAAAACAAGAAACAAAAAAATAAAGAAATCCTGATTATGAAAACCGTTCTATATTATCCGTTTATATTCTTGCTAACCCTACTCTTTCCGGTAAATCTGCCGGCACAGGAAAAACGGCAATGGACACTCGAAGAATGTATCGATTACGCTCTGGAGAATAATATCGATATAAAAAGTAAATATCTGGACAGCAAAATACAAGAACGCACGCTCCATACAGCCAAATGGAGCCGGCTTCCCAACCTGAACGCCAACGTAGAGCAAAATTTTGATTTCGGGCGGTCACCTTCAGCAAGCGAACTTAGTTTGCCGGAAAACTCAGCAAACGGTATTCTTGGTATCAATACAACAGTACCTTTGTTTACAGGGTTTAAAATACCGAACGAGATCGCGGCAGAAAAACTTAACCTCAAAGCCACTTTGGAAACATTGGATAAAGCAAAAGAATCTTTAGCGCTCATGGTGACCTCCAATTTTCTCGATGTCCTGTTTAATCAGGAAATGGAAAAGGTATATACGAACCAGGTAGAACTGACAACTGAACAGGTAAAAAAAACCGCACTGATGGTAGAAGCAGGCAAAGCACCGGAGGGACAACTTTATGAAATAAAAGCAACATTAGCCAAAGATCAGCTCAACCTGGTCAATGCCCAGAACCAGACAAAACTTACCCTCCTTGCCTTAGCTCAAAATCTGGAATTAGGCACGGAAATAGAATCATTTAGCGTCCAGGCCCCATTTATTAACAATCCGACGGAGGAACTGTTGGGAAGCATACTCCCACCAGCCGACATTTACGCTGTCGCCGTAAATTCCAGACCCGCAATCAAAGAGCAGGAATTCCTTCTGGAAAGCAGCAAGAAGAACCTGAAAGTTGCAAAGTCTGCCTATTATCCGAAACTCGACTTCTCTGCTTACTACAGAAACGCATATTATCACTATTACACGGGCACACAAATCGAAAAGTATACTTTTGCCGAACAATTGAGAAATAATCAACGTTCCAGTCTCGGACTATCATTAAGCATTCCTATCTTTAATCGATTCAGCTTTCACAATCAGGTAAAAAAATCACAGATAAACATTCTGAATCAGGAACTCAGCCTCGACTATAGTAAAAAAGAACTTTTTAAAGAAATACAGCAGGCCTACTACAAAGCTGTGGCAGCACAGAAAAAATACGATTCCAGCAAAGAATCGGTAGAAGCTTCTTCGAAAGCATATGAATACACCGAAGAAAAATATGAAGTTGGCAAAGCTACGGTCTTTGAACTGAACGAAGCGAAAACCAAACTAAATCAATCGCAGGCCGAACAGGTGCAAAGCAAATAAGAATTTATATTCCGGACAAAAATTCTCGATTTTTACCGGGGAATAAAAATCATACTCTAATACAGGAAAATTTTTAGTAACACTTTTTTGTTTTATAAGTTGATTAGTTTAATTACTGAAAATATCTCCGGAAGGATTAAAAAACGGAGATATGAAAAAAGGCCTGCACTGCGAAGTGCAAGCCTTTTAGCTTTTCTATAATTTTCAGTATTAATCTACATTCAACGTAACACGTTTGAACGCAACTACCGTCAAATCTTTATTTGCCGATTTCAGATACTGATCGATATTGATCTTTGCATCCTTAACAAAAGCTTGTTGCAACAACGTATTTTCCTGATAATACTTATTCAGACCACCCTGAGCAATCTTATCGATTAAATTTTCAGGTTTACCGGCCTGACGAGCTTTATCACGTGCAATTTCAAGTTCTTTTTCTATCACATCTGCCGGAACCTCTTCCGGACGGATAGCAACCGGATTCATTGCAGCAACCTGCATTGCAACGTCTTTCGCCATCTGCGTCTCAACACCCTCCTGATTGAATGCCACAATCGTAGCCAGCTTATTGCCCGGGTGAATATAAGCAACGGTAGCCGGACCTTCTACGAATTCATAAAAGCCAAGTTCCATTTTTTCACCGGTTACACCGATACGATCGGTAATTAAATTGCTGATTGAACTACCATCTAACTGTAAAGCCGTCAACTCTTCCAGTGTAGCAGGTTTTTTATCCAATGCAACATTTAATATATTTTGAGTCAAAGCAATGAAATCTGCATTTTTAGCAACAAAATCGGTTTCACATTTCAAAGCTACAATAGCGGCAAAATTACCATTAACAGCAGCCAGAACGCAACCTTCCGAAGCTTCGCGGTCAGAACGTTTTGCAGCCACAGCCTGGCCTTTTTTACGAATAATTTCTACTGCTTTGTCAAAATCACCGTTTGCTTCCGTCAAAGCATTTTTACAATCCATCATTCCGGCTCCGGTCATCTTACGAAGCTTGGATATGTCTGCCATTGATATAGCCATAATTATCTCCTTTCTTGAGTTAATATTATTCTTCTTCGTCCTTAACAAATTTGCTGAGAACGTTTGCATTCAAAGCTGCTTCATCTTCTTTATGAACACGTTCTTTCTTTGCAGCTTTTGCTCTTCTTTCACGCTTCGGTGCTCCTTCTTCCTCTTCAGCAGCGGCGGCAGCAGCATCGATTTTTTCTGCCTTACGTTCTTCCAGACCTTCGCTTATTGCATCACAAACTGCAGTAAGGATCACTTCGATTGACTTTGCAGCATCATCGTTTGCGGGAATCACAAAGTCAATATCCGAAGGATTTGAATTTGTATCAACCATCGCAAATACAGGAATACCCAAACGATTGGCCTCGCGAACTGCAATATGTTCTTTCATCACATCAACCACAAAAAGGGCAGACGGAAGGCGTACGAGCTCAGCGATTGAACCTAATGTTTTTTCAAGTTTGGCACGTTGACGTGATATCTGTAATTTTTCTCTTTTTGAAAGATTATCAAAAGTTCCGTCTTTTGTCATCTTGTCGATGGAAGACATTTTCTTCACAGCCTTACGGATTGTCTGGAAGTTAGTCAGCATACCGCCCGGCCAACGTTCGATCACATAAGGCATACCTACAGCAGCAGCTTTTTCGGCTACAACCTGCTTTGCTTGTTTTTTTGTTGCTACGAACAACACTTTTTTACCAGACTTAGCAATCTGTCTGAGTGCTGCTGCAGCATCTTCTACTTTGGCAACTGTTTTGTAGAGATCTATGATATGAATACCATTACGCTCCATGAAAATATAAGGAGCCATTGCGGGGTTCCACTTTCTTTTTAAGTGTCCGAAGTGTACTCCGGCTTCTAACAACTGATCGAAATTTACTCTTGACATTGTTTTGTTTTTAATCGTTTACTTTCTTTTTACTGTTCCAATCATCAGGTAGTCTGAAATCATAAAATAGAATCCTGATAATTTAGATACTAAACGGTCGAGATTTCTTACTGTTAAGCAACACAAATTAACGCTTGCTGAACTGGAATCTCTTTCTTGCTTTTGGCTGACCCGGTTTTTTACGTTCAACAGAACGAGGATCACGGGTAATGAAGCCTTCTGCTCTTAATACCGATTTATCTTCGGGATTGATTTTTACCAATGAACGGGCAATAGCCAAACGTGCGGCTTCTGATTGTCCTTTAATACCACCACCGTCAAGATTAATCTTAATATCGTATTTTTCTGCAACGCCTAATGTATTAAGAGGTTGCTTTACTACATATTGAAGAATAGTTGAAGGGAAGTATTGTTCTAATTCACGCTTATTAATGGTGATCTTACCGCTTCCTTCGCTTACATAAACGCGAGCAACTGCGGCTTTACGTCTTCCGATTGCATTTACTACTTCCATAGCGATTATTTAAGAGTATTAATATCAATTAATTTAGGTTGCTGAGCTTCATGATTATGCTCTGCGCCTTCATATACATAAAGGTTCTTGAGAATGCGGGCTCCCAATCTGTTTTTAGGAAGCATACCCTTAACAACCTTTAAGAACAAACGGCTGGCTCCTTTTTTCATAAGAGTAGCAGGAGTATTCTCCTTCTGGCCGCCGGGATATCCGGTATAGCTCAAATAAATGCGGTCGTTCCACTTATTGCCGGTAAGATTGATCTTTTCGGCATTGATAATAATCACATTGTCACCACAATCAACGTGAGGTGTAAAGTTGGGTTTGTACTTTCCTCTCAAAAGTTTCGCAACTTTAGAACAGAGGCGTCCCAAGGTTTGGTCAGTTGCATCAACTACAACCCACTCTTTGGTAACAGTTGCCTTGTTCGCAGAAATGGTCTTGTAACTTAAAGTATCCACTGCTTTAATGTTTTTACTTGTTAATAAATTCAATAACCCTCCGATTATCTCTCCGGACACACAGAAAGGAATAATCGGTTCAGGCTTAATCTCTTACATTTTATGATAATAATCGGCTCGCAAAGGTACTGATTTTCCGTGGATATCAAAACATTTCATCCTATATTTTTGAGAAACAGTAAAAAAGCGGTTACTTTGTATCACAAAAACAAAAAAAGATTTTACATGAATTTAACACAAGGTGTTGACACCATTATTTTCGACCTGGGAGGCGTCATTATTGACCTGGATAGGGACAACGCCGTAAGAAAATTTACGGAAGCAGGCATTGCCAATGCGGCGGATATGCTCAGTTCTTACCATCAGGAAGGCATTTTCCAACAATTGGAAGAGGGTAGCATCAGCAGAGATGATTTCTACAAGGAATTCTGTAAACTTGCAGGAAAAGAGGTTTCACACGACAAAATCGATGCCGGATGGCTGGGATTTATCGGTGGCGTACAGCAATATAAACTGGATATGCTGGAGGAGTTACGTAAAAAATATACACTCTATCTGCTCAGCAATACAAATCCGGTTGTAATGGAATGGGCCTGTTCTCCCCGCTTCAGCAAAACAGGGAAACCGTTAGACGAATATTTCGACAAACTCTATCTCTCCTATAAAATAGGATGTATGAAGCCTAAAAAAGAGATATTCGAACATATTCTGAAAGACTCTGGTGTAACTCCCGAAAAAACGCTCTTCATCGATGACGGAGCAGAAAACTGCCGTGTTGCCGAATCTTTCGGATTCCGTTCTTTTAAACCGGAAAACAAAGAAGATTTCAGATATATTTTTCAATAAAGGTATTCTACGAAAAATAAAAAAGAGGAATCCGGTCGAGGTTCCTCTTTTTTATGAATCAAAGTGATACGAAGCCATCTGCTATTTCATGGTATCATCTTTCATTAAAAAATCAACCGGTATCATAAACAACTTATAATATTCAGGCTGTTGATGGCAGTCCCCCGCCACGGATATATAAGATGAAGAACCGTCTTCCTTAATAAACTTAGACAAAATACACGGGTTGTAAAATCCCCCTGCCGAAAAAGTATCACAGCTAACCGTTTCCCATGGTCCCCAGGGTGCAGGAGCCTGACGAAAAGCCCACACGGAAGTATTACCGCAAAAACCTCCCAATGGAAAATACCACTGTCCGAGAATATACCTCTTTTGCTTGGGTAAATAAGTTACTGCCGACATTCCCACATGCGCCGAATCCGTTAAAACGGGCACCGCCTTGTGCATATCTTTAATCCAATCCTTCTCATTCGCAATTTTACCGTTACCGCTATAAAACTCCCAATCCCGCGCATTCAAATCCGGAAGCTTACTTTTCAGCACACGTCCTAAAATCATATCGTTTCCGTTATTCCAATAACCATCGTTTGCTACGGCGTAGACATATTTATCGGAATGGTCGTCCATATTCTGTATATCCCTTCCGTACTCGATAAAGAAGCCCGCAGCAAAACGTTTTCCGGGAAACATCGGATTATTCGTATTTTCCTTTGCACTCCGGCTCCACGTCTTACCGTAATCCGATGATTTTATAATACTGCCATCCTGTGCCGTCTGCCGGTTATTATCGGGTGCAGGATCATAAAGCCATGGATAATTATGACGGCTCACAAACATATACAAAACGCCATCCACACAAGTCAATCCGGAAGCTTTCCACGCCAGAGAATCAGCATCCAGCTGGCTAATCCTGCCATACTCCTGCATCGGATTAATTAACTCAATCTCCAGATTCATCGGATCATCACCTTTTAAACGGAAAAGAGCGAGATTGGAGGTGACGCTATCATTATAAAAATCGTCTGCTGTCGAATATATATTTCCATCATCTGCCCAAGTTCCTGTCCATGTATCGCCCGATAACTCGAAACGCTGCGCCGGTCCATACCGGATATCCTGAACATTTTCACCGGGAACCGTATTCTTACAGGAAAACAAAAACGCAGGAAGAAGAAATAATAAAAATTTCGTTCCAACCATAATTCAAAGTATTAACATAAACATAATTATTTAAAGACGATCTGTCAAAGAGTCACTCCGGACTTGAACAAAGCAAAATCCCTGTAACCATTCTTTTCATTACACGTATAGGCACCATTGGCGATTTCGATAATCTTCCATACCAATTCTTCACATAGTTGCTCCATAGGTATACCATCGAGCAGTCTCCCCGCATCATAATCAATCCAATTCCGTTTCGCACCATATAACGCACTATTTGTCGATATTTTCAAAGTCGGGACAAAAGTGCCGAACGGAGTACCTCTGCCTGTCGTAAAAAGAATTAATTGGCAACCACTTGCAGCTAAGGCAGTAGAGGCAACAAGGTCATTTCCGGGTGCATTTAGCAGCGACAAACCCGGAATACCGATCCTATCGCCATAATCAAGCACATCGACGACTTCACTGCTTCCGCTTTTTTGTGTACAACCTAATGACTTCTCCTCCAATGTCGAAATACCGCCATCTTTATTTCCAGGTGAAGGATTTTCATAAACAGGCTGACCGTTTGAAATAAAATAGTTCTTGAAATTATTAATAAGGGCTACCGTTTTCCTAAAAACGGATTTATTCCGGCATCTGTTCATCAACAAAGTCTCGGCACCGAACATTTCAGGGACTTCGGTCAAAACGGTACTTCCACCCTGGGAAATCAGAAAATCGGAAAACCGGCCCAACAACGGATTGGCGGTAATTCCAGAAAAACCGTCCGAGCCTCCGCACTTCAGACCAACTTTAAGCTCTGAAACAGGAATATCCTCTCTCCGGTCTCCCGATATCTCGTTAAAAATTTCCTGAAGTAATCTCTCCCCTTCTTCCAGTTCATCATCAGATTTCTGGCACTCAATATACTTTATCCGCCTGGAATCAATATCTCCAAGCATGGGCAGAAAAGACGAAAGACGGTTATTTTCACAACCTAAACCGACTAAAAGTATTCCACCCGCATTGGGGTGCATAACCATATTACAGAGAATTTTACGGGTATTTTCGTGATCATCACCTAACTGAGAACAACCAAGATTATGAGGATAAGCAACTATGCAATCTACACTATCAGGTTTCCGGCCGTATACTTTACGTACCAAACGTTCGGCTATTCCATTGACACATCCCACCGTAGGAATAATCCACACTTCATTCCGAATTCCGACAGTACCGTTTTTACGCCGGAATCCTTTAAACGAACACAGCCTTTTTTGCCCCTGAGAAAATTTTCTTTCAACCGGAGAATACTCATATTTCAAACGACTCGAAAGATTGGTGGAAATATTCCGGGTATTGATCCACTCACCCGGTTCAATACGGGTAAGTGCATGGCCTATGGGAGCTCCATATTTAATTATATTTTCATCCTTTTCCAGTAAAACAAGAGAAAATTTATGGCCTGCAGGTACATTCTCCTTTAATTCAAAAAAAATTTCACCGATACAGATACGCTTTCCTTTCGGCAAGGATGATAATGCCACAGCAACATTATCGAGATCATGAATTCTGATATACGATTTCCCAGCTTTCATTCACCTAAGAAATTACAGACTGCTTTTTTTATTCCATATTCCGCAATAACAGCAAGTTTATCGGATAAAATTTCCGTAAGTCCTTTTATCTCATTCAGATCCCCCCCCCAAAGAGAAACCGAACCCAATATCGTCTCCGCAATATTATAGAAACATCTCTCTTTCCATACCCTCTGTAAAAAAGAAAGGATAGCCTCATCGTCTTTCGGTTCGATTAAGTTTTCTCCCCACTTCCCTCCTTTATAATAAACACAGATGGCAGCCAATCCCAGCACCAATCCTTCCGGGACTCTGCCATTCCGCTCCGCATATTTTTTCAATGCAGGCAAATCCCGTGTTTTAAACTTGGAAAAAGAGTTAAGCATAATACTGGTCAACTGATGTTTAATAAAAGGATTCCTAAAACGATCCAACACATCCGTAGCAAACAATTCCAGTTCCTCAGCCGGAAGATTCAGGGAAGGCATAAGTTCGTCTCTCATTACTTTCCGGACAAATTTTCCTATCAAGGGATCTTCTACGGCTTCTCTTACCGTATCAAGCCCATACAAAAAAGCAACCGGTGATAAAACAGTATGAGTGCCATTCAATAAAGTAACCTTACGATCACGGTAAGGCTTCATATCGGGAACAAAAAGGACATTTAAACCTGCCTTATCGGCAGGAAACTCCCGCTTTACAACCGGATCTCCCTCGATAACCCATAAATGAAAAATTTCACTCTCACTAATCAATGCATCGTCATAATCTATCTCCTTTCGGATTTCCTGAACCGTATCCCTGGGAAAACCGGGAACAATCCGATCCACTAAAGTATTGGAGAATACATTACTGCTTCCGATCCATTGTTCAAAAGCATCTCCCAGATTCCATAACCTCACATATTGTAATATCGTTTTTTTCAGCATATCTCCGTTACGGTCTATTAACTCACAAGGCAGAAAAATAAGCCCTCTTTCCGTAGCACCTTTAAAAAACTGAAAACGATGATACAAAAACTGAGTCAATTTACCCGGAAAACTTTCTGCAGGCATATCGGAAAATAAATTACCGGAATCAAAAGCAATTCCAGCCTCTGTCGTATTGGAAACGACAAAACGAAGTTCCGGCACCTCTGCCAGCCGCATATAAGCGTCGAAATCGGCATAAGGATCGATTGTCCGGTCTATACAATCGATCCGTTCTATTTTACGGACAGGCAAACCATTTTCTATCCCTTTCAGAATCAGATGATACTGCCCGTTCTGTCTATTCAGCAAATCTGCATTGCCATATTTCAACGGCTGGATTACCGCTACATTTCCGTCGAATTCCGTCCTTTTATTCATTTCGGAAATAATCCAGTCCGCAAAAGAACGTAAAAAATTCCCTTCACCGAATTGAATTACTCTTACCGGCCGGACAACTACGCAATCTTTTCCAAAACCGTTCATCGCAAATTTATTTTTTACGGATATCCCGTATCAAAGCCAGAGCATTGCTGCAAGCTTCGGTTATAAAATTCCAGTTTTTCCGTGCTATTATATCCGAAGGGAACAATTTAGACCCCATGCCGACACATGTAACACCGGCATTAAACCACATCTTCAGATTTTCCTCATCCGGCTCAACTCCTCCCGTCGGCATAATACTCGACCAGGGGCAAGGCCCTTTCACTGCTTTAACGAAATCAGGTCCTCCGACAGATGTTCCAGGAAAAATCTTAACGATCTCAGCTCCTAATTCTTCGGCGTAAGAAATATCGTTTAATGATCCGCAACCCGGGCTCCATGCAATTTTCCGGCGATTACAAACTTTAGCTATCTCCGGATTCAATATCGGCGACACGATAAAATTCGCACCGAGCTGAATATAGAGAGCTGCCGTCGGAGCATCGACGACCGATCCTACCCCCAGAATCAAGCCGGGCAACTCCGTCTCCACCCACTTATTGAGCGAAGCAAACACCTCATGGGCATAATCGCCTCTGTTCGTAAACTCAAAAACCCTTACACCCCCGGCATAACAAGCCCTTACTACCTCCTTGCAAACCACTGCATCCTTATGATAAAAAACAGGAACCATTCCTGTCTCTGCCATTCTAAGAGCAACCTCTATTCTTGTAAAACGAGCCATAATAAATATATTTATCGTGAAACACGTCCGGAACCGTCACCTTTCATAAGGTTTTCCACATCCCCGACACTCACCTGGTTATAATCTCCGTAAATCGTATGTTTAAGACATGACGCCGCAATTGCAAAATCAAGCGCTTTCTGATCATCTCCGGTATAAGTAAGTAAACCGTAAATCAAGCCCCCCATAAACGAATCACCTCCGCCTACCCTATCTACTATATGGGTTATATCGTAAGTTGTACCCTGATAAAGTTTTTTTCCATCGAATAAAACACCGCTCCACGTATTGTGATTTGCATTTACCGATCCACGTAATGTAATGACGATCTTTTTAGCCTTCGGAAACCGCTGCCGCAACTGCTCGCATACCAATATAAAAACGCTCGAATCAACTTTTCCTTTCGTATCTGCCGCATTAAAGCCATCTGGCTTTATACCGAAAACTTTATCGGCATCTTCTTCGTTTCCTAAAATTACATCACAACCTGCCACAAGCCGGGGCATCACTTCCGATGCACTCTTTCCGTATTTCCAGAGATTTTTTCTGTAGTTCAGGTCACACGATACGGTAATACCCATTTCATTTGCCACTTGTATAGCCTCAAGACAAGCCTCTGCAGCACCGGCAGAAATAGCAGGAGTAATTCCTGTCCAGTGAAACCATCCGGCATCTTTGAATACATTTCGCCAGTCGATCATTCCGGCTTTTATTTCCGCCACCGACGATCCCGAACGGTCATAAATCACCTTGCTCGAACGCGCTACTGCTCCGGTTTCCAGAAAATAGATACCGATACGATCGCCTCCGTAAATAATATCATCGGTGTTCACCCCATAACGGCGTAAATCCATTACAGCGGCACGTGCAAGATCATTTTCCGGCAGCCGGGTTACAAAAGACGTATTTACCCCATAATTAGATAAAGATACAGCGACATTGGCCTCACCTCCTCCAAAAGATAAATTCAACTCTTTCGACTGACTGAAACGCAAAAAATCCGGAGTTGCCAGACGTAACATGATTTCGCCGAAACATACAACTTTTTTATTCATAATGGTTAGCTAACTTACTTTATATACTGTTATACCAATTACAAAGATAACGATGTAACGGAGCTTAGTCAAAATGTCCGGTGCTAATTTAATGCAGTAAATTAACAAAAGAATAATAATCATTGACATTTATGCTAAAAACAATCGATACGTTTTTGCAAAATGAAAAATGCATATTATTTTCGCTTATATTACAAAAAGGACAGTAACAAATGAAACCCGCCTTAAGAAGAGTTACACCGCATACAAGCTGCTCTTTTAATATCCGCAAAGACAAAGGAGCAAACATATACATGTACAGTATGTGGCACTACCACCCGGAGGTAGAATTGCTTTTTATCAGCGGAGGCAAAGGGATTCAGATCGTAGGGGATAAAACCGACAACATCAGCGAACCGCAACACCTCATCATGCTCGGCAGTCATTTGCCACACACAATTGCATACGACAACATCAGTGAACAAAATGAGGCGGAAGCGATCGTAATTCATTTCAACGAAGATTTTCTGGGCAAAGATTTCCTGAACTTGCCTGAAATGGAAAACATTTGCGAACTGTTCAGAATTGCACGCGTCGGTCTTTCGATAAAGGGTGAAACATTAACGGAAATAGGAACTATAATGGCACAAATGCTGGACGCTTCGCCGGTAAAACGGCTTTTCTCCCTGTTACAGATACTACAAATCATTGCCGAGCAAAAAGAGTATTCATTCATTGCAAGCGAAGGTTTTGCCTGTGACTATTCGGGAATCGACAACTCGCGTATAAGCAAAATATATCGTTTCACATTTGAAAATTTCAGTTCCGACATCAGCGTAACGAAAGCTGCTGACCAACTACGGCTTTCCAAAGAATCCTTCTGCCGTTACTTTAAACAGAAAACAGGAAAAACATATTTCCAGTTCCTAACGGAAGTCCGCATCGGGCACGCATGCAAACTCCTGATGGAGAATGAAATGAACGTGACAGAAATCTGTGCTGCCTGCGGTTATAAAAATGCTTCTAATTTTCATCACCAGTTTAAGGAAATCGTAAAAAAGACTCCGCTGCAATATCAAAAAGAGTACTTCGCCTGTTACCGAGGTTCGAAAAATGCCTGAATATTATTCTTTTAACACCTTTATGTTCGCTATTTGACAATTATTTCCGTTTATATTTGTATTTTTGGCATACAATAACAGAGTGGAATGGATATAAAGCAAAACGAGATCTTCACCTCGATAATCAGTAACGTTTCAAGAAGAAAATTTTTAAAGTCAGTTGCAGCAGCAGGATTGCTGATTAATATAAACAGCCAGCCGGCATCCGCATCGTCCAATGCCAAAGGAAAAATTATTGTAATCGGAGGGGGTGCTGCAGGATTAAGCACCGCAGCACGTTTAGCCCGAAAACTCGATTCTCCTGATATTACGGTTATCGATCCTGCAGACCGGCAGTTTTACCAACCCGGATTTACGTTAATCGGAGGGGGAGTTTATACTGCCGATATGGTTTCAAAATCACAGGAGTCATGCATACCTCATGGTGTAAAATGGCTGAAAGACGAGGTTCTTTTCATCGACCCTGAAAAAAATTATGTAACGACAATCACAGAAAAAAAATTACCTTATGATTTTCTGGTTCTGACACCGGGTCTGCAAATGAATTTTGAGCAGGTTGAAGGGATTACACGCGCCGACCTCGGAAAAGGGAATGCTCATTGTATCTATGACTATTACGGAGCCCAGCGGATGTGGGAAGCGATTCAGAAATTCTCCGAAACGGGAGGAACAGGAATCTTCACAAATACATACACAAAGCACAAATGCGGAGGTGCTCCTAAAAAAATCAATTTACTAACAGAACACTATGCAAGGAAACAGGGAACACGCAATAAAATGCAACTCTCTTATTTCAACGCTAACGAAAAAATATTCGATACACCGTTCTACGCCACCCGGCTGGACGAAATATTCAAAGAACGAAATATCGCCCATATAAATAATCATCGCCTCGTTAGCGTCGATACAGCAAAAAAAATTGCCTCTTTCGTTAAAGTGGAAAAAACGACCGTGGAAGAGATAAATCCCGAAACCGGAAAAATGGAAAAGGTAGAAAAAGAGGTATTTACCCCGGAAAACTACACTTACGACCTTTTGCATTTTCTCCCCCCTATGTCCGTTCCCGATTTTGTCAGAGAATCAGGATTAGCCGGAAAAAGCAAGGAAGGATGGATTCCTGTGGATAAAGGGACTATGATCCATAAAAAATGGAAAAATATTATCTCTTTGGGCGATGCCTCAAACCTTCCTACCAGTAAAACCTCGGCAGCCATACGCATGCAATACCCCATCGCTGCTGCAAACCTGATCTCTTTAATGGAAGGAAAAGAACCGACTGAAATATACAACGGTTACACAGCTTGTCCCATTGTAACAGAATACGGAAAGGTGCTGATGGCTGAATTTGATTATAACAGAACACCTATGCCAACCTTCCCGATTATAGACACATCGCATGAACAGTGGCTCTTCTGGCTTCTAAAGAAATACGCCTTAAAACCAATCTATTTTTATGGAATGTTAAACGGTTGGATGTAATCCGCAAGAAAACGTTCTGTATGAATCCAGAGTTCTTTTCTATAAGGATGTTTAAGAACTGAATCGGAAAGTTTTTTCGGCTTGCAGTTGGCAAAAAGTATTCCGTTATCAGGCACATTTTCATTCGACGCCAGAAAAACAAACGTCTCGGCAGCTTTACCGGCATCTTTTATCAAAGGTCTGAAAAACAGATCGGCCAAAGGATCGAACCAACGCTGCATCGTAATCATGTCTGTATCAACAACACCCGGATCTACAGCATAAACGGAAATTCCATTTCCGTTTAGCCTTTCAGCCAGCTCTGCCGTAAACAAAAGAACAGCAAGCTTGGAGTTTGCATATGCCTTAAAACGATGATAATGATTCGGATTCAGTAAAAAGAAATTTTCATTTACTCTGCCGATCTTATAGGTACAGGAAGTTGTATTGATAATCCTTGCATCCGGTTGTCCGCTACGTAACAGCAAAGGCATAAGCAAACGTGTAAGTAAAAAAGTGCCGATATAATTTACTCCGATCGTCATTTCAAATGCATTCTCTGTTGTCTGATAATCCTTACACATAATTCCTGCATTATTTATAAGGGTACCGATTCTACGTCCAGATTTACACAAACGCTCCGCAAAACTAAAAATCGACCGGAAAGAAGACAGATCCAGCAAATCCATTTCTATCTCCTTATTTCTGCTTTCTGCGATAATCTGTTTTCGTATTTTCTTCGCCTTATCTAAATTACGACAAGCCATAATAACAGGAAAACCTTTCAGCGCCAGGGAGCGTGTTATTTCCCGGCCAATACCTCCACTGGCTCCCGTTACCACTACCCAATCACGATTCATACTTCGAAATCTTCTTTTTAATATACAGAATAACTCTTTCCGGCAGTAATGGAAACAGCAGCAAAAACAAACGATTCACTATACCGGGGCAAACTACCTTCTTGTATCGGAACATTCCCCGCAAAGCAGATTTTACTAATTTTTCCGGAGGAAGTATAATACCGAGTCGTACCCCCAGTCTCTGGTAACTCTTCTTCAAATGGTATAAGTCCGTTGCTACCGCGCCGGGAGCTACCGTCGTTACTCCGACATTATACGGTTTCATCTCCAGACGAAACGAAGCAGAAAATATTTTCAGATATGCTTTTGTAGCCGCGTACATCGTTATTCCTGGAAAAGGCAGCCATGCCGATAACGACGACATATTAAGAATATAACCGGAGCGCCGCTCTTTCATATCCTTTCCGAAATAATAACACAGCAACGAAGGCGTACTAACATGAAGATTCAACATAGTCTGTAATCTCTCCGGAGTATCTGTCACAACTTCCCTGAAAGAAAAGATACCGGCATTGTTTATAAGAATATCAATCACATAACCATGCTCTGTGCAATAATCGTACAAACGAGAAGCGGCATCGGAATGTGCCAGATCCATATAACAGGCATCCGCATTAATATGATAATATTGCTGCAACTCAACACGTACAGCCTGCAACCTATCGCTCTCATTACTCACCAGCAAAAGGTTATACCCCATACGGGCAAGCAATTTCGAATATTCATATCCAATACCGGAACTAGCTCCTGTAATCAGAGCCATTCCTGAAACATCAGAATGAACGGCCTCTTTCATCTCAATTCTCTCTGGATTTTTTTCGGTAAATCTTTCATATGCTTGTGGCAGGCCATTTCGACCGTATACATACGGGCAATACAATAATTCGTATGTTCACAGGCACAGCGAGCAGAAGCTTCGTTCCGCATCCGGTTAACGAAATCCGGCTCATTAATCAAAGCCCTGGCCATCGATACAAATTCAAAGCCATGTCCTAAAACCTCGTCGATCTTCTTCCTTGCAACGAGCCCTCCCACATAGACGAGAGGTAATGACAATACATTTCTGAATCTCAATGCATCTTCTAAAAAATAAGCCTCCTTGAAAGGCACGGAAGGAATCATAAAACGTCCCGCCATACGCACACCCATCTTCAGCCAGAAATCATTCATATAATGCGTCAACGTGTGAATAGGCATTTTCCCCCGCATTACATACATAGGGGCACGGCTCACAAAACCTCCGCTCAGGATAAGAGCATGAGCTCCCGAATTCTGAAGAGTACGGGCTACCTCCAAAGATTCGTCCAGTTCCATTCCGCCCTTAAAGCCGTCGCGCATATTCATTTTCACCAATACAGCCATATCGCTACCTGCAGCCTTCATCACCTCATCCATAACCATACGCATAAACAACATCCGGTTTTCCAAAGATCCGCCGAATTCATCTCTTCGTTTATTCGTATAAGGCGAAAGAAACTGGCTTATCAGATATCCATGGCCGGCATGCACCTCAACCGCATCAAAACCGGCGTCTCGTGCGGTATGAACAGCCTTCCCGAAAGCTTTTGCCATTTCTGCTATTTCATCTCTACGCATTCCCCGCACAAAAGTGGGGGAATATATATTCAATCCGCTCGAAGCCGATATCGGCAAAGTGCCAGCCACACTTTTTTTCGACATATTGCCGCAATGCCCGATTTGAATCGAAACCGCAGCACCCTCGTCATGAACAGCAGAAGTAATCTTCCGAAGCCCCGGAACAATCTCCGGCCTAAGCCAAAGCTGATGGGGAAAAGAAAGTCCGTTCTGCGTCACGGAAGCATAAGCCAATGTAGTCATCCCGATTCCACCGGCTGCCACCGAACGATGATAATTATATAATTTATCCGTAGGAGCATTACCGTCACACATTCCCTCAAATGCAGCTGCCCTAATGGTACGGTTGCGCAATGTAAGCGGACCTATGGAAGAAGGGGTAAACAATAAAGATTCTCTCTCTTTATTAAATAATTTCTCTTTCATTATTATACTTAATAAATAAAGGGTAATATCCTTTTCCGTTTTTCTTTGATAAATTCATCGCCGAACATCAATTCATATTTCTTATATAAAGTTGCCGCACGTGGTGCGAGGTTGGCAAATGTCCATAAAGCAAAAACAGCTCCTGCCCACGACCAAGTAAGAATGGCAAAGCCCGTCCATTCGATCACCTCACCGAAATAATTCGCAGAAGAAACATAACGGAACATACCGCCCCGCGGTATATAATGCGCCGTATCCCCGGGCTTTCTCAGATTACGGATAATCCGATCCGAATCTATATTCACATACATGCCGAAAAAAAACAGCACTGTACCTGCAATGAATGGCAAAGATGCGAACCAGCTTCCGGGATACGCATTTGCCGGCGAAAAATAAAAAATCCAACCACCCTGCATCAAGGCATTTAAAATATTGAATGTCATTCCCATCAATACGATACTCAGAGGCATTCGGTTATTACCTTTAAGTAAAAAAGGGAAAATAAATGAACGATGCAGATAATGTAATTCGAAAAACAGGAAAAAACATAACCGCACCGGCTCAAAACGCCTGTCAGAATAATACCATAAAAGAGCCATGGCAATAAAGACAGGAGCTTCCATAATCATCCATCCCAATTTATTCCGGACAGAAGGGCCCCATTTCGGACTGAAAAACATTCCATAGCCAGCGTTTACAAAATAGAGGGCTACGAATACAATTAATGCCGTTATCGACATTATTACAAGGAACAGATTAAAGGCATCCATTTAAAGTAGCTATCAAATTATCTTTTAACAAAGATCTCAAAGTTATAAAAAATATATCAACTTGAAAATCACCCTGCACACATTGCATGTTCCAACACCCGACGAGCACAGGAATATCCCTGCAAATACAGGTCTGTAAGTTTCTGCACATCCTTCTCCATCCTGTCGACCGTCAGTATCTCTTCGGGACGGATAACAAGAGCTTTCCCTTCCGTTTCAAGCCGTTCTATAAAATCCATCGTCTCGTTATAATGTTTGTTGCGTATCTGCAACTGTTCCCGGATAGCCGGATATTTTTTATAAACGAAACGAGGCAATTTTATTTTTTTCTCGCTTTTCCTGTATCCCTTATTTCGTGTAAGCACAATCACATTTTTATTATAACCGTCTTCTATAGCCCTCCGCACAGGAATCGGATCACAAATCCCACCGTCCAGCATCGGAACTCCGTCAACAAATGCAACCGGACAAAGAAACGGAAGGCTACACGAAGCCCTGCAAATCTCAAGCAACCGTTTTTCATCTTTTTTCTCTTCAAAATATCCGGCTTTCCCCGTTATGCAGTTACTGGTCACAATAACAAAACGGTCTTTCGATGAAAAATACGTAGTATAATCATAAGGAATAATTTTCGATGGAAAATCTTCAAAAAGCAAATCGAAATCCATAATACTTTTTTGAGTAAACAGATACTTTACCCCTATATAACGGTACTGATCCAATAAATCGATATTACATTGCTTTGCCCTGCCACGCTGGTGTGAAGCATAAGACAAACCATTCGTAGAACCTGCCGATACGGCGATCGTATAAGGAAAATAAAGGTTTTTATCCATAAAATAATCCAGTACACCGGCAGTAAACACACCGCGCATTCCTCCACCTTCAAGCACTAATCCGGTTTTGTCGTCAATTATCATAAGCTTACCATTTTCTACAAATCCAACTACATGTGACGAAGTTACGGATAATTACACGTTTATAAAAATAAGATCGCTTCCTAACCATCCTCTTAATCGATAAAAATACCGGTTTAGTCTATGAAAAAAGACACTCCGTATATTTGAATTGTCCTCAATTTTCGCTTACCGTAGATTTGTAATAAATCAAATAAAAGAACATGAACAAATCTGCCCTCATAATTATACTTCTCTCCTTGCTTTATATTCCCGGAATAAGATCGCAGGAGAAACCTCTTGTATGGGATTTGAAAAGCTGCATCGATTATGCACTCGAACAAAACATACAAGTCAAAAAAAGCAAAATAACACTGGAAGAGAATAAAATAGATACAAAGACGGCCAAAGCCCAGCTATTTCCGTCTTTATCTGCCTCAATAAGCCAGAATTATGTAAACTATCCTTCTTCCGATGCAATGGCAGACCTGAAAAACAGCTATGCCGGAAACTATGGAATTAGTACGACGTGGACGCTCTTCAACGGTGGCAAGCGGTTACATACCATAAAGCAGCAGCAATTACAGGACAAAGCCCAAGAATTCAATATCGAAGAAGCGGAAGACAATATCGAAATAGCCATTACGCAGACCTATATGGAGATTCTTTACGCATACGAATCGGTACAGATAAACCAGTATACTCTGGAAGTTTCCGAAACACAACGCGATCGCGCCAGAGAATTATACAAGGCAGGGGCCATTTCACAAAGTGACTATGCGCAGATGGATGCCCAGTGCAGCACAGACAAATACCAGTTGGTAACCGCACAGGCAAACCTGGACGGGAAAAAACTGGAACTGAAACAATTACTGGAACTAGATATCACAGAAGAAATGGATGTTGTCATTCCGGACCTGAAAGAAGACAATATACTGACTCCTTTACCAGATAAACAAACCATATACCAAACTTCGCTGAACGTCATGCCACAGATTAAAAGCAGTCTTCTAAGTATAGATATAGCCAAACTGGAAGAGAAAAGATCAAAAGCCGGATACTATCCGACATTATCCTTCAACGCCGGAATCGGAACAGGAAACTTATCAGGAACAAATTATCTGTTCGGAACCCAGTTATGGAACAAATTCAATGAAAACATTGGTATAACGATGAGCATACCGATTTACTCGAACAGGGAAAATAAATCTGCTGTTCAAAAAGCCCGGTTGCAGATACAAGACAGTCAGTTAGAATACATCAATACCCAGAAAGAGTTACTTAAAACCGTTGAAAATATTTATCTCGACGCCACCTCTTCGCAAAGCCAGTACATCGCGGCAAAAGAACGTGTAAGTGCCGTAGAAACGAGCTACCGGCTTGTGGAAGAACAGTTTTTTCTCGGAATGAAAAATACGCTGGAACTCCTCACCGAAAAAAATAATTTACTCACAGCGAAACAGGAAATGCTCCAATCGAAATATATGACGATTTTAAGCGTTCAGCTACTCAATTTTTATCAAAACAAACCAATCGTAATAGAATAAAACTATACACAATGAAGAAAAAAATAATAATAGGAATAGCGATTATACTGGTTTTGGGAGCGGGTTGCCTCTTTTTCATTATAAACGCTTCATCCAAAGAAAAAATAGGGCTGGAAACAACAACTGTTTCCAGGAATTCTATCAGCAACACAGTAACGGCAACAGGTACCGTAGAACCGGTAACACAAGTAGAAGTAGGAACACAGGTTTCAGGTATTATCTCCAGAATATATGCGGACTATAACTCTTTAGTGACAAAAGGCCAGATCATCGCCGAACTCGACAAAACCGTACTTGAGTCAGAATTGGCATCGAAACAGGCAGACCTCGAGGCCAGCAAAACAGAATACGATTATCAGCAAAAAAACTATGCCCGTAGCAAAACTTTATACGAAAAAAACCTGATCAGCGACACAGATTACGAAACAGCAACCTATCAATATGAAAAGGCAAAAAGTACATTTGAAAAAAACACGGCCGATCTGGTTAAAGTAAAAACAAATCTCGGGTATGCGACCATTTACTCGCCTATCGACGGAATCGTATTGTCGCGTGCCGTTGAAGAAGGACAGACGGTAGCAGCCAGCTTTAGCACCCCTACCCTCTTTACCATAGCAAACGATCTTTCCAAAATGGAAGTAATCGCAGACGTCGATGAAGCGGATATAGGGCAAATAGAAATCGGCCAACGTGTTGCATTCACCGTCGATGCATATCCGAACGATACCTTTCAGGGAGAGGTAATACAGATACGGCTCGAAGCAACCACAACATCTAATGTCGTAACATACGAAGTCGTTATTAATGCGCCCAATCCCGACTTCAAGCTAAAACCCGGATTAACTGCAAACGTTACGATATATACCGTCGAACGGAACGACATCCTGACAATTCCGTCGAAAGCATTTAAGTTTGTACCGGATACAGAGCTGCTCGAAAAGAATGAATTTATCATTGTCCAAAGTAAAAGCCCGGATAGCCTGGCGGGAGAAAACAAAAAAACGATATGGAGAAAAGAGGGGCAAACCCTATTTTCCCAGGAAGTTGCCGTAGGAGTTTCAAACGGAGGATTAACGGAAATTCTCAGCGGACTGAAAGAGGGTGAACAGATTATCTCTGAAATAGTGATGAATCGCCCCCGAAGCGAGATACAACCTCAAGAGGGTACCAGCAGCCCTTTCATGCCAAAGCCGCCGGGAAGTAACAAAAAGAAATAGTCATGGAAAAAGCAATTATAGAATTACACGATATAACCCGTAATTTCCAGGTAGGCGATGAAACGGTACATGCACTCAGGAGTATTACCTTTTCCATATATCCCGGCGAATTCGTCACCATTATGGGAACCAGCGGTTCGGGTAAATCGACATTACTGAATACATTAGGCTGCTTGGATACCCCCTCTTCGGGTGAATACCTGCTGGACGGATATTCCGTCCGGCAGATGGGGAAAAACCAGAGAGCAACACTACGAAACCAGAAAATAGGATTTGTTTTCCAATCATACAATCTCTTACCGAAAACGACTGCTATAGAAAATGTCGAATTACCGCTTATGTATAATCCTGCTTATTCAGCAGCCCAACGAAGGGAAAAAGCAATCCAGGCACTCGAAGCCGTAGGATTAGCCAACCGGTTGAACCATAAAAGCAACCAGATGTCCGGCGGACAGCAGCAACGTGTGGCTATTGCGCGTGCCCTGGTAAACGATCCGGTTATCATTTTGGCCGATGAAGCCACAGGAAATCTCGACACCCGGACATCTTTCGAGATTCTGGTGCTCTTCCAACAGCTTCATGCTAAAGGCAGAACGATTATTTTCGTTACCCACAATCCGGAACTTGCAACATTCAGTAGCCGCAACATTGTATTGAAAGACGGTAAAATAATAGAAGATTCCAAAAACAAGGCAATCGCCTCTGCTGCAGAAATGCTAGCGGCATTACCGAAGGAAAACGATTAATTATTCAAGACATGAATATCACCAATTTACTGAAAATAGCCCTTAGGGCCCTTAATAATAATAAACTAAGGGGATTCCTGACAATGCTGGGAATTATCATAGGCGTAGCGTCGGTGATAGCAATGCTTGCCATCGGACAAGGTTCCAAACGAAGCATACAGGAGCAAATTGCCGAAATGGGTTCGAACATGATTATGATACATCCCGGAAAAGATGTGATGGGAGGTGTACGGCAAAGTGCAGACGATATGCAATCGCTCAAACTCACTGACTTTTTTACGCTTCACGATGAAACGCGCTATCTCTCGGCAGTTTCTCCGTCAGTAAACAGCAGCGGACAGGTAATTTTCGGAGCCAATAACTATCCCTCTACTATCTATGGTGTCAATCAGGAATATCTGGAAATACGGAAACTCTCTATCGATGAAGGCGAAGTATTTACAGATCAGGACATCCTTTCTTCTGCAAAAGTATGTTTAGTCGGAAAAACCATTACCGACAATATATTTAAAAACGGAGAAGATCCCATCGGGAAAGTAATACGTTTCAACAAAATCCCGTTCAAAATAATCGGAACACTCACATCAAAAGGATATAACAGTATGGGAATGGATCAGGACGATATTATCTTGGCTCCCTATACCACCATACAAAAAAGAGTACTTGCCATAACACATTTGCAGGGTATCTACGCCTCTGCATTACGCGAAGACCTGACTGACCTGGCATGCGAAGAAATTACTGCATTACTCCGCCAGAACCACAAACTCAAAGAAGGCGACGATGATAATTTCGATATCCGTTCACAACAGGAACTTAGCAGCATGCTCAGTTCTACAACCGATATGATGACTGTTCTGCTTGCCTGTATAGCGGGAATCTCTCTCTTAGTAGGAGGAATAGGAATTATGAACATCATGTACGTATCGGTAACCGAACGTACGCGTGAGATCGGATTACGAATGTCCATCGGGGCGAAAGGGCGCGATATTCTCGCTCAATTTCTGATAGAAGCTATATTAATAAGTATAACAGGAGGTATTATCGGTGTAATCATCGGAATAGGAGCCTCTTTCGCTGTTAAAAATATCCTGAACTGGCCTATCCTGATACAGCCATGGTCAGTCTTACTCTCTTTCGCCGTATGCTCGATTACCGGAATCTTTTTCGGTTGGTATCCGGCACAAAAAGCGTCCAATCTCGACCCTATCGAAGCGATCCGATATGAATAATAATTGATAACTTTGTATAAATCTCTACCTATGAAGCAATTTAATCCTGATAATAAAAAAATACTGGAAATTCTGATTCACGTTATGGGATGGGGGATTATGTTCGGTATACCCCTCTTCTTCATGGGAAGGGAAGATTCTAATTTCAGCTTTGCCAAATACGTGGGATTCCTTGCCATCCCGTTCTCCTTTATGGCTGTATTCTATCTCAACTACTTTTATCTGATAGACAAATATCTTTTTACAAAACAGGTAGGTAAATATATTCTCTCAAACATTTTCCTGATCGGAGTCGTATGCATCGGATTACATTTCTGGATGGAGATGCACCGACCGGAACCGGACGATATACAAAGACATAAGAAAGCGGCAGACGCTCTGGTATTTTTTCTCCGTGACGTAACTTCCTTTCTACTTATAGCAGGATTAAGTGTCGGAATCAAAATGACAGGCAAATGGTATCAGACAGAAGCCCGGAGAAAAGAGCTGGAGACAAGTAACGCCGAAGCCGAGCTGAAAAATCTGAAAAGCCAGCTCAACCCTCATTTCCTATTCAATACCCTGAACAATATTTATGCATTGGTAGCCGTAAGTCCCCAAAAAGCCCAGGGAGCAATACACGACCTAAGCAAGCTGTTGCGTTATGTACTTTATGACAACAATCAGGACTTCGTTCCCATAGAAAAAGAGATTGATTTTATCAAAAACTATGTGGAACTGATGCGCATTCGCTTATCATGGCAGGTAAAAATAGAAACCGACATATCATTGCCCGCCCATTCGGGAATCCTAGTAGCCCCCCTTCTCTTTATCACACTGATCGAAAATGCCTTCAAACACGGGGTTAGTAATGATAAACCCTCATTTATCAGCATAAACTTTCATACCGAGAATGGAAATAAAATCATATGCTCCGTGGCAAACAGCTCTTTTCCGAAAGATTCAAAAGATAAAAGCGGTTCCGGAATAGGGCTTGTAAACCTGCAGAAAAGGCTCGAACTGCTCTACCCCGGACAATATACGTTGCAGAACGAACGGACGGACAATGGTTATCTTTCCGTATTAATACTAAACCTGAAAAAAGAAAAAGTATGATTCTGACTTGCTGCATTATAGACGACGAGCCTCTGGCCGTTAGCCTTCTCGAAAGCTACGTGAACAAAACGCCGTTTCTGGAACTGAAGGGAAAATATATAAGCGCCGTTAACGCCTTATCTTTTTTAAACAACCAGAAAGTCGATCTTCTTTTTCTCGATATCCAGATGCCGGAACTGAATGGCTTGGAGTTATCCCGGATAATAGGAAAAGATACGCGGATAATCTTTACGACGGCATTTGAACAATATGCTCTGGAAAGTTATAGAGTAAACGCAATCGACTACCTGTTAAAACCCATTAGTTATCCCGATTTTCTCCAAGCAACAAACAAAGCCCTGCAATGGTATGAATTACTGGAGAAAGCAAATAACGACATAGAAAAGAGTGCCGTTAAAAGCATTTTTATAAAAACAGAATACAAGTTAATGCAAATAGCACTGAAAGATATACTCTATATAGAAGGTATGAAAGACTACGTGAAAATATATACCGAAAGCGATCCGCATGCCATTCTATCCCTTATGAGCCTCAAGAGCATGGAAGAACAACTTCCTTCCAGTGAATTTATCCGCGTGCACCGTTCATTCATCGTTCATGCAGAAAAAATCAAGGTAATAGAAAATAACCGGATTATTTTCGGAAAACAATACATTCCGGTTTCCGATTCCTATAAAAATCAATTTCTGGAATACTTGAACCGGCACGCCCTGTTCCCTAAGAATCAATAATACGTCTTTCCTTCTTAACCACGAATAAAAGATTTCATCTCCACGCGAAAATGGAATCAGGATTGTTGCTTTTCATTGCTATATTCTTCATATTTACTATCTTTGGATTCAAGTCAATAGACAGACGGTACCGCTTAGAAACAGAAAACAAAATACATACGTTACACTCTATACCCTTATGACTGCAACATTAATCATTCTGACCCTTTCCGCCTTCTTTTTCGTAAATGGGAAAATACGTTCCGACATAGTCGCTCTTTGCGCCCTGATGCTGCTGATTATATGCGGTATTCTTACACCCGAAGAGGCGTTGTCCGGTTTCTCGAACAGTATCGTCATCATGATGGCCGGACTATTTATTGTAGGAGGAGCCATCTTCCAGACAGGATTAGCCAAAATGATCAGCAGTAAAATACTGAAAATGGCAGGTAAAAGCGAATTGAAACTTTTTCTGCTCATTATGATCGTTACATCGGTAATCGGAGCCTTCGTCAGCAATACAGGAACCGTCGCTTTAATGCTTCCGATCGTAGTGAGTATGGCAGTAAGCGCCGATATCAGCCCGAGCCGTTTTTTGATGCCACTTGCTTTTGCAAGCAGTATGGGGGGAATGATGACACTCATCGGTACGCCACCTAACCTTGTTATACAAAACGCTTTAACTGAGGCCGGCTATGCTCCTCTCTCCTTTTTCTCATTTACGCCGGTCGGAATCGTATGTATTCTCGTAGGGATAATTCTGCTTATCCCGCTCAGCAAAATATTTCTCACGAAAAAAGACACGAAAAAGCAGAATAAAAGCACACGGAAAACAGCGATCGAACTGGCAAAGGAATACCAGTTGGCTGATAATCTCTACCGCGTCTGGATAAAAGAAAATTCAACATTACGCAACAAACGCATTCAGGATTTGAATATTACCAATCAATATGGTATTACCATTTCCGAGATAAGAAGAAAATCATCTTCTAAAAATCCCTTTTCCAAAACGATCGATCAAAAGATTGCAGACCCGAAACTGGAACTGCTCGATAACGACATTCTCTACATGCTGGGATCGTACGATAATGTCAATCGCTTCGCAAAAGAGAACAAACTGGAGCTACTCGACCGCCACATAACGGAAGAATCGGAAAGTGTATTGCACGGAAAACTCAAAATGCATGAAATCGGAATTGCAGAAGTAATGCCTATGCCCAATTCTTCACTACTTAACGTATCAGTTAAAGACTGCGGGTTCCGCGAAAAATACGGAATAAACATTCTCGGGATACAACGTAAAGGAGATTATATCCTTAAAAACCTGAAAGATGAAAAAATACACAGTGGAGATTTGCTGCTAGCTCAAGGAAAATGGAGCGATATCGCACGTTTGAGCGATGACCAGTCCGATTGGGTTGTCGTCGGGCAACCTCTAGCAGAAGCTGCAAAAATAACACTGGATTATAAAGCTCCGGTTGCTGCCTTAATTATGATCCTGATGATCGTAGCCATGGTATTCGATGCAATTCCCATTCCTCCGGTTGCTGCCGTTCTCATAGCGAGCATCCTGATGATACTTACCGGATGTTTCCGTAACGTAGAAGACGCTTATAAAACGATCAACTGGGAAAGCATTATCTTAATTGCAGCCATGCTTCCGATGTCCCTGGCTCTCGAAAAAACCGGAGCCTCGACACTTATATCAACCAGTCTCGTCCAACATCTCGGAAATTTCGGGCCATTGGTTCTTCTTGCCGGAATCTATTTTACAACTTCGCTGCTTACCATGTTTATCAGTAACACGGCAACCGCAGTACTGCTTGCTCCTATTGCCTTAAGGTCGGCAGTTGAAATTGGAGTCAGTCCCTATCCTTTCCTATTTGCCGTCACGGTCGGTGCCAGCATGTGCTTCGCCTCACCATTCTCAACTCCACCAAATGCTCTTGTGATGCCGGCAGGAAAATATACATTTATGGATTATATAAAGGTCGGATTACCGTTACAGATAATTATGGGTATAGTTATGGTATTCGTATTGCCGTTGCTATTCCCTTTCTAAAAACAGATTTACTTTAACAAATCCTCGCACCCTTCATAATCACAGATAGCGCGCTTCCATTCCACAGGAATCGGTTTAGCGGTATTTGTCTTTTTATCGAAGCCCACCAGTACGGTTTGACAAACACATTTTACTTCACTTGTCTCCGTATTGATAACGCGCTGAAACATTTTAAAACTTTTGTTTCCGAGCTCTACGACTGCTGTCTGTACAGCAACCTGCTCGACAGGAAATATAGGAGATAAGAAATCTGCCTGTAAATTCACAATTACAATATCCACATGTTCCAATGCCGGATTCTGTTGTTTCAAACCGTCGAAATAAGTAGTCTTGCCTAAATCGTAAAAAGAAAAATAAACCGTGTTGTTGACATGCCCGAATGTATCCACATCATTAAATCGAAGCTGTATAGGCAAAGTGTGCTTGAATAGTACTTCATTCATAATAAATCCCGTTAATTCTCTTACAAAGATACACAAGAATAAGGAATTTGAGAGAAATACGCTCCGTTCTCAAAAAAAGGCCCCCTCCTTAAACAAAAGCGAAACAAGGGAAAAACAGTCATGCATAGTAGAAGCAATCGCTTCAACCAAAACAAAAAAGGCAAAAATATTCCGGCATATTTTAACTATCTTTGTAAAAACATACAGCCTAGGATAGAACGATACTATCAGACTGTTAAATAACAGTTTTGCCGAAAAACTTTCATTTATGTTCCGAATCTTAAAAAACTGGATGCTCCCGATTGCCATGCTTACAGGTGCTGTATTTCATCGTCTCTTTGAACATCTCTCCTTCCTTACGCCTTACCTCATTTTCTCGATGCTGTTGCTTACTTTTTGTAAGCTATCATTAAAAAATATACGGTTCATACCGTTGCACGGTTGGCTATTGCTTATTCAGACATTCGGAAGCATACTCGTATACGCTCTTTTCTGTTTTTTCAATCCGGTGCTGGCTGAAAGTGCCCTCATTTGCGTACTGGCACCGACTGCCACGGCTGCGGCTGTAATCACGGGAATGCTTGGTGGAAACATCGCTTTTCTGGCAACCTATGTGCTCGTCAGTAACCTTGGTACCGCCATCGCCGCGCCCATAATTTTCTCTCTTCTTGGAAGCCATAGCGACATGCCCTTTATGCAATCGTTCCTCTATATTTGTAAGCAGGTATTTCCCTTGCTTATCCTCCCTCTGCTCTGTGCATGGGGAATGCAAAAATTCACACCTAAATTGCACATGCGGTTACTGGGCATTCATCAGTTATCTTTCTATCTTTGGGCAATCGCGCTCACTATTGTTATGGGTAAAACAGTCGTATTTCTGGTCGACCAGCAAAACCCTAACTATACGAATGAAATTCTTATAGCTCTTCTCTCCCTCGTTATATGCGTATTACAATTTTTCATAGGACGTCGTCTGGGAAAACATTACGGAGATGCCATCTCTGCAGGACAGGGGTTAGGACAGAAAAATACGATACTAGCAATCTGGATGGCCCAGATTTACCTCTCACCTTTAGCTTCTATCGGTCCTGCCGCATATGTAGTGTGGCAAAACAGTATCAATTCATATCAGCTTTGGAAAAAACGGAAGACAGATCAATAACGAAACATCCGGCAACCTTTCCTATTACTGTTTCGACAATAAAAGAAACAATCTACTCCCGAGCCGCCTCTGGTAAAAGAATTATTGAATAATTATAAGAGCTCCCCTCCCTTCTTTTGCTGTTCTTCCCATTTCTCCATCTGAGCTTTCGATTTACTCAGCGTAACGATATACACTCCGAGAAAAACCAGTATTACCGATATGACCTTCGTCCACCCTAATGTATCTAATCCCAATATAACAGCTATAAACGAAGCGACCAAAGGCTGCACATAAGTGTACATGCTTACAATCGTAGGACGTAAATACTTTTGTCCGATGGGAATAAAAAGGTAAGCGAGAAACGTAGCACCGAATACGACAAAAAGAATCTCCAGGCTGACATTCAGATCGAATGCGGAAAAATCGATGGCCGCTACATCTCCATAACAAAAAGGGACACAAACAATACAAGCGTACATAAACATCCATTTCATCAGCGTTATAGCCGAATAACGGTCTATCAGCTTTTTAAATACCGTAAGATAAATAGCTATGGATACTTCCGCAAGCAAACAAAAAATATCACCCAAAATACCACTCTCATTTCCAGAAGAAACATGTTGGCTGCTTATGATAAGCAATAAAGCACCCACTGCACCGACAAAAATACCGATGACTTTCTTTCCTGTAACAGGTTCTTTCAGATAAAACGCCGCAATAATCATCGTAAGAATGGGCGACATTGTTGCAACAATCGAAGCATCGATAGGAGAAGTCATGGATAATCCCATCAGGAAAAATCCTTGATTGAAAACAATACCGAATAAAGAAGCAAAAAACAGAAGAGCCATGTCTTCATGCCGCACATGTTCTTTTTGGGTAAACAACGAGGCAATCCAGAACACAACGGCAGCACCGAACATCCTAAGCATAGTGAGGGAATACGAGGTCAGTAAACCATCGCTCAATACAGATTTAGAAATAGGGGAAAACAAGCCGAAAATTACATTGGCACTTAAAACTGCAATATGCCCCCTGTAACTCTTATCATTCATATCTACAAAAATAAAAAACAAAATCTATATCACTAACCCAAATACCAGCTATTAAAATAACCAGATAAGAACAAGCACGAAAAGCGAATGACAATATTACAGTTTCACACAAAAAAACAAGCAATATTGTCAGATTTATTTTATTAAGAGCAAAATACATAAAGAGTAAAAACTTCCCGCTCGAAATAACCGAAATGCTTATTGGAAAAGGGAAAGAAATACATTTTTATCCTCTTTCAATATGTTTTATTTATATTAACCGGAACACAGAAACAATTGGTATATAATTTGAATAATACACTGTGAAGGTCGTTAAAATGGACTTCACAATATATTTATAATTGGATGTTTAACTTAAATTGGAGGATAATATTATGATGCCTATCAGAAGATCACAGAGTTGGATACCGAGTATCTTTAATGATTTCTTTGGTAATGAATGGATGGAAAAAGCAAACGCTACAGCTCCTGCAATTAATGTAAAGGAAACCGATAGCGACTATAAAGTGGAAATCGCCGCTCCGGGCATGACAAAAGAAGATTTTAATATCAAGATAGACGAAGACAATCAACTGATTGTTACGATGGAAAAGAAACATGAAAAAAAGGATGAGAAAAAAGACGGAAAATATTTAAGGCGTGAATTCTCATACTCTCAGTTCCAGCAAACGATGATATTGCCCGATAATATAGAAAAAGACAAAATCAACGCAAAAATGGAAAATGGAGTCTTGAATATAGACATACCCAAAAATACGTCTTTGCCCGAGCATCCGAAAGTAAAACAGATCGAAATACAATAATCATTTCGAAAAAAGCCGTTTAAAAACGGCTTTTTCTATTTATCAAACTCCGGATTGCCTCATAAATCACGATCGGATTATTTATTCACAACTGAGAACCAATCCTCCCTTCTTTTATTAATAAACCGCAATCTAACTCAATTTACAGGTATTCAAGGCTTGTCCGTCTTTAGACAAGAACTGTGTACATTCCCTTTCCAAATCATCAAAAGTAACATCGATCTTATATCTTCTCCCTTCAAAAACATACTTACGGATAAACCATACCACCTCATTCAAATCCTCACGCAAAGGAATTTTTGCAATCTCATGTCCCATTCCTTTATAACGCTTGATATAATAAGGATAACCTTCCAATGCGAATAAATCGGCCAGATTATTGGAACCAAGAAGAATATCGTTATTCAGACGCATTCCCTTATAAAAAACCATTTCATCTTTCGTACCGTGAAACATCATTGTAGGAGCCGGATCGATCTCATATTTCGGAAGCCCGGAATTACTGAATAAAGCACCGGCAAAACTAATTACTCCTGCATACTGGAAACTTTCAGGAAGTATTTCTGCCAATGCACTATGATTTCGTTTATTCCAGTCGGCAGAGAGCGATGTCAAAGCACCGGCACTTGTACCCGCCAACAGGATATGACGTGAATCCACATTTAGTTCTGCAGCATGTTTCAACAGATAATCCGTTGCATCAAAAACATCTTCTACCGCCATGGTTATGGCATTCTCCAAAGGTCGTAAATTACTGGGAGTAATAGCCGGACGACCTTTTAATCCCAGCCGGTAATCGATAGAAACGACCGTAAAACCCTCTTTTGTCATACGGTTAAAAAAGCCGTTATATAGCTGTAGGTTCCGTTTTCCATGCGTAAATCCGCCACCGAAAAGAAAAATAACATATGGACTTTTCGCCTGAACGTCACGGTTGGAAATTATATCCATCCTCAATTCTATCTCTTCCTTTTTTGCATATACGATGGTCTTTTTCTCCAACTCTTTATTTAAAAGAATATTATCCATAAAATAATCTTTTCTGAGATTCATGATTTCTCCCGGTTCATATTTCTTATGTAGAACTAAAGAATAAGGAAAAAGTTCACCTACACAACAAAATCGGCACATTCAAACCTTACCTCGCAACAAGTATTCGTAAAACAAAAAGTGCCATGGATATTTATCCATGGCACCTCCGGTTACTCAGACAACTAAAAATCTAATCAGCCTTGTCCTACTACGCTATTGAAGAGCAACCGGATTATTGAGGCAGAACAGCATATTATTTTAATCTATAAATCGCCTGCAATACACGCGGCGCCTCAGCATAATTCAAGCAAGCTTGATTCTGCGTTCGGCTTGCAGTTTATTTTTTTAATTCCTCTTTATCCGCTTATCCGGACAAATACTTTATTCTTCTTCACTTCCGCATCTTACTCCCTACCGGGAAGTATTTCATAAAATATCTTGTAATAGACCCGTCTCAGTTTCGGGAAAAAGCGCTCCTTCATATAACGATACGGTATCCCCCCGTCCAAATCCATTAACATTTTCTCCCTTCCCTCATGGATGCCCACGTGTCGAATAATACTAAGCACATCTTTCCTTGCCGGCATATCCGATTCTTGCACCATCCGATATAAGGACTCCCAATCTTCTCCTTTCCAGTCCACATGATACAAGCGATAAGGCAAACCGCTGTATTTCCGGCATAAATAATCCCTGAAAGCTTCAACACGTTTCTGAGATAACTGCATATTCATCGCATAAGTCCCTTCCGGCGACGCATAACCGGTAAGATCAATAGACTTTATGTCTATATTTTTATTATATATCAACGAATCCAGCATAAAATCAATTTTATCCAGTTCTTCGGCATTACCTCTGAAATTCACCATTATACGGGATTGTCCTACCGGAAAATCCAGATAAGCCGTTCCATCCCTTCTCAAAATAACAGGTTTTTCCTTTTCAAGAGATTCAGGTTCCAGAAGAATCGTTTCGGGAACAGGCGAAGGAATCCCCTCTTTTAATGTCAAACTGCACGGAAGCATATTCACGGAAATAAGACGTCTTTTACCTGCACATCCGTAAAAATCTTCCTTAAGGCCTAAAACCGCACCATTCATCCACGAAGCCTCATAAGGCAAACGGATTTTATAAGCGATCTGCTCATTAGTTCGATCCTTCACCTTAAGAACGGTATAAGGCATATCAAAGCTTTTCTTCTTATTCATTGCCAGCATTCTCCGATACACCTTATCTTTATTAGTACCATGAATAACAACCTTCGGCAATTCGATAGAAACACTTTCTCCTTTTAATACGGGAGTCAATACTAAAGTTTGCCTAGACGCCACAGATACACCCGATAAATCGATTCTCATTGCAATATAGAGAGAATCCCCCTGCTGCTCAAAACGATCTTGCGTTATATAAATCTCACCCAGATAGGCCTTCTGCGCATATATACTTTCCGATATAAATCCGGAGATCAGCAGCATACTATATATAATGATCCTTCTCATGAATTTATATTATTTAAAGAAATACATAAGAGTCACCCCAGCCTTGGTCGGTCCGAAATAATTATTCTTATACTCTCCGATATACCTGCCGCAGGCTTCACTCTCATACTTATCGTATTTCAAATGAGCGTAACCGACTCCCACAGTAACCTCCAGATTCCAGTATTTTCCGATTATCCATTGATAACCGTAAGAAATGCCACCTCCGTAAAGATTCCCTTCATAACGGTGATCTTTTAATCCGAACACCTTGATTCCTCCGGCATTATACTCGGCATAGTGTCCGTGTACCCCGAAAAAATGGCCGTTGAAACGCTCACACATCCAGAACCTGATTTCAGGTTGTACCAGCCAGTGTTTTAATTTTTTGTTATCGCTGAACGTCCAAGGATTATAATTTCCGGAAATATCCAATGATACCTTCTTTCCGAGACCGAATTCCACCCCGAGGTTCGGCGTAGTTGTAGCCCAATAAAGGGCATTTGTCTTAACGGCCCACACCGAACTGAAATAATATTCGTTTTCCTGTCCCGATACATGAACCACAAACAACAATAGGGATAATGACATAAGTAAAAAATATTTCATCATACATCTATTTATTGAAAATATACCGGCCAGATTTCAACAGTACAAATCTATCTTCTGAGTATCGAATATTTGTGACTTTTACAATGTATTTGAAAACAGACAAATTTCTAATGAAGGAATATATGGAAAACAAAGGCATATAGAGTGTAAAGAATCTTAGCAAAAGGATCGTCTTGTTTCGATTTTCGCAACAAAAACAAAAGATGATTCGTTTTATTAATAAAAGGATTTAATTGCTTAAATTATGATGACAGATATACCAAATAGTGAATTGATTAATGCGATAAAAGAAAAACTCCCCGAAGGCACCAACCTGGCAAATACATTGATGGACTATCTGCATCTGGGTAAAGAAGCTACTTACCGCAGGTTACGCGGAGACGTTCCTTTTACATTGACAGAAGCGGCAACTCTATCTCAGAAATTTGGAATATCTCTTGATAAACTGGCCGGGGCAGTCTCCGATACAAACGCAATATTCAACCTCAATCTGGTTCAGCATGACGATCCGGTAGAAACTTATTATTCCATAGTAAAAAATTATACAGAACTTTTTACCATGCTTGTCGAGTATCCGGAATCTGAATTAAGCACATCTTCCAACATTATTCCGCAGACATTCTATTTAAAATACGACGCTTTGTCCAGATTTCGCCTCTTCAAATGGATGTATCAGCATGAAAAAATCGACTGTCTCAAACATTACGAAGACTTGGAACTACCATCCAAACTATTAGAAAAACAAAAAGAATTCGTAGCCATCTCACAGCTATTCAAAAGAACCTCTTATGTATGGGATAAAGAAATATTTCCCCGTATCGTTACGGACATCAAATACTTCTCAAGCATTCAGCTTATTTCCGAAGAAAGTGTACGCATTTTGAAAGATGAACTGTTTAAGCTGTTGGACGAACTGGAAGAGATCGCATCGAAAGGGAAATTTACGACGGAAAATGAAATCCAGATATACATTTCAAATATCAATTTCGAAGCTACATACAGCTATGTGGAAACGCCCCATTTCCATATTGCATTAATAAGAGTTTTTGCGATCAATTCCATTACTTCACGTGACGAAAAAATATTCCACAATTTAAAAGAATGGATTCAGTCATTAAAAAAATTCTCGACACTGGTTTCACAAAGTGGTGAAATACAACGAATTCAGTTCTTCAACGCACAGCGGAAAATCGTCGATACACTATAAGAGCAAAATCGACATTCGAAACTTTTTTATCGCAAAAGTTTCGAATTCAGATAAACTACGCATCAACTCGAAATATTATTTCAAAAACCGGACATATATTTTAAGCACTCCGCAATATTAGAAAAGACATATCAACCACCGACACACTAAAAAGCACTAATTATTAAAGATTAAGCTTCATCTTTGTCTTATGAACAATACGGTTATTTCCGGCACGAAACAAAAACCGGCAAAATAGTAAGACATGGATCAATTTATACTCTTATTTCTGACCATTTTGATAATGGTATCCCATTCCGGTGAAATCCGGATAAATTCTTTCTGCTACGCTAGAAAAGGGGATGGCTGTATTCGATATGGGCTTTTCAGCATTCTTCTCTTTTCATACCTAAACACCGGTCACACATTTCAATTAAAAAACAATAAGGCCATATCCGGAAAAAATCCGATTTTAAAATCCTTAAAATTGAAAAACATATGCAGCAGACCATGATTAACGAACTAATTAACACGATGCGGGAAAGAATCCCTAGAGGGAACAATCTCGCCAATTATCTGATGGAAACCTTATGTATCAGTAAAGAAGCGGTTTACCGCCGTTTAAGAAATGAGGTTGCATTCACTTTCAATGAAATAGCGACAATCTCAAAAGAGTTACACATCTCGTTGGATCAGATTATCGGCAATAGCTTCCCCGACGGAGCCATATTTGATTTGAAACTTCTTCAATCTCCTGATCCTCTGGAAAATTATTACGATATATTGGATCGTTATGTAAAACTATTCCGGTATGTAAAAAATGATCCGCACGCGGAAATCAGTACAGCTTCGAACATTATACCCTACACCCTTTATTCATCTTACGAATATCTCTCTAAATACCGGATATGCCGCTGGATGTATCAAATCGATAAAATGTCGATTCCGTCTCATCTCTCCAATATGTACGTACCGGATAAACTGGCCAAAATTCATAAGACATTGAACGAAGAGGTCAAACAGATGCCGAAAACCTGCTTTATCTGGGACGAGCACATATTCAGTTCTTTTGTCAAAGAAATAAAATATTTTGCCGAATTGAATCTCATTTCAGAAAGTGATGTGGCAAACCTAAAAAAGGAGTTGCACCAGCTACTGAATAATTTGGAAAATATGGCAATCAAGGGGAAATTCGACAACGGAAACAATTTATCCATTTACCTCTCCAATATCAGTTTCGAAGCAACATACACTTTTATTGAGAAAAATGAGTTCCAGATATGCCTGTTCAGAATTTATTCTATCAATTCAATCGATTCGCAAGATCCCAAAATATGCAATGCCCAGAAAAAGTGGATACAATCGATGAAAAGACATTCGACACTCATATCACAAAGCAATGAAATGCAACGCATTATGTTCTTTAACGAACAAAGAAAAGTAATCAATACACTATAACAACCGAAGATACGACCTAATCGTAAACTAAACACACTTTAAACAACAGCAGACATGCTTTACCAGTATGCTACCTGTTTCGGGATATCGGGATATACGTAAATCGGGGGAACAATGTGATACGGATAATTCCCATATCCTAAATACCAATGAACACACAAACTATAAAGGCTCCGGAAAATCTTCCGGGGCCTTTATTATCACATCAAAAACTAATAATTATATAATATACGGAAATAATTACCGCTATTCGTCTTTTTTCAAATGACTTGCATCA
Source organism: Bacteroidales bacterium (assembly GCA_029007825.1). Lineage (GTDB taxonomy): Bacteria > Bacteroidota > Bacteroidia > Bacteroidales > JAQXIO01 > JAQXIO01. The sequence continues at coordinate 15,360 of JAQXIO010000031.1, read as the reverse complement.
CAAAAAGGCTTGTTCTCCGACTTTCCGCAACGGCAAAGAGTTACACGGTTGCGGATTGGATATGCTTTCCCATCCGAATCCTCTATTTCAATTCCACCCTTTACCCAGATAGGTCCCATTACACCTTTAGCCGGATCTTCAAGAATACTGATTTCCTGCGGAAGCTCTGGCTCTACCCGTGTACCGTCTTTTAAAACAGCAGTAAGGCGACCGCTCGGACAATGATCACATTGATAAAGCACAATATCTTTCGCATCCGCATTTTCCGCAGTTCTGACTAAATTCCACGTACCGCTTTTGGTATCACAGAAACGCGCGGCAGCACACAACTCTTTGGCATCTAATAAATCAAGAAGTTTCCCTTCTATAAACTCTGCCATCTCATCATACGTCTTGTGACTGGCCGTTTCTGTTCCGTCAAAATCTGGCAAATGCGATCCGTCGCAAAAAGGTTTGTTTTTACTCCTCCCACAACGGCACAGATGGTAGGATTCCTGCAACGGATAAACCTTTATCTCTTTATAATCGAGGGAAAAGCCTCTTTCATTCGGAACGAACTCCAGATGATTAAGGGGAACACTTCCCATTACCTCATAAGGTCCGTTTTTCAATACTTTTATCTTCCTTTTTCCTTTCGTTGCCATAATATTTATCAGATCTTCTAAAAACACATCAGAATAAAACATCCCCGATTTCGGGAACTTTGGCAAAAACGCCCTTGGCAAACGGACAAAGAGGTATAATCTTCAAATCATTATCTCTTGCATATTTTACAGCCTCCATCACCATATTCTTGCCGATACCCCGACCGGAAAATGCATCATCCACCTCTGTATGGTCGATGATAAATTTATTGTCGGCATTCACATAACTCATCAATCCTATACCTTTACCGTCACTTATGGTTTCCCAATAACCTCCGCCGTCACGAACCACATGTTTTATTTCCATTATACCGAAATTTAAATTATAACTCTACTCTATTTAACATTTTTCAGGAGATATTGTTCTGCTTGCCGGAGATGAATATCTCGAAAATAAACAAATCCGGAGCGTTACCAACAAGCCTGTTCCAGAAATAACCGTACCACACAATAAAAACATTAAAAGACAAGATAACCCTGCAAAAACAGAATCATACAAAAGCTCTTTGTCCGAAAACGGTAAAAATACCCCCGCGATATTTGGCAAAACAAATGTACTTTCCTGAATCATTAATAAGACTCTCAAGCCGATCGACTATTACTATATATGGCTTTTTCCGATGTCATTTCATAATATATATAAAATTCCGATTCCCGTTTTTATCTATATTCTATCAAAAGTCTTTCACTTAACCTGAATATGGAAAGCCCTGATAAACGTATATTTCAGGTTCAAATACAAGCTTAACGAAGGCATATACATAAGCAATATAAATACTCATAAAGAAGAAAAATAGCTTTCTTCTCAAAAAATAATCCGATACAATAGAGGCGTAAATTATTTATAAACACTTATCAAAGGTGCCATTTACTTTGAAACCAAACAAATGATTAAATTTTACAGCCGGATAGCAAATTTCTTCAATCGTCCGTCGATCAACCGTTTCGGAATATAATCTTTGCGTATCAAGATGGATATTTCACGAACAGCCGTCGGAGAATCGATGTTCCGTATATTCTCACGCTGTGTAGGGGTCAGAAACGGCAGGTGTAATTCGGGTATAACTGTATAACCACCGTTACGGTCTACAATTTTAATCAAAGTATCTATGCTTCCCGCCTCATAGATATGATTAAACTCAGCCGACGTTCCACAAAAATTAAAAACCTGATTACGGACGCAATGCCCTTCCTGCAATATCCAAAGATGATCTGTCGGCATATGCAAAGCTATCAACTTCCGTTCTTTATCCGGTTCATCCGGCGAAAAGTAAGCGATGAACCGCTCATAATAAAGTGGGATTTCCAAAAATTCCGAATTACAGCCTCAACGAATGTAATACCTTCTTATTACGGATATTTATGCCATTCAACTGAAGAATTATCCCTGTAAGACGTAATCGTTTTTTAACTCACTTATAGCATTAGGAATAAAAACAGGAATTCGGGTTATTTCTTCTGTAATATATCTACCATACAGGCTTTATATCGACTTTAACTTTGTATCGCAATAAAACGAAAACATTTTGGATTCTCTCGTTTCCGCAAAACCGGTTTATTGTCATACGTAAATTGTACGACCCAGATGTAAATAAGCAACGGATGAATAAAATGAGAAAAATCAATAAGCGGTTAAGAATGATTTTTTAGCCAATACTTACCGAATCAGATATAATAACATCAGTTTTAAATCTACCGCACAAATAGACGACACTATAACATGCGTCGAAAGAATACGAAAAAAAACTTTTCCGCTTTACAATAGTAACAGATATAATTTTAAACAAACAAAATAAAGAATAGTATGGATATTTTTGAAAAAATGAGAAACGGACAAGCAATCAGGATAGATGATCCTGACTATCCAAAAGTATATGAAGCCATTCAAAGAGCTTTTGAAATTACAGGAAAGTTAAATAACTCTTTTCACGATGATAAGGAAGTACGCAGGATATTAAGTGATTTGATGAGTTACGAAATAGACCTTTCTACCACGGTAAAGCTACCGTTTTATACCGACTTCGGACAATTCACCCGTATAGGGAAAAACGTTTTTATAAACTTCGGCTGTTCCTTTATGGATCGAGGTGGTATTATTATCGAAGATAATGTACTCATTGGCCCAAATGTAAACCTGATTACAGAAAATCATGCGATGGAACCCGAAAACCGCGACACCATCACCTCTAAAGAAATTGTTATTAAGTCGAGAGTATGGATCGGTGCCGGAGCTATTATCCTCCCGGGTGTAACCATCGGCGAAAATTCTATCGTAGCTGCCGGAGCGGTAGTCTCTGCCGATGTGGCACCCAATACAGTAGTAGGCGGTGTTCCTGCTAAATTCATCAAAAAAGTACCCATAAAAGAATAATAGGTGCTCAAAAAGTGATGCTTCTAATGGAAACACTCTTTTCTTCAGACCCAACTCAACTTCTCAAAGCAGGTATATATGATTTCATATACCTGCTTTGAGAAACTTATAGATATCTGATCTGCAAGGTTGCACCCTATTGAAAGAGGGTACAACCTTACTTCTCGTAAAAAGAAATATTTTTTTCTCATCCGGCATTATATTGATATACAGATAATCCTTATATCTCTCTTTTGCCATTGTCAGCAATTTTATGGCAATACCGTTTCCCTGATAATCGGGATGCCCTAATAAATAGTGTAGAAAAGCAACCATTTCACCGCCATCCAGCCCGCGGATAAGACCGACTAACCTTGTTCCGTCCCACGCCGTTATCTCCAATGAAGATGTTTTCAAGGCTTTTATAAGACGTCCCGGATAACCACTTAACCGACAGAAAAAGATCTTCTATCTCTTTTTCTGTAAAATCCTTGGTTCACGATATACAATATTCATAATTATGCTACTTTAAAATTACTCTCCGAATTTCGAAGACAAACACCTTATCAAACACATGAAAGAACTTCATAAAATAAGACGAATCTTCAAATTCTAAATAAAATTCTATCTCCTCAGTTATCAAACCGGCGTATGGCGGTTGCCACTTTCCTTACGGTATAATCCGCTCATCGATTCTTTTAATGCAGGATATTCTGAGACCTTTCATCTCATTTTTCAATAATCCATAATCGTATGCGTTTCTCATTCCTTAAACACATACGATTGGAATTTATATCAAATGTATTTGTTTACATTAACTGAAAGCAATGAAGATCATCAAACAACTGATTATCAATAAAAAAGAAACCCAGTTACTTTAACATAACTGAGTTTCTTTCGTTTGGTGATCCAGCTGGGGCTCGAACCCAGGACCCCATCCTTAAAAGGGATGTGCTCTACCTGCTGAGCTACTGAATCAGCCTAATTGCTTTTCCTAAGCGATTGCAAAGGTACTCCTTTTTTTTAATCAGACAAACTATTGGCGCTTTTTTTTCTTTTCTTCTTTCACCGGAATCTCTTCCGTATCGTCTTCCGCAAGGATAAAACGCTTATAATAAATCTCTAAGATCACAGTCAATGGTAATGCTATAATCAATCCGATAAAACCCAACAAAGTCCCCCAGATAGATAATGAGAGCAAAATAATGGCTGGATTCAACCCCATTGCCTTACCCATAATACGCGGAGTCAGAATAAAGTCCTGCAACACCTGTACGATAATCATCACCAGCGAAGCAAGCCCCAGTATCAGCCAGAAGTTCTGTCCTGTTTCCGCCGTTTTAAGCAAGCACAACAGTACCATCGGGACAATACCGATAATCTGGAGATAAGGAACCATATTCAGCACACCGATAAAGAGACCGAGCACGATACCCAAAGGTAGCCCTATTATATTGAACCCAACAGCAAGAAACACTCCGACCAACGAAGCAATAAGAGCCTGTCCACGAAAATAACGGTTCATATTATCACCGATCTCCGAAGCAAGACGGGCCACGATAGGACGTGCATGACCCGGAATCAGACGTATCCATCCGTCAGCAATTTTTTCGTAATCGAGCAGGATAAAAAAGAGATACATAAAAATGATAAAGACAACGGTTATACTCGCAATCGTCGCGATCGTGCCCGAAAGCAGGTCCCATACGCCGGGAAGAAGCTGCTTCACCATATTTACAAGATTCTCCTTATCGAAAGTATGCTCCAATTCCTTAAAATCAATCTGGTCACGGATGTAATCGATCCATTGTTCGGGAACGAAAGGAATACTGTGGCTCGAAAGATTATACTGATTTATTAATAACGAAAAACGTTCTATTTCCGATTGGAAAGAAGGCTTAATCATAAGTACAAGCAGCGTTAGTACTCCCACGAAAACAAGCATAACGGAAAAAATGGAAATAACCCGACTTTTCAGCTTTAACTTATATTGAAAAAAATGAACAAAAGGTTGAAGGAAATAAGCTAGAATCCATGCAATAAAGAAAGGAAGAAGCACCCCCTTCAAAATCGTAATCAGATAAAAAATACCTCCCAGAATCAAGAGACTGATTAAAATTCTTATTACACGGTCAAAAGTAAAAGGCCTATCAAAAAGTGTAGACATAACCTAAATAATTTTACATTTGTGTATTCGCAAATGTAATTGAAATATAAATACCGATTCTTATTCTTATGAAAAGAATTTTCTTAAACCTACTGTTCTCTCTACAATTCATCCTTATCTTCGGACAGTCGGCTATCGAAAAGCGTCTTGCCGAATTTGAACAGACACCTTCCCTACAACATGCCGTAATCGGATTCGAACTTTTCGATTTACAAAGCAACACCGTTCTCGCTGCCCTGAATAACAAAAAAGCCCTCTCCCCTGCATCTACCCTGAAGCTTATTACCACCGCCTCAGCCATGGAGCTTCTCGGCCCGGATTTCCGCTTCGAAACACAACTCTGCATAACGGGTGAAATCGACAAAGACGGTACTCTTCAGGGCGATATATATATCATCGGAGGAGGAGATCCGACATTAGGGTCATCTTTCTTTCCAAATAAAAACGAATTTACAGACAATTGGTTCAGAGCGCTTTCCAGTCGAAACATCCGCGGCATAAAGGGTAATGTTTATATAGATGCAAGCTGCTACAGAGAAGAGCCGGTCTCCCCAAAATGGCTGGTCGAAGATATCGGAAACTACTATGCTGCCGGAATCTATGGAGCAGCCATCTTCGACAACGCCTACTGGTTAACGCTCGAGACAGGAGAAGCAGGAGAAAAAGCGACAATAAAAAATTGCGAACCATCGATGGACGGATATCTCGATTTTGAAAACGAGATACTGGCCGGAGGAAAAAACAGTGCAACCATAGAAGGACTGCCTTTCTGCTACGTACGCATGTTAAAAGGCTCACTTCTTCCGAATAAAGATTCGATAATCCTAAAAGGCGATATTCCGAATGTCCCTCTTTTCATGCAACATTACATCTTACGGGAGCTTACGGGTAAAGGTATAAAAATCATGGGAAGCGAGATGGCTAATGACACAATACGAAATATAGCCACCACATACTCGCCCGCTTTAAACGAAATCATAACGATTACAAATTTTAAAAGTAATAACCTTTTCGCAGACTATATACTTAAACAGATCGGATATCAGGCCTCCAACAAAACAAAACAGGGAACTTTCCAATCCGGTATTCAGGCGATACGCAATTTCTGGAAAACAAAAAATATCGACTTAACTCCCTTTACTTTATACGATGGAAGCGGGTTGGCTCCGGCAGATAAAATCAGTGCCAATGCGATAAACAGCATACTCGCATATATGTACAACGAAAGCAATCACAGAGAGATATTCCTTCAATCTATACCCAAGGCCGGTGAAGAAGGAACCGTAACCGATTTTCTGCCACGCCGTACCAAAGCAAATATCCGCTTGAAAAGCGGTAGCATGGGAGGCGTACGCGCCTACAGCGGATATATTCTAAAGAATAAAAAAAGCTACTGCATTACGATATTATGTAATAACTTTTCAGCCTCGGGAAAGAGCATCAGCAAAGAAATCGCGTCTTTGTTTCTCGATCTGTACGAATTGTTATAAAAAAAGGTTACCGTATCCGATAACCTTTTCAAAATCTTTAATTTGTAATTTTACAACTTAATAGTCAGATTCTTCGACTTCGATGCCGATACGATAAACGTCTGCGGCTCATATGAAATCATGCTCACGTTAACTTCACATTTATCGTTTTGTATATTCTCAATCACGAAATTACCGTCTAAATCCGTATAAACTTTCTGATTGTTAATTACAACCATAGCACCAGCTACCGATTCGTTATTCTGGTCTACGACCGTGCCTTTGATTACGTAATTACGCAAAGAAACCTTTTCATTCACCTCTGCGGCATTATCTTCCGCATAAATAAACCCGGCCATAGGAGCGAAACACAAAATCAGGAATAAAGCAATTGTTTTCATATTTGTTCGTGTTTAATGTTATCTTTTTCTACCGCAAAGATCAAGCTTCCGTATTACGCATTTATTACAAACCGGTTAAATTAATACTTCTTTTCCGATACAAGCTTACCTTTCTCATCCCACATATACCATACTCCCGACTTCTTTCCTTTGGTATAATACATCTCATAGCGCATCACGCCGTTATCATCCCACACGCGCCACATACCATGTTTTTCGCCGTTCTGGTACGAAGCCTCTGCAATCAGCATTCCCGAATCGTTATAAGTACGCCAAACGCCGTGAAACACACCATTCTTATAAGATCGCACCTCGTTCGGCTTTCCGTTCGGGAAATAAATAACATAAGGACCTTCAGGCCGGCCATCCCTGATAATCATCTCAAGTTTCAATGAACCATCAGGGTAATACTCGCGGTAATCTCCGCTGTAAAACTCATGCTGATCCGGATCTTTATAATAATAACCGTCTATATTTATAATATCTTCTCCCTTCACAGCCAGAACGGTCACAAAAAAGATAAAAAACAATAATACCTTTACATATCTCTTCATTTCAAAAATATTTATCCTTTCAAACATATATAAAGATGGCAGTAAAACCACCATCTTTTATATACCTTATTTTCCCGGAAACATGTTCTTAGAACAAAGAACCGTCTAACTTTTTAGCCCAGCCTTTTCTCCAATCGCTGTCCGAAGGAACTCCTCCCAGATAATTGGTCGAAGTCAGTCCGGTTTCGCTGAAACTTACAGCAGAGGCCGAAGCACTTGCTGTGATATTCAAGTCTGCCGCCACGGCATTGAAACGGTTTGTCTGTATATTGATGTTATTATCAATTTTACAGCCATTGATTAAAGATGATCCACTCAGGGAATTTCCGCTCTTAAGGAAGCTTTCGATAGTATTATTCGTCTCCACATAAATAGAATTAGCTTTTCCGCTAACTTCCGTATTGTAAATTTTCGCCCACGTACCGGCACGAAGACGAATACCTTTGTTCTCGGCACTGCTTCCGTTCCCTTTCAATGTTACGTTAGCGAGTTTAGGATAAGAATTAGGCGTAGCCAAATTGTTCGTCGCATTGTTATCGGCTTCTATAAGGCAGTCTCCTACTGAAGATTGTTCTCCGTACCAGAATTGTCCGGCTCCGCTCCATCCGTCAGTCCAGTCGAACAAATCATCCTCATTTCCAACGGATACAAGATATTTGGCATTTACCGTACCGCCGAACCACTCGATACCATCGTCAGCACCCATAAAAGCCTGCACATATTCGATTGTAGTTCCGTTTCCGACACCATAAAGAGTAAGTCCGTTCGATTCTTTTTCTTCATTAAAGGCATAACCTGTATACTCGAGACGTAGATAACGGAGAGTTCCCGAATTATCGTTTGCATTGTTGCCACCGTAAGGAGCATCGCCGATTTCAGAAATAGAACCCGTAGTATTTATAGGAGCCTTTCCACAAATATGGATACCACCCCAAGCTCCTGGTCTGGCCGATTTGGCTGTCAATACGATAGGTTTCTGAGCCGTACCGACTGCTTCCAACTTACCACCCTGTTTTACCAGAATATAATCGCAGTTATTTCCTTCGGCAGCTGTAATCTTAACACCTTCTTTAATAATCAGTTTTGCTCCGTCATTAACGATATAACCGCCTTCAAGTGTATATTCTTTGTCTGCAAGTAATGTCCTGTCCCCAGACAATTCACCTTTCAACACATAACCCAGCGGATCAGCACCGCCGTCACCATCTCCATTTCCCTCGTCATCCTTACATGATACTACTCCTAATACCATAGCCACAGCAAAAGATGCAACCATCCATTTCATAAAATTTCTTTTCATAATTTCAGTTTTAAAATAGTAAGTAATTGATATATTCAGTTATACTTAAAAATTATATGATACACCTATTTGAAGCGATGTTCCCATCTTATAGGCCTGAACTTCTTTCGATTCTCCTGTATCCGCAACTTCCTGGGTATAACGCTGTACCTGATTTATCAGATTTTTAGCTTGCAATTTGAACTGAAGCTTTGCATTCGCATTATAAGAAGCTACGAAATCAAGCGTATGAAACGCCTCTTCCATCACATTTCCGACACCTAAAATGCCAACCATATATATTCTGGGGCCTCTCAGATTATAGACTAAGGCAGCATTTAGACTTCTCTCCTTCGAAAATTTAGGATTATAGCTGATATCGGCATTCACCAGATAAGGTGAAGCTCCCTGTAATGCACGTTTCTTGTCGGTATATACTCCATCGTCGGGCAGTATCATGCGTGTAAAAATGTAAGAACCATTTACACCGAGCTTCAAATCTTTATAAATATTCTTTTTCAGTTCGATCTCTATCCCGGCAACATGTCCCTCATTTACATTCCTAAAAGTCTGAATTGCACCGCTCGAATACTGCTGGACCCGTTCGATAGGGTCTTGCAAGAACTTATAGTAGGCACTCACGGAAATCAGCTCTCCCGGTGTAGGATAGTATTCGTAACGAAAATCGAAATTGTTGTTATAGCCATTCTTGATATCTGCATAACCTCTTACCGTCGCACCGCCGTAAGATTCACGGTACTCGAACGGCGACATCTCGATAAAGGAGGGACGCGTAACCGTGCGGGACAAATTAATACGGATATTATGGTCTTTATTAATATCATATTTAAGATTAATAGCAGGAAACACATCATGAGCCGGTAACTTCGCCAGTTTCTCGGCACCGGCATCCGTCCAGTAACGTACCGTCTGTTCGCTGTACTCATAACGTAATCCCCCCGACAACAGGAATTTTGCGTTCAGGTTATAATTCAGTTCTGCAAACGCTGCTCCCAGATCGGCATTCGCATAATAATTGTTACGGTCCTGAGCATTTTTAACCAGTGAAACATTCCCATCGGCAAAAGTCTGGTTATTAAGAAACTCGCTCGGAGTATAAATATTATCTACGATAATCGCACCCGCATATTCCTTATTGTAAGCGTAATAAAAACTCATCGAATTGTAATCGCGCTTTTTCCTTTTATAAGCGGCTCCGGTTTCCAGAAAATTCAATTTTCCCGATGTTTCGCTAATCTTCCACTTCAACCGGGCATCTGCCACAATCTCATCCTCTTTCAAATTTCCAAAAAAACGGTTTGTTTCCTGCTGATTCAGTACAAATGGATGCAGTTCACTGCCGTCGCGCACATACATAATCTGTCTCCGGTCCGGTTCGTCGCTCGTAGTATATCCGTACGAAGCACTCCAGCTCAGTTCCAGTTTCGTGTTCAAATCATGCCGCCCGTGCAACTGGTTATTTATCAAATTGTAAAAACGTGTAACGCTATTGCTCCCGACTAAAGGATTTCCTTCCTGGTCATATCCCTCACGGTCAGAATAACTATCTTCCGAATTATGTACGTAGATAAAATTATAATTCAAGAAATGACGGTTGCTACGGTTATAAGCAAACTGGGCTAAAGCCGACGATGACGTCTCGAAAGCATATTTGTCGTAATCGAACTTATCCAGTATAACTCCTTGGGCATTTAACGTAGACGTATAAGCATTCATATACCGGTTATAACCGTTCGAATAGTTGGCACCCAGCGTAAAATTCAAAACATCGTTATTTCTAAATGTCACGCTTTCCCCCCCCAATACCTCTATCTTTAAATCCACAGGAGCAACATTACGGCCGATATTAAAATTCGTATTGAACGGGTCGTGCCTTAATGAGGCAACATCGCCGCGAGTACTGTTTTTCAATGTCTTACTGAGTTTCATACTCGGCATGTAACCGAGATAAGATGAACCCACTTTATCGGATGAATAAAAATCCCGGAACATCGTATTCAGAACACCCCCCGTCGAAACGCTCAACATAAGATAGTCCTTTCCGACATTCTCTTTCGACTCTATATTGATATAAGCTCCCGCGTAATCGGCAAAATTACAGGGCTGAAAAACCTTATTTACACTAATATTTTTTACCATTGCCGACGGAAAAAGAGACAATGGGATCAATTTATTATCGGGATTAGGCGAAGCGATCGACAAACCATTCAAGGCTGTCGCACTGTAACGGTCACCCAGACCACGTACAAACACCTGATTGGCTCCTGCTATAGAAATCCCGGTAATTTTCTTTACTCCGTCTTCGGCATTCGAGATTCCTTTCAGCGACATTTCCCGTGCTCCTAAGCTCTCTACCCCGATAGTAGCCATCTTACGTTCCAGTAAAAGTGCATTTTCCGATTCCAGATTCTTTTTGCCGGTTACAGTCACTTCCGCTATTTTCAGATCGGCTTGTCCTAATTCTACATTGACTTTCGAACTTTCATTTCTCTTTACCTCCACTTTAATTTCCTGAGGTGCATAAGATATATAAGAAAATATCAAGGTATATACTCCAGGATTCAGTTTCTCTATTTTATAATTCCCGTCAAAGTCGGTAACCGTTCCGCTGTTCGCTCCCTTTATCTGTATGGTAGCGCCGGGAAGCGCTTCGTTAAATTCTTTATCTTTTACTATCCCTTCAACCCATCCTGTCTGTGCATAAACGCTATAACCCAGATTTCCTGACAATACGACTAAAAGGAAAAGCCGAACCATTTTTTTCATTCTAAAAACCATTTTATTTTTTATTTCCATAACCAATCTGTTTCCGGTGCAAATGTAAACCGGCCATATTAACGACCGGTTACAATATTGCAGCGGCTTTGTTACGATATCGTTTCATTTTCGTTACACACAGGCACGGATACATTTTACACTGATTTACAATAAATAAGCAGTGGTTCTTACTCAAATTATTTGCACCAATCAATTAAAATTGTAACTTTGCGGCGTTTTTGACAATATAAAGTCTAACACAATAAAGCATTTACAATTAATTATTTATGGAAAATTTAAAAAACGTTCAACCCGTTGAGGCTTTCGACTGGGACGCCTTTGAGAAAGGTGAAAACTACGGAAACCTGAGCAAAGAAGAGCTCACAGAGACGTATGACAAAACCCTCAACACAGTAAAAGACAATGAGGTAGTAATGGGAACCGTTACCTCTATCAACAAACGTGAAGTTGTTGTAAACATCGGTTTCAAATCAGACGGTGTAGTTTCAATGAACGAATTTCGTTACAACCCCGATTTAAAGGTAGGTGACGAAGTTGAAGTATACATTGAAAACCAGGAAGACAAAAAAGGACAGTTGATCCTTTCTCACAAAAAAGCACGTGCTACACGTTCTTGGGATCGTGTAAACGAAGCACTCGAAAAAGACGAAATCATCAAGGGATTCGTAAAATGCCGCACGAAAGGTGGTATGATTGTAGATGTATTTGGTATTGAAGCATTCCTTCCGGGCTCACAGATCGATGTTAAGCCCATCCGTGATTATGATGTATTCGTAAATAAGACAATGGAATTCAAGGTTGTGAAAATCAATCAGGAATATAAAAATGTCGTTGTTTCGCACAAAGCTCTTATTGAAGCAGAACTCGAACAACAGAAAAAAGACATCATCTCCAAACTTGAAAAAGGACAGGTATTGGAAGGTACCGTTAAAAATATCACCTCTTACGGTGTATTTATCGACCTCGGTGGCGTTGACGGCCTGATCCATATCACAGACCTCTCTTGGGGACGTGTTTCTCATCCGGAAGAAGTGGTTAAGTTAGACGAAAAAATCAATGTGGTTATTCTAGACTTTGACGATGAAAAGAAACGTATCGCTCTCGGATTGAAACAACTTACTCCCCATCCTTGGGATGCTCTCGATGCAAACCTCAAAGTGGGTGATAAGATCAAAGGTAAAGTTGTGGTTATGGCCGATTATGGTGCATTCATCGAAATTGCTCCGGGCGTAGAAGGACTGATTCACGTATCTGAAATGTCATGGACACAACACCTGCGCAGCGCACAAGACTTCATGAAAGTTGGCGATGAGGTAGAAGCTGTAATCCTGACACTTGACCGTGACGAACGCAAAATGTCACTCGGTATCAAGCAACTGAAAGCCGATCCATGGGAAAATATCGAAACCAAATATGCCGTTGGCAGCAAACACACAGCAAAAGTTCGTAACTTCACTAACTTCGGCGTATTCGTTGAAATTGAAGAAGGCGTAGACGGACTGATCCACATTTCTGACCTTTCCTGGACCAAGAAAATCAAACATCCGAGCGAATTCACTCAAATCGGTGCAGAGATAGAAGTTCAGGTACTCGAAATCGACAAAGAAAACCGTCGCTTGAGTTTAGGCCACAAGCAACTGGAAGAAAATCCTTGGGACGTATTTGAAACAATCTTTACGGTTGGTTCTATCCACGAAGGAACAATCATCGAATTGCTCGATAAAGGAGCTGTAATCTCTCTTCCTTACGGTGTAGAAGGATTCGCAACCCCGAAACATCTGGTAAAAGAAGACGGTTCACAGGCTCAGTTAGATGAAAAACTCGAATTCAAAGTGATCGAATTCAACAAAGACTCTAAGAGAATTATTCTGTCTCACAGCCGTATCCATGAGGACGAACAAAAGGCCGCTACGAAAAAAGCAGCAGCTAAAAAAGAACCTAAAGCTGAAGCAATTTCTACTCCTAATGTAGAAAAAACTACTTTCGGCGACATTGAAGAACTTGCCGCTTTAAAAGACAAACTTCAGGGAAAATAATGTATTAAATACATAATCTTCGAAAAGAGGATAGTCCGATGGGCTATCCTCTTTTTATATCCAAAATACCGGAATAACTTTATAACAACTGCCATACTGTACAAACACATCATATGAGCAAGTAAAAAATAATTAGAATTATTTTGATTTTAGAATTATTCTAATTAAGTTTGCTGCATAATTCTTTACCGCTATGGAAGAGATACAGAAAATAAAAAAATTCTTCACGGAAAAAAAGATCAAAACTACGCCTCAGCGCATTGCGGTTTATCAGGCAATGAAAACACTAAAACATGCATGTGCCGAAGATGTAATAGAAGAAGTACGGAAAAAAAATCCGACTATTACGGTAGGAACTATATATAATGTTTTGGAATGTTTGGCAGAAAATCGTATAATAGCAAGAATTTTAACCGGAAACAACAAAATGTATTTCGATATCAATACGAAAGAACACCACCATTTATATAGTGAAAAAACACATCGTATCGAAGATTTTGAAGACACCGGTCTCACTGAGTTGATACGGAGATACATGAATTCAAAAAAAATAGACGGCTTTAAACTGGAAGATATTAAAGTGCAGCTCGTAGGCACTTTCAGCAAATAATTTATTACACCAATTAAAACTTAAAAGAACATGGAAAAAAGCATTAAAGGAACAAAAACAGAGCAAAACTTGTTAAAATCATTTGCAGGGGAGTCTCAGGCTCGCAGTCGCTACACATTTTTTGCAAGTGTTGCAAAAAAAGAGGGATTTGAACAAATCGCAGGCGTATTCATGGAAACAGCAGAACAGGAAAAAGAACATGCTAAAAGATTCTTCAAATACCTGGAAGGTGGAATGGTTGAAATTACAGCTTCTTATCCTGCCGGCGTAATCGGAACTACAGAAGAAAATCTGCGCGCAGCAGCTGCCGGAGAAAATGAAGAATGGAGTGAACTCTATCCTGAATTTGCCAAGATTGCAGAAGAAGAGGGATTTAAAGCTATCGCTACAACTTTCCGTTCGATTGCAAAGGTAGAAGCTGAACACGAAACACGCTACCGTATTTTACTGGAACGTGTCGAAGCAGGAAAAGTATTTGAACGCGAAGAAGAAATTGAATGGCAATGCCGTAATTGTGGATATGTTCATAAAGGCAAAAAAGCATTGGAAAACTGTCCGTCATGCAATCATCCGAAAGCTTTCTTCGAGCCGAAAAAGAATAACTATTAAACAATTTAATATTTACCCTTTTAAACTAAACATTATGAAATCGGACAAGCAACTCACAAGGCAAGCCGGCGCACCGGTAGGCGACAATCAAAACATCCAGACGGCAGGTCCGCATGGTCCCGCTCTTATGCAAAACGTATGGATGATGGAGAAACTGGCACATTTCAACCGTGAACGGATTCCGGAACGGATTGTGCATGCCAAAGGATCGGGAGCATACGGGACATTCACCGTTACGAACGATATCACCCGCTACACGAAAGCCAGCATATTTGCTGAAGTCGGAAAAAAGACGGAGTTGTTTGCCCGATTTTCTACTGTTGCGGGAGAACGGGGAGCGGCAGATACCGAAAGAGACGTACGTGGCTTTGCATTAAAATTCTACACAGATCAGGGAAACTGGGACCTCGTCGGGAACAATACCCCGGTATTCTTTATCCGC
>JAQXIO010000030.1 GCA_029007825.1 Bacteroidales bacterium | reverse complement strand
CTAACAGAGGGAATGGCTGCACCAAATGTCGCAATTACTGCAAGAGAACTGGCCAGTCCATTGATAGCTCCCGCTGCTGTGTTTTGCCAGATCGCACTCGGATCCCTATCTATTCCCGCCTGGGTTAAGCCGGAAACAAAGCCGGTGAATGCTGTCCGCACGGAATTAAATCCCATCTCAGCCAATCCATTAACAAATCTTCCGCCGTTAACTCCGTTAAAACCGGGCAAAACAGCTCCGAATACTCCGCCGGATATTATACCTGCAGCACTTCCCCATGTCAGGTCGTTACCAAACATGGTATTGGTTATGACACTGCTTCCGGTCTGGGTTAATATATTGTATCCTATCGTATTCCCGAACGACTCCAGAAGGCCGATAGTTCCCAATGCGCTGAATCCTCCCCCTAATGCTCCGCCGAAAATTCCCATTCCAACTGCTTTTTTATAGGAATCTTTACTCCAATTACCGGAAATTGTCGCCCCGACTGCATAACTGAAAGAGCTGGTCATTGCTCCAATTACGGCGCCCCAGCACATGGCATCTAAAATAGGCCCTACAACAGGAATCCATGAGAATATAAACTCCCCGCTGGGATCAGTATAAATCAGCGGATTGTTCAGTGCATAGCTGTAACGGTTAAAGTTCTGCGTGTTGTCCGGCATTTGCACGTAGGGGTCCATGCCCATAAAACGCCCAAGTACCGGATCGTACAACCGCGCGTTCATATTGATCAGCCCGAACTCGCCCAGGTGTTCGTGGCCGGTATAGCCGCGCTGGGTTGTTTCGGTTCCGTATCTCAAAGAGCGTACGCCCCATGCGTCGTAGCTGTAACGTGCCGCGACACTCTTATCGCTGTTCGTAACGGTGCGGAAACTTCCCAAATGGTCGGTATGCACATAACGCAGTGTTCGTGTCGTTCCTGTTTTCTCGGATACTGCTACTTCGCCGTCGGGGAGGTAAATATAGTCAATTTCGCTTGTGGTGCCGCCTGACATGATCTTTTTTTCATAACTGCCGATATAGTAGCGGGTGTATTTCAGCGTATTGGCTTCATAGTACTGCATTTTGCGCCGTTCGTTGTCGTGGCCGTAAGTGAATTGGGCGCGTTTTTCTTTATTGGGTGTCGTCAGGGTGGAATCGGTCATCGTGAGGCTTGCCACGCGATTGGCGCTGTTGTAGCTTATCGTAAATGGATTGGGTTTATAACCGGTTACTGCATTGGTAACGCCTGATAGGGCGTGGTTGTTATTGCCATATTGATAAGTTCCTACATCGAACTTTTTATCGATATTTCCGTTTGCGTGGTAATCGATCCGTTGTTGGGTGTTGTTGCCGAGCTTCAGGCCTGTCAGGCGGTTCAGTTTGTCGTACTCGAACTGTTCGTTAAGGGCATTCGTAATATCGTTCCGGTTCTTTAAATTGCCTGTAATAGAATCGAATGCCAACACCATATTATCGACAAATGCATCGCCGTTTTTCAATGTGACCGTAGTAAGCAGGTCATAATAGTTATAAGCGGCCCGGCGCGTCAGGTTATTTCCTAAGGTGCTCTTCGTTATCGTTCCGGTTGCATTTACACTGTCGAGTCTCCACAGCAGCGTATTGCTTTCGCCGTTATTCACCTCAAAGAGCTGTCCGTTTTCATTGTAGCTGTACTCTAATTTCAATCCCGAAGGACTAATTCGCTTTTTCAGCCGCAAAAGTTCATCATAACTATAACTGTTGGTATAAGCCACGCCGTCGATAGTCTCGGTATCGGTAAGTACATTCCCGTATGCATCGTATGTATAAGCCTGTACAACTGCATTGTCCTTTTTGATAGTTTCTATACGGTTCTTTGCCGTCCCTTCCGTTCCATACTGATATTCAACTACACCTTCGGGACGCGTCTCTTTTACTACGCGCCCCAGAACGTCGTATTCGTAAACGGTTGCCTGGCCACGGGCATTCGTTTCGCTTTTAAGCTGACCGTATGCGTTATATTCGGAGACTATAGGCTTGCCGAGGTTAGGGTCTTTCAACGATATACGATAACCGCGGTAATCGTATCCGATCTGGGTCTTAAAAACAACCGCCCTCTCCTCCGGAACACAACAAGCCCCCTTGCACCGCCCACTCCCCTCAAAAGGAACCCGGCCGGACAAGGGGGCTTTATATATTATAAAATACAGAAATATTTTTCCCTATTCTATACGGTGAAACACGAGAACCCGCGATTTAGCTCCCGGCAGGCTTCAATAATGAAATAAGCTCTTCCCCCGATATAAAAATTAATGATTAAAAAAGTTGAATATCCGGAGCACCGGCATACTCCGCTATTAAACCAATATCTTTATCAATGCTTGTTTTTTAATCTTTTTATCACCTCTTCTGTCGGTATTAACCTTTTACTCCAATACACGATCGCAGCATCATACCCGCCGGACTCCTCTTTTTGGGCTGCATCGAAAATATACAAAGTTCCTCCATTTGGCGTATAATTGCGATTGATTCTGCCTTTTTCCAATTCAAAATATTTTTTCTTACTACTTATTGTTTTCCCGGTACTTCCTGTAATAAAACCGATTCTTTTGCTTTCAAAATCAAAATCCTTTCGAAATTTTTCAAAAATCACATTGAAGTAAGCACTTTCAGAACTATTTAATACTGGGGTTTCTTCTACTCCCATTTTGTCGAACTGTGCCAAAATATACTTTGGTATCTCATTAAAGCTAGGTATTTGTCCTAACAAATTTATGCCAGAGAGTAACAAAATTGCAATTAATAGATACCTTACCATTCTATATACTGAAGATTTAAGGATTTAAATTAAAAGTTCCATTATATATCAATACTCCCCTTATAGGACTGATCTTCGTAATATATTCCTAAACTGCCCAAATTTAAACAAAAAACAAAGGTGCGGCAATAAGCCGCACCTTTTATTCATTCCTTCTGTTTATCCCTTCTTTTTCAATACTTTCACCACCTCTTTTATCGGTACAATCCGCTTACTCCAATACACGATCGCAGCATCATAGCCTCCGGACTTCTCCTTTTGGGCTGCATCGAAAATATACAAAACACCAGGACTCGGTGGATAATTCGAAGTCCACCTATCTCTTTCTATTGTAAAATACGTTTTCTTATCACTCTTAGTTGTGCCATAACCACCCGTAAGAAATCCTACTTTTTTTCCGCTCAGGTCAAAATCTTTCTTTCCTAAATTATAAAGCACATTAAAATAGTTTCCTTCCGGCACAGTTAATATCAGGCTGTCATCCATTCCCATATTATCCAGTTCGTTCAATAGATCCTTAGGAATACTTTCAAAATCATTTGTAGTATAATAAACCTGTGCCATAGTATTTGTACTGATTATAGACAAAAATAGGAATAATAATAAAACTTGTTTCTTCATTTGACTTTAAATTAATAGTTCGATAATGAGCCGAATGTCCAGGGACGAATGCCATTACTCCATAAATACATCTGGGCATTCAATAAATAGGGATGGATCCCGATATTAAATATGCCGGAAAGATTCAATGCGATCGACGTGTGGGTTACACAGCTGCTGAGCTCTACGCTATAGGTCAGTTTTCCCGCCGCTTCCCTGGCGTTTAACCAATTCGAATATTTTTTTATTGTGTTCATATTCACTTTTAGATTTTGTATCCACCGGGGATGCGATGAAGTATTCGCCGAATAAGAAGACCATTTATTAGTTCCTTTCATCCAATGCCATGAGCCATATCGGTTATTTATTCTATCCGGCCCAACCGAAACCAGAGAATTTGGATCTGGTTTACTCGAAACTCCTGTAGTGGTTCCCTCTTTTACTAATGCGGAATGTCCTGTTCCATCGGAATGCTCCGTTACTAAGTCGATGCCTTGCGGATTGAAACCTGTCAGTACATCGCTCAAATTTCCCAATGCCCCTAATCCATACAAGAAATTATCCAGTTTACTATTTCCTTTCTTTCCGAGATACCCCCATTCTCCCTGTGAAAAGTTATACGAGGCTATACCGAAACTGAAACCTAAATCGGTTTTTCCTCCGGTATAGATATAGGTTCCAAAAGAATTTATAAATGAAGCTGACATAATTCCTATCGTATTTGCCATAGGTATTCCGGAGGTAGAAATAGCGCCTCCTGCAGCCCCGCTTATTGCACCTACCGCTGCTCCCCCGAACATATACCCCCAGGTTTTGCCAGAGCCCCAGTCCCACTTAGCGGGATTCATCGTTCCGTTGGCGATACTGCCACCCTGCCACATTCCGAGATCGGCCCCTATTGCAGCCGGGAGAAGCGGCGGACAAAAGATAGCCGAAAGGATCGTAAAGATAAACTCTCCACTGGGGTCGGTATAGATCAGCGGATTGTTCAGCGCATAGCTGTAACGGTTGAAGTTCTGCGTGTTGTCAGGCATCTGCACGTAGGGGTCCATACCGGCAAAGCGGCCCAGTACCGGATCGTACAGACGGGCGTTCATATTGATGTACCCGAAGTCTGTCAGGTGTTCGTGCCCGGTATAGCCTCTGGTTTCCGAATCGGTGCCTTCTTTCAATGATCGATTGCCCCAGGCGTCGTAATAATAACGGCTCAACACGTTTTTTGTTGTACCGGTAACGGTACGGATACTGCCTAAATAATCGGTATGGACATAACGGAGTGTCCGGGTCGTTCCTGTTTGATCGGCTATGGCGATAAGACCTTCTCCGGGTGCGGTGATATAGTCGGTATGACGGGTGGTTCCTCCGGCGATTACGTCTTTCTCATAGCTGCCGAAGTAGTAACGGCTTTTTTTCAATACATTGTTTTCATAGTACTGCATTTTACGGCGTTGATCGTCGTCGCCGTAGGTGAACTGGGCTTTTTTTACCGTACTGCCTTGCTGCTCTATCTTTTTGATGCGGTTGGCGCTGGTGTATTCCATGCCGGTAGTTGCCGGGGAATAGCCGGCGGTTGTATTTTCAATCTTTTCAACGGCATGGGGTTTTTCTCCGTATTTATATTCGCCTACGTCGTATTTGTGCTTGATATTGCCGTTGGGGTAATAGGTGATCGATCGGATGGCTTCATTGTTCAGCTTAATACCGGTCAGGCGGTGCAGGTTATCGTATTCGAATACTTCGTTATAACCGTTGGTGATATCGTTCCGGTGCTTTAGGTTGCCGCTGAGGGAGTCGAAGGCCAATACCATACGGTCTTTTTCCGTTTTTCCGTCTTTTAATGTATAAGAGGTGGGATAATCGTAGGTATCGTAGGTAAATGTCCGGGTAAGACCATTGCCTAAAGTGCTTTGTGTCGTCTGGCCTGCGGCGTTTACGGAGTCTAAGCGCCAGATAAGCGTATTTCCTTCTTTGTTGCGGATTTCGGTTAAGAAGCCTTTCTTATCGTACACATTTGCCAATCGGAGGCCGGAGGGGGTTGTTTGCACTTCGACGCGTTGGAATTTATCGTATTCATATTTCCTCGTGTATTGGGTACCTTCAAAGGTTTCCGTATCGGTTACGATATTGCCGAATGCGTCGTAGGCATATTGTTGTATTACGTTGTTGTCTTTTTTAACCGACTGTAATTGGCCTTTTCCGTTCCCGTCGGGCACATACTGATACTCAAACGTTCCTTCGGGCCGAATCATCTGTTTTTTACGTCCTAATAGGTCATACTGGTAGGTAGTAACGGCGCCACGGGCATTTGTTTCGCTTTTCAGGCGCCCGTAAGCATCGTAATCATAAGTTATGGCTTTAGTCAGGTTGGGGTCTTTCAGTGATTCCTTGTAACCGCGATAATCGTAACCGATAACAGTCGTAAGCCCGTTCGATGTGATAAATGCGGGATCGCCCAGACTGTTATACTTATACACAATGCTATCACCCGAAGCATCCGTAACGCTATGCGTAAAACCTGAATCGTTCAGCTTTGTCGTTGACGTGGTTCCGTCGGGATTGGTTACTGTCGTCTCTTTGCCGGAATAGGTATATCTCGTGACCAGTCCGCGGTCATCGACCGATAAAGGCCTACCGAAATCATCGTAGGTATATTCAACCGACAAGGAACCGAAATTACCGTCGTAAAAATAAGGATAAGAGGTACTTTTCAGGCGTCCGTTATCATAGTATGTTTTCCGGGTTACCACAGATCGGCTATGTCCTTGTACGTTATTGCCGAAACCGGGTACGTATTTTACAATTTCCCGTCCCCAGCCGTCATACGAAGTCTGTTCAGCTCCCTCTATCCCGGTTACTGTCACCTTATCCGTATAAAGCGCCTGATATGGATACAGATTGTTCCATGGTTCCCAATACCTGGAATAAGTGGTTATGATATCACCCGGAGCAATTTCCGAAGCCATATTTCCCCAACCGTCATAAGTATATTCGGTTACCAGGCCATCGATTTCCGTTTTTCGCAATACATTACCGGTAGCAGGATCATACTCGTATCGGAGTTCGTTATTCAGGGCATCCGTCGATCGCTCGAGAAAGCGTCCCCGCTCCCCGTAATAATCCGTCGTCACCATCGAATCGCAACCGGCTGCGCTTGTCGCCGTCGTCTGCGGGTTGCCGAAATCGTCGTAATCCCTATACCGGACGGTAACGGCCTTCTCCGTACCTGCATAATCGGTTTGTGATGTTATGCGTCCGTCATTATCGTACGTACACCGTACCGTTTTGACAAAATCGCTTCCTTCGCCACCACTCGATGTCACCTTACTCTCTTGGAGACAGTTCTTAAAAATATTGTTTTTTTCGACCCATACGAAATCCGTAGTTTTAACGAAATTGCCTTTTGTTTCCACTTGTTTGGTCAAATTACCATGATCCGTATCGTACTGGTAAACATTCGTCTGTGACAAAGATTGCAGATGATCGGTTTTCACCTCTTTCTCAATAGCAGAAAAATAACGTTTATTGCCATAATCGCGGTACACAGGCGTATTTGCAACAGTCGATACGAGAACCTCCGAACCGGGTTTGATTACTTTTACGGTATCAGTAGCCGGATAAACGACATAATAAGTGCTGTCCAGTCCGTATTGCTTTATTTCAGACCGCATCTGCAGACTATCTTCTGCATATACCCTCTCAAAGCCCAAAAATCCTTTCCCTTGGATATGAGTCCACATATTCTGGTATTTGAACGATACCGACGAACCGGTATTTCCGAAACGATCAGTAGCCCGCATACCGGATACCACATAGAACGGCAAAACATTGTTGACAATAGGATAAGCGGATACATTGTTTCTTGTAAAAACAGTGCTATCCGTTAAGGGACAATAAGAAAAACTTGTCTTCAAGTCTAAACCGTTCTTAATACTAACAACAAACAGATTCGGATTCTTATAGCGTAAAAATTCTTTAACAACTGTAAAATCAGAACCCTGAATATTTTTCCACAAAATCATCTGTTTTCCTGTTCCGGAAGCATCAATGACCGAAACGAGCTTCCGCCATTCTACTGGTATACCTGCAAAAGCATCGACATACGTTTCATATTTTTGAAGCCCCATACCGCCACTTAAATATATGTTATAGGTTAGACTGACACCTCTTACTTCTGAGAAATTATAAAAACAAATTACCGCATCGTCTTTTCCGTCGCCGTTAACATCGCCTGTATAAACTTCATAATTATCCGAAGGATTCTCTGCATCTGTCATTTCGAGGATTTCCCCAACAACAAAATCACGCCCCGTTGAATAATAGACAAAACACCTCGGATTTCCATTACTGCTCTTTTCACAAGCTAAAATATCGGTAAGGCCATCACCGTTAAAATCGCCGAAATATAATTTTCTATCGCTATTGGCCGTTAAAGACCTTATTAAATATTTATCGCGCCATGCACCGTTCCCATACTCTAATATATGTGTGCCATCCGTTTTCGAGTATGTCACATGAGTTTTCCCATTCCCGGAAAAATCCATTCGTGTCAACTTATAACCTTGAAAATGATAAGGTCTGGCACCTCCATTAAACTCGAGACCTGTTACATTTCCTATCTTAACTGCATTGCAATCGAAAATCCCCGAAGGTATGGCAAGCTCGTCTTTTCCGTTACCATCGAAATCACCTACACGCGGATCGTATTCCCCATTATCCAGTAACATTTTAGTATCACTGAATGCCGAAAAGTCTTTTCCGTTAAATAACGAAAACCAATAATAGTATCCGTATGATCCTTTCGTAATCCGGATTATATCCAAAAGCCCATCGCCATCGAAATCACCGAACATCAGATCCCTGGCCCCATTCAAATCCACACTCGTACAAAAAACATACGACACTCTTGGCTTTCCGTCCCCTGCCTCATTCACATCCCTCTTTCCCAAATAAAGGTTTGCTTTAGAGCCCGATCCCCAATCCTTACTTACATCGTCTCTTCGCTGGGTAACGAGCAAATCGATTATACCATCCCCATTAAAATCGGCAAAAAAATTATCCTTATGTTGGGGTTCCACATCTACGGCATTCGCCTTTATTGGAAACGTGCTGCCAAAATTAATTTTAGGAGCACCCCACTCCACTACCGTAGAGTTATACCGTTTACCTTCTCCGTTAAACTCCTCGATTTCAATCAGTTTAGTTGACACCTGATCATAAGTGTATTTAAAGTTATATTCTCTTAAGACCTTGCTCTGATAAGAACTCTTTATTTTCCTGAGTAACAAATTTTTTCCAAACCCATTACCTCTGTAAGCATAGATATTATTGCTGTCATTTCGTGCTTCGTAAAAAAAATCCACATCTGCATAGGTACCTTTGCCAGCACTCTTGTTACCAGCATATGCAATATTTTTCAGACAAAGCTCACCTTTCTGCCGTTCATAGGTATAAGTCATATAATTACCGTTCAGATCGGTAACTTTCGATAACATCCAGAACATCGGTATTGTAGGCGTCCCCCCCCGGCCGCTAAGGGTATCGCCTTTTATATTCGAATCATCCGTACTTCCGTACTCAAATATATTTCCAGCCTTATCTTTAACTTCGAAATAGATATTACCATTTATGGTTTTTATAGTAATATCTTTAAAAGACTCCGCTTCAGTACGATATTTCGCATTACTCTGAAGATTGCTGCCACTGATTTTTATTAACCTCTGTCCGTCTAAAACCAGATTATCTTCAGTGGTCATCTTTACCTCTTGCGATACACCGTCGTTATAAAAGTTTTTTCCTATTCTCTGTATAGAAGACAAACCGGATAAATTCCATCCATATCCCAGCAATCCACTCCCAGACTGGCTGCTGTAGTTAATACCGATATTCGGTTGCATTCCCGCCGTACCCGGAACCACAGATATCGGTATACTGTAGGTCGCCGCACCGGTCGGACCTACATCTGCGGTTCCGGCAGTAGTTCCTACGGAGAGATTGTCTTTTAACGGCCGGTTATAAATATTGGGCAGCGTACCTGAAGGTATGTAATTGGAAGGTGTGATCAATGTTTCGTCGATCCAGGCTTCCATCTCTTTTCCGGTATCGCCCGTAAACTCGTAATCGGGCAGCAGAAAAATCGTATCACGGGCTATATAGGTGCCTGCCAGGTTTTTCTGGTCGGCATCCAGTGAAATTATCCTGTCGGCGGCATAGCTATACAAGGTCCCGGCTGTTAATAACAGTAGGGTCAGATAAATATATTTCATAATGGGGTTCTCTTTATAGGCTGCTTTTTTGCTTACTGTTTTATGATTTTCCACTGCGATACTTCGTCTCCGATCTTAACGTCGAGAAGATAGATGCCGGGGGTGCCGGTTATTTCGATCCCGGTGGTCTCGCTATCGATCCGGTTCGTATCCAGTAACCGTCCGGATGAGTCGTACAGCGCATAGGTGCTTTCGATGGTCGCATCCAGAGGCGAAACGGAGAGGGTGATTCTACCCCGGGTAGGGTTGGGATAAATAGTAATCTTCCGGTCTTGCAGAAAATCCGTATTGTCATCGACCGGATCGTCTTGGGGCGCTTCGGCGGCTACGCGGGAGATGCGTTGTACCGCCAGCCGGCGGGTGGTCATATTCCCGTCGGCATCATAGAGAAATTCATAATTTCCCTGACTGTAAGCCGTGCTTACAGAAAAAGTCAATATAGTAAGAAAAAATAGCAGCGTCTTCATTGGTTCGATTATTTATCGTTCATCACTGTTACAACAGTATAGGTTATTTGCTTTTCAAGGAGTTTACTTCCTCCATCAAAGACGTTATATCCTGATTTTGTTTTTCGATCCGTTTATTCTGGTCGATAATATACAGCGTCAGCTCTTCCACCTTCTGCAAAAGCTTGATATTGAGCTCTGCCATATCCACGCCTTTCTCCACCATTTCGGCTGCCGAAGGAATCTCAGGCAGGTGTTGCTTCTCTTTGATATGCTCCTCTACTGTTTGTAATTCGGGCAATTTGTAGTCAGGAGCAAAGACAAAGTCGGCGCCGGTGACGTTTTTTGTTATAATAACTTTCTCCGCTTCTATGGTTCCCTGAACGGTGGCTCCCGTTGCCGTAACCTTCCCGGCTTTTATATCGCCGTTCACTTCTAATTTTTTGGTAGGGGCAGTTGTTCCTATCCCTATATTACCATTGCCGAGAATCCGCATATGCTCAACACCGTTGGTTCCGAACTTGATAAAGGTATTGTTACGATGAAAAACAAAGCCATTGCCGGCAGCCTCTATCCCCACCAGAAAACCCTTGTCGTTGCCGAGACCCGTACTTGCATTGGCATATTGGGTAACTGTTTGCAGAGCAGTGCCGTTATACAATACCAGCTTTTCCGTAGGACTATTCGTACCGATTCCCAGCTTATCTCCCTTAAGCGTCATATAAGTAACGTTCCTGTCCCCCCAGGACTGCATTCCCCCGCTGGATTCGGCTCCCGGCATACGCTCCCACCAGGTGCGGGTATTACTCCCCGGCGTACCGTAACTGTTATCTACCGAAATACCATCGTGCAGGCCTGCCGTAGTCCAGTCGGCACCACCCGAAGAAGCCCTCCTCAGCCAAAGCCTGTTATTGAAATTATTCTGTCCGCCCGAAGTTTTCGTCTCCCCGCCGAAGGTGGCGATAGGCGTAGCATTATTCAATGCGCTCGACAAAATCTGCGACTGGAATACCTGCAAAGGCGCGTTGGGCGTTCTTCCCGCAGGAAGACCGATGCCTATACTGCCGAAATTGGTAGTGCCCAAAGTGGTACCCGTCAGTTGAAGGCTCGCTGCCTTCAGGGTATCCGCCTTTATATTGCCTGCAACATGCAGCCGTTCCAATGGAGTAGTAACAGGACCGATACCTACTTTTCCTACGCTGAAGAAATCCTTTGTAGAAAGATGGTTGGTTGCCAATAAAGTATCCGCCATTACACGTTTATTTCCCGTTATGCAGTCCGCCCTTATACCGCCGGCAACCTCCAGTTTCTCCGTAGGATTGCTGACACCGATCCCCACATTTCCGGTAACCGAAAGGCCGGTAGCCGTAACCGTTCCGCCCACATGAAGGTTCGACTCGACCGTCTCTCCTGCGGAGAAAGAAATATGAAGATAAGTATTGTAATCACGTGAAACGAAAGCCACGTCGTACCGGACAACGAAACAACGGTTGATGGTGCCGAGCGGCAACGTAGCAGCGGCATATCCACCTCCGTCTATATCCACGATCGGCGTACCGTTCATACAAGATATACACTCCGAGGGAGAGTTCGCCTTGTAAATCCTTAAGCGGTTCCCCGCCCGTAAGGGCAAATTGAAAAAATAGCTCACTTGCACCGGCAGATCCGCTCCGGTATTGACGTACCATACGGTCGTTGTATTGGATGCACAATCGATTCCGTTCGCCGAAATCGTGCCCGAAGTTTCATTATCTATGAAATTATTGGTAGTCTGGTAACAAGCCGAGGCCTCAGGAAGGCAGAAAAAGAGAGAAACGGCTAAAAAGAAAAATACGATTCTGGTTTTCATTTGAAGGTCATTTGAATGGATTTGACATTTTCCTGATTCTCTCCGTTAAGGGCTGATGTATTATTGGCTCTACGCATAAGTCCGCTGTTATTGCTGCGCTCCCGCTCCCGTATGGCATAGTCGATCGCCACCTGAACCTGGGCTTCGGCCTTTTCGAGCCAGGCCCTCTGTTCCGCACGCTTCTGTTCCCTTACGTTTTTCTGCTCCTGCGTCAGCTTGGCATCGATGGCCGCCTCGAAGGTTTTCCGGGCTTCTGCCATCATCTGCGTTGCCGCATTGCCGTCCGGCATTGTACGTGCCTGGAGAAAAGCCTGTATATAGGCTTCGGCGATGGGTTCCATCTCGAACCATTGGGGTTCGGGGATATGCCCTACTTCGGCATACACATCGCCTAACAGTTGCTTTACCAGATACTCGGGGCTTTCGATGTGGATTTTCGCCTCTTCGCCTTCTTTCAATACTTTTGCTCCCTGGCTTACATCGAGTATTTCTACGGTGATGTTCCCTTTGTTTTCTCTCTTCAGTGCTTCCAGTTCCTGAAGCATCTCCTGGTCGGGGGATAATACGACCTTACTCTCTTGGGTAGAAAGAGTTACATCTGAATTGCCCGCACCCGATGGGCTTTGACCATAGGCAAGCAGGCTCGAGGCTCCGAATAAAAGAGCGATAATTGGTTGTCTCATGATGGATTGATATTTAATTATTTAATTTTATTTCCTGATAAGATTCTTAAAATCATTTCAGCCGTTATACATAATGAATAGAATATCTTTATTTTGGTGTAAATGCACTTCCCTTTTGCTATCGATACAAAAACCGATGAACGGCCGGCTATAATCTATATTCTTTAAATATATCGATTAGCTATTTTCTCAAATCAGCCCTTTTTCCGGCATTTTATCCAATAGGAGCATTCAAGACCGGAGGGGTGATAGAAAAAGGGATATAACTCAATAAAACAGTTCTTATTTTTTAATGGACTCTTACAGGCGTTTTCAATAAAAAAACACCCGTGAAAAGAGTAAAACAGATCATCTTTTTGCAGCTTTCATAATATTTACCATGTTAATGTTTTGGTTTTTTTACAATTTCAAGGATTTCGACTGCAAAAATAAAAAATATTTCTTACAAAGAAAAACAATAATGCGTTTAATATATTATTTATTAACAAAAACAGGGCGCTTATTTTTCTATTTCATTAACAAATTACCCAATTTATACCTCTGCAACCCATCCCATATAAAGCATAGATAAGGCAACACCCGTAAAGACAAATAACCTGCCCCGCCCAGTTATACCATATAACCATCCATTCGCACGATACACCGCCTGCCTTCCGCTCTCCCCGCCGAATCCTCCCAGCCCCTACACTACAAAAACCTTACCGCCCCGCCATAAAAACATCGAATATCTATGCGCCTCATACTGTAGCAAAGAACAGGAACAAAAGTAAACGTCCGGTACCTACAACGCCCCTGTCCCCTAATGTACGGCTACCCAGTTTGTATCCGGAATAAAATACTCAGGCACAAGCAACCATACCCCCTTAATGCAAATTTGCCCACTCCATACACTCGTACAGAAGGGGCAAATCCGTAAATAAAATATACCGTAAAAATCCTAATTAAAGCAATACCGCACACCGATCTGCAACTGCCAGCAGTTTGCCGTGCTACGGGTGCTCTCGAAAGTTTTCGAAGGCAATGATTTCGTCGCCGCATCGTAATACATCGAATACCGGGGCACATTATTTTCGGTAACCCCTTCGTATTGAAGCAACCGTCCGCCATTGCACGCACTGTTGCTCTGTATCACGCCCCACGAACTATTCAGCAGATTCGCAAAATTCAGGATATCCACACTCACCTGCAGCGTATTCCACGACTTGCCCGCCTTCACCTTAAAATCCTGCGCAACCCGCACATCCACGCGGTTCAGCCACGGCAGGTAAGCACCGTAAGCCTCGGCATATTCGCCCTTATGCTTTTTCAGGTAAGGATCCTGGTTTACGAAATCCCAGAAAGCAGCCGCCTGCTCGGCCGCCGTAAAGCCGTTCTTATCGACAAACATAAGCTCGTCACGCGTCTTCGGTATATAAATCAAATCATTCTTCTGCCCGTCCTGATTCATATCCGTAACGTACATATAACTGTAATTACCCGGATTATAACCGCTGTAAAACACCCCCACATGCGTAGCGAAATGCTTCGCATACTCGATTTTATAACTCAGGGACAAAATCACCTTGTTCGGCGTCAGGTACTGCGACGCATGCAGGTCCGCCAGGTTCGGGCTATCCACCGAAGGGATGTTCTGCCATGCCGAATACGACTGCGTACCCGGGTTCCCCGAAGTCTCCCTCGACTCCGTATGCGTATAAGCCACCATAAAATTCAAATCCCTTACCGGCTCGCCCGATACCATCACCGTAACAGCCGAGCTATGCCCCCGGTTCGTATTTTTCAGCAACATCGCCCCACCCGATACGTTCGAAGCAATCGCCGTATTCTTCGCACTCTTATAAAACAACCGGTCGTCCGGTCCGTTGAACCGCGTCAGCTGCGAAGGATCCACCACGTTCAGGTTCTCCTGATACACCGCATTGATATTCTTGCTATACATAAACTCCGCCGAGAAAGTAAGCGGAAAAGGAAACGAAGGCTTGTAATCGACAGCAATGGAACTCTTCCACAGCTGAGGCAACTTGAACGAACGGTCTATGCCGACGATAGACGCCCCCACAATATCCGATGCCGAGTTGAACGCAGGCGACGTCGGCAAGCCGAGCACCTCCACCATCCTGTTCACACCCGTCACCAATCCCCCCTTCAGCTTATCCAGGCTCGCAGCATCCGTCAGCTGCACCGTATTCTGCAACATACCGCTGTTCGTCGGCATATTCGTAAAGAACACCAGCGGAATCCGCCCCGTAAAAATGCCGCTTCCACCCCTTAGCCGCACGCTCTTATCCTCCGTCACATCCCAGCTGAAACCTAGCCGCGGCGAGAAAAGAAGATTCGTTTTCGGCCAGAAACCCGTATCGATGCGACGGCCGTTAAAATCGATATCGTAATACCCCCTGTTCGTCTCGAGATCATTCAGGAAATTCAGCATATCCGCCCGCAGCCCCAGCGAAAGCCGGAAACGGTCGGTCACATTCCACTCATCCTGCACATACAATGCCGTTTGCGCCTGCAAAACCTCCGCCCTCGGTTCCGTCTCGCCGTTATAACCGTACGTAAGCCCGAAAGCCAGCGGAGCGGCACCATTCTTAAAATCGTCGAAAGAAGCATACTTATAATACCCCGTACCGAACTTCATATACATATTATAAGCCCTCTGGTATTCGAAGCTCAGCCCCGCCGTAAGCGTATGCCTGTTCAGATAAACAACCACATTATCCTGCACATTGTAAATCGTATTCCTCGGCTTGTTATTCCACGAAAAAAGATCATAGCCCGCACTCATATACGAGTCCCCGTTGCCATCCCATATATCGATAAAAGGAAACGGATCGGACTTCGACGTATTCGTACTGCCCATATCCGAATAAGTAAAAATCAAACGGTTGGAAACAATACTGCTGAAACGGCTGTTCAGCTCGGCAGCCAACGAAGAAACATCATTCTTCTGAGCGTAGCACGTCTTATCGAAAGCCATCGCGTTTTTCGAAATACGGTACGATGTAGCCCGCGTCCCAACGCCCGAGTTCCCGAACGTAGGCAAATCCTCCCGGTTCGTCGTAAAATTATACCGCACGCTCAACTTGTGCGCATCGCCGATATTCCAGTCGATACGCACAAGAGCCTTATAATTGGTATTCCCCCCGTCGAAATCGTTATACGACCCCGCATCGTAGCCGTAACGATCCCGCAGGATCGACGCAAACTCGTCCATATCCCCCTCCGTCACCCGGCTGCTGTTCTGCTGCTCGTCGGCAACGCCCCGCGGACGGAACTTCGTAATCTGGTAAGGCGAATTCTGATACTCCCCGTTCACGAAGAAAAACAACTTATTTTTGACAATAGGCCCCCCGAGCGTAAAGCCGTAAACGGCAGTAGACTCCTTCTCCCGCGCCCCTAAGCTCTCGCCGTCGATTTTGTTACCCCGCATCTTCTCGTTCCGGAAATAAGTATAAGCCGCCCCCCTGAACTGGTTCGTACCGCTCTTCGTAATAGCATTGACAGCACCGCCTGCGAAATTGCTCTGGCGTACGTCGTAAGGGGCGATCACCACCTGCATCTCCTCGATAGCATCGAGCGAAATCGGGTTGCCCCCGCCCGGCAGGTCGCTCGTAAGCCCCATATTATTATTCAAGTTCGCACCGTCGATGGTAAATCCGCTCATACGCCCGTCGGCACCTGCAAAAGAAAACCCATCGTTCGCATACGGCGACAAACGCGCAAAATCCGCCACGCTCCGGTTAATCGTAGGCAACGACGTCAGCTGGTCATTGCCGATATTGGTCGAAACGCCGCTCCTTCCCGATGAAAACTTCGATTTGGAAGCGGTAACACTCACCTCTCCCAAAGCCGTAGCCGACTCTTTCAGATCGACATCCATCTCCTTCGTCACCCCTAATTGCAGAAAAATATCGTCCAGACCGGCCGTATCGTAACCGATGTACGAAACGGTCACCCGGTAAGGCCCCCCCGTCCGCATCCCCGATAAAGAAAAAAGCCCCTCGCCGTTGGTCACCGTACCGTAAATCGTGTTCGACGGCTCATGCACCGCCTTTATAGTAACCCCGGTTGCCGGTTCGCCCGAAAGCGTAATCTTACCCGTTATCCCCGAAGTCGTAACCTGCGCCCCGATGTAAGCGAAAGATAAAAGGAAAGCAACTGCAAGGCAGAAAGCCCTTATATTCATAAATTATTGAATTTCACGATCTTACGCAACAAAATCAATTTCCTGTGGCGAAAATCGCGCCAAAGGTAATCTAAATATTCCGCATTTTATCATTTATATTAATTTTATAGCAATATTATCGGTACGCGAAACGCTTTTTAAACTATATTTGCCGCTCGTCCGCAATCCGGTTCGACATTTTTCAAAAAGAGTCATAAAAAACAGAAAATTAAAGCAATGCGCTTCATACTATACGCCGCAATCCTCCTGTTCGGCTTGCCAGGCCTCCACACAGGCGGTGCACAGGCGGGAAATAGTGTCAAAAAAGAAAAAACGAATCTCCTGATCGTCCACTCTTTCGACAGCAACCTGCCCGACTACAAAAACCTGAACAAACTGGTGCAGGAAAATCTGGAAAAGAAAAACGTTCCGGCCGAAATCAGCACCTTCTACCTCGATTGCGACACCTACGACAGGGAAGACGAAATACAGCGCATATACAACTACATCGACACCCTCACGTTCAAACCGGACATCATACTGGTCACCGACGACCAGGCCACCTACTCCCTGCTGGTATCCGCACACCCCTTTTTAAAAACGGTACCCATCGTCTTCAGCGGCGTAAACTTCCCGAACTGGGACGTACTGAAAGAGTATCCCAACGTTACGGGCATATGGGACAACCCCGACTATCTGGGAAACATCCGGATGATCGAAGAGCTGGTAGGCATAAAGCGCATCCGCTTCTTTTACGACAGAACCTATAACGGAAAAAGAGTAATAGAAAGACTGGCAAAACAATACAGAGACAACGGGGGAAACAACGACTTATACCGGTCACTCGTCCGCTTCCTGCAATACGGCGATTCCATCGAAAACGAAACAGTAATCGAAAACGGTTATTTAAAAGGAAACGACGACGGCGAACGCCCCGCATCGACCAGCCTCTACTTTATCAATATGAGAGACGACCTCGGCCGCGACCTCCTGTGGAACATATCCGGATCATTCCACTACTCCGTCTTCCTGCTGACAAAATACGACTACACCATAGCCCAGGTCGGCCGCCTGGCAACCGTCCCCACCTTCTCCGCAGTAAATAAAGGGTTCGGCTGCAACCTCGGCATACTGGGCGGCTACTTCACCACCCTCGCGCAACAAGCAGAAGAAGCATGCGATTATATCGCCCAGATAGTAAAAGGAAAGGTGATATCGGAACTCCCGGTAAAAGAGAGCAGCAAAGAAGCCGTGCTCGACTGGACCGAACTGAACCGCTGGGAGATACCGGTCAGCCAGGTACCCTCCGGTATCCGCATCGTCAATATGCCCTTCTATGTCAAGTACCGCACCGAAGCCATCCTCCTCTTCGCCGCCCTTACCATCCTGATTGTTTCCGTAATCACCTACCTGCTCTTCCTCTACCGCCGCGAAGCGAAACGAAAACGTCAGGCACAGCTGAACCTGTGGGAAGAAAAAGAGTTCCTCTCCCTTGCCCTCGAAGGCGGCAGCATATTCGCATGGAAATACGATAAAAACACCGACGAATTCTTCTTCGACAAGGAATTTCTCGACAGCGTCGGAGTTACCCACGAAGCCATTAAACTGAAAGAGCTGATTAAAATGACGCATCCCGACGAACTCGGCCACTCCATCTCCTCTTTCATCAACGTAGTAAACCGCGTCGAACAACGTTGCGACCTGCGCACAAGGATCGACTTCAACGGAAAAGGCTATATCTGGTACGAATTCCGGTTCCTGAACGTCGCCGGCGTGTTAGGAGAAAAATCCTCTGTCATCGGGCTGATTATGAACATCCAGGACTACAAAAACAAGGAAGAAGAACTGATAAGGGCGAAAGACCTGGCATCGAAAGCCGAGCTCAAGCAATCGTTCCTCGCCAATATGAGCCATGAAATCCGCACACCCCTCAACGCCATCGTAGGATTCTCCAACCTGTTAGTCAGCAGCGAAGAGCTCGGAGAAGAAGAAAAAACGGAATTTATCGGCACCATCAATAAAAACTGCGAGCTGCTGCTCAAGCTGATAAACGACATCCTGGAAATATCACGCATCGAATCGGGAAACATGTCGTTCACGCTGGAACCGTGCAACCTGAACGAACTGGCCGTCGAAATATACGACATGTGCCGCCTGCAGGCACCCTCCGGTGTCAGCTTCATAAAAAACACACCCGAAACACCGGTATACATCGAAACCGATACCATGCGGCTGAAACAGGTAATCGTGAACTTTGTCAACAACGCCTTCAAATTTACCTCTTCCGG